>CAIUQR010000037.1 GCA_903901335.1 uncultured delta proteobacterium | reverse complement strand
TATCGCGTAATTTCAAATACTTACGTATAGCTGTTTTTCGTCAGCATCTTGCTGAATTTAAAGAATATTTTCCATGTCCGTGCGCGGGCGATCCCGCCTGACCCTCGACCAACGTTTTTAAAAAACGGTAAACTTCAGTAGACAAATAGCGTCCCTGACTACTCCTTCTCATCGATTCAAGCGAAATTTAATAAAGAGCCAAATAACCCGTAGAATTCCAAGTGTTAACATAATAAGGAAAACATCTAAGGAAAATAACCTTAGGAACTCTGCATGGTTACCGGTTTTAAATAACGACACAATAAATACTATAATTGCAATACCAGCGCCTGGCACCATAGATTGAAGCAAGGTCAAAAGGTAGATACGCAGCATCAGTTTTCTCTTCTCGTTCATGAATCGGATCTATCCATCAGTTAATGTTTTGGAGGAGGTGGCGGATTAAGTGTGGTTAGGTTCTGGCCGCTCGCGCCAGATTCTCCGTTGTCGGTAAACGCAGTGCTACCACTGACAACATTACCTGCTTGCTGGCCAACAGAAACCGAGGCGCGTGAAGGACCTCCAACATTGCAACCGTTGAAATCAGCAATTTCGTAGAGGAAATTTTTCTGACCTGCACTAAATCCATTCAATCTAACATCATTGATTGCAGAGCTTAGACCAGGTACTGTATCGGCGAGAACAGAGCCAGCACCGCCCAAAAAGGCACCCCAACCTGCGGCCGCTTTCAGGTCTCCGTTTTTGCCTTCCAATGCGTTTGTCGTTGCGGTTTGCCCAACATTCACTCCCGCACCGATCAATGCGTTTCCACCGGTTCTCAAGGCCAAGCTGCTCACGGTTCCTAAGCCAAGACTGGCTACGCCCTCGCCCAAGAATGCACTGGCACCGCTGGTAATAAAACCGGCACCAGCGGCCACTGCTGTCCGGGTCCAATCGACTTTGAACGTTTTGTCTGCAAGCCTCGACTGAAGGTATTGTGCAGAGAGATCGACTGCGGTTGCGACCCCCGCGCCAATTACATTGTCCCAAAGCATAACGTTGCCACTTGGATCTGTGTAATTGACCGGGTTGTCTCCGACATACACATAAGCATTAATCCCGCCCCGGAGTCCGATCGGGTCCCGCTGGGTGAATCTTCCGACAGACGGATCATAATACCTGGCCCTGTAATATGTCAAGCAGGTTGCGTCATACTCCCGGCCGGTATAGCCGTACGGCGGGATAGTGCCGGAACCGGTCGTCCTGTTACCCCAGGCATCGAAGCGCTGAGTGGCCTTGGTTGCGCCCTCCTCGGTCGAGAGGGCGACTATACTGCCCAGTCCGTCCTGATGGAAATACTTGGCCGTGGCGCCGGCCGGCAGCCGCAGGATCGGATCATCGGTGCCGGGGCCATGGGTGTAGATGGCCGTCTGAGTGGTAAAGGCTGCGCCGTACTGGGCATAGATGTCCGGGCCGTTGTAGTGGTAATTGGTGGGGGTTGCGCCGACGGTCTTTCGGATTCTCCGTCCTGCGTTATCGTAAGCATATTGTTCCGTGTCAAGACCGGTCCTGGCCAACTGGGCAAGCCGGTTCAAGGCATCGTAGGTGAGGGCTGAAACCATGTCGCCGGTGCAGTCCGTGGCCGTGCGGGTGACCGTGCCCCCTTCGGCCTTCTTGGTCATGTTACCGGCAGCGTCATAGACAAAGGCCTGCAGCATCGTGCCGGTAGGGCTGCCGCTCCGGGTCTCCAGCAGCTGATTGGCTACATCGTAGAGATACACGTTTGTGACCGGGGTGGTCGCGTTCACCGTCTTGCTTGTGCGGTTGCCGAGCGGATCGTAGGTATAGTTCTCCTGCTGGGCCGGGGTGCCGTTTACCACCTGCACCAGACGGTTAAGATTGTCGTAGGCATAGGTGTAATTGATGGTTGTGCCCCCGATATTCTCGGCAGTGCTTTTCCGGTTGCCGAAACCATCGTAGAGGTAGTCGTGCTGGCTGATGATACTCGTTGCACTCTGCCGGTTCACCAGCTGCTTCAGGCTGTTGTCGGTGTTATAGACATAACGGGTGCCCGCGCCGTTGGGCAGCCATTTCTCCTGCACTCTTCCGCCCGCATCGTAGCGGTAGGAGATGGTGCCGAAGTTCGGCGCCCAGATCCCCGTCAGCCGGTTCGCCGGATCGTAGAGATAGTTGGTGGAGTTGCCGTGCCCGTCGAGAACGCTTTTCAGAAGACCGCCGGGACTATAGGCAGAGGTCAGCGAAGGCCCCCGGCTGTCGGTAACCGTCACGGGCCGGTGCGCCGCGTCATAGGTGGTGTCGTAGGCGACCAGCACACTGGCGTTGCCGGCGTCCCTGGTCTCGGTATGGGTCGGTTGTCCGAGCGGGTTTCTCGTGGTGGTCACATTGCCCGCTGCGCTGGTTTTCGTCAGCATCAGGTGGCCATACCCCCAGCTGAAGATGGTAACCTGGTTGTTGGCGTCGGTCAACGTCTTGAGGTCGTTTCTGAGATTATAGGTGAACAGCGTGCTCTTGCCGAGCGGATCTGTCTCCTTGATCTTTCGGCCGAAATCGTCATAGACATAGCTCATCTGGGCTACGGAGACATCGGAAGCGGTATTGACCCCCGTGGTATCGGTACGCCCCGCCCGGACCTCCGTCAGGCAACCAAGGAGATTGTAGGTATAGAGCGTCAACGGCCGGATATCGCCCCATGTCGCATCCGTATAGACCGCTCCCACCACCCGCACCGGCCGGTTCAATTCATCGTAGGTGGAAAGTGACGTCCGCGCAGGGGAAGCGTCGCCTGCGATCCGGCTCTCCGATATTACATTACCGACAGGGTCGTAATCGTATTCGACAGCCCGCCCCTGGCTGAAGCCGGAAACCGTAGGCAGGGTTGCCCGTTTAAGAAGACCGTTCCGGCTCGTGTCCCAGTAGCTGTAGCCCGTGGTATTCTGGTTGGGGTCGGTCACCGACTTTGGCTTTCCCTTCACATCCAGAACGGTGTTGACGCTGTTCCCCTCCGGGTCGTTAGCCTTGACGGCACGGTTGGCCTGATCGTAGGCGAAGGTCAGATTGTAGCCGTCAGGATTGGTGGTTTTAACCACGTTCCCGGCAGGATCATACTCGTAGAGGGTGGTGGCGGAGGCATTATCCATGGCCTGGATGCGGCGGTCCGAGAGATCGTACTGCCATGATTTTTTATCCCAGACTGTATTGCTGATCTGCAGCTTTTCCTCGATGAGATTACCGTTGACATCATAGGCGAAATTTCTCTGCTGGCCGACTTTGTCCGTACCCGTAACAATTTGATCGAGATCGTTGTAAGTGAAACTTGTTGCTTGCCAATCGGCGTCGATACCCACTCAATCACATTCAAAAATGGATGGGCCCTGAAGACCTCGAATTGACTATGAGTTCTTTAAAGGCTCTTCACCAAACCTATGAGATTGAGAACCTTGAGCGTCTTTGGAATCATTTTTTACAAGCTCAAATATCGATAATACTCGGAATTTTTTGGGATATGGGTTTATGAACTGAGGGGAATGATCAGCCTTTAATCACCGCTAAAGGCTGCAAGGTAACCAGGACATCGACCAGATCGGCCTGGGCTACAAGGACCTTGTCAATGTCCTTGTAGGCGCCGGAGGCTTCGTCCAGATCCCGTTTGCCTCTGATCCCGTGGATGATGCCCTGGGCATCCAGCTTTTTGATCTCGGCATGCAGGTCAAGCTGGCGCTGGGCCTGCTTCCTGCCCATGATCCGGCCTGCGCCGTGCGAACAGGAGGCAAAACTGTCGCGGTTGCCCTTGCCGCGGACAATGGTGCTTTTAGTCCCCTGGGAACCGGGGATGATGCCGACTTCGCCGTCCCGGGCGCTGGTTGCCCCTTTGCGGTGGACAAGGACATCCTTATGGAAATGGAGCTCTAGCCTTGCGTAATTATGAGCGATATTGATCGGAGGCGCAAAGGAGACCGGGGAGACGACGGCCAGAAAAATCTCCTGGATCCTCTCCAGCATCAGCTTGCGATTGGCCAGTGCGAAGTCGACACAGAACTGCATCTCGGCAAGATACCGTTGGCCGGTTTCGGAAGACAGCGGCAGAAAGGCCAGCTGCCATTTGGGCGGGATCTCCGATTTCCATTTGGCATTCAGTGCGATGGCTACTTTGTTGTAATGATTGGCCACCTGGAAACCGATATTGCGGCTGCCGGAGTGGATCATGATCCAGATATGGCCATCATCTCCTCTCTGGATCTCAATGAAGTGATTGCCGCCGCCGAGGGTGCCGAGCTGGGTCAGGCCGTTTTCGTACTCTCTTGCCACTAAAGGCAGGCCGGAGAGTGTATGGCCTGCCGGAGGTCGCGGCATCAGGCGGCTGTCCTGGGCTTTGCGATGATGCTTGAAGCCGACCGGGATCTCGCCGCGAATCAGCGCCATGATGTTTTTCAGTTCTTCGGGGCGAATAGTGGTACGCGACGTCTGCACCGCACACATGCCGCAGCCGATGTCAACACCTACGGCGTTGGGGATAATTACGTCCTCGGTGGCCAAAACCCCGCCGATCGGCATCCCGTAACCGAGATGGGCATCGGGCATGATCGCAACATGCTTGAAGGTGAAAGGAAGATTCGCCAGATTCTTGGCCTGGGTCAGCGCCCCTTCTTCAATATCGTCCAGCCACAGCTTGATCGGCTTTTTTTCGGTGGTAATTGTCCTGATCATAGGCTTAACCTCCGTCGTCACTCTCGGAAATTGACAGAAGAGTGCCGGTGAGGATTTTCAGCAGGTTTTTTTCTGCAATCTCCCTTTTGCCGTCATCGCCATCCCTGAGAGCCCGGAAATACTCGCGGCAGACCTTCAATGAGGCAGCTGACCAATGACCACTGCGAATGCCGGGGGCAAAAGGCTCCGTTCTTTCGACCTCGGCGCGGTTTTCGGGGTAGTCCCGCCGTCCATGGGCCCAGTTGATGATATGGGCGTAAAAGAGCAGCACGCGGTCGAGGAGGATGTGGAGGAACTGGACGGAGTCATTGGGGCCGACCTGCACCTGTTCTTTGCCCAGACCGACTCCGAGAAGCCTGGTCTTCGTCGACAGGCTCCTGCCGCCCATAAGCGCCCCGACCGTACCGATGGCCCCGCCCAGCGTGGTGAAGATGCCGAAGCTCAGACCAACATGCGCAAGGTCGATCCCGGCCCCGACCGCTGCTCCGCTTAAGGCCCCGGCGACAGCCATCTGTCGTTTGCCAAGTCCCAGAAACTGCCAGGTCTTTTCGTTGAAGAGATCCTCGTGCAGGATCGAGCAGGGAGGCAGGTCGTAGTTGAAGATGTTATGTTTAAAGAGACTGCGGATCTGCAGATGCGCCAGCGTTTCCTTTTTGCGGATGGCCTTCGTGTAGTCATCGTGCAGCTTTTTGCGGAGCATATTTTCATCGCAACCGGGGAGGATCTCGCCCATGACCTTGAAGGACAGGCAATCAGCAAGCAGATTCAGGATGATATCCGCAGTCCGGTCGTTGCGGGCGGCCCAATCCTTCTTGAAGGCGGACACCACCAGATCGAGCGGTCCCTGCCAGTCCTGGTCGATGCTCTTCAAGGCCTCCAGCAGCAAAATCCTCTCTGCGTAGGTCGCCCTGTGGGCGTTGAAGACCCGGTTGGAGTTAAAGGTCTTGCGGAAGGCATCCTTCCAGTCGGCCAGGTGGGCGGTCTCTTCGCCTTTGCAGTTGATCACGGCCATCCGGGGCCTGCCGGTCAGACGGAGGACCTCCATCTCGGCCCTGTCGATATTGCGGACCGGGCGGGAGCCGTCGACCACATAGATGATGCCTGCCCCGCGGGCCACCGGCAGGAGGAGTTCGCAGTCATCACGCAGCTCAGGATCTGTGAGGAAGCTCTCCCGGAACAGGCGGATCGTATCGGGGCCCCGGCCGGCGAAGGCCTGCAGCTCGTGCAGGACCCGGCGGGGATTCTGGAAGCCGGGCGTATCGGTGAAGCGGAGGATCTCGACGCCGTCTATCAGCACCGGAAAGGTCCGGCATTCCGTGGTCTCGCCGGGCGTCGGGCTGACCCGGACGGAGTCGTCCTCAGCCAGGGTGGAGAGCACCGAGGATTTGCCCTCGTTCGGATGGCCGATTATCGCAAATTCAGGGATCATGGCATCAGGGGATGGAGATCGGATTTTCTATGCATAGATACGGATCACCCAGGCTGTCTGTCTTCTGTTGCCAGATCTTTATGTCGCCGGGCGAGGCCGGGGTGAAGACGGTTGCCGGCGCCGGTCTGCCGATCAGGCCGATCCGGATGACGGTTGTCCGGGCCGATACCTGCCGCAGGTCGCGCAGGAAGACCAGGAAATCGGTAATCGGCGGCATCCAGGCCTCCATCAGGATCAGGATGGCATTTTTTCTCTCCGAGGCGGCGAGATCGGCAAGTATCTGCCGGTCGGATGCATAATCTTCGGCGAATCGGATTTTTTTTACGAGGAAATTTCCACCCAGGGCGAGGATCCGGTTGAGTTCGGTATCCGGACACCGGTCGAAGATGTCGTCCGGGATGAAGACCAGCACACCTGTCCGGGTGGCGCCTACATCCTCTTCGACCAGGTGCTCCGGTCCAGGTGCATCCTGCCCCTTCCGTCCTTCCGGTTCCGCCTGGGTGGAGAGACGCGGGGTCTGCATTCTGACCAGAAGCCGGTCGAACACGGCCTGATCGAGCTGCAGTTTTGCAAGACCCCTCGTTTGCCTGGACACGGCCAGCAGCAGGAGAAGGATCCGCGGCAGCAGGCCGTAGGTCAGCAGGGCGAAACAGAGAAACGGCCACCATGAGATTAAATTGAGGGTGGCAAGATGATAGATACCGTCCTTCAGGATGATCCGGCTTCCTTCGACCTCTGCCGGAGACGGATAGGCGAGTGCAGGGCTCACGCACCAGGACCAGGGCAGGGCCAGGACCCGGACGAAATGGAAGATTGCCTCGGCACTGAATTGGATGGTGGATTGCCAGCCGAAGGCGATGTCGGTTGAGGCCACCTTATAGAGCGTGATGGCCAGCAGTCCGGCATTGAAGCCGATAGCAAAGAGCTGGACGAGAAGAAAGACCGGCCAGAAGAACAGAGAGGAATAGTGTTGTTTCCCTTTAATGATTCCGAGTGTTGCCTGAAAACTGTTCCTTTTTTCTGCAGAGATCCCGGCGAGGAGCCGTCTGGCTACGGTCTGAAAGAGCCCGATAAGGAGACCGGCTGTAAGGGATGGGGGCTGAGAGGGTTTTCTCATCCGGACAAGCAAGGAGCAGGCGAGAAGGCCAAGGATCGCCAGCTGGAGGAAGACAAAGGCTGCAAGGTAATGGAAGACGTTCAGCGGGGCCGTGCCGGTATAGGTGAAAAAAGACAGGCCCGCCCCCAGACCAACAAGGATTCCGAGTGCCGGGAAGAGAAGCCGGAGTTTCGCATAGATCTCTACGGTAAGTCTGCCCGGCAGAAGGCTGTTACTCTCTGCCTCCTCCTCTTCCCTGCGTGCCTGCAGCCACCCTCCGAGCAGAAGATCGCGGTTCGGCGCTTCACCCCCGCCGGATTTTGAGGCGATGATATCCAGATAGATTTGCCGGTCCCGTTCCTGGATTCCCAGCAGTTCCGAGGGCGAGGTCCGCCCTTTATCCTGATGGAGGAAATATTCGAGATCGATAATATCCTGGAAGCGCCATGGAGATTTCATTCTCCCAGTATAACAGAACATGGTCCTGCCTTGAAAGAGCAGATATCAGCCGGAAGAGGGAGAGCCTGGAAGGCAGGGCTTCCCTCTTTATCCGAATCTATCTCCTGACAGAAGATGCCGCAACCTGAAACCGGCGCTTTGCCTAGCGGAAGGCAACCGCGACTTCCTGAATGACCGATCCGAGTTTGATCTTGGCCATGGCCAGATTGCCGTCTTTTTCGATCAACAGGACAATATGCACGTGCGCCTTACCGGCTTCGGTGGCGGAAAAGTCGGCGTTTTCATTGAGACAGCGGGCAAAGATATGGGCTTTTGGTGCTTCGATATGGACGATTTGTCCCCTTCCCACATCCATCAGGCCTGTCGCCTTCTGCGCCTTGAGCAGGACGTCGTTGGCAAGCGATCCTACCTCGGCCAGTTTTATGCTGGAATTGTTGACCTGGGCTGCCATTTCGCCGTTTGGTGTGAAAACTCCAACGGCCATAAAACCTTCAACTTCTTTTAATTTACCAAGTATTTCATCTATTTGTGCCATTTTTCCGTCTCCTTGTAGAGGGGGATTCGTTGCGGAAGTAAAACTCCCGGCTGCTTTTTCGTCGTCCTGAGAAAGTACTCCAGGGCTGTCTATTCTTTCCTGTGGTGTATCCGAGCGGTCTGCAGGCCCATCTCCCAGTTCCTGGGGAAGAGATTCCTTTTCCTCGGTTTGAGGCATTTCATCTTTACGCTTCAATCCTTCCATCAGAAGGGAAAAGAGGGGCTTGAAGATCAATCGCTTAATCTTTTTCATGGGCTGTTTTTTAAAGGTGATGAGGACATCTTCCAGAAGCAGCATTTTATAAACTGCCTCCTCTCCCTTTTCCTCCCCGGATATGGCGGCGTACAGTTCTCCCTGGTGGAAATAAATAAATCCCTGACTCTCGTAGGATGTCACCTCCAGCAGGCATGTTTTCTGCTCCATCTCCAGCAGTTGGAGGAAGTTTGCAAGCGAGATACCGGTGAGAGATCCTTCCTTGGCATCCCGTTCCAGGGCCTCGGAAATGGCATTGGCAAGGTCATCAAAATCAATGGGCTTTTCCAGGAGTTTAATGCTGTTGCCGTTTATAAGTTTTTGTTCAATGTCCGGTGTGCTGAAAGCGGTCATCACGATGGCCGGCAGGAACGGAAATTTCCCATGGATATAGGCAAGCAGTTCAAAGCCATCCATTTCCGGCATCTTCAGATCCGTGACGACCAGATCGATTCCGGTCGTATTCAGGATATTGACCGCTTCCTTGCCGTTTGCGGCTGTGAACACTTTGAATATATTGCGATAAACCTGCAGACCGGCCCCAATGCTTTGGAGCAGTCTGGTTTCATCGTCGACTATCAGGATATTTTTCATGATCGTTTGCCTGTGCTGGAAATGGACACTCGTCTCAATATCCAAAAAGCATAAATCATGCCGGAAAACAGACAAAAAAAGAGTCGTGATGAATCAGGTACTTGTCGGGTGGAGTGCGGGAGGGTTCGTCGGGGTGAAGGATTTCGGGTGTCCTGTTTCAGGACAGTGTCGCATTTTGCACTACCCGGCTCGATTCGGTAGCTTTAAGTTTTCTGATCAGGGTGGAGCGTGATATCCCGAGGACCTCGGCGGTGCGGGTATGGTTATTTTCCATTTGGCGCAAGACCATGCCGATATGCTGCCGTTCGATCTCCGCGAGGGTGGCCGGTGTTTTTCCTTCTTGGCTTGCCTCCATGAGATCAGGAACAGGAGAACAGGTGCCTTCCAGAAGTTCCGAAGGAAGGATCACACCATCCTTTTGCAACATGACGGAACGTTCAATAATATTTTTCAGCTCACGAACGTTGCCCGGCCAGTTGTAGTCCTCCATCTGTTTGATTTCCGCTGCCGGCAGTTCCGGCACGGGTTGCCGGGCGATCTTCAGGAGAAAATGCCTGCAGAGAGCGGCGATATCGTTTTTGCGGCCACGCAATGGAGGAATATGGATTCTGAGGACACTGAGCCGGTAATAAAGATCCTCGCGAAATCGCTTTTGCCGGATGGCCTCTTCCAGGTTGATATTGGTGGCGGCAATAATGCGGACGTCCACCTTCCGCAGCGATTGGCCGCCGAGTCTTTTCAGCATCTTATCGTCGAGGACACCCAGGAGTTTGGATTGCAGATGGAGAGGCAGGTCACCGATTTCATCGAGGAAAAGCGTCCCGCCCTCGGCCATCTCGAAGATCCCTTGTCGGGCTGTTGCGGCCCCGGTGAAGGCCCCTTTCTCGTATCCGAAAAGCTCCGCCTCGATCAGGTTTTCCGGCAGGGCGGCGCAGTTGATCCCGACAAACGGCCCTCTGTTTTCCGCCTGCAGATAGTGGATGGATTTGGCGACAACATTCTTACCGGTTCCCGTTTCTCCGGTGATGAGCGCGGGTGCATCGCTGGTCGCGGATAATCGGATCAGCCGCTGCACCTCCTGCAAGCCGCCATCGGCCCCGACAAGAACCGTCTCGGCATTATCCCGCCTGCTGGCATACTCATGGATCTGTTCGACCCTCTCAAGCTCCAGGGTCCGGAAGGCCTGTTCGACGCTCAGCTTCAACTCTTCGGTATCTACAGGCTTGGCCAGGTAATCGTAGGCTCCGTTGCGAACGGCTTTGACCGCATTATCGAAGGTCGGATAGGCGGTGATAAAGATGATTTTCGCCTGGTCATTGGCGGCCAGGATCGATGTGCAGAGCTCGACACCGAGACCGTCCGGCAGTTTCTGGTCGAGAAGGACCACGTCGACTTTTTTTTCAGCACAGAGACGTCGTCCCTCACCTATGCTGTGGGCTGAGAAAACCTCCATATCGGAGTCGGCAAAAAAGGCGCGGACGGAATCGCAGAACAGCCGGTCGTCGTCAATGATCAGGAGGGTTCCGGGCAGGTTGCGGCTCATTTATTCGTCCTCGGGCAGGGTAATGGTGACGGTAGTCCCGAAATGGGTATCGCTCTCGAGGGAGATGGCGCCGTTCATCTTCAGGAGCATTTTTTTCACTATGACCAGCCCCAGTCCGGTTCCCTTGACCTTTGAGGTGAAAAACGGCTTAAAGAGGTGTTTCCGATCCGATTCGGAAATGCCGCTGCCGTTGTCGTCTACCTTGATCTTCACCAAGGACGGGGATCTGGAGATACTGATGATGATCCGGGGGGATTCTTTCCCTTCGACGGCATCGGCGGCATTGGTCAGCAGGTTCAAAAGAATATGGTGGAGGGCGCGGCTGTCGGTGTAGACCCACTCCACCCCGTGGCCGATGATGATTCTCAGATCGATCGCCCTGTTTTTGAGATCGTCCTGCACCAGGGGGATGAAATTATCCATAAAATGATCGAGACGTATTTTTTTCAGATCCGGGCTTTCAAAAAGGCTGAAATTTTTCAAGGCCTTCAGAAGATATTCGATCCGGAGAACCTCCTGCAGGGATCGATCGACGAATTCAGCGACGGTGGCCCTGTCATAGGTCTGGATATTCTTGTTCAGGACGGTTAAGGCCATTTTGATCGAATTGACCGGATTGCCGATTTCATGACGTATCCCGGAGAAGATGTAGCCGAGATTTTCGTTCAGATTCGTGGCCTCGACAATCGTCTCCATTCGTTTCCGCTCGGTGATGTCGGTCAGCAGAACGATCCTGCCGGTGCTGTCTTTCTGTGTCTTCATGCACTGGGGAACGATATGCCGGTCATGGATATGTAAAAGCGGATTTTCCGCCTCGGGGGATACATCGAGAGGGCAGTTTTCGATGATCGGAGCCAGTCTTTCCCAGGCGGCCGGATCGAGAACTTCGTTGAGATAAGAGCCGACGAGGTTCTCCTGGCTGATCTGGAGAAGAAAGAGCGCCGCCGGATTGGCGTAAACCACCCGTTTCCCGGCAAGTTCGATGACCCCCTGGGACATGCTTTCCTGGATAATCTGCAGGTGCCTGTTTGCCAGGAGCAGGTCTTTGGTGATCTGCCGTGCATGGAGGTTTTCGGTGCCCCGGATTTTCGGGTTGGCAGCTTCAGGCAAGGGTGCCGCCGACTCGGCAATCGTTTCCTGAATATGCTCGCACATCCGGCTGAATGGACCTTTGGCGATGCAGGCGTTGGCCCCCATCCGGATAAAATCGATCTCCTGCTCCACTGCCGCAGCGGATACTATGACAATGTAACAAGTGGCCAAGTTGTGGATGTTCCGGAATATTTTACAGAGACATTCGCCTCCGATCTTCGGCATGACCAGATCGACATAAATGATCTGCGGGGTGAATTCTTTCAAGACATCGAGAGCGGAAAAGGCATCCTCTGCGCTGACGACCTCGTGTCCTTCCCTTTCCAGAAAGGCGGTCATCAGCTTGATCATGACCTTGTTGTTGTCGACTACCAGAATTTTTTTTCTGTCCATGGCGGCTTTCGGATATGAATTCCTCGTGGTCTTGAGAGAGTATGTACGGTCAAGAACGGACAGCGTTCAGAGAAAATAAACGTTGCCCTGCATCTGTTTGTATCATACTATCAAAGGTCGGGAGCTGATACCAGGAAGAAGTGAGGCCTTCCGCTAGGCAATATGAGGAAAGAAAACGAGAGCAAACCGCGATGGGTGGATCATCGGGGTTCAGTTTATGAAAACGACATGTGCAGATAAATGGAGGGGAAGATGATATTCAGACTGTTGATGGGGCTTTTTTTGGTGCTCGCGACCGCAGCCAGCGGCCTTGCGAATGCGGTGATTCCAACGGCGGATGTGAAGGGAAGCAAAGACAGCCCGCTTCTGGGGCGCTATAAGGGAGCGCTTATCGTTTCCTTTGACCATAAGGACTACAATGAATTCACCCTTCCTCTGTCTGTGCTGGAACGGGTGGAAGGGAAAAGAGATACCCACAATAACGACTTTTACGCTCCGAAACAAAAAAAAGACCTCGAAGGGGCCTACACCCGGTTGGTCTACCTTCTTCCGGAAAATGTCTCGCCTCTGGAAGTTGTGCGCAATTACCAGCAGGAAATAAAGGAGAAGGGCGGAGAGACCCTCTATGAATGTAAAGCAGAAGAGTGCGGCGGAGATTCTTCACGGAGCAGTTCCGGCGGCGGCGGCGAGATGAGCCTGTCGATGTTTCTTCGTCCATCTGAGCAGATTAAAGACGAGAACTGGTCCAATGGTTCCTGTGCGCAGCAATCGCATATCTCCGACCAGCGCTATGTGGTCGGGATGCTGAATGAAACGGGAGCCCATGTATCCATCCTGGCCTTTACGTTAAAAAAGGAACTCTACTGCGATGCCCTTGCCGGGCGGACCGTCGCCGTCGTTGATATCATCGTGCCCAAACAGCGCGAACAGAAGATGGTCACGGTCAAGGCCGACGAAATGGCCAAAAAGATCTCGGCCACCGGCAGCATCGCCCTCTACGGGATCTATTTCGACACCAACAAGTCCGACTTGAAGCCCGAATCCCAGCCGACTCTGGAACAGATCGCCCGGCTCTTGAAAGAGGATCCGAAACTGAAACTCCTGGTTGTCGGCCATACTGACAATGTCGGGGCCCTGGCCTTCAATATGGATCTGTCGCAGCAGCGCGCCGGTGCCGTTGTGCAGGCCTTGGTTGTGCAGCAGGGCATTGACAGGAGCCGTCTCACAGCCGCAGGCGTATCGTTTGCCTGCCCGGTCGCCTCCAATAAATCGGAAGAGGGCAGGGCCAAGAACCGGCGGGTCGAGCTGGTCGAGAACTGAAAACCATGCACCATTGAGATCTTGACACTGAGAAAAGAGTATGAAAAAAATCGAATACCGGGAGCAGGCGCTGAAGATCCTCCCGTGGGTCTGTGGAAAATGCGGCCGTGATTTTACCGGCAAAAAACTGCGGGAGTTGACGGTTCATCACAAGGATCATAATTTCCGGAACAATCCGCCCGACGGCAGCAACTGGGAGCTGTTGTGCATCTACTGCCACGACAACGAGCACTCCCGTTCCCTGGACGCCGAATGGCTGCCCACCCAGGATGCAGATGCGGAAAAGACACCGACCGCCACCCACACCCCTTTCGCAGACCTCAAGAACCTGTTGCGTAAGCCCGGAAAGCATAAAGGGAAGGATGAAGCGGATTGATTGAATCTCAAGCTCTTCTGGAGCCCAGGAACACTGGAGCACATTATGAAAATGTTACCCAAGCAGGTTAAAAAAAGCAACAAGACCGGAATCACGGGAGTGGCAGTTACAGACAGATTTTGTCATTGCTATATCGTCAATGATTCGGGCAGGAGATCTTCGAAGAAATTTTCTACTGCCAGATACGGCAGAGATGAGGCCTTGAGGCTTGCTATTCAATGGCGGCGGGATAATGAGCTGAAAATACACGGGTATTCCGTTATCCCTGAACAGTTGATTCAGAGAAACGTCTGGCATGAAAAAAGCACGCGTGAAGCTGAAAGTATCAGGCAATTACTGAAATTAGCTGCAGCGGAACACCGTCAAAACACACAGAGGGAATTGGCGCAACGAAAGAGAAATCTTCAGAAGACGGCGGGAAAGTATATCTATCGCATCGATGATCTCGATGCAGGCCATGGCTGGCTGCTGCGAATCGAAATGCAAAAGGAGCTGCTCTGCGATATGTTCTTTCGTGACAGCCGGTATGGATCAGCCGACGAGGCACTCCAGTCGGCCCGGACAGAAAGAGAACACCAGCTCAGGCTGCACGACCTGCCTTATGCCAGAGGCAGACGTTTCAGCAAAGGGCTCCGCTCGACCAACAGCACTGGTGTCACCGGACTGTGCCGGTCCGCTTCGTATTATCATTGCTATATACCTGTTACGCCCAACAAGAGAAAGACACGGAAAATTTCCATCAACAAGTATGGTGAAAAGTTGGCCTTCCGGATGGCTATGGAGTGGAGACAGGAGATGGAGATCGAGGTCTACGGAGACACTGTACTGACGGACCAGCGTATGAAAGAGATTTCAAGATCGCAATATTAAAAAATTTTTCAGTTACTGCCGCACCAGTCCCAGAACCAACCCCCACGCTTCTTGTCGGAATGGGCCTGTTTGGATTTATAGGAGCATGCAGGAGAAAGAAGGCCTGATTTCCTTTTCGCTATAACGGACAAATACACCAAAGCAGGGCCATGCAGCCGGCCCTCCTTTTTTTACCCAACAGCTTAACATCAGACAAGATAATTCAAATCGTCTCCTGCCGTTGTCGCTGCAAAAGAGTAATGCCATATTTTCCCTAAATATTTCTTTGAACTTTCACCGCACTTATGGTCTTTTGATACGTGAGAGATAGGTTCCGGGAAGTATCATATTGGAAAACTTGAAGGAGGAACAAAAATGACCAAGACATTTTTCACTACAATTCTGCTTAATTCTGCCGTACTGTTACTGCTTCTGATCTTGCCGTCTCTGTCTAACGCCGGCCAGACGGTTACGCCGGACAACTCTGATACCGCCGCAATGACCGGCATGAAGGCGGCTGATATGCAAAAGTCGTCTCAGCCGGACTCCTCTCGCATAGTGGTAGCGGAGGGAGAGCATCGTTGTGTGCGCCATTGCCGTAGACATTATGAAGAACGCCTGCAGGAATGTTATGAACCTGGCCACCCTCACCATCGCCGCTGCGCGGCCTGGGCCCGAGAACGTGAACAGGAGTGCCTCGAAGGATGTTATCGGGAACATCGTCGGTGGTAGGGTTTTAGGATCTAAAGAAAGGAAAATGCCATGGAGAACGAGATTATGCTTGAAGCAGACTCCCTTGAGGAGGTGAGGGCGATGGCAAAGTCTCAGCTTCCCAATGGATTCAAAGAGGTTTCAGAGAAGATTCTTCAGTATGATTGCAAAATCATCGCAGGGACGGGACGCACGGTGGAAGAGGCGTTTGCGGCATTGGAAAAGCGGGTTCCGCCAGGGGCAGCGATAACCCGCCATACCAATGTGACTGACCCGGATCAACGCACGATTGATCTGAATGTCGATCTTCACGACGATGCCCCGGCGGCAAGGCGGGCCGGGAAATTTACGACAGGTGGCGACCAGATAGTCAGCGAGGTTCAACTGTTGAAAAAAGGCAGCCAGGGCTTTCTGGGAATGGGCAAGAAGCCCTGGCAATACCGCGCCACGATTCTGCAGTATGCTAAAATTTGATTATCTTACAAGCAGAAGGTCAAGGCCATCTTCACCTTCGTTCCGAAGACCTTGTTCGATGCGCTCATCGATGGTACCGCAACCGGGGAAATTAAAGCCTTCCTGAAGAGCGGGATATCTGTTGAGGCTCGCAGGACGATTCCCCCTGGAGAAGCAATACGCCCTTGATGATTGCCGCAGGGCGCGGGAATGTCGGGATGGTCAAGTTTCTTCTGGAGAACAAGGCCGACGTCAATGTCCGGGACGAAGGTGGCTACAGCGCACTGATGATGTGCGGCAATAAAGAGATTCTTGAGTTGTTGATTGCCCATGGGGCGGACGTCAACGCTTCGACTAAAAGGGGATCAACCAGGCTGAGTGATGCCGCCAAAGATGGGAGAGCCGGATAGTTGAGCTGCTGTTGAACAACGGAGCTTCCGTTAATGTTCGCGAACACGATGGATGTACACCACTAAGCCTCGCCGCCATGAATGACCATGAAGGCATCGTGGCCCTGTTGCTGACCAAAGGTGCAGACCCAAGCGTAAAGACCAAGCACGGCCACACCGCCTTGACCTTGGCGGTCGAAAAACGATGCCACGGCGTTGTGAAGCTTCTTGAAAACTCCTGAGCGGCAAGCCCGATCGCATCGATGCGGCAGGGGCGCGCGCGTTTTGAGAAGCTGTGGAGATAGCTCTTTCTTGCTGAAGCTCAAGGCGAAGTGAACGCCCTATCGCTTTTGCAGCTCGCGAGAGAGGCAAGTGATTGACGACCCCGCAGAGTGTAACCGCAATATGATCTTGGAAAACCATCCTTGAGTTTATCTTATATTGATCTTATATATTCTCTATTAACACCATTCACTGGACCGAAAAGGCATTCAGGCAGTTGAGGAAGATTAAAGATGCGCCGACGAGAAAGCATATATACAGAGAGGCGAAGTAATTGACGGATTTTCCCGATTGCCGGAATGTCAAGCGCCTGATGAAACATGAGTACGGTTATCGCCTTCGCATTGGTGACTGGCGCATATTTTTTGAGTTTGACGGAGCTGTGAAGGTCGTATCTATCCATAAGGTTAAGAGAAGAAATGAACACACATACTGATTATCAGATCATCAAAGACACTGCCGGCAAGCCGGCCTTTGTCGTTATACCGTATGGCAGTTGGGTCAAACAAACAAACATCACCGCCGGGCTTATCCCCAATGAGGTGGCAGGAGCCGTTATTGAAGACGATTTCACACCGTTTCGCGCCTGGCGTGAATACTTTGGGCTCACCCAGGCTGAAGTAGCAAAGCGCGCCGACATGACTCAGGCGGCCCTTTCGCAGATCGAATCCGGCGCACACAAAGCCCGCAAGGCAACACGGGAAAAACTGGCAAGGGCCATGGGCATCATGGCGGAGCAATTGAAGTAATTATGATTAAAAAAGTTAAAGTAGAAGATCTCAAGATTGGAGTTTTTGTCCATGATTTCAATTGCGATTGGAATGGAGGAATCCTTTATATTGAGCAGAACCTCATCAAAAGTAAAAACATCATAGACATCCTTAAGTCGTGGAGGATCAAGGAAGTATATATCGACACAGAGAGAGGCCTGGATATAGAGGGATCAAAAACTCCTCGTAAGGCAAGAAGTAAGTTAGCAGGAATTGGTCAAACTCGTAATGTCGCAAGGCCAAAGGTTTCCTTGGCAGGAGAACTGCCAGTGGCAAGAACAATTACTCAAGATGCCATAAAAATTATGCAGCAGGCCAATCAGCAGGCCATGGAAGGGAAGCTGTCTGATGCCGGTCCGATCTATGATCTTGCCGATAGAATGAAAGTGTCAATAAATCGTAACAGGGACGCCCTATTGCTCCTCACACGAATGAGAAAGAAAGATGAATATACCCTCTATCACTCAATCAGCGTCAGTTCTCTGGTACTGAATATGTGTTTTTACTGTCAGGTGTCTGATCATCAGGCTCTGGATCTGGCGGTTGGCGCATTATTTCATGATATTGGTAAGACTATTGTTCCACAGGACATCTTGAACAAACCACGCAAACTTACAGAGGAGGAGTATCGTGAGATACAGCGACATGCTGAACATTCGGTGGATCTGCTTTCTAAAGTTAAAGGGTTACCGTTAGAATGTTACGATATTGCACTGCATCACCATGAAAAATACGATGGAACGGGCTATCCCGATGGGCTAAAAAACGGTCAAATCAGTTATGGGGCTCAGTTGACATGTATCTGTGATGTGTTTGACGCGATCACCTCAGAGAGATGCTATAAACCTGGTATGGAAACTGTAATGGGCCTTCGAAAGATATATGAAGGAGGCGAAACATTTTTCAATAAAGAATTAACCCATGATTTTATTCGATGTGTAGGAGTATATCCTGTCGGCACATCCGTAGTATTAGCTGATGGCAGAAAAGGAGTGGTAGTGGATTCGACAGAGGATATGATGCGGCCGATAGTCAAAATTTTATACGATGGCAACAACAAGGAACCAATTATACCTTTCAAAATCGACCTGTCAAAGACCGACGATGTTATTGCCACTTATGGCGACCCGAAAATAATTGGGATCACATCCCGTAAAATGCTTAAAAAATCTTTGTTCACTCTATCTAAACGGGGGCATACCAAAGAGCTGTGATTATCAAAAAGAAGAGGTCTTGACGTTGAGGATGTCAAGTAGAGGACGGAAGAGATTTTCATAATCACGAAAGCCTTTGCCTAAAATTTTCTCGAGATATTGAAGGTCCCTGTCATTTATAACCAGGTTTGCACTGAGGGCTAAGGCTTCAAGATTGTAGAGAGTATGAAGATTAGGACCGACAATTGCGTAATACGTCACTCTCCTTTTGGGAGAGGGGAGACCACAGATGTGCTGGTGAATATCTTTAAAAGCAGCGTCTGTCCCGCATATGATCAACTTGTATTGAACCACTTGAAGTTTTTGTATGGCATATTCAGCTGACAGTGCAGTGTCGATAGCGTATCCCATCTTCTCAAGGACCTTTTTCACAACTGCTCGCTTATGATCTTCAGCGATTGCTACTAATGCGGCAAGGGAATTACCCGGTTGGGCCGGATTCCTTTCCGCCATACCTTCTGTAAGCCAACTGAGGTCAGGTGGTGGCGGTATCAGAGGGCTGGCTTTTTTCTTTTTTGGAATGTCGCGAATGATATCTGGAAAAAGATCAAAGGCGCTTTTCCCTTCCAGGCTTTTGATATCCATGCTTGGTTATCCAACTTATATGAGAACCTTTCCAGGAAGTCTTTGGAAACTGAGGTGGTGAAATTAAAAACGGCACCTTTAAAAGCGTCAATTCTAACTCTACCATACAAAGGACTGACCAATAATAGACAGAATAATCCATTTTGTCTATTATTGATTGATATTGATATACTGCGTCAGAGTAGACATGTTCCAATAAAGAGGGCAGGGAAAAGCTGGTCGAAAGTTAAAAAGAGACAGCCGGCAATCTATCTGTAATCTTCCTGTCAGGTCGCCGGCAGTATCCCGTCTAAAACGTGCCGACCGTGCCGCAGATTGAATCGTAATAGTCCGTTATCTGATCCTTTTTATCGGATTCCATCACGGCCATCGCGGTGCGGGGATGCTGGTTCATGGTCCCGGTCACCATATAGGGCACGGAGTATCCCCAGTCGATTTTTTCCCGCCAGGGGAAGATCTCTTCCTCGATGCACTTGATGAGCGGCCTGACCCTGAATTTCGGGTTTTTCAGGAAGGAGAGAAGGAGTTCCAGCGGGCAGTTGCCGGCGCCCCGGCCGATGCCGTACAGGGTCCCGTCCAGGAAGTTGACGCCGTTGATGATCGCGGAGATGGTATTGGCAAAGGCCAACTGCTGGTTGTTATGGAAGTGGGCGCCGATGGTCTTGCCGGGCAGCCGCTCGATGTACTTCTGGGCCAGGGTGTCGATGTCTTCCGAGTAGAAGGCCCCGAAGGAGTCGACCAGATAGATGATCGGCACCTCGCTCTTGTTCAGGTCTTCCAGACACTCGTTCAGCTCCCTCAGACCAACGGTGGACACCGCCATCAGGTTGATGGTCGTCTCGTAGCCCTTTTCCTTGCAGTGATGAGCAAGGGCGATGGCCGAATCGATCTGATGGACATAGCAGGCCACCCTGACCATGTCGAGCGAACTCTCCGAGCGCGGCGGGATGTCGTCGTACTCGATCCTGCCGATATCGGCCATGGCTGAGAGTTTGATCCGCTTTTCCTGGTCGCCGATGATCTTCTGCAGGTCTTTCTCGAAACAGAATTTCCACGGCCCGAAGACCTTCCGGTCAAAGGCCTCTTTCGAGCTGAGATAGCCGATCTCCATATAATCGACACCGGCATCAGCCAGCGCATTGTAGACACTCCGGACAAATTTTTCGGTGAACTGCCATTTGTTCATCAGGCCGCCGTCGCGAACCGTGCAGTCGATAACTTTGATCTCTTTCTTATACATGTCGTTCTCCCGCAGGCAGGATCGTCTGCCTGGTACCTGTTGGTGAGTGTGTTGATCCGAAAACCCGACGCAGGAGTATCTGGGCGCCGTCCGAAACCGAAGACACACTAACTAACAATAAAAAACGCGAATAATCAAGTCCCTGGTGCAATTCTAAAGGCAAGAGCCGAAAATTATTTCCTCCGGCTGAATTCTTCCCGCATCTGCTGCACGTCCTGGTTTTCCAGATAGTCGTCATAGGGCATCGATCGATCGATAATTCCGCCCGGCAGGATCTCGATGATCCGGTTGGCCACTGTCGCCACCAGGGTGTGGTCATGGGAGGAGAAGAGGATGAGCTCCGGGAAGGCACTCATGCCGTTGTTCAGAGCCTCAATCGATTCGAGATCCAGGTGGTTGGTCGGCTCGTCCAGGATCAGCGAGTTGGCATCCGAGAGCATCATCCGGGACAGCATGCAGCGGACCCGCTCGCCACCCGACAGTACGCTGGTTTTCTTCAAGGCCTCGTCGCCGGAGAACAGCATCTTGCCCAGGAACCCGCGGGCAAAGCTTTCCCCCTCGGTGGGCGGGGCATATTGGCCGAGCCACTCCACCAGGTTGATGTCCTGCTGGAAGAAGCTCTCGTTTTCTTTTGGAAAGTATGAGGTACTCATGGTCACGCCCCAGCGGAACTTGCCCGCATCCGGCAGCAGTTCTCCGATCAGGATCCTGAACAAGGTGGTCTTCGGGACACCGTTGCTGCCGACGAAGGCGATCTTGTCGCCCTTGTGGGCGGTGAGGCTGAAGTCGTGCAGCAGGTCTACCCCACCCGCGGATTTGCAGAGCCCGTCGATTTCGAGGATGACGTCGCCGCTCGGGCGTCCCGGTTTGAAAACGATAAACGGGTATTTCCTCGATGAGGCGGGAAGGTCTTCAATATTCAGTTTTTCCAGGAGTTTCTTCCTGGAGGTGGCCTGTCTGGCCTTGGAGGCATTCGACGAAAAACGCTGGATGAACTCCTTCAACTCTTTGGCCTTGGTCGTATCTTTCCGGTTCTGGTCCTGTTTCTGTTTCAAGTTGAGCTGGCTTGCCTGGTACCAGAAGTCGTAATTGCCGGTATAGACCTGGATCCGGCCGAAATCGATGTCGGCCATATGGGTGCAGACCTGGTTCAGGAAATGGCGGTCATGGGAGACGATGATGACGGTATTCTGAAAGCGCTCAAGAAAGCCTTCCAGCCAGGTGATCGAACGGGTGTCCAGGTTGTTGGTCGGCTCGTCTAAGAGCAGGATGTCGGGATTGCCGAAGAGGGCCTGGGCCAAAAGGACCCGGACCTTCTCGCCGCCGCTCAGCTCCTTCATCTTTTTGCCCCGGATCTCTTCCGGGATGCCGAGACCGGAGAGCAGGATGGCCGCCTCGGACTCGATGTCATAGCCGTTCAGTTCGGCAAATTCGGCCTCCAGTTCGCCGCTTCTGATGCCGTCCGCCTCGGTGAACTCAGGCTTGGCATAGATCGCGTCCCGTTCCCGCATCACCTCATAGAGACGCTTATGACCGATCAGCACGGTGTCGGAGGCGGTCTCCTCTTCAAAGGCGAACTGATCCTGGCTGAGCACCGCAATCCGCTCGCCGGAACCAACGAAAACCTCCCCTTTGTCCGGGTCGAACCGGCCGGCCAGGATCTTCAGGAAGGTGGTTTTCCCGGCGCCGTTGGCACCGATAACGCCGTAGCAGTTGCCGGCAGTGAATTTAATATTGACGTCTTTGAAGATGATCCTCTTGCCATAGGCAAGGGAGATGTTCGATGCTTGTATCATATGGGTTTGAAAGGTTGAGATGCTGATTGCGGTTTGGGCTGTCGGTGCGGATGGATCATGACGGAGCCGTGATAAAAACGCAAGAACTTAGCATGAGTCAGGCCTTATTGGCAAGGAAATTACGTCGACAAAGGAAGATAAGGCTGGAAAGCGGAAGACGAACGGGCTAGATTACAGAAGACAGAAGACAGAAGACAGAAGACAGAAGACAGAAGACAGAAAAACCATGACTTTTGCAAGATCCTCCATGCAAAAAAAATTAATGGACAAGCCATCATGATCATCGATATCCACACCCATGCCTTTCCTCCATCGATCCGGAACAGGCGCGAACGTTTTTTCACAGGGGAGCCTGCCTTCCGGCTGCTTTACGAGTCACCGAAGTCCCTGCTGGTGGGAGGAAGCGACACCGTGGCGATGATGGATGAGCAGGGTGTGGATAAAAGCGTCATCTTTGGTTTTCCCTGGCAGAGTATCGAGACCTGCAGATTGAACAACGACTATATCCTTGAGGCGGTCAGCCGCCATCCCAGTCGCCTCATCGGCTTCTGCTGCGTGGACCCGCTGCATCCGGAGGCGGCAGCCGAGGTGGAGCGCTGCCTGCAGGCGGGACTCGCAGGTGTGGGCGAGCTGGCCTTCTATACCTCGGGGATCGATTCCCGCTGTCTTGCGAGCCTTGATCCGATCATGGCCCTGGCCCGCCGCTTCGATTGTCCGGTCATGCTTCATACCAACGAGCCGGTCGGGCATCAGTATCCCGGCAAGAGCCCGAATACCCTCATGCAGATTTATACCCTGGTGCAGCGGTTTGCGCACAATCGGATCATTCTGGCCCATTGGGGCGGTGGTATTTTCTTCTATGCCCTTCTGAAAAAGGAGGTGCGGGAGACCCTGGCCAATGTCTGGTTCGACACGGCCGCATCCCCCTTTCTGTATCAGCCGCAGATCTATGCCCAGGCCATGGCCCTTGCCGGTGAGGACAAGATCCTTTTCGGCACCGATTTCCCGCTCTTGAAACCCCAGCGCTATTTCAAGGAGATGGATCAGGACGGTCTGTCCGAAAGCCAGAAGGCGGCCGTCTGCGGTACCAATGCCGCGAAGATTCTGGGGGATTAAAAAGGACAGCATTGCCTGCAAGAAAAACGGCGGCAAGGATGCTGTTCAGGGTCCGGACATCGAAGGCAGAGAGGAAAAATCCTTCCTTGAAGGTCGATGCCGGGATGATAAGCAGGGCATCAGGATCCCATCCGTAAACAAAAAGCAGCAGGCAAACGAGGAATATCTCCATGCCGATGGCGGCCAAGGTCGGCACCTGCCTTGTAGAGAAGGTGCCGGCAATAATCGTGATGACCGCAGCCAGGGGCAGCAGAAGCCCGGTGTTGACCCGCATCTCAAGCCAGATGGATCTGCCTGCAAGTATCGACAGGATAAAACCGGCCAGAAGGCCGATGAAGGTCAGGCGCAGGATCTTCATGGTTTGCTGTCTTAAATGAGTTTCAGGGTGACTATAACCTTCGTTTTATCCGCCGGCAGGATATCCTTGTTCCCCTTCATCGTCACCTCGTTTCTCGTCTCTATCGCCCCATAGGTATACTGGGCATTGCTGACGATTCCGACCGGGCAACTGTCAAGGCAGAGCAGACAACCGGTTTTTTTATCCTTCGCGGTGGCCTGATTGCCGCCGAATTTCATGGTGATGGGCTTCTTGTTCGACTCTACCACCACCTCATCGATACCGTAGGATTTGCCGGCCCCGTCCCAGGTCACGGTTACCGTAAATGCAGAGCCTTCAACATAAGTGACCTCTTTATTCTTCAGGGTCATGTTTTCACCGGCGACGGCGCCGATTGCGATCAGCGCATTATAAAAATCATCCACCGGGACCAGTCCACGCAGCACGGACTTGTCTCCGTTGCTGCCATCAGGATGGACGGCAAAATGACGAGTCGGCTGATAGAAATATTTACCGTTAACCTCGGCTAGAAACGATACCGATTTTGCATCCTTGTCAATGGTGATCGGATGATCCGGGGTGGGGGAGATTTCGGAAAAGACGGATTGTACCGGCAGTAAGAGCAGGATGGCGATCATGTACAGGAACTTGTTCATCGTGGTTCTCCTAAAAAATTAAAATGTTGAAAGGTTATTATCTCCCTGCCTGTTCTCGGCCGGCCTTTTTCTGCTGGTATTTCCTGTAGAACAACGGGGCCAGGGAGACAAGGAGAATAAGCATCAGGCCGATGGTGAATTCACGCGAAATCCTGCCCTTGAAAAGATCGAGCAGTGAGCTTGAAAAGACGATAAAGGCGATACAGGCGGGCAGCATGCAGAGGGCGGTCGTCACCGCGTAATGCAGGAATTTGATCCGGGTCAGGCCGAAGGCATAGTTGAGCAGATTGAACGGAAAGAGCGGGATTAAACGGGTGAAGGCGACAATCTTCCAGCCGTGGGTCTCAACGTTTTGATGCAGACTGCGCCAGCGGGGGCCGGTGAGCTTGGCGCTGATCCAGGAACCTGCCAAATAACGGGAGACGAGAAAGGCCAGGCAGGCGCCTGCCGTTGCCCCGATGATGGTATAGACCACCCCCCAGACAGGACCGAAGAGGATCCCGCCGGCTAAAGTCAGCGGCAGGCCGGGCAGAAAGAGACAGGGCGCCAGGGTATAGATCAGCATAAAGAAGAGCGGACCGAGAAGCCCCCAGCTTTGAATCAGCGCCCGGAGCTTTTCCGGGTCCGGATTTCCGGTAATACCGGTCAGCCGTATTCCTATGACTGCTGCCAGAACGGTTAGGAAAAGGAGAAGCTGTACCCACGATTTTTTCCCGTTTCCAGCAGGGGATACGGAAAAGGTACGTTCTCTGGTCTGTGCTCGACCGGCTTGTCGCTGCAGGCGTTTTTTCAGCCGAAGCCTGTTCAGATTGGTGAACGGGGCTTTGGATACCCGTGCCCTGTCGGCAAGTGTCCGGTCCGGGTCGAAGAGGATATCGACAAGATGGTCGGTGGGGGCGACCCTGCCCAACATGTCGGCGCAACCGGCGCAGTAGGTGAGGATGCGGTTGCCCTCCGCCTCTTTTCTCCGGCGCCTGCCCCATTGCCGGGAAAGGCTCTTGTCAACGTAGCCGACGGCACCTCCCTCCCCGCAGCAGAGGGTCTGTTCTTTTGTATGCTCCATCTCGCGGATTGTCAGACCGCAAGAGAGGATCAGCGACCGGACGGCAGTATGTATTCCAGTTTCTGCCCGGATAACGCAGGGGTCGTGAATGGTCACTGTGGCATTAGCTGTCTTTTCCGGAATACATCCAGCTGCAGCCAGATGTTCATAAACCGTGAGAACCTGAATACCCTCGCCATACCGGGAAAAGACCTTGTGGCAATTGGGGCAGGCGACCAGCACTCTCTTCACGCCTGCCGAGATCAGATACCGGCAGAGTTCTGAAAACATGGCCTCGAAATACTCCTGCCTGCCGAGATCATGGGAAGGCTTGGTGCAGCAGTCGAGGACAATGCCCATGGCCGCATCTCCTGCCTGTAAATACTCATAGAGCCTGAGTGTTGCTGCCGGTCTGGTGCCGGTCAGGGTGCAGCCGGGGAAAAAGACGGTATCACAGCCTTCAGGCAGTGCGTACCAGGTATAGCGTTTTGACGTCCCTCTTTTTTCGTAGTTCAGCACCCGGGAATGTTCTAAGAGGTCTCCGTTGCCGGTTTTGAAGGCCTCTCTTCTGAGGTCGAGAAACATACAGGCGGGATCAAGGCCCTCAGGGCAGACAGCCGTGCAAAGACCGCAGAGACTGCAGGCGAAGGAGGCAGCCCGACCTGCCTGCCGGTCGTCGCCTTCGTGGCCTGCGGCGATATCTCCGGGAAGGCCGTATCTCTGCAGGAAATCGCAGTCTTTTCGGCAGAGCCCGCATCGGGTGCATCGATTGGCCATTTCCTGAACTGCGGCAGGGGCCGGGCCAGGGAACAGGTCGTGTTCGGGTTCTTTGCTAATCGCTGATATCTTCATAAACAGGACGTTGGAATAGAGTTGTCATACTGGATCATCGATACCATGTAGCAAGGCTTTTTCGATAAGTCAAATTGGTAAAAACTATGTCTTCAGAGAAAAAGATCGGGATTCACTTTTGATGTAATTTTTTCTCTTTACTTGCCACTGGGCAATGCCTTACCCTTCTTCTATACCCGGTTACACGACAAACATGAGCTGCATCCACAACCGGATGGACGGTCGAAGCAGCTCTGCCTGGCGGTTGTGGTTAAAAAAAGGAGGCAGGATATGACGCGTTCACTTTATTGGGCGGATGGTTACAGGGAAAAACTGCGGACAGCCCGGGAGGCCATCGCCATGATCCGGCCCGGCAAGCGGGTCTACATCGGTTCGGCCTGCGGCGAGCCACAGGAACTGGTCAAGGCCCTTTCCGAGGCTGCGGCCAGGGTCAGCGGCCTTGAGATTGTCCGGATGATGAGTCGCGAGACGACCTCGCTTTCGGCGATTGCCGACAAGACGAAAGACCACAGCCTCTCGATCCGTACGTTATATCTGGGATCGGCAGGGACCGAGCAGATTGCCCGGCATATGCGGTTCATCACCCCGGTGAATATGTCGGAGATCCCCGGCCTGTTCCTGACCCGCAAGCTGCCGTTGCATGTGGCCCTTGTCCAGGTGTCGCCGCCGGATGATTTCGGCTGGATGAGCCTGGGTATTTCAGTCGATGTTACGCTGGCGGCCGCCCAGAGTGCCGATCTGGTGATTGCCCAGGTCAACCCGATGATGCCCAGGACCATGGGGCAGAGCTTTATCCATGTCAACAATGTCCATATCATTGTGGAGCACAGCGAACCACTGCTGTCGACCAGCCTGCGCAATCTGGTCCCGGTTTCGGATTGGATCGGCAGGCATATCGCCCGGTTCGTCGAGGACGGCTCGACCCTGCAGATCGGTCTGGACGCCGCCTCCAAGGCAACCGTCAAGGCCCTGACCGACAAAAACGACCTCGGTTTCCACTCCCAGTATATTACCGATGACGTGATGCATCTCTTTGCTTCCGGGGCCATCACCAACAGGAGAAAAGGGCTCAATGACGGCAAACTGGTGGCCTCGTGCGCGATCGGCACGCCTAATCTTTATGAGTTTCTGAACGACAATCCCGGTGTGGAATTCCGGCCGTCGGATTATGTCAATGATCCGTTCATCATCTCGCAGCATAACCGGATGGTCAGTCTGAACGTCGCCCAGACCATCGATCTGACCGGCCAGGTTTCGGCCGAGGCCTCGGAACACACCTTTTTTGCCGGTGTCTCGGGCATTCCCGATTTTGTCCGCGGTGCCAAGCGCTCCAAGGGCGGCAAATCGATTCTGATGCTCTATTCTTCCACTCAGGACGGCAAACGAAGTAATATCGTAACCTCCCTGAAGGATACCGCCGTGGTCGTACCCCGGGCCGATGTCCATTATGTTGCTACCGAATACGGGGTGGTGAATCTGTTGGGAAAAAGCCTGCAGGAACGGGTTCTGGCCCTGATTGAAATAGCCCACCCGGACCACCGCGAGCAATTGTTCGAGGAGGCAAAAGATGCCCGGCTCATCGGCAGGGAACGAAAACTTGGCGAGGCCATCCGCGGAATTTATCCGGTCGATATGGAGGAAACGGTTGTCCGGGATGGGGAAGAGATCACCATCCGCCCGTCCAAACCGGTGGATGAGCGCAGGATTCAGGAGCATTACTACAGTCTGGAACGGAGCGATATTCAGAGCCGTTTCTTCCATGACAAGGCCAGCTTCGGCCGCAGCGACGTGGAACCCGCTTCTCAGGTGGATTACATCAAGGATCTGACCCTGGTAGCTGTGGTGGGAGAATTCGGTTTTGGCCGGGTCGTAGGCGTCGGCGAGTACCTGTTGCTGGTTGACTGCAACCTGGCCGAGGTCGCTTTCTCCATCTCCAAAGATTACCAGGGCAAAGGTATCGGCAAACTGTTGATGCGCAAACTGGCCAGGGCCGCCCGTGATAACGGCATCTCGGGCCTACTGGCCTATACCTCTCCCCAAAATAAGGGCATGATCAGTTTGTTTAAGACCCTGCCCTATAAAGTTAAGACTTCCTTTGACGGCGAATCGCTGAACCTTTCCTGCCGTTTCGACGAGATGGCGGAAAACGGCAACAAGTGATGGGTCTGAGGAGCGGGAATGCCGAGGAATCATTCCACGATGACCGCCGATTGGACCTTTTTCTCGACCGTGCCGATTAGAGCTGCCGATGGATAACCGCAGTCCTGCAGTTCCCGGGCGATTTCAGGTGCCAGGTCCTTCGGACAGGAGAGTAAAAGTCCGCCCGAGGTCTGCGCATCCACCAGCAGCATTTTCAGATTATAATCGACGCCGTCTGCAAATTGAACGAACGGGTCGACATAGCGCAGGTTTCTGAATGAGGCGCCGGGAATGCAGCCCATATCGACCAGGGCATAGGCGCCTGCGAGGAGCGGCACAGCCTTGCTTTGAATCCGGATGGTCACGCCGCTCCCGGCCGCCATCTCGTAGACATGCCCGAGAAGGCCGAAACCGGTGATATCGGTCGCGCATCTGATCCCGTGGGCCCGCATGACCTCGGCCCCGTTTCTGTTCAGCAGTTTCATCCCGTCCAGGGCGGCCTGATAGTCGTCCCGGGCGACCGCGCCGAGGCGTTGTCCGGCTACGATTGCTCCGGTGCCGATGGGCTTTGCCAGGACGAGAATCTCGCCCGGCTGAGCCGCGCAGTTGGTCATAATCCTGTCCGGGTGGACGATGCCGGTCACTGCCAGGCCGTACTTTGGGGGATAATCGTCAATGGTGTGCCCTCCTGCCAGGACTGCTCCGGCCTCCGCCACCTTGTCCGCACCTCCCCGGAGGATCTCTTCCAGAACGGCAATATCGATCCTGCTCGAAGGGAACATCACCAGGTTCAAGGCCATTATCGCTGTTCCACCCATCGCAAAGACGTCGCTCAAGGCATTGGCGGCGGCGATCTGGCCGAACTCATAGGGGTCCGAGCAGAGCGGCGGAAAAAAATCAGTGGTGCTGATGATGGCCGTCTCTGCATCAACTTTCCAGACAGCGGCGTCGTCATGGGTGTCGGTGCCGACCAGAAGCTGGTCTTTTTTCAGGACCGGGATGTTTTTGATGATGGTCTCCAGCAGCTGGGCTGGCAGCTTGGCCGAGCAGCCTCCCTGTTCCACGGTCTGGAGCAGATCAAAATCGGTTTTCATTCTTCATCCATAAGTGTGTATATTTGATAGCGTTTGTTCAGGACATTCCCGTTTACAGATCCGCTTGGAAAGACGCTGGATTCGAGAAGTTCGACGACCTTTTCTCTATCGGCCGGATCGATTTCCAGCGCCATCCCGCATTGGGAGGAGACGGAGCGGGGGACCGGGATCACCCGGCGGAGAATCCCCTGTTGCCGGATCGCCTTTTCGGCCAGGATCACATCATGGGTGGATTGAAAGAGCAGCAGCATGGCTAGCCTTTCCCGGAGATTGCGGTCAGTGCGGCAAGGAGCAGAGCAAAATCCTCGGGGCAGTGATAGACGGAGGGCGAGATGCGGACGGTACCCGTCGGGAAGGTGCCGAGGTGATGGTGGGCCAATGGTGCACAATGCAGTCCCAGTCTGGTTTCGATCCCGTATTCGTCATAGAGGCGCATCCCGAGGGTCGAACAGTCCATGGTCCCGGAGGTGATCGAAAAGAGCTCCCCCTGGTGGTCCTCCCTGTCGGCTGCCTGGACATTCAGCCCCGGCAACTGCCGTACCGCCTGGATGATGTGGAGAAAATCCTCTCTGGTATGGACCGGGACCGGCCTGTGCATGAGTGCCGCCTTGAGACCGAAGATGCCCGTGATATTCGGTGTGCCGGCCTCAAATTTATCGGGCAGGAAACCGGGCATCGCGCTGCTCTCCGAGCGGCTGCCGGTCCCTCCTTCGATCAGCGGCTGCAGGTGTCGGCCGCCAAGATACAGGCCGCCGGTTCCGGTCGGCCCCAGCAGTCCCTTATGACCGGTGAAGGCAACGAAGTCGATACCCCAAGCGCCCGCATCGATGGGCTGGTGGCCCAGCGACTGGGCCGCGTCGACCAGGACGGGGATCCGGCCCGCCCTTTCCTTGATCTCCCGGATCGGCTGGATCACCCCGTTCACATTGCTCTGGTGATTGACGACAATCAGGCCGGTATGTTGAGAAAAAACCAGCCGTTCCGGTTCGACCCGGCCGTCGGCGGCCGCCGGCAGAAAGCGGACTTTAATCTGTCCGTCCTGCTTCAGCCTTCTCAAGGGTCTGGCGACGGCATTATGCTCAAGCGGGCTTATCCAGACCTCCTTGCCCTGCAGAGAAAGCCCCTTCAGGACAATATTGACGGCGTGGGTGGCGTTGTGGGTAAAGACGACCCTCTCCGGGCTTTTCGCCCCCAGCAGATCGGCAAGCAGGGAACGGGTCTCCTCGACGACACCGGAGACCTCCAGGGCTCTTTGGTAAAAACTCCGGCCATACGGGCCGCCGACCTCGTTCAGATAGCGGGCCATCTCACGGGCCACCTCCGGGGGTTTTGGAAAGGAGGTGGCCCCGCAGTCAAAATAGCCGTTCCGGCCTTCCTTTGAAAAATCCGGTCCCATTACGGATAGATGACGTGAACTGCCTGGGACAGGGTTTCCAGGATGGCATACATGTTCGAGATGATGCCTGCCCCGACCTGATCTTTGATCTGGAAATAGTTGGCGCAGGTCCCGCAGACAAGAATCTTGACGCCTGATTTTTCCAGATCCTGCAGGGTCTGGAGGACCGGTGATCCGTCAACCGTCAGTTTGACGCCGCTGTTATAAAAGAGGAGGGCGGTGGGGAGCGGCTCCACTTCCTTGATCGTATTGATGCAGCCTTGAATGAGAATCTGCCCGAGATCGGCAGGCCCGGTCCCCATCTGATCGCTTGTGAAGCAGTAGGCATGGCGGGCTGCGGGTCCGGCTGCAGGACGGCAATAGTCCTCTGCCGCCGGGTGGCTCAGTTCCGCCTCCGTTTTCGTGACCGAGATGGAATATACCCCTGCTTCCCGGGAGGTCTGAAACAGTATCCGGTTATCGCCCAGGAACCGTTCGACATTCTCTTTTGAGGTCTCATTGTCGATCAGGATAACGAACGTTCCATTGATGGCGGTCTCTTTCAACTGTTTTTTGGCCATGATCAACGGCTTCGGACACAGCTCACCTTTTGCGTCAACAATTATACTTCCCATAGTTTTTTTCGATTGTTAATTTTATTAAAATGTTTTAAAACAACATATTATCACGATTCATGAAAGGAAATAAACAGACGTACAAAAAAACAACAGATGGCAGCCTATCAGGTTCATTTCCAGTTTTCAATCTTTTTCAGCAGCCGGTATGTTCACCGTATACAAATCTTTTCTGACCCTCGGGCGTCCGGTATTCTCTTCTTACCGGGGGAATACATTTGAAAAGGAGGTGCCTGCGTGTTAGAATTAATAAAAGGTTTTTATAGAGGGGTTTTTGAAAGTTTTTTGCACATCGATGAATAGTTACTTCTTATGGAACAATTAAGTAACGATCCGGATGCTTCTGAGCAATCGTTGGAGCCGGCAAGCAATCCGCTGGTTCTCAGCGACTTCATGAATGCGCTGCAGCGTCTGTTCAGGATAGGTGTGTATTACCCGTCAGGACACGCCATCCTTGATCAGGCTACGGATCGTTTTCTGGCCTTGCTGGTCTCTATTGCCCAGGAAAGGCATTTCGTCCGAATCGAAGACGACGGACACGATCTCCTGCTTGAAAAAGTCAGGCTTGACGGGGCGCGGTCTTTTGTTGCCGAATTCAGACGGTTGCTGGCTGCCTTGAACATCACTTCAATAGAGATCAACCGGGATATTTCCAGAGAGGACCTGCTGGCATTCATCAGACGGATGATTGCCAGCAGGTCGCTTGGGGTCAACAGCAAACAGTTTGCCTCAATTGAGATAACCGATCTCCCTTCTTCGGTCAGTATAACCCACAAGCAGTTTCTGGCCCGCGAAAATGAATCGAAGGATGGGCGGTTGGATGCGGCAGCCCGGAATTTAAATGCGTTCTATGAGGCACTTGTCGGCCATGGATTGACAGAGGAACAGATTGATCAGTGCCGGATGCTGCTTACCTCATTGCCCGAAAAGATGGGAAAGATATCCGTAAAATCCGGCGACCTGCCCTCTGCAGATTGGGACGATGTAGCCCTCCTGCTGGCCCAGGCGGTCCAGGGGAAACCTCTGAGTACGAGGAGCTCTTCACATGGAAATCTCGATATGCTGGCCTCAATCCTCAGTAACCTGGAGAAAGAGACGCAAGACAGAAAATCCAGGGAGGCGATCAACCTGCTGGTGTCGATCATCAGAAAACCGACGGTCATGGAGGACGTAGAGGAGTCCCTTTCCGGTAGACGGAGTCAGGGGCCCCCGAAGGCAACGGCCGCCGAATTGCAGAAATTTACCGACAAGAATCGTTTCAGTCCTGCGGTCCTGTCGAGAATTCAGGAAGTTCCGACGGAAAACGAGACTCTTTCTGTTTTGATACAAGTCGCTCAATATAAGCAATCTCTGCAGAATCAGACCCGGATGTCGCAATTTTTTAACGATATCTTTGCTGCAGCTCCAAACGAGAAGACCTGGGAAGTTCTCACCCACGGGCTGCTTGCAATCGTCAGGACCGGCAACCGGACAAATCTGGCCGTGGCTATCCGCCTGATCACTGAACCTCTGCGACGCCTGGGACAAGGCCATTCCCTGGCCTTTTTTTTGAGAACCTTGAAAATTTGCGAGGGAACGGAAGAGAATATCCTTTGGCCCTTCGCGGTCAGTGAAATCCTTCTCTGCGGCTCCAGCGGCAATATCGATACATATCGGCAACTCTGCGTCCGTCTATCGGCTCTGCCCTGGAAGAATATGGTGCAGGCCCTGCCGGTTCTGCAGAGCCTTGAGGCGCACCAGCGGGGGCAAATAGCCACGGATGTCTTTGCGGAGATGAGCCCGTCCATTTATCAGCTCTGTGCATTTCTGTTACGGACATCCATTGGGCCTCTGATGGGAGGATATGTGGTGGCCGGCCTGAAAAATTCCCCGGCCGATAAACTGATAAAGGCCGTCTCCCCTCTCCTCGATCCATCGATTGTCGAACATAAATCCTTTCTTGACAGCTACTTGCGTCATCCTGCAAAAAGAGAGCCTAGCGATGGAATCAAGATTATGGCCGGCAATATCATCGTTGAGAGATTGACTGTACTGCCCCAGGAACAACGGGATCAACCCTGGGTTCCGGAAACGATCGGGGCGATGGCCGAGTTCCAGGGGACCGGGGGTCGGGAGCTCCTGAACCAGATTATTACGAAAAAACGTCTGTTTGTCATTCCGGAATGGCCTGCGGCCTGTCGCAGGTCAGCTGAAGAGGCCATGACAAACATGCGTCGCAGACCAAGAACCACAAAGGTATCCAGCTGATGTTAGAAAAACTCAATACCATTCTGCTGCTGCTGTGCAGGAGCATTTCAACCCGAAAACTCTACTTTTCAAACCATCCGAAAGTAATGGAGTTTTCCCATGATTTTATGGCATCGCTGGAAGACTTCTGCAAGGAGACCGGGCGAAACAAACTGTTTATCGGGATTGTCAAGGGAGAGCTGGTCTTCGAGGGAAAGATCCTGGTCGGGCCCTCGATTGTCGGACGTCAGCTTATCGAATTTGCCGGCCGTCTTCATTGCGGAGGCTTTTCCTTTTCCCGTCTGATGACGGCGGCCGAGTTCAGTGAACTGCTGAACCTGACATCTGAATTGAATCAGCCGGTCGTCGACCTGGATCAGGCAAGAGAATTGCTGCAATCCCGTGGTATTAGCAATATCGAGATAGCCCGGTATTATATGGGGCATTCAGACATCGATGATAAGAACGAAGCCTGGCAGGGGCAGGATACCGGAGAGGTCCTGCAGTCGCCGACTTTAGTCTATCAGGCCTTGTTTGATGCAGTGTCGAGGGCGCATGACAATGTGGCCAGCGGAAATGATATCGACATTGAAAAAACCAAAAACGTCAGCGAGTATCTGCTGCATTTTACTAAAACCCGGTTTTCGGATGTGATGCAGTATGTCCATTACCCGGATTATGACAGCTACACAGTCGGCCACTCGGTGCGGGTGGCGACTCTGGCGGTATTTGCGGCCTGGGCATTCGGCTGGAATAAGGAGTTGTTGCTCGCCCTGGGAACGGCAGGTCTGCTGCACGATCTGGGGAAAGGGAAATTGCCTCACGAGATACTGTTTAAAAAGGGGCGCCTCACCGATGAAGAGATGGATGTGGTGAAGACCCACCCTCGGATCGGCGCCGAAATCTTGCTGGCCCAGAAGTACACAACCCCGCTCGATATCGCCGCAGCCTGGGGACACCATATCAGACAAGACGGTGGCGGTTATCCTGAACAGGCCCCATGGATGGTTCGGCATCCGATTATCGCCCTGCTCCAGATCTGCGATGTCTTCGAGGCCCTGACTGCCGGCCGGCCGTATAAAGCGCAATTATCTCCCCAGGCCGCTTTTGGTATTATGCTTGAGGATAGAACAGCCTTCGAGTTATCGCTTCTGGCTTCCTTTATTCACGTTGTCGGTATTTATCCGCCCGGAAACTCCGTTGTCCTCTCCGATGGCAGCCACGGAACCGTCGCTTCGGTCGGCCCTTTGATCGATCGGCCCACAATTGAAATAACCCATGATTCATTCGGGCGGGAAGTGTTGCCCGGCGATTCTTTTCAAATCGATCTATCTGCTGATCAAAACAGACACCTGTCGGTTGTCGACTTACGACTCTAAGAGGAGAGGGCACGATGCGATTTTTGGTTTTCGGGGCCGGAGCCCTGGGACAGGCCCTCGGGTGCATGCTGGCCGTGGCCGGGCACCACGTGGATCTTGTTCTCAGGCCGCGGTTTATCGATGTTATAAAAAAAGAGGGGTTGCAGGTCTCGGGTATCTTCGGGGACTATGCCGCACCTCCTGCCATGCTCGGGTTGCTGGAGGATGTCTCCTGTGCCGGTGGCCGCTATGATTTTGTGTTGATCACCACCAAGGCCTATGATACCGGCAGGGCCATTGCCGCCATTGCCTCTTTGCCCGGTTGCGGCTGTCCTGTCGTATCCATGCAGAACGGTTGCGGTAATGTCGAGCAGGTCCTTGAACGTTTTGGTCTTGAGCGGAGTCTCGGCGCCAGGGTGATCACCGGCTTTGAGATCGCGGCTCCGGGGCATATCAGGATCACTGTGTCGGCCGATGCGGTGCATCTGGGCGGTGCCGTCGGCGGTACCATTCCTAAGGCGGCCGAGGTCCTTGCCGGTGCCATTGACCGGGCCGGGCTTCCCTGCCTGGCCGTTGCCGATATTCATCAGGACCTGTATGCAAAACTCCTGTACAACTGTGCGTTGAATCCCTTGGGGGCGATCCTCGGGGTGCATTATGGGGCGCTTGCGGAAAATGACGAGACGAAGTCCATTATGGACAAGGTGATTGACGAGACCTTCGCCGTCATTCAGGGGATTGGAGGGAAAACTCCCTGGCCTGATGCCAACAGATATAAGGACCTCTTCTATCACCGGCTTCTGCCGGTCACCTCTGGGCATCGCCCGTCCATGCTGCAGGATCTGGAAAACAACAAACCCACCGAGGTGGAGGCCCTGCTCGGCTATGTCTCGAACAAGGGACGGGCGGCGGCGGTGCCCACGCCCACCTGCGATCTGCTGGCGGGCCTGGTGCGGTTCAAGGAGTCCCTGGCACGTTCTTGACCCCATTTTTTTGTTTCTGTTTACAGGCTGATCTGCAAGGGGGTCCGGTTGCCGATAGTGTCGCAGAGCGGGCATCGTTCCGTCAGTTCCCGGCAGAATTCCTGCCGCTTCTGATCGGAGAGTTCCGGACTCAGCTCAACTTTGACTGACAGTTGGGTGAATCCCGCCCTGTTTTCCGTGTCCAGGCCAAAGGCCCGTGAGGGGTCAATGTCTCCTGACACCGTTATCCTGATGTCATCCAGGGAGATCTGCTTTTCCCCGGCAATGATCCGGGTGATGTTCATGACACATCCGCCCAACCCCAGGGCCAGATATTCGGGCGGGGTGGGGCCGGTATCGTCACCACCCCTTTCTTTCGGGATATCCATGCAGATTTGATGACCGCGTGCTTTGGCGATGGTCTGCCGATTGGGGCCTGCCTGCAACGTGGTCGTAATCGTGATCTGATCCATTCCGTCCGCTGATGTTGCTGTTTCCATGGTCTTCTCCTTGGTCCAGTTGAATGGTTGCAATCTTTTCTTTAGATTAAGGTTTATTGCCGGAAAAAATTCTGCTATATAAAGATGTACAGAATAATTACCTGACCGTCCAACGAATTGTTTTCATATGCTTATCGTTAAATTCGATTAGCAAGGAGAGAACGCCATGGACCTGCAACGTCTTCTGACCTTCCGGACAGTCGCCACGCTGATGAACTTCAACCGGGCGGCGGAGGTGCTCAACTACTCGCAATCGACCGTTTCGGCCCAGATTAAAACCCTGGAAAATGAAATCGGGATACTGCTGTTCAAGAGGATCGGCAAATCAATTCAACTCACTGTGGCGGGGTCAAAGATGCTGACCTACGCCGATAAGCTTCTGGCTATCAGGGACGAGGCATTAGCTGAGGTTGCCGGTAGAAACAGCGTATCCGGCCTGCTGACGGTCCGGATGCCGCAGACCATAGCCACCCATTATCTGCCGCCCATCCTCTGCGACTATCAACCGCGCTTTCCCGGGGTGCGTTTGGATATCACCAGCTGTGCGATGCATTCTCTGGAACATGAGCTGCGGATCGGCACGGTCGATGTCGCCTTTTTGTTTGCCGACTCCATCGGTGCCAAAAATCTCGAATCCGAGCTCTTGCGTATCGAACGCCTTGTCATTGTCACGCATCCGAACCATCCGTTAGCCGCTCGCAAGGTCGTTGATTTTAAGGATCTTGAAGGGCAGGTTCTTCTTTTGCCGAAGAGCGATTGCGGGTACAGGATGGTGTTTGAACAGGAATTGGTCGCAGAGCGTGTGACTCCGGCCACTGTGATTGAGATGAACAGCATTGAGGCCATTAAACAGACAATACGAGCCGGAATCGGGGTCACTGTCATCCCGGAGATTGCGATCCGGCAGGAGGTGGACAAAGGAGAGGTAGCCAAAGTGCGCTGGGTGGACGATCTGGAAACCGGGATTCTGATGATCCGGTATAAGGATAAATGGTGTCACCCGGCCCTGCTCGCTTTTATGGAAGCGGTGAGGCGTTTTGTTTTTTAATCAACAGGGGGGCGGGGCAATAAGGATTGAAAGATGAGAGTGGATCTTCTATGGTGGTGTCTGTCTGATTTTTCCAAGGTATTTATGTCTCTTCTTATCTCGCTTCTAAGATCTCAACATTTTATCATGTAAAACATCATGGAAAAGAAAACTCCGGAACCCGTTGGCGAGCTTATTCTCAGGACCCTGGCGATGCCAGCTGACACCAATCCCCAGGGGGATATCTTCGGGGGCTGGATCATGGCGCAGATGGATATTGCCGGTGGTATTATGGCTAATGAAATCGCCAGGTCGAGGGTGGTAACCGTGGCCGTAGAGTCGATCAATTTCATTAAACCGGTCCATGTCGGCGATGTGGTCGGTTGCTATGGCAAGATCCTCCGGATCGGCAGGACATCGATCACCATCAATCTGGAGGTCTGGGTGAAAGCAGCGCAATCCCGGATTACCGAAGAGATGCATATGTTCAAGGTCACGCAGGCGGCGTTTACGTATGTGGCTGTGAATGCAGAGGGGAAGAAGCAGCCGGTGTTGCGGGATACGAGGAGCGTACTCTAATTCTCTATAGATTGCAAAAAGCCCCTCCTGGCCGACGGGAGAGGCTTTTCGGCTGGGGTGTTTATATCACCTCATGGCTGTCAGGAAATGCTCGTTCACCTTTTCCCAATTAATGATATTGAAAAAGGCGGCGATATACTCCGGTCTGCGGTTCTGATAGAGCAGATAGTAGGCATGCTCCCAGACATCAAGGCCTAAAATGGGGAGTTTGCCCTGACTGCGCGGGTTATCCTGGTTGGCGGTGGCTATGATCTCCAGCTTGCCGTTATCCATAACCAGCCAGGCCCATCCGCTGCCGAACACCTTGCCTGCCGCACCGGAAAAATCCTCCTTGAATTTATCGAAACTGCCGAAGCTTATTTTGATTGCGTCAACGACCGGCCCTGACGGCGCGACACCCTTTTTCAGGATCGGCCAGAAAAAGCTATGGTTGGCATGACCGCCTCCATGGTTTCGCACCGCGGTGCGGATACCGTCCGGGATTTCTTTCAGATTGCGGATGAGCTGCTCGACACTGAGTGCTTCCAGTCGGGCCTGATCCTTGATTGCTGCATTGAGATTAGTGATATAGGCCTGATGATGCTTGGTATGATGAATTTCCATGGTTCGGGCATCAATGAAGGGTTCCAGCGCATCGTAGGCATAGGGAAGCTCGGGTAATATATGACTCATAGGATACCTCCTGCGGTTATTATGATCAGCACGCCTGGGTGGGGTTTCGTTCCCGGTCCGGCTGTGTATCTGTCAAAAACGGGATGAGTCCGGAAGAGGATGCTGCGGGTGGGGGGCAATGCGCTAAGGGACCGCGGCAGGAAAAGGCACTGCGGTACGATTGCATATTAAGTCACTCGGATCTTTTCGGGCTCATATCGCTACTATAAGGATGAAAAGGATTTGAGTCAATTTGCGGGTGGAGCGATGGGAGCAATACAACGGATTTAATCCTGCAGCCTTTTCCAAACCGGTATCGGGAAAAGGCTGCAGGGTGTTACTGAAGGGAGTTTCGCTACTTTTTGTCGCGGATCTTGGCGTGGCACTCACCGCAGGTAGCTTTAATCTCTGCCAGCTTCGTCTTGGCCGTTTCACCATCTTTTTTGCCGGCGGCAGTGGCGACTGCTGTTGCCAGGGTGGAGACCTTCATGGTCAATTCCTTGGCCAGGGGATCAGGAAGTTTTTTACCAGCTGCACTGGTTTGGGAGGCGAGGGCCTTGGCATCTTTTTTAACATCCCCGTATTTCTGCGCATCCAGATTGGCAGTCATGGTCTTGAGCCAGCCGGCCCGGGCCTGCATTGCCTTTTGTGTCGGGCGCAATTCCGTTTCAGCGGCAGCCTGACTGCGTTCAGCTCCGGCAAAACCGATAACACAGAGAAGACCGATGGCCAGCAGTGAGTACATCGTTTTTTTCATTGTTTGCTCCTTTCCAGGTTGAGGTTGGATTTGAAGATCGATATTGGTGATCATATCACACCTGCAGGAAATATCCAGGTTGACGACGATCAAAAAAGAAGTTGTTGCGCAGCAGGTTCGGGCATTTGCAGTCGGACTCGGTTCGGTATCGAGTCAAAGGCCACCTTCCCCGGTGGCCTTTATGTTACAAATGCTTTTATTGACGATAGGTTATTGTATAGGAGAATTTGGCCGGATCATAAAATCGAGGACCTCGGCACCAATTTCGCCATAGGGATAGCCAAAGGTGTTGAGAGGCCGGCCGGTTTGGGCCGGATTCAACGTAAGGTCACGACCTGCGGCGAGTTTGACGCGATACTGGTCCCACCCGCCCCAGAAATATGTGCGATATGCTTCGGTTTTGGCTTCGGTGAGCTGGAGATTCTGGGTCAGCATCATTTTCCGCACGTCGGCGGGGTCAACCGGCACCCAGTCGTAACCCGGCAGATAAAATTCTGCCCAGCAATGCTGCCAATCGGTAATATCGACCACAGACTCTTTCCCCAGGCGGATACCGAATACCTCGCGGGCAGGTACGCCTGCAGCCCGGCATAGCGCCACAAAAAGAGAATGAATATCAGTGCATTTACCCCCGGATGTCAGGAGCAGAAGACACACATCCCCTTTGCCGCAGCCGATGGTTTTAGGATCAATCTTCGTAATGAGTTGATCACGATCCGAGAGAGGATACGGAATCCAGAGCTGGGTGTCTTCACTGTTTGCTAGTCTGGGAAGGAGTCGTTGGGATCAAGACCCGGACTGTTAATGCGTTATCGAGGATGATACCAACGTATTAATGAATCATGCCCCGACTGCTGAGATGGATAGTCGGAAGAGATTCAGGCGGTTAGCAAAAGAAATGAGACCAATGGGAGGCCATGCTTTTGTCGGTTGCCCTCTGTCCGCTGCAGTCTAACGACCGAACCCCGAAAAAAAGGATAATTCCCGCCGAAAAGTTGAAAATAATCGTATCATGAGTAGTGTTGAAGAAGAGCGGAAACAGAGAAATTCTGTCCTCGTATCCTTATGATGGAATTCATCCCATGGTTTTCTTATCAACACGAAAGGTCTAAAAAAGGAGCCGGAGTATGCCGCGAACACCAATTGCTCTTTCTGAGCGCATCGAATATCTTGCCATCTTGAATGAAAAGGGGCAGCTGGATGCAGAGCTTGAGCCGGATATATCCGGTGAAATGCTGCTCAGGCTGTATCGGGCCATGCTGGTGGGGCGCAGATTTGACGAACGTTTGCTCGACTTGCAGCGGCAGGGCCGTATCGGGACCTTTCCGCCAATCAAGGGGCAGGAGGCAGCTCAACTCGGCGCCGTCGCTCACCTGCGGCCGGGCGACTGGATGGTGCCTTCCTTCCGGGAGACGGCCGCCGAACTCTGGCGCGGCCGAACTCTGGAGAGCGTGATCATCTGCAACAACGGATTCAGCGAGGGGGCCGTCATCTCCCCGGACCATAATGATCTGCCGGTCTCGGTGCCGGTGGGATCCCAGATTCTCCATGCGGTCGGTCTTGGATGGGCCGCCAGATATCGCAAAAAGGACGATATCGTGATGACCTTTTTCGGTGACGGGGCCACCTCGGAGGGCGATTTTCATGAGGGGATGAATTTCGGGGCGGTCTTCCAGGTGCCGGTGGTCTTTGTCTGCCAGAATAACCAGTGGGCCATCTCCACCCCGGTTGCCCGCCAGACCCGCTCGGCAACTATTGCCCAGAAGGCCATTGCCTACGGGATACCGGGAATCCAGGTGGACGGCAATGATATCCTGGCCGTCTGGGCAGCAGCAAAAGAGGCGACCGACCGGGCGCGGGCCGGTGGCGGGCCGACGCTGATCGAATGCCTCACCTACCGGGTGATGATGCATACTACCGCCGACGATCCGAAGCGGTACCGGACCGAGGCCGAGGTGGAGACTTGGCGGGGACGGGATCCGCTGACCCGATTCCAGAAATACCTGCTGGATAAAGGCGTCCTCTCGGGACATGATCAGCTGGAGCTGGACACCGAGGTTTTGCAGGAGATCCAGCGCGCCGTCGACAATGCCGAAAAACAGATGCAGATCATGGGGAACCCGCTCGACATGTTCAATCATGTCTATGCCGAGCTGCCGCCGTATCTGGCCGGCCAGAGAGAGGAACTGGCCCGGGAGCTGGCAACTGGGAAGGAGGTGCCGTCATGACGAAGATGACCATGGTCCAGGCCCTGAACCTGGCCCTCAAACAGGAGATGGAAAAGGATGACAGCGTCATTCTTCTTGGCGAGGACGTCGGCCGTGACGGCGGTGTTTTTCGGGTGACCGAGGGCCTTATGGATCAGTTCGGCGAGCAGCGGGTGGTCGACACGCCGCTTGCCGAATCGGCCATTGTCGGCATGTCCATCGGCATGGCGGCCTACGGTCTGAAGCCGGTCTGCGAGATCCAGTTTTCCGGCTTCAGCTATCAGAATTTTCACCAGATCGAGAACCATGCCGCCCGCTTACGCCAGCGTTCCCAGGGCAGGTACCCGATGTCGCTGGTGCTACGGGCCCCTTACGGTGGCGGGGTGCGGGCGCTGGAGCATCATTCGGAGAGCCGGGAGGCCTACTGGGCCCACACGCCGGGGCTGAAGATGGTCATCCCGTCCGGTCCGCGCAATGCCAGGGCGCTCATGGTGAGTGCGATCCGCGATCCGGACCCGGTGATCTTCTATGAGGCGAAAGCCCTGTACCGGGCCTTCCGGGAAGAGGTCCCCGAAGAGGAAGAGACCCTGCCCATCGGCAGGCCTCAGCTCGTGCGGGAGGGCAAGGATCTGACCATGATCTCCTACGGGGCGATGCTTAGGCCAACCCTGGAGGCAGCCGAGGTCTTGCGGGAGAGGGACGGCGCCCTGGCGGAGGTGATCGATCTTCTGACCATCTCGCCGCTCGATGAAGAGATCCTGGTGAAATCGGTGCAGAAGACCGGGCGGGCGGTGATCGTCCATGAGGCCCCGCGCAGCTTCGGTCCCGGCGCCGAGATCGTCGCGCGCTTGATGGAAAAGGCCTTCTTTTTCCTGCAGGCGCCCATCGAACGAGTAGCCGGTTTCGATATCGTTATCCCGCTGTTCGCGAGAGAAAAGAGCTACATCCCAAGTGTCGAGCGCATTGTTGCGGCGGCCGGAAGGACATTGAAAAACTAACCCCGATAAACGGGATTAGTACCTTCACGAAATTCTTTCTTAAAAAACAAGAAAAGAATTTCTAAGGTACTAAAAAAAAGCAGAGGGGAGAAAGGATGAGCAGATCGTTTGTATTGCCGGATCTGGGCGAAGGCGTCCACGAGGCGGAGGTGCTGGCCGTTCATGTGGCCGCCGGTCAGCAGGTGAAGGAGGGGGACCTGATCCTGGATATAGAGACCGATAAGGCCGCAGTCGAGATTCCGTCTCCGTTCACCGGCAAGGTTGTCCAGGTACTGGTAAAGGCGGGCGATCTGGCCAAGGTCGGCGATGCGATGATAGTATTCGAGAATGGCGGCGAGGTAGGGGCGGCGAAGCAATCAACCCCGGTCTTTCCATCTGTGGCTGCTGCCGAGAAAAAGCAGATGTCTCCTGCGCCAGTGGCCGGGAAGTTGTCAGGCACCGCACCTGCCGCACCGGCCACCCGCAGATTGGCCAGGGAACTCGGGGTCGACCTGCAGCAGGTCACCCCCACCGGCGCGGGCGGCCTGGTGACCGCCGAGGATGTGCGGGCCTTTGCAGCCACGGGTAAAGAGATTGTCGCGCCGCCGCCGGTCACCGGAACGCCTGCGGTCATTGAGTCGTTTTCCGTCCCGGCGCCTGTGCTGCCGGATTTTGCGCAGTGGGGAGTGATTGAACGACGGCCTTTTCGTTCGATTCGCCGGGCCACTGCCCGACAGATGGTCACCGCCTGGAGTCAGATACCCCATGTGACGAGCCAGGATACGGTGGATATCACCAGACTGGAGGCCTTTCGTCAAAAACATAAAGAAGAGATCAAGGCGGCCGGTGGCCGGTTGACCCTGACTGTCTTTGCGATGAAGGCCGCGGCCACGGCCCTGAAGGTCTACCCGATGTTCAATTCGAGCCTCGACCTTGCCGCCCAGGAAATCGTGGTCAAGAAGTACTTCAATATCGGGGTGGCGGTGGATACGGAGGACGGCCTGATCGTACCTGTCCTCCGCGATGTGGACCGCAAGAGCATCAGGGAGCTGGCCATCGAGCTGCATAAATGCGTACAGCGGACCAGGTCCCGCAAAGTCGGTCTTGAGGAGCTGCAAGGGGGCACCTTCACGATCACCAATGCCGGCGCAATGGGCGGCGGTTTTTTCACCCCGATCATCAACTATCCCCAGGTGGCCATTCTCGGATTCGGGCATGGTCGTATGCAGCCGGCGGCCGTCCTGATGGATGACGGCCGGTATGAGATTGTTCCTCGCCTGCTGATGCCCGTGGTCCTCTGTTTCGATCACCGGGTGGTGGACGGGGCTGATTCCATCCGCTTCATGAAGGTCGTGATCGAGGCCCTGCAGGATCCGGAGGAGTTGTTGATGTCAATGATATGAGGAGCAGGAGAAACAGTATGGTTATGGGTGAACTGGAACAGGAGACCGAAGTACTGGTCATCGGCAATGGCCCCGGCGGGTATGCCGCCGCCTTCCGGGCGGCAGATCTCGGGCTCGATGTGACCATGGTGGACCCAAATCAGCAACCGGGCGGGGTCTGTCTCCATACCGGCTGTATCCCGTCCAAGACCCTGCTTTTTCTCTCCGAACTGATCCACGATGCGGCTCGTGCGGAACATATGGGCGTCAGTTTCGGCCCGCCTCGTATCGATCTTGCCGCCCTGCGCAAATGGAAAGCGGAGGTGATAACTTCGATGTCCGGAGGGCTCGTCAGTCTCTGCAGGCAGAGAGGTATTCAGCTTCTGCAAGGCCTGGCGAGGTTTGAAAATTCGCGGACCGTGCGTCTTGAAGGGTCCGAGGTTCGCCGCGTCCGGTTCAAACATGCCATCATAGCCATCGGCTCCCAAACCATACCCTATCCGGGAACGTCCTTCAAACCAGGTGGTCGGATCATGGATTCCGCCGGGGCTCTTGACCTTGCCGATATCCCTAAGACGCTGTTGATCATCGGCGGCGGCTATGTCGGGCTGGAGCTGGGGACCGTCTACAGCGCGCTCGGCAGCCGGGTGACGGTGGTTGAGATGGCGGAGGTGTTGTTGCCTGGCATCGACAGGGACCTGGTGGAGCCGTTGCGACGGCGGCTCCAGTCGATTTTCACGAATATCCATTTGCAGACGAAGGTCTCCCGCATGCAGGAAACGGACGATGGCGTCGATGTCCTCTTGGAGGGTGATGGTGTCAAGGCGGAACAACGGTTTGACAGAGTTCTGGTGGCCATCGGCCGGAGGCCGTTCAGCACCGACCTGGACCTGGAAAAGACAGCGGTTACCACCTGTAATAAGGGATTCATTCTTGTGGACGGTCAGCTCCGCACCACCGATCCGTCGATCTTTGCGGTGGGTGATGTGGCAGGGGGCATGATGCTTGCCAATAAGGCCAGCCGTGAAGGGAAGATCGCAGCCGAAGTGATTGCAGGTCAAGCATCGGCCTTTGATGTCCGGGCCATTCCGGCGGTTATCTACACCGATCCGCAGATTGCCTGGTGCGGTCTGACCGAAGAGCAGGCCCGCACGAACACTATCCCGGTCAAGGTCCTGCGATTTCCGTGGAAATTCTCGGGCAGGGCTCATACCATGGGAGCGCCCGAGGGCCTGACCAAGATCCTGGTCGATCCAACGAACGGCCGGATTGTCGGCGTTGGTATCGTCGGTCGCGAGACGGAGGGTTTGATCTCGGAGGGGGTTCTGGCCGTGGAAATGGGGGCACTGGCTGAGGATATGGCCCTGAGTCTTCATCCCCATCCGACCCTGTCAGAGACCGAAGGGGAGGCTGCGGAACTGTATCTTGGCAATTCCACACATATTATCTCAAAAAAGATCTTGTAACCAGGAACCCGGTCGCAATCTTTAGTCGTAGAGCCACCATTCAAGGGGGTTTATCTCGCCTGACGACTGAAATAACGGTGAAGGACAAAGGCATACAGTACCAGATTGACGGCGATGACTAACAGGCCGAGGAGAATCTGGCTTGCATGGGTGAGTCCTGCCGGATAGATAATGGGGATGAGGTGGTGCTCGATAAACCCGGTGGCATATCCCTCTTTGCCCGCCAGGCGTCTGAAGTGATTTTCGAGGGGAGTCAGCGGGCAGATGGTGCCGGAGAATTCGATATAGGCGCCCCAGGCCGCGGCCGGAAGGTGCAGCAGGGCCAACCCTGTCCGCCGCAGGGCCAGCAGGCCGCCCGCGGCGACGAAGATGATGAACAGCAGGTGCAGGAGGACGACCAGATCGGCTTGGATTCGGTAGAACATCAGTGTCTTTATAGCCTTTCTTGTGTTTTTCTCGGATCTTTGCTACAACTGGAAAGAGGGAGAAGGCGAGGTCATTAATTTGAGACGTTTCCTTCTCCTGTCTGCATGATATTAAAGGCCGCCGCATACAATGTACACATCAATCGGCGTTTCATTGCCATCACCCGGCTTTTCCTATGAAAACAAATACGAAAATATCCTGGCTGTTGTCCATCCGGAATCGAATCCTGATCTTTACGGTCCTGGTTACTCTGGTTCCGTCGTTCGGGATGGGGTGGTTTTTTTATTCTATGAGCTATAATGCCCTGGCCGAGAAAACCCAGCAAAGGCTGATAGATTCTGCCGGCAGGGTAGAACGTGATCTGAGCCTCTGGCTCAAGGAACGCGACCACGATCTGCGCGTTTTTGCCTCTTCCTTTGTCATTGCCGATAACCTGATAAAAATTCAGACCGTAAACGGTCAGACGAATTCGAAAGAAAAGGAAAACCAGGCCGCCGCTTCACAGAAAAAGATTGCAACATATTTGAATCTTGTGAAAAATCAGTTTCCCGATTACCGGAGACTGGCGGTGTTTGATGAAGGTGGACATGAGATAGCCTCATCCGAGAGTCCCGGCGATGAGGGTGCCTTTACCCTGCCCGCCGGTTGGGATGCCCGGATCGTGTCAGCCGGCGCCTTGATCGGCGAGGCCTTCCTGAAAAAAGATGAGGCGTCGCCGCTGGCGGTGATCGGAATCCCCGTGTTCTCCGACAAAGGTGGCGGCAGGATTGGCGTATTGGCCGTGGAGATACGGCTTCAGGGGCTGCTGCCGTTTTTGAAAACCGTTTCGGCCGATGGAGATGCCGGACCCTGGGTGATCGATCTCGTCCAGAAAGACGGCCGTCCCCTATTGACCGCAGCCTTACCCGAAGGACAACAGGAGACAGCATTGCTGTCCGATCAGAAGCTGCAGTTGTTCACTCATCCCCTGCAACTCAGGACCTTCAATAATGGAAAATGGATTGTCGGTCTTGCCGTGGCCTTCAAAGAACTCCCCTGGGGGTTGGTTATTTCGGAAGGCTATGACCATGTTTTTGCAGACGTGATCCATTCGCGTGACCGGATCATCCTGATGGCGATTCTCTTTACCTTGATCATCGGACTCAGCGCCTCACTGGTCGCAGGCCAGATAATCCTGCCGCTTGAGGCCCTGACGCGCGGGGTTCTGCAGGTTGCTCGTGGCGACCTCGATGTCTCGCTGGACATCAGGAGAAACGACGAATTCGGCGTCGTCACCGGGATGTTCAATGAGATGGCGGTCCGGCTGAAGCAGAATCAGCAGGAGCTTGAAAAACTGGCCATAACCGATTCACTGACCAGGCTTGCCAACCGGAAGCAGATCATGACGAGCCTGAAGACTCATATTGAAAATTATCGCAGATATGCCGCTGAATTTTCTCTTTTAATGGTGGATATCGATCATTTCAAGGAGGTCAACGACACCCACGGCCATTTGATGGGCGATATGGTTCTTGTGCAGATGGCTGAGATTTTCAACAAGGTGCTCAGAAGCATGGACGTCGCCGGCCGGTATGGAGGTGAAGAATTCCTGGTCCTCCTGGGACAGACCAATATCCGGAGTGCGATGATGACGGCGGAGAGGATACGGCAGGCCGTCGAACACTTCCCCTTTGTGTATCAGGACATAGAGCTGCACATCACTATCAGTATCGGTGTGACCGGAATCATCAACGGAGACGACACGGACAACATCCTGATAGGCCGGGCGGATAAGGCCCTCTATGAGGCCAAGACGCGCGGTCGGAACCGGGTCGTTCTCAGCTCGGACAATCCAGCCATTGAAGAGCTAAGGTCGGATAACGCTTGATTTTACTGAAATGGAGAGGAAGATCCCGTCTGGCCGGGGTACGATTTTTTGCGCATTATCAAATTTCAGGAAGTGTGAGCAGGGAATAATGAATCCAGCCGAGCGGCTTGTTGTTGATGGCGATCTTGATCCAACGCCTCTCATGACCGGTGGCCGTCACCGTCGTTCCCTGATTTAGAATATGCACTATCTTTGCATTTCTACTCGGATATTCCCGAACATTGCTCTTCCCGGACAATTGCATCACCAGAGGGAACACATAGTTGATCGCCGGACCTGTCCTCGGTCTGGCACTCGGTTCCGTTTTTAACTCCATCGCCTGGACCATCTCCAGGGCCTCACCCGCTAGGGAGCATGCCCTGTCGTAATGACCTTGCTCAAGTTGAGACTTGCTCTCGGTCATGAGCTGGTCGGGTTTATCGAAGGACTGCCGCAAGCCGTTGCCTGCCGCTCTCTCTTTGGCCGTGTTGATATCCGTTTCGATCTCGGCCAGCACAGTCACGGCCTCGGCCTTGCTCTCCGGGACGCGCATTTTCGTCTTTGTTCGGGCCACCTCTTTGCCGAGACCCTTCTGCATCGCCTTGAGCCTGTCGATCTCTGTATTTTTCTCGAGCAGCTGATGCTGCAAGGTGGCCGCCAGGGCCTTTCGGGCGGCGAGTTCTGCCGTCATCTCCGTATTTTTCTCTTGTAAGGCGGTATTCTGCTGGATCATTTCCGCATTCTTGTCCGCATCATTTGTCGATGAACACCCGGAGAGGATCAGGACGAACAGCAGTAATGAAGCTGATGGAAGATAAAAGTCTTTCATGATAAACAGGTTTGCCCCAAAAAAAAATCGTAACCAGCTCAGGCCTGAACGAATAAAAATATATGTAACAGTATGGACACATTTTCAAAATCATGCAAGCCTGTCCGGCTGAAAAGTTAAACCTGAGACGAGATTTGTTCTCACAGAGAACGTCAGCCGTATCCGAGGAAGGTGAAATGCGTTCTTGAGGGTATGTTTCAAGGCCGGAAACAAACCGTCATCTCCATACTTCGGAAAGGAACATGAATAACGGTTGCCAAGTCGCAGGACTCGGGCTATACATAGCAGCACACGTTCGAGCCTTTTCATACCTGGAAAGAACTCGTTTCCCTTCTCTGTCAGCCGGCCATGAATCCCTGGAATATGAGCATTATACGTTCTCTGCGAATCCGCCATAAACTGCTGCTGAGCTATTCATTTGTCTTTGTCGTCTGCATGTCGCTGGGCTTCGCGTCGCTCTATTCGATTGTCAGGAGAAATATCGAGGCGAGTATTGAAAGCGAACTTAAAAATACGACAACGACCATCTTGAATCTGGTCAGGACCTCGGCTGCGGTTTCCATCAAGAACTATCTGCGGGCGATTGCCGAAAAGAATATCGAGATCGTCAGCTTTTGTTTCGATCAATATAAAAACGGAAGACTCACGGAAAATGAGGCCAGGGCGATGGCCGCAAACGTGCTCTTGAGTCAGACCATCGGGGAGTCGGGATATATTTACTGTCTGGACAGCCACGGCAATGTCGTCGTCCATCCCCAGACGGCGCTCCTCGATGTGAACGTCTTGCAGTACGACTTCATAAAGGAGATGCTCCGGGAAAAAAAGGGCTATATGGAGTATGAATGGAAAAATCCAGGCGAAACCGAGACCCGTCCCAAGGCCCTGTATATGTTGTATTTTGCTCCGTGGGACTGGATCATTGCGGTGTCCTCCTACCGGAAGGAATTTAAAGGACTGGTCAGGGTCGAGGATTTTGAAAAGAGTGTTTTGGCCTTGCGTTTTGGTGAGACCGGCTATTCCTTCGTCCTCGACAGCAGCGGCAATGCCGTGATTCATCCGAAACTGCAAGGTGTCAATGTTCTTGATAAAAATCTCTTCCCGAGCCGTTTTTTACAGGAGATGCTGGATCGAAAGACAGGTGAGCTTGTCTACCCATGGAAAAATCCGGGTGAACAGGAGTCCAGGTCCAAACTCTGCATATTCAATTATATCCCTGAATATGACTGGATTGTCGGATCTTCCAGCTACCAGGAAGAGTTTTTTAAACCCCTGCAGACCATCAACAGACTCATCGCAGCGGTCTTTGTCATTACCCTGTTGATGGTCCTGTCGCTTACCTATACGATCAGCAACTCGATCACCCGGCCGCTGCAGATACTGAGGCAGCATTTTGAAAAGGCGAGTTCCGGAGACTTTTCTCAGCGGATGGCAATATCTACAAGCGATGAGATCGGCCAATTGTCGCAGTATTTCAATAGATTTATGGTGCAACTAACCGAATACAGCGACAATCTGAAGAAGCAGATCCGGGTGCGCCAGGAGGTGGAAAACACCCTGCGTGAGAGCGAGGAGCGCTACCGGTCGGTCATGGAGGCCGCCGCCGATCCGATTATCATCTACGATATGAAGGGCAAGGTGATCTATTTCAACCCTGCCTTCAGCCGGGTCTTCGGCTGGAGCCTTACGGAATGTCAGGGCCGGAAGATGAATCATTTCGTACCGGAAGAAAACTGGGACGAGACCGATAGGATGATCAATACGATCCTTTCAGGAGAGACCGTGCCGGCGACGGAAACCAAACGCTACACCAAAGACGGCACAGCCCTGCATGTCAGCGTCAGCGGCGCCGTGTATCGGGACAGGAACCAGGACCTGGCCGGGAGTATTATCATCTTGAGGGATATCACCGAGAATAAACGGCTGACCAGGCAGCTGATGGATATCGGCGATCAGGTCAGACAGACCATCGGCCAGGATCTCCATGATGATCTCTGCCCGCATCTGATCGGGATTGCCGGGCTGACGGCCGTTCTTGAGGCCAATCTCAAAAAGGAATCCCGGGAGAATTCCATCCTGGCCGGGAAGATAGAGCGCCTGATCGAAGAGGCCACCGGCAAGGCCCGGAGTCTGGCCCGGGGTCTTTGTCCGGTCCATCTGGTTTCACACGGTCTGCAATCGGCATTGAGAGAGATTGCTGTCAGTACCGAGCAGATGTCGGGGCTGGTGTGCAGTTTCAGCGGTGATGCCGATATCGACGATAATACGGTGGCGACGCATCTCTATTATATCGCCCACGAGGCGGTCAATAATGCGGTGAAACATGCCGAGGCAATTCATATTGATTTGTCTTTATCCCGGAAAGACGGGTATATTCATCTTCGCATTGCAGACGATGGACAAGGGATCGACCCCGGGGTGCATTCCAATGGTATCGGTATGCTCATCATGAAATACCGGGCCAGTGTGATTGGTGCTTTCATGGAGATCAAGACTGAAAGCGGAATCGGCACCACGATTCATGTCTTTTTAAAAGGGCAGGAATGATTCCGAAACATTCACGACACGAAGGTGCGGCTGATGAAGAAAGGTGAGAAGTACAAGGTCTTGATAGTCGACGATCATCCGATATTTTGTCTGGGGATGAGCGAGCTTATCAATAAGGAAAACGACCTGTTCGTCTGCGGCAGCGTCGAGAGTGTCAGAAAGACCTGCGAGGCAATCGGCAAGCTGAGCCCGGATCTTGCGATCGTCGATATCTCGCTCAAAGACGGCAGCGGTATTGACCTGGTCGAGAAGATCAAAATCCATTTTGCCGGATTGCCGGTGCTGGTCCTGTCGATGTATGACGAATCCCTTTATGCGGAACGGGCTTTGATGGCCGGGGCCAGAGGTTATATCATGAAACAGGAGGCGGTGTCCTCGGTGGTGAAGGCCATCCGGAAGGTCCTGGCCGGGGAGGTCTATGCCAGCGCCGCGGTCAAGGAAAAGGTCTTTCAGCGGCTGACTTCGCCGCAGCTTTCGTCCGGCAAATCGCCCTTGGATGTCCTGACCAACCGGGAACTGGAGGTCTTCCGTCTGGTCGGCGAGGGCCTGTCGACCAAGGAGATCGCCGAACGGCTGCATCTCAGCATCAAGACCATCGGCACCTACCGCGAGAATATCAAAGAAAAATTAAATCTGAAACACTTTACCGAGCTGGTGAAATTTGCGGTCCACTGGTCGGAAAAGATTCAGAAGTAGTGCCTCATATCAGACTAACACCTTGCCAAAACAAGATAGAATAACTTGTTAGCCCATAAAAGGAGCCAAAATGTACGAGTGGTATGAAGCTGTTGATGCACTCAAACCCCGAATGGTCAGAATTGCTACTCCAGTTGGGACTGGCTCAGGCTTTCTGCTCCCTTGGTCAAGCAAGTCCGGTCTTTGTGCGATTGCCACCGCAGCACACGTCGTTGATCATGCATTCTATTGGGAACAACCGATCCGCCTCGACCAAGTCGAGACTGGCAAGACCGTCTTAGTTCGCCAAGACCAACGTGCCATCTTTGTTGAGTCAAGACTCGATACTGCGGTCATTGTATTCGAGACAGGAGTGATTCAACCGCCAGAAGGCGATCTTTCCTTCGTTCCCTTAGAAAAATATCTTCGTGTTGGCAACGAAGTCGGTTGGCTTGGATTTCCTGCAATAACTCCATCCTTGTGTTTCTTCAGCGGTCGCATCAGCGCTTGGAGAACAGAAGAAAAAGCTTATCTTATAGACGGTGTAGCGATCAATGGCGTAAGCGGCGGCGTGGTCTTTTCACTCGATGTCGAGGCGCCGGTAGTCGTCGGAGTGGTATCCGCGTACGTTCCAAACCGCGCTACCGGTGAAGTTCTTCCGGGACTTGCCGTTGCCAGAGATGTGTCATATTTACACCAGCAGGCGACGAATTTCGCTTCTCTTGACGAAGCACGTTCAGCTCAATCTATTCCTGACCCTCCAGTCGCCCCGGTTGTGGACAGCGACACCCCGGGGGTACCCACCCGCACGGGTTAACCATTTGGTTGGTTTGCGGTGCACAATTGAAAAACAAATTATTCACTACCCACCAGCTCTAGTTGGATTGCCGAAACAGCACCGCAACCACTGAGCTGGAGCGTTGAGCCTGTAGGAAAAGGTAAAAAAGCATAGGAAAATCGGCCATTTTCTAGTATAATATACTGAAATATTAGGGAATAAACCGCTTAACCATTGATAGGGGGAATTCCGGTGGCCAAATACAAGCCATATTCTTATGC
>CAIUQR010000036.1 GCA_903901335.1 uncultured delta proteobacterium | reverse complement strand
GTACTGGGTGTACACCCACTCGGGAAGATTGTTGGCCCAGATCGCAACCTTGTCACCCTTGGCGACACCAAGAGACATCAGACCTTTGGCGACGGCATTGCATTTTTCCCTAAGTTGCCTGAAGTTCAGCCTGATATCCAGAGAATGGTACTCCAGGCCGATGTTATCACCAATGTTGTCTGCCAGGATATCAACAAGATTACCAATAGTGGTTGAACCTACAGTAATGTCAGGTCTTTTCATCTGCTTTCCTCTTAAAAAAAATAATAGTACGTTGCCGAGATGTCATTCTTTAAAAAACTCCCGGCGGTGGAGACTTAGCGAAGAATATTCCCCTTGCCCGCATCCTGCCGGAATTCTACAAAACGACACTCTTCTTCACGCCGCCCATCTTACTGCATACCGCCTTTGCCTTCCATTAAAAACTGAATCCTGCGAGGAGCTGTATCTTTTTTGGCTCTTTCGGTCCCCTTAAAAGGCCGGGATCATGAAATTCTGCCCGCTTCTCCTCTAAAAAAGTCCTGGTTTCTTGCTGTGTTACTAGCAAAGCAGATCAAGATAATGTAAAATCAACCGAACAGGATACAAAATTGATTTGGACTCAAGGCACTGCAATTTCCCCAAAACGAGTACGAAACAGCCTCAAAGGAGACACATAATGCCGGACAAAAACATTAAAATCGGAGAAAGGATCAGAGGCCTCAGGATTGCGAAGGGACTGTCGATAGCGGATGTTTCCAAACAATCCGGAATTGCTGAATCAACCATTTACAGCATTGAAGGTCATATGGTCTCTCCGCCTCTCGGGAATCTTGTCAGTCTGGCAAAAGTTTTCGGGATTTCGGTGGGAGATTTTTTCGGAGACAGCGGGGATTCCCCCTACTGCATCGTCAGAAGTGATAGCAGAAAAACCGTATCCCGCTTCAACTCGACCGACGGCACGTCTGGCGGATACAGCTATGAGTCCCTTGGTCAACAGAAAAAAAACAGGCACATGGAGCCTTTTCTGGTGACGCTTACCCCTACGGAATCCCCTCAGGTTGAACCAAATCAGCATATTGGAGAGGAAATTCTTTTTGTTCTGGAAGGAAAAGTTGACGTCAGGCTCCTGGATCAGATAGAAACTCTGAATCCCGGAGATTCCATCTATTACGATTCAACCATGCCTCATGTTGTCTCCTGTCATGGAAAAGAACCGGCAACGATACTGGCCGTGATTTATGCCAAAGACGAGATGATAATTTTGTAGATGTAACGATGACCACTTGTGTATAGTGTTGTGTATGTGTATAATTGATACAGATACAGATCAACCTGTTTCAAAAAGGAGATACGCATGCAAGCAGCTGAAAATTTAGTGAGAAAACAATATTTGATTTCTCCCAAACAAATTGAAAAAATTGAAATCTTGGCAAAAAAGCAAAAAACATCTGCGGCGCAATTGGTACGCGCTGCAATTGATGCATACAACCCGGATATCCCCATGGATATGAAGGAATCCGAACTATTGGATCTTGTATCGACGAGAGTTAAAGAGGCTATAGCCGACACACAGGAAACCAGGAAACGCTTAGGTCTAACCTTGCAAAAATTAACCGTAAGGGGCGAATAATGGCGGGGTGGAAAGATTTACTGATTGATGTCTTAAAGCTTGTGGACGAAACCAAACGGTTAAATCAGGACATTAACCGTTTGCAGTCACATGTAGTTGATGTCGACAAAAGAGTGGTGCGCCTGGAAACGTTGGTCGAAGTCGCAAAGTATCAAGTACGGTTGACAGACGAATCAAAATAGCGAGAAACAAATAAGGGAACCTCCCGAAGAAGAAAGTCCCCTTTTCCCCTTCTTTATCAAACCGGCATGACCCAATTGAACCTGTCCTCCGCCTTTCCGTACTGGATGTCCATCAGTTCTTTAAAGAGTTTTGCAGAAAGCGGCCCGACACTTCCATCGCCGATGGTGATTTCCCTGCCGTTGAATTTAATCTTACCGACCGGTGAAATGACAGCGGCGGTCCCGGAGCCGAAAACTTCCTTCAGCTCCCCCTTTTCATGAGCCGCATAGATTTCATCGATGCTGATCCTTCTTTCAACAACCTTCACGCCCCAGGATTTTGCCAGTTTAATGACCGAGTCCCGCGTCACTCCGGACAGAATACTTCTGTTTAACTCCGGGGTAAGAAGTTCGTCGCCGATAACGAAAAAGATATTCATCGAACCGACTTCTTCAACATACTTCAGTTCAACTCCGTCGAGCCACAGCACCTGTGTATAGCCGTCTTTGTGGGCAAGTTCTGTGGCATACAGGCTCGCGGCATAATTTCCGGCTGTTTTTGCCTGACCCACTCCACCTCGTACCGCACGAACATACTCGGTTGTTACCCATATTTTCACCGGATTGAATCCTTCCGGGTAATAGGCGCCGACCGGAGACAGAATGATGAAAAACCGGTACGTATTTGATGAACGAAGACCGATATAGGGGTCTGTTGCAATAATTGTCGGTCGAATATACAATGACGTCCCTGATGCTCCAGGGACCCAGCCTTTTTCAATTTTCAGAAGCTTTATAAGAGCCTCAAGAATAAAGGCCTCATCCAGTTCAGGCATGCACAGCATATGACCCGACGTATTGAGACGTTTTAAATTATCCTGCGGTCTGAAGAGTTGAATGTCACCCGAATCAGTCCTGTATGCCTTCAACCCTTCGAAAATTGCCTGGCCATAATGGAGCACCATTGTCGAAGGATCCATTACAATCGGGCCATACGGCTCGATACGGGGATTATGCCAGCCTTCCTGTGGGTTGTAATCCATATTGAACATGTAATCCGTAAAGACTGTTCCAAAGCCCAGGGTGGAATCCTCGGGATGTTTTTTCAATATATCGGTTTTCTTGAATGTGATGTCCACTGTACCCTCTGATGTGTAAAGTTGTTTGCTAGGTTTAAATAATAATAATTTTTATTATAAAAAAGCACAGCTTTCTGATTATTATTTTATTAATATGAACCTGAGTATACTGCTTGTTTTGATGATTAATCAATATCTACCTTCGCAAGGAACGTCAGATCAACACATTTTCGGTGGACAATGAGAAAAGACATAATTGAAATACGATGGCATGGACGCGGCGGCCAGGGAGCGATTACTGCGGCAAAGATTGTTGCTAATGCAGCCTTTGTGTCCGGGTATAAGGGCGTCGTCATGGCTCCGACATTTGGAACTGAACGAAGAGGGGCGCCGGTATTTACCTCGCTTAAAATTTCCAGGGAAAAGATTTATGATCTTTCACCCATTACGACGCCTGATATGGTTATTGTTCTGGATCATAGTCTCCTGGATGAGGTGAATGTCACAGCGGGTCTGAAAGAAAATGGTCTCGTCGTTCTGAATGCGCCCAAGCCTGTCTCCGAATACACATTTGACGGGATGAGGGTTGCGGTATCCGATGTCACCAAACATGCCGTCGAGGCAGGATTGCCGCCCGGAATAGTCAATTCCGGGATAATCGGGGCATTTGCAAAGGCAAGCGGTCTTGTTGATATCGATGTTCTCGTACAAGCTATCGAAGATGAGTTTTCCGGAAAAAAACCGGAAAAGAATGCGAAGGCAGCGAGAATTGCATATGAAAATACTGAATTGAAGGTACCTAAATGACAACCAGAACATTTTGCAACAAAATCTCCCGCAGTAAACCGAGCCCTGGGGATGGTGGAAATACAGGGTCCTGGCGCGTACTGCGTCCCGTCATTAACCTCGAAGCCTGTATCCCGGCGAAACGAAATAAAAAAGCCTGTTTTCACTGCTGGCTGTATTGTCCTGATTCTGTTGTCTCAAAGACTATTCCGCCGGTCATTAATTATGAATACTGTAAAGGTTGCGGCATCTGTGCCGAGGAGTGTCCTGCGGATGCCATCAGCATGGTTGACGAGTCAACGCATCCAGTGGAGGAGAAGTAAATGCATATCATTGAATCCGGGAACGTGGCGGCAGCAACAGGTGTAAAGCTTGCGCGGGCGCAGGTCATTGCCGCGTATCCCATCACTCCACAAACACCTTTAACGGAAAAACTCTCTGAATTTGTTGAATCGGGAGCGCTGAAGGCTGAATACATCCCCGTTGAAAGCGAACACAGCGCCATGGCTGTCTGCATTGCGGCTTCAACCGCGGGGACACGGGCTTTTACGGCTACCAGCGCCAATGGTCTTCTCTATATGGTTGAACAACTGCACTGGGCCGTAGGCGCGAGACTGCCCATCGTCATGTGTGTTGCCAACAGGGGGATCGGCGCTCCGTGGACTGTGTGGAATGACCAGCAGGATACCATATCGCAAAGAGATGCCGGCTGGATACAGATCTACGCTAACGACCACCAGCAGATCATCGATGCGGTGATCAAGGCCTTCCGTCTGGCGCAGACGGTCAGTATCCCGGTTATGGTCTGTTATGACGGCTACCTTCTCTCTCACACCTATATGCCGTTTGATGTGCCAGAGCAGAGCAAAGTTGATTCATTTCTTCCCGCTTTTGCTCCGACCCATTTCCTTGACCCGGAAAATCCCGGAAATTTTAATACGGTGACGCTTCCGGATATACGACCGGGTGTCGACGGCGAAATGGCCCCCGGATATATCGAAATTCGTCACAATCTGCATCAGGATCTGCGGGCGACACTTGATACCTTTGTAGAAATTGACAAGGCGTTCGAAAAGGAATTCGGCCGGGGCGGAAATCCGCTGGTGGAAAAATACAGATGTGACGATGCCGACTTTGTTGCCGTCTGTATCGGCTCACTCTCCTATCAGCTTAGAGATGTTATTGATATTATGAGAGAAAACGATGTAAAGATCGGGGTCATGGGTGTCCAGATGTACCGGCCTTTTCCTGACAAAGCGATCGTCGATGCTCTTCGTGGAAAGAAATGTGCAATCGTCTTTGAAAAGGCGTTAAGTTACGGCAATCAAGGTGCATTGTATGCAGATATTAAGGCAGCACTGTACACCAGCGAAAAGAAACCACGTATCCACAATTACATCTTGGGACTTGGCGGCAGAGAGATAAAAACCCAGCAGCTTCTTGATGCCCTGACTGCATCATGCACATCTCCGGATACCTTTGAAGATACCCCCCGCTGGATCGGCTTAAAACTCTAGAGAATACTATCATGGAAAACCAGACAACCATACTCAACCTGACCGAAGAAGAATTCGTCCATCCGGGAAACCGCGCCTGCTCAGGCTGCGGACTCTCGATTGTCTACCGTATCGGACTGAAGGCTCTTGGTAAAAATACCATACTCGTAGTCCCTCCAAGCTGCCTGACTGTGCTGCAGGGGCTCTATCCCGTTGCCTCGACAAAACTGCCCTGTGTCAATGTGACCTTTGCCTCAACCGGAGCCGCTGCAACAGGCGTTCGAGCGGCGATGCGGGCACTGAAAAAAGAAAACGTGAATGTCGTTGCCTGGGCGGGAGACGGCGGCACCAGCGATATCGGCATACAGGCCCTTTCCGGGGCATGTGAACGGGGAGAGGATATCATTTATATCTGCTACGACAATGAGGCATATATGAATACCGGTGTGCAGCGATCCGGCACCACTCCCCAGGGTGTTATCACCACGACAACACCTATTAAAGGAAAACTCCAGGAGAAAAAAGACGTTCCATCAATCATCGCAGCGCACGGAATCGGCTATGTCGCCACGGCCTCTGCTGCCTATCCCTTAGATTTTTATGACAAAGTGAGAAAGGCGACAACAATCTCCGGCCCGAGATATATTCATGTCCATACACCCTGCCCGCCGGGATGGAGTTTTGAGACACGATATACGATTAAAGTCGGGAAGCTTGCCGTGCAGACAGGTCTTTTCGATCTCTATGAGATTGAAAACGGTGAATTCAGACTTACCGGGGCATCCAAAAATCTTGTCGGCAAGGCACGGCTGCCCGTTACAGAGTATTTCAAGACCCAGGGGAGATTCAAGTCTCTTGATAAAGACATCATCAAAAAAGTCCAGGAACAGGTTGACGCTAAGTGGGCTAGGTATTGACTGATCGCTTTGAAAATACTGCAGTCCTGCTGCGTTGTGTAGTGCTCATGCCACCTGGGACAGGTAGAAGCGGGTGATTAATACATTCCTCACGAGTGGAACAAATCATGGAAGAACAAAGCGTTAACCAGCTAATAATTCTGATTAACCCCTTGTATATATTGGTGCCCTCGGCAGGAATCGGACCTGCGGCACCAGGATTAGGAATCAGATTTCCCATAATTTAACCAATCATAACCAACAATATTAACTCTTGATAAAACAGTAGAATATCCCTATACTGAGCTTAACTGATACTTCTTAATCACGCTGAAAGCTACGCTAAAAGGTAGCACCGAAGTATCACCAAAAGGGAATCAGGAGGCAATATGGCGAGGGAAGAGATAAGCTTCACAAAATCAGCAATTGATCTACTCGAACCACCACCGGACGGAAAGAGACGGTATATCTATGACAGCAAGGAAAATGGGTTGCTTGTTCAGATCACAGCCACCGGAAGAAAAACCTTCCAACTCTACAAGAAGCACCAGGGTCGCCCTATTCGCGTAACCATTGGCACCTTCCCCGAATATTCCGTAGAGAAGGCCCGAAAGAAAGCCAGAGAGATAAAGGCCGCCCTAGATGCCGGAGAGAACCCAAACGACAAGTTGAAGCAACAACGACAAGGAATAACTTTTTCTGAGCTGTTCAATATTTATCTAGAGCGTCATGCGAAACCACGAAAACGAACATGGCAGGAAGATGAAATCAATTATAAGCGACATCTGGTTTCCCTTGGGAAAAAACAATTATTAAATATCACCAAAGGCGATATTGCCGCTATCCATGCTCGTATCGGGAAAGAATACCCAACTCACGCTAACCGCGTTCTTGCCCTCATATCAACCATAATTGGCCGCGGTATCGAATACGGACTATACGAAGGGGTCAATCCCTGCCTCGGTATCAGGCGTTTTCCAGAGCAATCTCGGGATAGATTTTTGAATGGCGAGGAGTTGAGCCGGTTCTTCTCGGCGCTCGAAAAAGAATCAAACGTCACTGCCCGAGATTCCTTTCTTGTTGCATTACTGACTGGTGCAAGAAAAGAGAACGTACTATCAATGCGCTGGAGTGATATTGATTTTCCGAACGCAACATGGAGAATTAAAAGAACCAAAAACGGTACAGCTCAAACCATCCCCCTGGTTGGTCCTATTCTCGAAATTCTGAAAGATCGTCGAAAAAGCACATCATCTTTCTTTGTATTCGCTGGCCCTGGCCAAAAAGGCCATATCGTTTCGCCGTTTAAGGCATGGGTACGAATCTGCAAAGCTGCCGATCTCAAGGGGATACGAATCCACGACTTGCGCCGAACCATGGGAAGCTGGCAGGCAAAAACCGGCGCATCCCTTCCGATAATCGGCAAGAGCCTGAATCATAAAAGCGCGTCCACGACAAGCATCTACGCCCGGCTCGACCTTGACCCGGTTCGTACCAGTATGGATAAAGCTGTTACAGCCATGCTGGAAGCAGCGAACAAGAAATAACACCATTTACCAGGGTTCAGTTGACCCCCAAAAAGCCGTGACCTTGACGGGATGCCTCGTGATTTTCAGATCACGAACCATCCCGTCGTGTGCTTTACTCGCTTGTCGAATGTTTTTTCTGTTCTATCCTATTCCTCTACTGACTTGGGACAGCAGTTTGCAAATAAAACTTTCTCACAATGTAAAATTTTTTTAAACGATATGTTAAATATTGTCATTATAAAGTTATTGGATTAATCTGAGTAATCAGTGACATTGGTAAATGTAATGTTAATTATTCATCTTGATCTTTGCAAATTCTTTCATATGGCATGAAAACATGAGACCATCATTCAAGCACAGCTCTCTTCGATTAGCTGTCCCGGATTTCAATTCCCCGCTTACTGACCTAATAATTGAGCTCGACTACCTGCGGAAAAAACAGCTAGGGGGAACTACCACTCCTGCTGTTTTTTTTCAGCTTAAACAAATCTTTCATACCCTTGAAAGCATCTACTCTGCACGGATAGAGGGAAACAATACCACCATTGCTGAATATATTGAAACAAAGCTTTCAGAGGAGACACCACCAAACAAAAATATTCAGGAAATTCTGAATATGGAACAAGCCATGGCCTTCATTGACGAACATATCAAGGATGTTTTCTTTAATCGAGCATTCGTCAGCGAATTGCACAAGAAAGTCGTAGACCAACTCCACCCCTCCCCCGATGGTGAAGGAGATAAAACGCCCGGGGTCTATCGGACTGTTGCAGTCAATATTGCTCGGTCGAATCACAAGCCACCCGAGCCAATCCAAGTAACAAACTACATGGACGAACTGTTTGCATTTATCAGTCATGATGATGCTCCGAAATTCGACTTATTGAAGATCGCGATAGCTCACCATCGCTTCATGTGGATCCATCCCTTTTCAAACGGCAATGGTCGTACAGGCCGTCTCTTTACATATGCAATGCTTGTAAAACTGGGATTTCACGTGGATGTCGGACGAATACTGAATCCCACAGCAATATTCTGCAATAATCGACAAAAATATTATCAATTCCTCTCCTTGGCTGATTCTGGCAAAGACGATGATATTCTGAGATGGTGTGAATATGTACTGGCCGGGCTAAAAGATGAAATAGAAAAAATTGACCGACTGCTCGATTATAAATATCTCAGGAGTGAAATCCTCCTTCCAGCCATATCACATTCCCACGAAAGAAAATTAATCACAGATGTGGAAACCAAAATCCTAAAGAAGGCTGTTGATAAACAAGTTATTCAATCATCAGACATTAAGGAGTTTTTTATTGGTAAAGCGTCTTCAGAGATTTCACGGAATATAAGCCGGCTGAGAGATAAAAAAATGCTCATGCCCATAGAGGAAGGGACTCGCAAGTATGTTATTCGGTTTGACAATAGTTTTCTATTACGAGGGATTATTAAGATGCTGGGCGAGAAGAGTTTTATCGCCATTAAAGAAGGAGATTAAACAGGAACTCCGGCTAATAAGAACACACAACTATTCGTTTCTTTTAATTATCCGGCAATACGCTTTTACCAGGGCTAGGTTGATCCCCGAAAAGCCGCGACCTTGACGGCCTGCCCTGGTGATTCTTTTTCAAGGGTCTTCTAAAGGAGAAGATGTGGTTTCAATTAATGACTATAGTCCGGATACACAAGTCCCCATACAACTGGCGGCGGAGATGGTCGGAGCTACACCTCAGTCACTTTTGCAACTGTTGGCAGATAAAACGCATGATACACTTTTCGAGATAGCCGTTAGCCTCGACATCCCCAAGGCCCTGGAACCTTCAGGTATTGTACATTTATGGATTCCCGAACGCATTAGTACTGATGGATCATCTTTAGAATATGCCATAAAGAATATTATACAATTTGGAACGGGCCTGTATCATGGAGCAACCTGTATGAGAGAAAATATTTTTTTGGCTGCTGATCTGGATCAATGCAAAAGATGCTTTTATGTTGATATATTCAATGACTGGTGTCGTAAATTATATAAAATACCAATTGAGATCAAAGATATAAGTGCGAGGGCTGGCGACATTGCTCTCTTGTCAAATCCTAGCAAACAAAGTTATCCGACAGAAGCCCGCCATTCACGGCAGGATGAAACAGAAGGGTTTTCCATGGCAAACACCAACCATCTTTGCTTTTCCACTGAACTGCACGCAGCCATTTTATGCTGGCAAGCTCTTTATGAGGCCGGGACAAAAGAATGCTTGAAGAACAGAAAGGCAAATATTAGAGATTGGCTCAAAAGTAACTGTAAGGATTTAAAAGGGGAAGCTGTTGAGCGAGTGGCCACAATTGTAAATCCAGACCGTCTCAAAAAAGGCGGCGCAACCCCTATTTCATGATTTCTGAAAAAATAACGTAACCACCTGTTAACCAACTATTATTACCTATCTATTTACAAAATTCACCCCCTCCCCCATGGGTAGGTTATTTTAACCTACCCATCTGTTAAAATTCAAAAGCATTCCCTAATATTCGCACCATTAACGCTTGATTATCAATCAAACTAAAAGGGTGTGAAAAATGGAATTAATCTCAAAAACTCGAAAAGCGGACAATCTTCTTACTCCTTCTGAGACAGCTGCCATTCTTGGCGTTTCAGTTGGCACTCTTCAAATTTGGCGCACAACCCGCCGTTATCCTCTGCCTTACGTGAAATCCGGGCGACTGGTCCGCTACCGGGCGGAGGCCGTTCAGGCTTTTATTGAGAGCAGAACTGTATCCATAGGTTGAGGTTTGCACATGAATCAGAACTGTAAAGATGTTTCCACCATTATCATCCTGAATAACATGCCACAACCAAGGCAGCAGAATAACTGCAAAATTCATCGATATTTGTTGAATGGTACGACGAGTAGGTCTGTTTCTTCAATTGGTACCCTGTGCCGGAAAATCCGATAGCAACAAAAGGGAGCCCGAAAAATGTCCGGTTATATCGGTGAATTCAGCAGTGCGATGCAATCGGCGGGAATTGATACCAAAGCCAATATTCCGGCAGACGGCACACTCCACCGGTTCCATGTCGAGGGGGATCGTCCCGGCTCCAAGAACGGATGGGCTGTTCTCTTTGGCGATGATATCCCCGCCGGTCTCTTTGGTTCCTGGAAACATGATAGCGGAAAATCCTATAAATGGATCAGCAGCCAGCCACCCGACCTCACCCCAGAGGAGAAGGCCAGGCAAGCAGAAAAGATCACACGAGCCAGAAAACTACGCGATGCCGAAGAAGAGAAGGTCCGGAATAAATGCCGCCAGTGGTGCTCGGATACCTGGGGAAAAGCCAGGGATGCAGCCAGTAATCACCCCTACCTCAAAGCCAAAGGAGTGCCATCATATGCCCTGAAACAGCTTGGGGATAGCCTTTTGATACCGCTCAGAGATATTGACGGCAAATTCCATGGAATGCAGTTCATATTGCCTGACGGTTCGAAGAAGTTCAAGACCGGCACCGGCAAAAAAGGGAACTACTTCGCCATAGGAAAACCGAAGGACAGGATACTGTTACTCTGTGAAGGGTATGCCACCGGTGCGAGTATCCATAAATGTACCGGCCATGCCGTAGCCGTCTGCTTTGATGCCGGCAATCTCAAAAATGTCGCCGAAATTCTGAAGAAAAAATACCCCGACCACATACTCAAGATCTGTGGTGATAATGACGGCAGCGGAGTTGGCCAAATGGCGGCGCAAGAGGCGGCGCTTGCAGTTGGTGGCGTGGTTGCGATACCACCGGCCACCGGCCAGGACTTTAACGACATGCACAGAAAAGATGGCGCTGCAGCGGTCAGAGCTTGTATCGAGGCAGCGGTAGTCTCAGGTCAGCAAGAGGCAACGACGGGACCCAGCCCGGAAGAATGGGAACCGACCATCAGTGATTGGCCCACCATGGATCCGAGGGCCTATCGCGGTCTGGCCGGTGAATTTGCCGCCCTGGCTTCCGAAAAGAGCGAAGCGGATCCTGCAGCCGTCCTGATCACCTTCCTGGTCCGGTTCGGTGTTGAGGTCGGCAGCGGCCCCACTCTTTATGTCGGCGATACGAAGCACCGAGCCAGGCTTGCAGCTGTAGTTGCCGGCGCATCATCGAAGGCCAGGAAAGGGACCAGCGGAAAACCTGTTGACCGTCTTTTTAGCGAGATCGAGGGGAAGGCCCGGTTTAGTCCTGGTCCGTTCTCAAGCGGCGAGGGCATCATTCATGCCGTGCGAGATCCTGTTAAAAAATGGAATGAGAAGGAACAAGCGGAGGTGCTTATAGACCCCGGAGTAGAAGATAAACGGCTGTTCGTCCTCGATGAAGAGTTTGCCGGGGTCATGGCCCAAACGAAGCGTGACGGGAATACCCTCTCGATGATTATCAGAAATGCCTGGGACAACGGCAACCTTGATCCGCTAACTAAAACCAGCAAGACGACCGCCACCAATGCGCATGTTGGCTGGGTGTCCCATGTCACCATAGAAGAGCTTCACGCTAAGTTGACTAATAGCGAGGCCTTTAACGGATTTGCAAACCGTATTCTCTGGGTATGCGCCAGACGGTCAAAGATTGTGCCGCTGCCGGAGCCGATGGATGCTTCCAAACTTGATAGTATCCGTCATCGCCTGGTTGAAACGATCAAGTTCTTTCGTAATACGGACTTCCTGAAGATTGAAATGAGTAACGAGGCTAAAAAGGTATGGTGCAATCAGTATTATGCTGACCTGACGAAAGACCATCCCGGTCTGGTCGGCTGTGTTATCAATCGCGGTGAGGCACAAGTCGTCCGGCTTGCAATGATATACTGCCTTCTTGACGGTATGACCACCATAAGCCTTGACCACCTGGAAGCGGCTATCGCTTTATGGCGATATTGCGAACAGTCGGCACGATATATCTTCCATGGTCGGCAGACAGACGGGGTTGCCGAAAAAATCCTTATGGCCCTTGTTGAAAAACCGATGACTTCAACGGAGATCCACCGCCTGCTTGCAAACCACGTAAACAAAGACAGGCTATCGGCAGTCCTTTCACAGCTAAAAGGGAGCAATCAGATTGAATGTGAGCAGTTTCGATCTGAAGGACAAAAGAAGCCCTCAACCACCTGGAAAATAAAATCGCCCTGCGAATTTGCGAATTTATACGAATTTAATCCGCCTGAAATTATTAAATTGGCAAATTCGCATAATTCGCCAGGTGATTTTGAAAAAATGCCCTCCCATCCCCGTAATGGATCCAGGCAGATCCCATTAACAAAAACCACCACGGAGCCAATAGAATCCTCTCTCTGGATACAGGAAAAGGTCGAAAATGGTCTTAGCAACCGCTCGCAATAATTTGTTCATGTGGAGTGATCATAGGAATCTTCGGCCATCAAGCCGTTAAGGATATCAAAAAGATGCTACCATCTTTTTTTAAAAGAAGGAGAAGACATGGAAAATCCGTTGCTTGTGAAAAATCAGGCACCCCTGATATCACGCACCTATCAGATTGAAAGTGAGCAGTTTCGATCTGAAGGACAAAAGACCCCCTCAACCCTCTGGAAAATAAAATCAACCTGCGAATTTGCGAATTTCTACGAATTTAATCCGCCTGGAATTATTAAATTCGCAAATTCGCAAATTCGCCAGGTGATTTTAAAAAAGAGCCCTTCTCTCCCCGTGAGGAAAAGGTTCACAACCAGTTCGCGCATAGGACAATTACAGATAAAAGTCGTTGATTTGGCTGACATTTGGCGCAGACCGGCGGCTGACGACAAAAAACAGGAGGGGTAACATGTGGCCTTTCAGGAAAAAAGGACCGTCTGCTAAGGAATGGATCAGTCTAGGAACAGGATTCGATCTGGATAAACCAGACGAAATCATAGAAAATTTAGGATTCCATGAGGGTGATCGGAAGGGACACTTCTGGTGCTTCGGCACCACGCGGGTTGGAAAGACGCGCACCATGGAATCCATTGTCGAGCAGGATATCAGAAAGGGCAATTCAGTAATCGTTATTGATCCCAAGGGAGATATTCCGCTGTTTTCAAAAATCACACAGGTGGCCTATGAGACAGACCGTTTGGCTGATCTGATGCTATTCAGCACGATTTTCCCTCAGATGAGCGTGAAACTCAACCCCCTTTCCTCCTATTACATGATCGAAGAGCTCGTGGGGCATATCACTGCCGGGGTTGAAGATGGCCGCGATCCATTTTTCAAAAATGTTGCCCTCAATGTCAGCTCAGTAGTGGTGCGTGCATTGATTCTGCAGGCGAAGGTTAGTAATCGACCGGCAAGGTTCAATTTCAACGATATTAAAAATCTCATAAGCCGCAGCGCGTTGGAGGATCTGGCCGCCGAAATCAAGGGAAACAAAACCGAAGAGGCCGTTCAACTCATGAAGGACATAGGTAAAATCCTTGGCCATCCAGCGGATTACTACTCAAAGATAGCCAACTCGCTCTCGGTGGCACTCGACGAACTCACCACAAGCAATATCGGGCAGGTGATTGGCAATGCCGATAGTGATCCCTTAATTGAACGGTTGGAACAGGGACGTGGGGTAATATTGGTTATCCATCTGGGTTCGCTCCTGTCGCGACGTGCCGGTTATACGGTCGGCAAAACGATTCTTTCGACTATCCAGGCTCTTGTTGGCCGGAAGTTTGCCAGCGGAATGAGTATGACGCCCCCGCTCTCAATCCATATAGACGAAGCCCAATCAGTTCTATACGGCGGGATAGAAGAACTTTTCGCCAAGGCCGGCGGGGGTGAAGTGTATATGCAAGGGTATTGCCAATCCATCAACCAACTCTACGATGCGGTAGGACAGAATAAAGCAAAGTCCATCCTCGATAACTGCAATACCAAGTTGTTCATGCGGGTGCCCGATGCCGATACCGCCACATACATTTCGAACCATCTGGGCGAGAGAAAAATATATAGCCCTATCATTTCCTTGGGCGGTGGCTGTGCGATCCGCGAAACCAACGATGTCCGAGTCTTACCCACCGATGTTCTCAACCTAAAACCCCGACAATTTTACATGATAACCTATTCCGGCAACTACAGGGGCTATACAAAAGATGTAGCCAATCCAGATTGGGATGTGGTTTTCCCGCGAATTGAAAATTCATAAACGGCTTGCAAAAGTCGTTCGCTCAAACAACCCAATAATTTTAAGGAGAATTAAACAATGCATTTTTCCGAAGAGTTGAAGTCGATTAATCCACCAGTTGATACACCCACGCTCAGTCAATCCGACATTGAGGTCTGGCTGCAGGCTCTCTATCTTGCACACGGTTCATTGCTCGGTAATGCAATCTTTTGGGAAGTTAATTTTTTACGGCAATTAGGCTGGAACACAGGCCGGGAGGAAATTCAATACCTGAGAGATAGCCTGGACCGCCTCGCAAAAAATACACTCACAATCCAAAAACGGGATCACACAAAAATAGTAGTCCCCTTGTTGGATAAGATTACAGGGGGAAGCGGCGTACCGTATCGCCTTCAGTTCCACCCTGATTTTGCGGCGTTTTTTTTGAGTCGTCCCATCTGCTCGCAGGAGAAGTGGCCTCAATATCGCAGGTCGTTGGTTGTGGAGTTTTACAATGCTTCGCGGTCTAATTGACGGCAAGGGGGGCCGGGGGGCATGAGCCAACCTCATGGGCCGTGGAAAATGCGCAGCGTGATCCGACACCAAGGAGTGGCAAGGGATCCTCCTGTGCTCTGCCCCCGCAGCATGGGCCTTCGGCCATAGGGGAACAGGGCTGTTGGCCCTGTTTAGACGGGGGATGGATTTTGCGTTGAGCGCATCAGCCGTCCCCCGCTGTGTTACCTCCGGTGAACACAGCGGGGGACGGCGCAACAGCTAGCGTTTCGCGAAAATCGCGCAACGGATGACACGCAAAACACCTGCAGTCGGCTGACGGCCTCCTGCAGGTAGCCTTCGGCCATATTCGTTGCCCGAAAATCGTGCAACAAAATGGAGGACATTGTGATCGAAAAAGACACCGCTTTTGATGTGACGAAAGAGATTGAGCGGACCCTGGAGAAGCTCAAAAAAACAAAACAAAAAAATTACAAGCGGAGCACGAGCAGACTCAATCGCTACCAGGCACAACTTGTAGCGATGCGCCGAGCCGGAGCAACAATGGCCGTTCTTCAAGAATGGCTTAAAAGCCGCCACTGCAGAGTAGCCCAAAGCACAGTTTGGCGATTTTTAAGGGACAAGGTTCAATAAATGGGCAGGAATCCTACATCACAGGCAAAACAGGCGGTCGCTCAAAAACTGGCACTCAACACGCCCCGGCACGGCAACAGCAATGACGGTAAAATACACAGCCTTGGCACGGCCAGGGCGTACACGCAGGCCCTCAAAGGCTATGCGGAATTTGTCCGGGAGAGTAATGGCGGATCTCTCTTCCGCGCCGGTGCAAAACCGGAAATGGCTATGAACTATCTCCACCATCGTGCTGGCGAGGTAGGTCAAAAGACCCTTGATCTTGACCGACAGGCAATCCAGATGCATATCGGCCAACAGTTGCCAGTTGTCAGGAGCTTCAAAGAAACCAACCTTACCTGCCGGAGCTACACCTCCGAGCAGGTGAAGATGGTGGCTGCAGCACAGACCATACGAAACGGGCTGGCAACAGAGATTGCCTACAGATCCGGACTACGAGCGCACGAATTATTGACCCTGCAACGGCTTGAAGAGCGAGGCCCCTCTCCTCACCGGAAATGGACTCCCGACAGATTTACCGGCCGGGAAGGTGAGCGATATACCGTTCAAGGCAAGGGTGGACTGGTCCGTGAAGTGATGATCCCGAAAGACCTGGCGGATCGTCTTGAGGCTCGGAGATTGGCTGAACCCCGGCAGGCGACTGATAGAGGCATACACTACCAGCAGCGATACGACATAAACGGGGGCAACCGCTGGAGCAAGAGCTTTACAATGGCTGCAAATCGCACCCTTGGCTGGTCCAGGGGCGGTCATGGGCTCCGGCACGGCTATGCCCAGGAGCGCCTGGCGGAACTTCAGCGTAACGGCATGACGTATGAAAATGCAAAAGGAACCGTGGCACAAGAAGTAGGCCATTTTGATAAAGAAACTACTGACGTGTATTTGAGATGAGAAAATTTTTCGTGTTGTTGGTCTCTGCAATGTTGGCGGGTGTTGCGATTCCTTTATTTTGGGTTTATGGCAATCTCGCCGATGGATATAGCTGGGAAACACTCTATCTTTTGCTGTTCGGGGAGAGTCATACCTGGCTGTTGTTGTTACCCGGGATGCCAATAGCCGGTGTGTTGGGATATGCTCTCCACATTCGCCAAGAAAAAAACGAACAAACAGCCGACCAGGTAAACCTGGCTTTGCAAATAGCGATCTTGAAAAATCAGGAGGAAAGACTCGCACCGCTTTTGAAAAAAAGAGGAATTCAGGCTGCAGAAAAAAATCTCCGGGCTCGTGAGGCCAAGGTTGCCGAAGATGAAGTTTATATCGCAAAAGCAAAAGGCTGGGAACGCGACCTAAAAGACTCGCGGGAAACTTCCAAACGTTACAGAGAGGAAATAGCCGAGCTGAAAAAACGGCTGGAAAAAATCGAAAAACAAGGCTAAGATTCAAAGTATAAATCGGCCCGCACGCCCTCCCTTTGTGGAAAAAATGCAACTGGCGTTGTAGATGCCTTCCCTTTGCGGAAAACTACCATATCGTGACTCTCAGAGTGCACGGAATCTAAAGGGACCCGAACAACCGCTTTTCCATCCCCCCTGTCGATGTTATGTGTTTTCTACCTTTCGTTCACCTTACAAACAAACATCTGGAGAATGTCCGCTACCTTGGTATCAAATGCGGCGGCGATAAGGGCGAAATGATCCACACCAACAACCTGCCCATAGTTGAGAAACGAGAAGCACGATAAATGAAAGGGAGGATGATGAAAGATACAACGCAAAGACAATTAAAGGAAAAGCTCGACTTCTTTCTTTCTCTTCCCGCCGAAACCGAATGGGTCGAGTTCAAGGAAGCTAAGAGGTCATATCCCTTCGACAAAATCGGCAGATATTTTTCATCTTTGAGCAACGAGGCACGGTTGAAGAATCAGGAAGTTGGCTGGCTTGTTTTTGGGGTTGAGGACAAGTTACATAAAATCGTTGGAAGCAAATTTCGGCCAAACCGTACTGACTTAGACAGCCTGAAAAAGGAAATTGCAAATAAGACTTCAAACGCTTTCACCTTTATTGAAATTCATGAAATCGATTTGCCCGAAGGCCGGGTCATCATGTTCGAAATACCGCCCGCCATTCCTGGAGTGCCGACCACCTGGGAAGGACACGCTTATGGGCGGGATGGGGAGTCTATCGGCGCTCTGAACTTTCATGAGCAGGAATTGATTCGTAATATGACACGATCCGACTGGTCCGGAGAGATCTGTCAACTGGCTGCCATCGATGATCTAGATCCGGCCGCTGTTGCGAAAGCTCGCGAACTGTATAAAGAAAAATATCCTAAGATTGCAAGCGAGGCTGATGATTGGGATGAAGTAACTTTCCTCAACAAGGCCAAGATCCTGAAACAAGGCAAGATCACCAATGCTGCAATTCTTTTACTTGGCAGTGAGGAAGCCGAGCATCACCTTTCGCCTGCCATTGGCAAAATCAGTTGGGTACTCCGAGACAGAGACGGACAGGAAAAGGATTACCAGCATTTCGGCCCCCCGTTTTTGTTGAGTTCAGACCAACTGTTTGCCAGAATACGAAACCTCACATATCGTTACATGCGGGATAACACCCTTTTTCCAACCGAGATAAGTCAGTACGATTCCTGGGTTATCCGAGAGTTACTTCATAATTGCATTGCCCACCAAGATTACTCGAGGCAGGGCCGGATCACGGTGGTAGAGGAAGAGGAATTCCTGTTGTTCTCCAACATGGGATCTTTTCTGCCTCAGACCGTGGAAAATGTCATCAATTTCGATTCACCTCCCGAATATTACCGAAACCAGTTTTTGGCCAACGCCATGGTGAAACTCCAGATGATTGACACCATCGGCAGCGGCATTAAGCGGGTTTTTACTTTGCAACGAAACCGCTTTTTTCCCATGCCTGATTACGATCTATCTGATCCCAGACGGGTAAGGGTTCGCCTACCCGGTAAGATATTGGATGAAAATTACACCCGACTTCTCATCTCCAGGACAAACCTGAGTCTCATAGACATCATTGCTCTGGATAAGGTGCAGAAAAAGAAACCACTCTCAAGCACTGAATTTTCAAGATTGAAAAAAGCAAGCCTTATCGAAGGACGGCGGCCGAACCTGTTTGTAGCCGCTCATATTGCCGAAGCAACCCAAAGCAAGGCTGAATACATTCGGCACCGAGCCTTTGACAAGGATCATTACAAAAAGATGGTGCTTTCCCTGCTCAAGGAATACGGCGCGACGAGCCGTAAAGAAATTAACCGGCTGCTTATGGAAAAACTACCCGACATTTTGACTCTTCAGCAGAAAGAAAACAAAATTCGAAACTTACTACAGGAGATGTCCAAGAAGGACAAGAGCATCAAGCCGTCGGGTGGACCAGGTTGGCATACAAGATGGATTTTAGATGAAGATTAGATGGACTTTAGATGAAGAATTAGACGAAGAATGCCAATAAGGTCATGAAATAAATAGTAATATTTTTAATGCTGTTTGCTTTTTTTAGACAGAGATCAGGCGGGACAACTTTTTCCAGGAACTGTCTGACAAGGTCAAATTACTGCGGCAATGTCTCTGAAAGTATGGAAGACCACGGTAAGCTGACAACCTGAGAGCATGGATGTAGGCAATGTGCACAATAAATAGGTACTGAAACTGATTTTAGTACAGAACGAGAATTGAGAGACTGTCGGGAAACTTCCAATCGTTACAGAGAGGAAATAGCCGAACTGAAAAAACGGCTGGAAAAAATCGAAAAACAAGGCTAAGATTCAATGTATAAATCGGCCCGCACGCCCTCCCTTTGTGGAAAACATGCAACTGGCGTTGTAGATGCCTTCCCTTTGCGGAAAACTACCATATCGTGACTCTCAGAGTGCACGGAATCTAAAGGGACCCGAACCACTACTATTCACAACCCCTGCCCCCTCTAGGTGCTATGCGCATGCCTACGCCTTGGTAAATTCCATCCATCCCTCCCCTCTGGCTCAAAAGGAAAACCAGGCAATGCCAAAGTATGTTCCGCCGTTTACCGTAACATCATCAATCATCCGGCTTATCGCCGATATAGCGGAACTGATAGGCCGCTATACCGTTGCTCAGGATATCTCGAAAGTTCTCCGCCTGCGAAGAATCAACCGTATCCGAACTATCCAAGGGTCTCTTGCGATTGAAGGCAACACACTCACTAAAGAACAGATTACTGCTATCCTTGAAGGAAAACGGGTCATTGCTCCTCCACGTGAAATCCAGGAAGTCCGGAACGCTATCAAGGCCTATGACCGGTTTGAAGAATGGAATCCGGGCTCTAAAGATGATTTATTGGATGCACACCTGTGCCTGATGTCCGGACTCCTCGATAGCCCGGGTCGCTTTCGTACAGGTGGTGTTGGTGTTATGGCTGGAAAAACGATCGTTCATTTGGCACCACCTGCGGATCGAGTTCCATCATTGATGGAGGATCTTTTCCAATGGATCCGGACAACAGACCACCATCCGCTTCTCGTGGGCTCCGTTTTTCATTATGAGTTTGAATTTATCCACCCTTTTGAGGATGGCAACGGTAGAATGGGAAGGCTCTGGCAGACCCTGATCCTGAGCAAATGGAACCCGGTGTTTGCCAATATCCCCGTCGAAAGCCTTCTCTACGAACACCAGGCAGACTATTACGCCGCGTTAAATAAAAGCACCGAAAATGCTGAATCATCCGTGTTTATTGAGTTTATGCTGAAGATGATCATAGATGCAATCGAACATCTTCCCACCCCCGAAGTCGCCCCTGAAGTTACCCCCGAAGTCAAAAAGTTGTTGTCGATACTAAAGAATGAAATGCCACGTAGACAAATTCAGGAACAGTTGGGATTAAAAGATGAAAAACATTTCAGGGTAAAATATCTGCAACCGGCAATAGCTCAGGGTCTCATCGAAATGACACTGCCGGACAAGCCAAACAGCAGATTGCAAAAATACAGAGTTACCCATCGAGGAATGATTTTTTTAAATGATTTGCGCATAGAATCTTAAGGCAGATTGTCCGTAATTATTCAAAAAATCGGACGTTATATACCCGTTCCGCTTACGCCTCCGTAAAATCCCCGCGCGCACAACAACGGCGGCGCGAAACCGGGGGATTTTCTACGGCGAGACTCCACTCCATGTTTGATTTCAATTGCGATCTTTTCAATGAATGTTCCTAAGTTTCAAAACAATACATCGACTGAGAGAAGAAAAGTATTCTGGCGGCTAATGTTTCGCTAATTTATGCATCCCAAGACTTTTTTCGTCTCGTTGATGAGGTAAAGGAGACGATTCCAGGGCAGTTACCGATGAATACTGTGAAGACAGATAAACCTCTTTACTGAATATTTATTCACGTCAACAAACCAATTCACATTAATATTAATGGAGCCTTTTCGGCCAAAATTGATGAAACGTCATTGTAGCTTTAAATAAAAATGTTTGCGCCTTCATAATTATTTTTGTACTAACTGTCATTATGGGCAAACTTTTGATATCTTGGATTGGAACCGCTGATCTCCGCGCCGCCGATTGCGATATAGAAGCAGGATTAGGGCCAATTGGCCAGGCAACTGCGACGCAGCGGTATGACCAAATTGTCCTGTTAAGTAATTTCACCAAGGACGATAATGATACCTATATAAAATGGCTGAGTGGCAAAGAAAGCTCTGGAGCAATAATTCTGTACCACATAAGTCTTTCCAGTCCGACAAACTACGGTGAAATTTACTCTGCCGCTGTTGATGTTGTTTCTCTTTTGATCAAGAAAAATGGAGCTGATTCCAAAATTACATTTCATCTAAGCCCCGGTACTCCCGCCATGGCGGCTGTGTGGATCATATTATCCAAGACCCGTTTTCCGGCCACTCTTATCGAATCATCAGCGGTACACGGTGTTTGCACCGTCTCCATCCCGTTTGATATCTCTGCTGAGTATCTTCCCGACCTGCTTAGAAATTCAGACCGAAAACTTGCGCGTATGGCAGCGGGACTTCCTCCTGAAGCGCCGGAATTTACAGCTATCATTCATCGTAGCGAAATCATGCGGGGGGTTATCCTCAAGGCCCGCAAGGCAGCGGCCCGTTCCATCCCCGTTCTTATAGAAGGAGAATCCGGTACCGGCAAGGAACTACTGGCGCGTGCCATTCATGATTCCAGCCCTCGCCGGAACAAACCTTTTATTGCTATCAATTGTGGCGCTATCCCGGCAGAACTGGTTGAGTCTGAGTTTTTTGGTCATGAAAAAGGAGCGTTTACCGGGGCTGTTGCGGCAAAGATCGGATATTTCGAGGCGGCTGACAGGGGCACCCTTTTCCTGGATGAGATCGGCGAGTTGCCCAAGGAAATGCAAGTCAAGCTGCTGCGCGCTCTTCAGGAAGGAGAGATAAGCCGCATTGGCGCAACCAGCATCCGAAAAATTGATGCGCGCATCATTGCGGCAACCAATCGCAATCTTATTGAAGAGGTCGTTGCCGGCTTTTTTAGGGAAGATCTTTTCTATCGGCTGGCAGTTGCTGTCATCAAACTGCCTCCCCTTAGAGGACGCCCAGGGGACACCGGCCTGCTGATCGACAACCTTCTCGCGAAGATAAACGAACAAAGCACTAACGAGCTGGACTGTGAGCACAAGAAAATTTCTGCAAATGCAAGGAATCTTCTTCTTAGCCATAACTGGCCGGGCAATGTTCGAGAATTGCAAAACACCATAACCAGGGCAGCGGTTTGGTCGGCAGGTGAGGTCATGGATGAAGCAGATATCAGAGACGCTTTTCTTCCTGTGCCGACCACTGGCAAAGAGAAAAGTAACATTCTCGGGCTATCGGTAAGCGAGGGGATTAATCTTCCGGAGATCATGGAAACAGTGGCGGCCCATTACCTGCAGGAGGCACTGGCGGAAACCCATGGTAATAAAACGAAGGCGGCTGAGTTGCTAGGACTTGCCAGTTACCAGACCCTGGCCAACTGGATGAAAAAATACGGCATTGAATAGGTTGGCATATCTTTTGCTAAACCGAGGACACAACGATCCTCGCTTCTAACCAGAGGCAGTATTGACCTGGCTGAACGAAACAACAGAAACAAACCACCCGGACATTTTAGAGACAGTATGAAGATAACCAGTATTGAATTGACGAACTTTAAGGCAATCGGTGAAACGGTTGTTATCCCGGTCAAGCCAATTACGCTCATATTCGGCGCCAACTCTACAGGCAAAAGTTCGATTCTGCAGTGTCTGGCCATGTTGGCACAATCGGTGACGATGGGGAAGCGTGATATGTCGGCTTCCTTATTTGGAAAAGGAATATTGGTTGACGTAGGGAACTACCATAATTTTATCTATAAACACGACGTCACGAAGCACTTCGCGTGTAAATTTAATTTTGATATGGATGTGAATCAACTTTTTGATTACCAACTTCCTTATGACGAAGCGGGCCCATTAGATGTGTCTTTGAATGAATACGCCGAAAAACTTAAAAATATTCTGTCCTTTTTTAAGAGGACAGCCTTATCGTTTGACTTTGGTTACGACAGGTCTCGGAAAACTATACAATTACAGGAAATTGGCTATTTCCTAGATGACACACTTGTCTTCTTGGATAACTCCGTTTTAGGTTTTCAGCTCAACACCGGTCATATTTTCTGGAAAATGTACTGGGAAGTATTTAGTAATGAAATTTATAAAAACCTTTACAGACCCTCAGGTGCTAGAAGACGGTATCTTCCTGACAAGAATGGCCAATTAGTTGAGCAGCGGCATCCCCAAGAAGAAAGAATACGGTTTCTTCTCGAGGAGTTTCCGAATCCAAAGTCTATAATCGAAGTTTATAGCCTTTTAAATCCTGACGAGCCTTTTTATCGACAGCTTAAAAAAGAAGAGCAGCAGGGAGAAAGTGAGTTAAACCTCGTTATTAAACTGTATAGTTTTGAGTGCAGAGTTGAGGATGGCGAATTTACACTAAATTGGATAAGCCATTATTCTGGGTTCCTCCCTTCTAAATTTGCGTTCTTGGCCCCTGAGCAATTTCTCTGTGCTGAATTCATCAAAAATATGAATGATTATGCCAATGTTCACTCTTTTCATCCTGGACAATTAATGGTGCTTGTTGCGTCCTATGTGGAATCTTTCCTCAGTTCTTTTACCTTCCTTGGCCCTTTGCGCAAAACACCTGAACGGTTCTATGTGCTGGAAGATGCAAGCAGAGCCGCGGAAAATGATAATAGACACAATGTTGCTCTCATGCTGGCCAATGATCACGACCTTGTCAAAAAGGTCAATTTGGAATTGGAACATTTACAAACCGGCTACCAAATAAAAATCGTGGAATTGACCAACCAGGACAGTGAGATTTCAGGAGTCTTTATTCTGCAATTTATTGATCAAAAATCAGGGATAGCCGCAAGTATCAAAGACATTGGTTTCGGATTTAGCCAGATATTACCGGTCATCGCCCAAAGTGTCATCTCTGATTACAGTAATGTAATCATCGAGCAACCGGAACTGCATCTCCATCCAGCTTTGCAGGCAGAGTTGGGCGACATGTTTATAAGAGGTTCACTAGACAAAAAAAGTTATTTAATGAAAAGTTATCGAAACCTATTTTTCATTGAAACCCATTCTGAACACCTTATCCTCCGCCTGCTTCGCCGTATCCGCGAGAATTCCGAAGGTGAGTTGCCAGAAAATATCCCGCCGATAACGCCTGACGACATTGCCGTCTTATATGTCCAACCGGGCAACAATGGCGCACAAGTTATTCACATTCCAGTTACCTCGGAAGGGGAATTTGCCACTTCATGGCCGGGAGGTTTTTTTGCCGAACGTGCCAGGGAGTTGTTCTGATGATCCACGAATATGCAATTGATCCTGAACTTGTTATTGCCTGGGGTAAAGACCGCGCTGATTACCGATATTTTTGTGAACAATTCGGCCTTGGAACACCTCGGATGATGGGCGAATTTCCGAATTTTAATAATTGGCGAAAACAGTTCAAGCGGGCAGCCATAGGTGCTGACGAAACCAACGAACTCCCAAGAATTACAGCCATTTTCAATCTGATCCAGGATCAGCGTATTCGCCGCGATGGCATTGACTATGATGGCACTCTCACTTGGTTGGAAAACGCTGAAAATGAAAACAAAAGATATGGCTTTCAGGCGATACTATCAATGGACAACCCCCGCGATCATGCTCAGGTTTTGTCTTCGACGGTCCTTGGTGATCTCATGCATAAGCATCCCTTATGGCATGTAAAATCTCAGAGCTCCTGTAATCGGCAAGCCAAGCAAATGGCTGATTTGCTATCTCCTTTGTTCACCAACTGCTCCGAACTACATTTTGTCGATCCTCATTTCGGCCCCCAAAACATCAGACATCGTAGGCCGTTAGCCAAGTTTATGGAAAAGGTAGCACATTTCCGTCCTAGACGGCTACCAATGGAGCGCATCGTTATACACGTGGCGGTGGAATCATTCAAAGGACCTGATTTCAGAAAAGAATGTGAAAAAAAGTTGCCGGACCTCATACCGATAGGATTGAAATTGGAGCTGAAACGCTGGAAACAAAGGAATGGAGGAGAAAAACTCCATAATCGATACATTCTCACGGACATTGGCGGCGTCAAAATCGATCCCGGCCTTGACGATGGGAAGGATGGCGAGAGTTTTGAAGTTATTCTCCTTGAAAGGAAGCCATATGAAAAACAGTTGGACAACTATGTGAGGTCTCCAGCTTTTGACTTGGCAGAACAAGTTACGGTCATAGGAGCGGCACGTATGAATCGTTGAGGCTAGCGATATACCGTTCAGCCTTGGTCTTTGTTCGCCTCGTTGATGAGGCAAAAGAGACGATTCCAGGACAACAGATCGGCAAGAGATATATTGGGAACATGCAGGTTGCATTGATGGAGGAAAGTGGGGGGGTGAGAAAGGGGGCATCCCAGACCCTGAGCATCAATGCGCCTTTCAGAATAAACTTTTCTGTATAAGGTGATCACATAATTCCTGTATCAAAAGGTGGGTCGAATACAGACAGAAATATTCAGCTCATGTGTGAGAAATGTAACAGAAAAAAATCTGCCAACATTCAATAATTACCAAGAATGATTACCAATCGTTCAATTGAGTCGTATTGTCATTTAGAAGGCACGCCCCAGTCGTGTTATTGAGAAAAATCAATCTATTTATGTCTCTATTTTGACTTCACTGCGGTCTGATTCCTACACATATCACTAGATTTAAGAGTACCAATACGGGAGAAGATTATATGAATATTGGCGAAAATTTTAGGGATTGGGCATTAGTGGTGCTACCTCATCTGGACTATGAATCACAACTCAAAGCAATTAATAATTTGTTGGCAATTCATAAGGAAGCAGAAGAGATTGCCTCAAGAAGTATAGTTGAATTAACGAACTTTTTAAAAGAACACAACAAGTCACCTGTTGACGAATATTTTTATCTTCTTGAAGACGAAAGAGGAGAACAAATTCATGCCACTATTTATCATGATGCAGCCTACAGTATGGCTGCTGTTGGCATGTTAGCCCCATTTATAGAGTCCATTTTTCACCATGCATTTTATTGCATACTGGAAATTTTTTATTACGAGCAAAAAATAACACCTAACCACATTCGGTTCGAAAGGGGAAATGAGAAAGAAGGGGATTGTCATTACGTGTGGAGCAGAAGAAAAAAAGATTGGGTATGGAATATTGAGAGAGGAATTGCACAAATATCTGAAGCTATTGGTTTAAAAGATTTTTTACCACCAGATCTTAAGATCATGTTAACTGCGCTATTTTCCTATAGAAACAAGATGTTTCATTGCGGTTTTGAATGGCCGCTTGATGAACGAGAGAATTTTTCTAAACGAATCAAGAGAGGAGAGTTGCCAGCACGTTGGTTTAAATCAGCCACTAATGGAGAGAGACCTTGGATTTTTTATCTCAGCAACGAATTTATTGTGCATTGCTTGGAGCAGACAGATTTAATCATAATTGGAATCGGTGAGTACGTTAAGTCCAAGATTGACCTTATCGGAAAGGGAAGTGGGGTATATTTTTAGTATACTTGAATTTATCGTAGCCGAGGCGAAACAGAGGACGTCCCACGGTATCTTTCGAGAGTCAACGTATAATTCCAATACACCATAACCGAAAAAAGTGGTGACAGACGGGAGATTTTTCTCGATATCTTTCCGTGTTTGGGAAATATGTTTACTATTAAAAAACTTGATTCGGTCTATAAAATAGTGCTATCTTTCCGTATAATATTCATATTATTGTGTTATACAGGTCAAATACGTCCCTTGTTGTGGATTAATTAAAAGGAAAAAATGTGAGCAGATTGAAAGAAGTTGCAATGGAGGAGGAGCGAATAAAGTTTGAAAGAGCAGATGCAGCATTCTTTGCATTACCTGACGCACAAGTAGAAGCATTAACGGGCATCAAAGACCTTCTTCAATCTCATAAAGACCTTCTAGATCTAAATGAAACCTTAAAAAAAGAAATCTCTAAACTTCAGGCAGAACTTCTGAATCAAAACTCTTGGAAAGTAAAATGGAAAGAATGGTTCATTGCGTTCGTTCTTGGAATCTTGGCGTCTTTGGTGGCAGCTCAGATCATGTAGAAAATTGGTCAGCAATAAAAATATAAAAAAAATTTCACAACGAATAAGGATAGATTGTGAGCGCGGAGCGGTCCACAATCTATCCTTATTCGTTAGTACCTCCTCCATTGCGTTTTCGGCATCTTTCATGTCATGCCTTAATTCAATAAGTGATTCAACTGAAGTTTACCGTTTTTTAAAAACGTTGGTCGAGGGTCAGGCGGGATCGCCCGCGCACGGACATGGAAAATATTCTTTAAATTCAGCAAGATGCTGACGAAAAACAGCTATACGTAAGTATTTGAAATTACGCGAT
>CAIUQR010000035.1 GCA_903901335.1 uncultured delta proteobacterium | reverse complement strand
TGCAAGAGCCATTTTGCTAAAAGGCGTACCGCATCTTATCTCCATTACGCGTGATATATCAGAACGCAAAAAACACGAAAAAGAACAGCTGAAAATTGACAAGCTGGAATCCTTAGGAATCCTCGCCGGAGGCATTGCCCATGATTTCAACAATATCTTGACCGGGATCATGGGAAACATCTCCCTTGCAAAGGTTTTTCTTGATGCCGCACACGAATCATATAATCCCTTGGCTGAAGCCGAAAAAGCATCGGAGCGGGCCAGAGAACTGGCCAATCAACTTCTGACCTTTGCACGAGGAGGCGAGCCGATCAAAAAGGTGGTTTCACCCCAGCACCTCGTAAATGAAGCCCTTTCATTTATCCTTCATGGCTCAAATGTCAAAAGAACTGTTGATATCCCTGATTCAATCCATGCCTTCGAAGCCGACGAAGGGCAGATAAGCCAGGTATTTCACAATATCATCATCAACGCTACGCAGGCGATGCCGGGAGGAGGAATCCTGACTGTCACCACCCAGAACGAAGTTCTTAATAACAATAATACCTTGTCGCTTCCCCCAGGTTCGTATATCCGGTTGACATTTACCGATCAGGGTTGCGGAATTACGGATGATACTCTTAACAGAATCTTTGACCCTTATTTCACGACGAAGTCAGCCGGAATCGGTCTGGGACTTTCTTCGGTCCACTCGATTGTGAGCAGACATGGTGGGCACATCGAAGCCAGTTCCGTAGTCGGCGAAGGGACGACCTTTACGATCCATCTGCCATCAATTGGCAAGGTATATACAGAATATCAAGCAGATGTCGTTGCACAGACGACCGGTGAACACAAAGGTGGCTCCATCCTTGTCATGGATGACGACGAAATGATCAGAGAAATTGCTTCGTCAATGCTCACCCATCTTGGTTATGAGGTTACATCCTGCATCAATGGCGAAGACGCCATTGAACTCTACAAGACTTCCATGGAATCAGGGACACCTTTTTTAGTGGTTATTATGGATTTGACCATTCCTGGCGGGATTGGCGGAAAAGAAGCCGCCGAGCAGATCCTCTCTCTTTTCCCAAAAGCCTGCCTGGTTGTGTCAAGCGGATACTCGAACGACCCGATCATGTCCAATTACCAAGAATACGGGTTTAGTGGGGTGATATCCAAGCCCTACAACATACATAATTTCAATGCATTACTAAACTCATTGTTTACTCATTGATGAGAAACTGAGTCTCTGTTTTTATAGAGGCTTAGCTTCAATATTGTCCTCTTAACGATAAATAATGATAATATTGGCACTCGCAGTATGCGTTTTCCTTCTTCCTTTTGGTCGGAGTGAATAATTGCTCATTTTTCGTTTTACCCCACGCGGGTTTTGGCGAGACTTTCGGCTTGTCGGCACGTTCTTCGAGAATTTCATCCAAACCAGGGAAGTCCCTAAGAGCCATAGCGCAAGAGGTTGGCGCCCATTCCGGCATAGTCGGTCGAGTGTGAGGTGGGTCGATAATAGTGGAAAATAAACCTCGCTTCCATTTTTTTCACTGAAAGATACTTTTATATGAAAGTCCTTTTAACTACCTGAAATTACAGGAAGCGAAAACATTATGCGACATTTGAATTTTCCTGCTACATACTGACTTTCATGTTTCGTTGTTCCCGCCTGCGGAGATGGGGATTCGATGGAAACTGTCTCCATTTCAAGGTTGACAGTTAATGTTGCCACATTGAAGGTACTGTTTTCCTGCCAAGCCCCAAGCTATGGATGTCTGACGATCTTAGAACTGCACGGGAAGCATCACGGAAGAAGATGTACACTGGCAATCCTAAGATTATGATAGGATGGTCAACATGACATTATCCTGAGATGTCCATTACCGCCTGCGACTACAAATCTTCTTTTTTGTGATACCATGCCCTGTATATTTAACCCATGGCCCGGGAAGGAATGAGCATCGGTGAAGTTTTAAATCTCACATCGACCGATATCCAGGAAAAGACCTTGTTGGCTATCAAGAACCGGAAAAATGGTCGAATTGGAGAGGCAGTTTATGTTCCACAAAAAATTTTGGTAAGGTTAAGCGGCTTAATGTTCTGTGCTTTCGGCATCGGAGTCATCTTCTTGAATGATGGTTTCGTAGTTCTGGCCCCCATAGAATACGCCGATGATTGAAACCGTCTCGGTATCTACGGCAAAGGCGATCACTGTGCGCTTTTTGTAGTTAGTAATGCGTAGACCAAGGCGTATGTCATCGCGCATTGTACCGCGATGTGGGGATGAGCAAAGGCTTTCGCAATAGCTCACGATTGCCTCAGTATACCGGGCGGCAATGTCAGGTGAGGCGGCCTCTGCAATATAGCGGTACAGGGAGGTAAGCTGTTCCTCAGCCTCCGGGGTGAAGATGACGCGATAGCTCATCGTATCTTGGCGTGCTCAGCGGCAAGGCGCGCGCGCATTTGATCGGTGGTGACGGCCCGGTCCGGATCGGCCTTCAAAGCATCATAGGCTGGTCCGACTTGGTTGTGCAGCCAGTTTTCGACAGCTCGATCGCGTGCCATGAGTGCCCGTAGGCCGTCTCGGATTACTTCGCTCTCGCTGGCATACTCGCCAGTTCGCACTTTGGCCTTCACCACATCCACCATGGCGTTGGGTAGGGTGATGCTCATTTGTTGAGTGGTTCGCATGGTATCCTCCAATGTCTGAGTAGGATTTAATCCTACTACACTACCTCAAAGTAGTCCAGCTTTTTGCGGTTTGAAATCGGCATTAACCTGTTCCTGAGATGCCCATCACCGCCAATGATCACCAATCCTGTATTTTATGGTATCATAACCTGTAGGCTTTTACCGCTCTTTCATAAATCTACAGGAGGTACATCATGAAAGTTTCACAGGCAGTCGATTTCCATCTGCAGTATCATCGGGCCAACTCCAAAAAAAAATACCACCAAAACCTGTGAGTTTGTCCTATCCCGTTTCACGGTCCAGTTTGATAAACGTGATTTGGCCAGCATATCTCAGGAAGAGGTGCTGGCCTTTCTGATTTCTCTGACCAAAAACAACAAACAGGCCACGAAAAGAAACCGATTCTCGGTACTCGCATCTTTCTACAATTTCAGCATCAATACTGGCTCGCCCGCCCTCGCCAATCCTTGCAACACGGCCGTGATCAAAAAAATCTTCAAGCGTCCTCAGGCGATTCAATGGAACATTGTCGATAAGGAGACCGTCGATGAGATTATCTTTCGGACCATGAACACTCGAAACAGGCTTATGCTGGAACTCATGGCCCGGGGAGGAATGAGAGTGGGTGAAGTGTTGAATCTTACACCAGCCGATATTCAAGAGAGATCTCTGGCTATTCAGAACCCGAAAAGTGGAAGAGTTGGAGAGATAGTTTATGTTCCACGAAAATTGCTGGTAAGGTTAAACGACTATATTAAAGTGAATAATCTCAGCACAAAAGAGCGAATTTTCCCTATATCCTATGTTGCTGCCTGGTCTATGGTCAAGAAATCCGGAAATCTGGTCAATATTGAGTTGCGCCCACATGATCTGCGTTATCCAAACCTAAATAAAATCCAAACCTTTTTCGTATATGCCTGATATTTAAGGTTCTTAGCATAGAAAGGTTTGGATTTTTTCTTTACTTTGTCATTGACTTAACAACACAGAATTCTGGCAATCCACCTTTTACATTTTT
>CAIUQR010000034.1 GCA_903901335.1 uncultured delta proteobacterium | reverse complement strand
TCTGGAAGCACTTTCAGTTTGTTTGGTTTTTCCGGGCTGGATGCAAAGAGTCGGGCAAGTATAGGGCGGTCTGAATTTATTAGACAAGCAACAGCTCAATTAGCGATGTTGTTTGGGAATGAAGCGAATCGGCCTAAAGCGGTTCATTTTCAGGATTGGAGTACGGAAAAATTTACCGCTAATGACGCCGATCGCAATCCGCAAACCCATCATCCACAGTATGGGCTAAATCTTCAATTGGGCAATGCATGGGATGGGAAGCTAGAATTCATCTCGACGGAAACATCTTTTAGCAACGGTGGTCTGATTGAGGGAGCATTGGAAGCAGGGCTAAGGTTTTCGAAGCGCATTACAGGATAAGCGCATCGCGCTCTATCAGAAACTCCCCAATCAACCAGGTGTCGTTCTGGCTGAGCTTGCACCACTCTATGAATGGATTTCAGGCGTCGTTGTGAAATCAATATTCAATTGGTACTGGCTGGTGGACGTCCTGATTGATAACGGATACGGAACCTATGACGAATCCGGCAGTGATTCAGAAATACAAGGGGCTCAAATGCAGTAGCGACAGTCAGGAAACATATCAAATAGACGTGTCGAGCATTCCCTTTACATTGCCAAGAATCATCTCCTGCTAATAGACGGAAATTATCCTGGCTAAAAAGACCATGCTTCCGACTTGTCCTTTGTTCGGAAAAGCTTGTTTATCCGATGCCCATTCTTATAGTGATAAGAACAGGAGGATTTCTTCTCTGCAGAGGTGTAGTTTTGTAAGATTTTATTTGTATTTAAATAATTGGAGCATCCCATGAATTTAACTTATATTAAACCTGAGGAGGCCCTTTTGAAGATTAAAGATGGCGCCTTGCTCATACACACCCTTCCAACAGAGCATTTTGCAAAAACACATCTTCCTGCAGCCGCTAATGTCTGTGTTTATCAGGTGACTTTTCTTGATGATATGAGAACCCTCTGCGCAGATAAGGACAGTGCCATTGTCCTCTACGGTTCCAGTAGTCATTCCCTCGATGCGGTGACTGCGGCGGAAAAACTCCAGAGGAGCGGATACCGGCAGGTCTTCATTTTGGATGGGGGAATTGCCGCCTGGCGCGCAGCAGGTTATCCGGTTGAAGGGTGTGACGCAGCAGAGGGGAATGTTGATTCGGCTACCCTCCTACCATCGTTTGACGGTGAATATCAATTGGATACCGGGGCCAGTATCATGGGATGGTCCGGTCGCAACCAGAACAACAAACACTTCGGCAAACTTCCGCTGAAAAGCGGCCACCTCATCGTGCGCGGACGTTCTCTAACCGGAGAATTGGTGGTTGATATGGATGCCATGGAGAATGTCAATCTGGCCGGTGATGAACTTCAGCCGGTACTTCTCGCACATCTGAAATCCGATGACTTTTTTTTCACCAGATTATTTCCAACTGCAACCTTTAGTATTGATCAGGGAGAGATAGCCGATACTCCCTATAGGACAAGTACCAACAGTATGCTCAAAGGTTCACTCAGCCTGCGTGGTGTAACAAAGAATCTTGATTTTCCAGCAATCATCACAGTGCGGGAGGATGGTTCCCTGGGTTTGGAAGCCCATTTTGACCTCGACCGCACCCGATGGAATATCATTTACGGTTCCAGTCGTTTTTTTGAGCATCTAGGAATGCACACGGTTTTTGACCAGATAAGTATCGAACTTCGCCTTGTTCTGCAGGGGATGAATATCAGAGCATAATTGTTCTAGAGCGAAAAACTCTGGTGAAGAAAATATTCAGGAGGCCCAATTGAATAGTCAGCTCCAGCATCAAATATTGCTCCTGCGTCCATCCGATTCGGGTAAGCAGCCCGATATTGCTCCTTGCCAGATGCCGACAGAAATCCCAGCCGCCCCCTGTTGAGGCCCAAAACCGCAGCCACGGTCCAGTGGTAATGAACGCGCCGGATATGGCATTCTCTCTTTTGTCGAGGGCTTCGTTGATACCTCCGTCGGGCCGGTGCCACGGGTGGCAGCCGAGCTTGCCATGCGTGACAAACTCGGTACTATCGGTGCCAGAACCGGTTTTTTCCGCAACAACTATAAAATTACCCCAGGCCTCTACTGTATAGGCGAACCGAGTACAACGTCGCCGGTAGTAGTTACAGCCAACTACAAATTAAGTTTTGACACTCTGCGTCAAGGACTCGTGGGTGTAAACGCTTGGCTTTTGGTAATCGATACCCGCGGCATCAATGTCTGGTGTGCCGCAGGCAAGGGTACTTTTTCCGCCGAGGAAATCGCCTATCAGGTTCACAAAGCAAATCTCGACCAGATTGTTACTCACAGGGAAGTGCTTCTGCCTCAACTCTCGGCGAACGGGGTTGCTGCCCATGAGCTAAAAAAGCTCTGCGGCTTCAGGGGTCGATTTGGGCCGATATTGGCCGCTGACTTGCCGAAATTTCTGCAGGCTGGGGAAGCCGATGAGGACATGCGTACTGTGACCTTTACCCTGCGCGAACGGGCGGTCCTCATCCCGCTGGAAATCTGTATGCTTTGGAAACAGTTAAGCGTCGTGGCTTTGATCATTTTCATCCTGTCGGGGATATCGCCGGACTTCTTTTCTCCGACCTTGGCCTTCAACCGGGGTATTTTATTGGTCTTCGCCACATTGACGGCAATGTTCGCCGGGGCGGTAGCCACTCCTCTTCTTTTGCCATGGCTGCCATTTCGTCAGTTTTGGCTGAAAGGGGCAATTATGGGGAGCCTTGCTTCACTCCTTCTGCTGTTTATTGGTTGGCAATCGCTGGGCGACATTGAAAAGATTGCCATCTGCCTTTGGACCATCAGCAGTTCCGCCTATCTGGCGATGAACTTCACCGGCTCAACGCCATTCACTTCACTTTCAGGGGTAGCCAAGGAGATGCGAAACGGTCTGATATTTCAGATTGGATCGGCGATTTTGGCCTTGATATTCTGGATTGCCGGACCGTTTGTGTAAACAAAGAAAAAAGGAGAATTTCGTGCAAGGTTTCAGATATCTTGATGACACTGCGATCCTTCGTTTGTCGGAGGACAAATGCATCGGTTGCGGCAATTGCCAGTTGGTTTGCCCACACCGCATCTTCCAGGTCCGTGACGGCAAAGCCAAGATTGTCGACCTAAATGCTTGCATGGAATGCGGTGCATGTGCAAAAAACTGTCCGACTGCAGCCATCTACGTAAACCCCGATGATGGCTGCGGCTGTGCTTCCTATATAATCAACAGCTGGGTTGCCAGAATTCGCGGAAAAGCTCCGTCTCGTTGCGGCTGTTGAGATTATACACTTTTGTGTAACATATCAGTTTGTTAGAGACACGCTTGGAATCAAACTCTGCCGATCAGTTATGGCTCCTCCGTTTATGACAGTTTACTGCTATATTTTTGATGGGTAACCTTCTTACTGTTCAGGCAGGGCATATCAGGAATAGTCTTAACTATTGTAGCATCAACCTGAGAGTAGGTTGGCAGTGCAAATCTCTCGCGACGGAACTGACCTCCTCCCTGAAATTGGCCAAGTTTCAAGTGAAGTTATTCAGGAAAGTTTAATTGTCCATTTTTATCTGACCGCAACAAGCCTACTAGATTTGCTACGCCAATCTTCAGTTTGTAGCGGCATCTCGCAACATAATTCCTGACAAGCCTGAGCGTGCGAATCGTGACAAGCGTTAATATTGCCACTTCTAAGATCTTAATCCTATGTTATCACAACAAGTTCAGATTACTACTCACTGCTGTCTTATAAATTTACAACTAAACAACCACCGACTAGGAGTCGGTGAGTTTAAAATCGCGGACTGAAAGTCCAGCGACACCGGCTTTAGCCGGTTTATTCGACGTCAAACTGATCATTGGGGTCCTTTTCAAAGTGATGGGCCAAATATTCGTGTATCATTTCCTTCGTGAGTTCTCCAGATGTTACACAAAAGTAACCCCGAGCTCAAAAATGCCGTCCCCAATATCTCTTCTTTATCAGAGGAAATTCCTCAAAAATCTTTTGGGACACCCTCCCCTTGACCCTGCGCATGATATCAGAAGGTGAAATATCGGGAGGTGCAGAGACTAAGATCTTATTCGTAAATAAATATAGATTTTTCTTTACATAACAGCTATATTACCCTTAATCATATTAATCTTTCGACGGGGGTGATTATGGCACAAATAAAAGCATGGGAAGTCTCCGACTCTTTCTGGAAAAAGGTTGAACCAATTATACCTACTCCTAAACGTGATCCGAAAAAAACATATAAGCGTAAATCCGGGGGTGGCAGAAAGCCCATACCTTCCCGGAAAATTTTTGAGGCCATAATGTATGTGCTACGAACAGGTTGCCAATGGCAGGCATTGCCCAAAGAGCGATTCGGTAGTCCGAGCGCAATCTATACTCATTTTGCAAGATGGCAACGTGCAGGATTTTTCCTCGCACTCTGGCGATCTGGCCTTGCCGAATATGATGACATGGAGGGCATAGCCTGGCGCTGGCAAAGCATTGATGGCGCAATGGTCAAAGCCCCACTTGCTCAAGAAACCGTTGGTCGTAACCCGACAGACAGGGGGAAAAAACGGTACCAAACGACATCTTCTGGTGGACGAGCGTGGTGTCCCGCTCTCGATAGTCGCAACCGGAGCAAACCGGCATGATGTCAGCCAATTGGGAGCAGTGCTTGATGCGATTGTTATCGAACGTCCTGATACGGCACAACATCTTTGTGCTGATAAAGGATATTCCGGAGAACCTGCGCAGCAAATTATCAAAGATCGGCTATACATTCCGCATGTCAAACAACGCGGAGAAGAAATCCAGGAGAAGAAAAACAATCCAACTTATAGAGCTCGAAGGTATGTGGTTGAGGTTGCCCATTCATGGTTTAATAGATTCAGGAAGCTCTTGGTACGATTCGAAAAACTAGCCGAGAGACATGAAGCTTTGTTGCACATGGCTGCGGCCATAATCGCGTTTAGGAAAGCAGGTTTTATTTACGAATAAGCTCTAAGATATGCACATGATCTTTACTCACAACACCCCGCAATATTTGGATTTCAAACCGCTCACACGTTTGACGGACAAGCTCGCGCACTCGCAGAGCCACTAAATCTCAAACATTCAATTTCTACGTTTATAAGGTAACACATAAACAGCATTCAAGTCCCATCGCCGACCCCATCCATTTTTCAGATGTGTACTCCTAGTCCTGATTTCTCCGCTGCATTCTTTCCGGCAGCCTCAGTGCGTTATGTCGGCAGAGACTCGTAGTGTGCTCTCTCGTATACACGCACCCGAATGGGATCTCTGATTCCTAGGTGTTCGAGAAAATTTGTCAGCCCTTGGATAACGGACCAGGTAATCTCCTGGCCACGCGGAATAATCAACGCCCCGTTTTTAGCAAGAATATCCTCATCGGCTACCATTCCGGGGATAATATCCTCAAAGTTCAAGGTGACGATTCTGACCCGCTCTGTTGCGACTTCCTTGTCGGTCAGTATCCTCAGGATCTCGGGATTATATGCCCCCTGACGCATTTCCATCGTCCGCAGGGCATCGACATGGCTGAGGCCCTGAAGCAGCAGATAATCATGATCTATAGTCGCCTTCAGGATCTGCGCGCCTATCTTTTCTTCTTCCGTTAAAAGCATCCCCGGTTCTTCATCGTAGGTATCATAAGGCCGCATCTGGCTCTGTATCATGGCCGCGACATGCTCCAGCCGCGGGATCTTTCCTATCAGTTTTGCCCCGATATTCGGATGATTCTGGTACATTTCCCTCTCTTTCCGGGTCAAATCCCCACCCGTCTGTATCTTTCGCAAAATATCGTCAGGGATTGTCACACAACCTATCCGGGACATCAGGGCGGCTATTTCATACTGCCACAGTCTGTCGAGCTGAAGATTGTTCGCCACCTCGAGAACCGTCTTTTTAATGCGATAGCCGCTGCTGAAGGCAGTTGCGTTGGCCAGACTCAACAACTCACACAGGACTTCGACGCTCCCCTTCAGGGTCTGGTTCAGGAGTTCTTTTTCTGCGGTATTCAATCTGTATTGCCTGAGCGCCGATTCCAGCGAGATCGTCAAAGCCTCTGACGTGCTGGGTTTGGTCAGGAATCTGAATATCTCCCCGCTGTTCACCGCCTCGATCGCGGTTTCCTGGTCGGCATTGCCGGTGAGCATAACCCGCACCATATCCGGATACAGATCCTTGACCAGAGAAAGCAATTGAATACCGTCCATTCCCGGCATTCGCATATCAGAGATGATCACAGCACAGGGACCATCCGCCTGCAGGATATTTAAGGCCTCCGAGGCGCTGCCGGCCGTTCGGATAGAAAACCGTTTTTTGAGCTGGCGTTCGAATGCCTGCAAGGTTCTCGGCTCATCATCCACAAAAAGGATTTCATACTTCTTCATTTTTCTGTTGCTCCATATAGGCAAAACAGAGGCCCTGCCATTTCTCCAACTTTTCGCCCATACCGATTTTCTGGAGATATTCCTCATTGAATTCGGGCATGGAACCGATAGTCTCATCTTGGTGAAATTGGTAATACATGACATTGGCAATATGGACGGCCAAAGCCGGGCTGAAGGTATCGGCCGGGTATTCTCCCAGCTGATGGTGAAAGCCGATTGCCTCGACGATATCGCTCGGAAATCCCCATAACCCGATCAGAAAGGCCCCCATATCACAATGGGTTGCCTTGAATATCGTTTTTTCTGCCTGACGGAGTGGAATATGTTCCTGCCGAGCCAGGAGTACAGCATCTGTGTAAAATAACTCCATCTTGGAAACGAGTATAAGCTTGCCTATATCATGAAGGAGTCCGGCGATATAGCTGTTATTGATAGTTCCTTTTTCATCGGTTTCACTCTCAGCAATTTTTTTTGAAAGTGTTCCAACGGTCATACTGTGTGTCCAAAGAGTTTGAGCCGAAAAGAAATCCGATGAGATCTTGCTCTCGGAAAAAATATGCGAGACAAGGACCAGGGCCTTGATGGTATCAAGACCAAGGAGCTTCACCGCCCTGGCCGGACTTTCAACCGTCTGGTACAGTCCAAAAAACGCCGAATTCACCAGCTGCAGAATCTTGGCAGTCATGGCAATGTCCTTGCTGATTATCTCTCCGATATCATCCAGAGAGGCCTCTGGATCTTTTATTTTTTCTTGTAATTTTATATACATACTAGGTAAACTCGGAAGAGTATCTATACTTGAGACGATATCCTTGAGTGTCCCGTCAATCATCAGCCTGTGCAGGGCGCTGGCCCTAAGAAGGATGTTTTTCAGTTTTTCCGGGTCACACGGTTTAGCCAGAAACTGATGGACAACCCCGATGGTCCGTAGAGTCGATTCCTCATCGGCCTGTCCGGTGAGCATAATCCGGATGGAGTGCGGATATCTTTTCTGGATTTCGGTTAACAGTTCTGCGCCGTCCATACCCGGCATGCGCATATCCGATACCACCACATCAAATTCTTCTTTCTCCATCATTTCCAAGGCTTCTTTGGCATTTTCGGCAAAACATAATTCAAACTCTTTGCGCATGGAACGGAGCATCCGTCGGAGTCCGTCGAGAATATTGGGTTCATCATCAACAAATAGAATCCTTCTTTTATCCATAACATTCACCACTTGACATATAATCATCGGTCATTTTGATATTGGCGTCGTAAAGGTTCCCTCTGTAATTCTCACGTCTGTTCAAGGCGAACCCTGATGGGTTCCCTGACCCCGACCTGTTTAGAAAAATTCAACAGGCCCTGCAACACCGGCCAGGTTATCTCCTGTCCTTTGGGAGTGAGGAGTATGCCATTCTTTGCCAGGATATCCTCCTCGGCAATCATGCCAATCGAGATATCATGGACCTTAAGACTGACAATGCGGACATGCTCATCTTCCAATTTGACATTATTCAACAATTTCAGAATATCAGGATTATAAACCCCTTTTTCCGCAGAAAGCGCACTTACCGCTTCTTTATGTTTTTTGCCCTGAAACAACAGGAGATCATAGTCCAGCGCCACTCTCAATATCTGGGCTCCGGTGACGCTTTCCTCATCAGTCGAGACCTCTTCGGTAAATTCATCATATCGCCGCAGCTGCTCGGAGATCATGCCAACAACTGATTCAAGCCGGGGAATGTCTGCAAGCAGGCTCGCACCGACCTTCGGATGACTCTGGTACATTTCCTTTTCTTCAGGGGTTAATTCGATATTAGCATGTTTCTTATTCAAAATATCGGTGGGCAAGGTAATACAACCTATCTGAGACATTAAAGACGCAACCTCATATTTCCAAATCTGACTCAACTTGAGGAGCTGGGCCAGTTCCACCACGAGGTTCTTTATCCTGTACCCGCAGCTGAAGGCCGTCGGATTAGAAAGGCTCAACAACTCCGACAGGACCTTGACGCTCCCCTTCAGGGTCTTATCCAGCAATTCCTTTTCCGCTGTGACAAGTCGATACTGCCTCTGGGCAAGGGCCAGTGACGGCACGAGGACAGCAGTCGAACAAGGCTTGTTCAGAAACTTGAAAATCTGACCTTTATTGACCGCCTCGATAGCCGTTCCCTGGTCGGCATTGCCGGTGAGCATCAGCCGGACCGTATCCGGATACAGGTCCTTTACAGTCGACAGCAACTGCACCCCGTCCATACCCGGCATCCTCATATCCGAGACAATTACCGAAAAAGGCCCTTCATCCTTCAGGATCTGCAAGGCCTCCTGACCACCATTGGCGATCTGCAGGGTGAACCGTTTTCTCAGCTGACGGGCAATTGACTCGAGAACATTGATTTCATCATCAACAAATAGAATTTTTTCCGTCATTTCAATATATCACCGATGGCATGCATTTTTCAGCCCACTGCTGGCAAACGAATAATAAAGGTGGTTCCCTTCCCTTCTGCAGTCTCAAAGGTAAGTGTTCCACCATGCTTCTCCGTAATCACATTGTGAGAGATGGCCAATCCCTGCCCTGTCCCCTTTCCCACCTCCTTGGTCGTAAAAAACGGATCGAATATCCGCCCCCGAATCCCAACCGGAATGCCTGATCCGGTGTCCCTGACCCTGATCTCCACAAAAGAATCCACCACCTGAGTGGAGATATGGATTTCTCCTTTGTCACCGAGGGGGTTCCGGCCAAGTTTTTCACCTATAGCCTGGGCGGCATTGATAAGCAGGTTCAGAATAACCTGTCCCAACTCGTCGATATGGCAAGGGATGGGTGGAAGATCGACAGCCAGATCCGTTGTAAGATTTGAGACATACTTCCATTCATTGCGAGCAATAAGAACCGTTGTTTCAATGATGGAATTAACAACGACATTCTCTTTTTCTCGTGATGATGGATGGGAAAATTCCTTCATGGCCTTCACAATCGACGTAACCCGCGATATGCCGTTTTTGGACTGCTGGATCGCTGCCGGAACCTCCTCCAGCAGATACTGCCAGTCCGCTTCATCGAAGGCCGACTGTAGCTCTTCCGCAATCTCCGCAGGAGCGGTGGCCATTATCTTCTTAATTGACTGCTCAAGGTTGACCATCCCCTGGCTCGCCTCTTCCAGAAATTCCATATTGGTCCCGATAAACTGCATCGGTGTATTGATTTCGTGGGCGATTCCTGCGGCAAGCTGGCCGACCGACTCCAGTTTCTGGGCATGGAGCAACTTCGACTGCAGCTTCTCTTTCTCTTTTTCGTTCTGCTGAAGTTCTGTAAGATCACGAACTATCTCGACAAATCGCCCATTCCCGATGGGCGGAACGACATATTTCAACAAAATCTCTACCGGAATATATCTCTCATCCCTGGTTTTATGTACTGTCGTAAAGAGCAGCGAATCTTTCTGCCCAAACTGTACGGGTGTAATCATTTCCCGGAAGGATTCCGGAGAAAACTCCGACTTAATCGCAAGCGGTGTACATTTCAGGAGCTCCTCCCGTGAGTACCCGGTCTGGTCCACCGCCCCCTTATTGACGAACTGATAGACAAGGGTCTCCGGATCAAACATGAAAACACAATCGATGACCTGGTCCAGGGTCTGATTGAAGCTGTTCAGAGTGGCCTCTTCCAGTTTTTTCAGTTCATCGGACATTTTATTCAATGCCACTCCCATCTCCCCGATTTCATCAGGCCCTTCCGGAAGTCTTTCTGCCGATTTTCCTTGAGAAATTTTGCCGGCAAACTGCAATACCTTCGATATTGGTCCGGTAATACCCCTGATCAGTAATGCCCCTAAGGTGACGGCAAACACCATACAGATTGCGGTTATTATTACGCTGAAAAACAAGGTCTTTTTCGAAGCATCATTAAACGTTTTCTTAATCACTTTCTCTGATTCATCGATGGCTGTGTTGATCCGGCCCATGGCTTTCTCATTGCTGTTGTCAACCATTTGTCCGACCTTGTCTTTTGCACCCGCCACTACCGTTCTCGTGTCCTGTATCTGCCCTTCAATAATCTTGTTTGTCGTCTCCCCTTTCTCTTTCAACTGCCGGGGAAGTTCCGTTTGTAATTGATCAAGGCTTCTGTTTACATCTTCTATGGACTTTTTTATGTCACTTTGGATAGTCAACTCATCGGCCTGGAGTCTTGCGACTATCTCTTCCATTTTCTTTTTCTGAATGATCTTACTGTTGTTCTGTTCATTGCTGATAGCAAGATTCACCCTGTCGGTTACGATCTTCATTTCTTCGGATATGACATTTGTTTGCAGCTCAAACTCCTTTCTGATACGTTGACGGACCCGTTCTTTTCTCTTATCCGATGACACCTTGAGCTCCCCGAAACGCTGAACAAGATACTGCATGAGTCCCGGCCCCTGCAGCGTGTCCATCATAACAATCGTTTCGGCGAGCAACGTATCTATATCCTGCCTGTTTTTTTCCTGCATCTCATCAAGAGAGTTCTCCATTTGATCAATGTTGCGGGAAAACATTTCCAGGCTTTCATCACTTGCCTCTTTCAGTGAATCAACATTGAAGACCGCTACATTTGACAGAACGGAAAGAGATCGATTGTCAAATTCTATCATTTCGTCCATCAGTGCCGTAGAGTGATCAAAGAACTGTTCCAAACCACTGCGCACGGTTTGATGCTGAGAATCCAGAGTGTTGCCAACCTTCACTCCCACTTTCTCAATTTCATCCTGAACAGTATCGTGAAATTCTTTCTGATGTCTAAGAACTATGGAAACAATGTTTTCGACAGCCAGCAAGCCACTTGTTTCAACAATTCCTTCGTTCACAATACTCTTAAAGGAAGTAAACTCATGTTCGCTGAGCTTCTGGAGACCTGATATTTTCCCTGAAATACCGTCCAGAATCACGCCCCTGCTGTTGTCTGTCAATGTGTAGTTAACGATGATGATCAGAAACCCGACCAGGCTGATAAGAAAGGTGATCAGCAACAGTATCTTTTCTTTTATATTCAGATTCAGGGTCTTCATTGGGGTGAAGACTCTCCTTGTTTTCCACTGAAATCAAAAGAAATAAGGGTATCGATATCAATTTTCTGCAGTACTGTTTTTGCATCCGCAACCTGCTGCAGATAGAGTCGAAGGAGCTTTTTTTCAGGCATTGCATACGAAAAATGTATCTTCCCGCGGCGCTTGACTAAAGATGAGCTGATAACATCCCGTTTAAAGCCGAAATATGGTTCCTGAATAATGGCGGTTTGCTGTGCCGAGAGGTTTTTAATATCATCTTCAATAAACGAGCATGCTTCAGTCAGACTTCTCACCCATTCTTCCATCGCCCCCCTGTACTGTTCCTGCAAGAGTTCCGCTCTGACCGTAAGTACGGTAGTAAGTCTGCCGGAAAGATCCTTCTCCTGGTTATCCATCAGCATGACGAGATGGTTGTTTTCGGCCATGGAACCATACGGCTCAGGGAAATACATGGCATTGATTCTCCCTGCTTGAAGATTCTGCAGGATCGTGTTGAAAGGGACTTTAATAGTTTTATAATCAAGACCATACCGAAGCTTTTCCTGGGATAATATCCGTATGAGTTCCAGATTTTCATTGGATCTCAGACCAGGCACACCGATTATCTTTGCCTTGAGATCAGAGAGTCCGCTGAACCCGACACCCTCGAAAACCGAGCCGCCTAAGTGACATTGGCCAATGATCCTGATATTGATCCCGTCACCTGCCATATTGAATACTACGGGTAACGGCAGGTCTGCAATATCAATGGCCCCCACCCGTAACGCTGCCTCGAGTGAGGTGAATGATCTGAACTTGACGAGTCTGACTTTCACGTTCAGATAATTCAATTTGTCATTATCGTAGGAAACTACCAGCGGCAGCTGGGAAATAAGCGGAACGTACCCGATAAGTAACGTTTTTACCGATTTTTCGGCATTGGCAAGTCTGCCGAAAAACCCAGTAAAAACGAGAAGAGTGATAATGACAAGGCCAATAGACAATCTCTTTCTCATACTGGGTCCTTCACTCTGTATCTCTTTTTGCCACCTGTATGTGCAGAACATCCTGCGGTGCACTGATTTTTCAGACGTCGCTGCAACAGACCCGCCTTGAAACATCATGGGATCGGTTCCAGCTGCACAGGATTCTCTTTTTTGGTCTGAGCAAGATCTTCTCCTCGATAGACCCCTGTTATCTTAAAGAGGTCCCATTTATCGGTTAGTTTATCAGGTTTCTTACCCACTGCTACATAGGTGGGACGGATACCCTGGTGATCCCAGTTCCGCCAATACTCCTCATCCAGCAGAAGTTTGAAATGATGTCCCTCCAGAGCTTTAATCACCTGAAAATGATCAAATGTTTTTGCCCTTTCCACAGCATCGGCGTATTGAAAAATATCAACCCAGGCCGCAGCTGCTCCGCTTCCCGGCATCATTCTATACTTTTTCTGGAACAACTCCACGAATTCCTTCGCCCCCTCATACATCTCCGCCAGGCCGTGATACCAGCTCATGGAGGTAATAACCCCCTGCATTACTTCAGGTCCGAGTGGTTCAGCCATATGAACATCCATCAACGGCACGACAATGGCCATTTTTTGTCGGAGCTCAAGCGTTGTTGCCTGTTGCAGGCTGTTGATCATATCCTTGCCGAAATGGATCAGCACCAGGACATCCGGTCCAGCCAGCTTTGCCTGCAGAAGCGGAGCAATATAGCTTTCTTCTCCCAGTTTCGTCGGGATTTTAAGAATGGTTTTCCCACCGGCTTTCTCTAAGACGCCCTGCATAGAATCAAGCACACTGGTTCCCCAGGCGTAGTCGGCATAGAGGAAGGCATACCGTGCATTTTTACCATACTGTCGAATTAATTCATTGGACAGTGCCTCTGCACTCATGTGGGCATCGATATACCAGCGGAACGTATGCCTGTGACCATCTTTCCCGGTAGTTTCATTTGCATGGGTCAGTGCAGCCATAAAGATAACGCCGGCCTTCTGGCACTCCTCACCCTGGACAATGGCCTCTGCAGAGCTTGAACCACCTGTAATCACGACGGCCCCGTCATGAATCAATTCTTTGGTGTTTTTCCTGGCTTCTTCAGCATCAGTTCGTGTGTCTTTTACCGAATACACGATTTTTTTCCCCAGGACTCCACCCTGTTCATTGATCCTATTGATTGCCAGTTTATATGCCCTCAGTTCATCCTCGCCCTGCCTCGAGTAGGACCCCGTCAAGGGCACATTGATCCCAAACAATATCGTTTCAAGCGACCCCCCTGAGGTAGCGCCAAGCATGACAAACAAGGCTTCCAGGAGAAGTATTTGTATCATTCTGAATTTCATTGTATCATTCCGTGATTACAAGATATGTATTTTTTCCTATCAGTAGTATCCGATTTTTTTTTTTGGAATGCAAATTTTTTATTCTAAGCCTGGCAGGATAAAGAGAATACATACCGAATGTTCCCTTTTCCAGGTCACTGCAGAAACAATCTGATCTCATTGCTGGAAGTTTTTAATAAAATCCCGTATAGTTCCTGATCATTGGACCAACGACTTTTATTTTAAGAAAACCCTCTCAAACATGAAACCTTATGCACAACTCTCTCAAGCTCGATCAACCGGAAATCCTCTCCCGAATTTTTTATCCGCGTCATGGACCAAAGACCGTTCCTCCGGCCGGAGCCTGTGACGTAGATTTTGAAATGGAGCCGGGCATCGTGCTCGGCTGCCGGTTCTATATGCACGACAGCGCAGCGCCATCCATTCTTTATCTCCACGGGAATGGTGAAATTGCCTCTGACTATGACGAGGTCGGCCTGGAATATATGGATGTCGGCTGCAATCTTCTGGTTATGACGTATCGAGGCTATGGCTGGAGCACAGGTACTCCGACGGTGCAGGCGATGTTCAAGGACGGCAGACAGCTCTTTATAAAGCTTATCGCCTGGCTCAGAGACAATGGCTCTTCAGGTCCGCTTTTTATCATGGGCCGATCTCTTGGATCGGTATGTGCCATTGATCTTGCAGCCATGCACGGAGATTTGGTGAAAGGCCTCATTATTGAAAGCGGCTTTGCAGATACCTTACCGCTTCTGCAGGTACTGGGACTTTCTCCGACAGCAACAGATATACGAGAAGAGGAGTGCTTTGGAAACAGAGAAAAAATAGCTCAGGTCAAAATCCCGACCTTGATTCTGCATGGGGCATGTGATCAGTTGATCCCTGCCTCCGAGGCCGAGAAACTCCAGGCCGACAGCGGCGCCAGGAACAAGCAGTTCCTGCTTATCCCCGGTGCTGATCACAACACCATGATCAGCACAGCCGGAAAACTGTACTTCCAGACCATCCGACAGTTTATTGATACCATCACCGGTAGGTCATCCTGGCGGAACAGACGAAAACAAAAAAAATCCGAGCCCAACGACAAGCCCTGATTTGATTAACCTATAAGGACAGTACGATGGTGCAAAAGACTCAGAAAAGAGCCGGATACCTCTCCTGGGATGAATACTTTATGGCTGTTGCCCTGCTTTCGGCCCAACGCAGCAAGGACCCGAACACCCAGGTCGGGGCATGTGTCGCCAATGATCAGAATAAGATTGTCGGTGTCGGCTATAACGGCTTTCCGTGGGGTTGCTCCGACGACGTACTCCCCTGGACTCGGGACGGAGCCTATCTTGACACCAAATACCCGTATGTCTGTCATGCCGAACTCAATGCCGTGCTGAATTCCATCTCCTATGACCTTCGGAACTGCAGGATCTATGTCGGTCTCTTCCCCTGCAACGAGTGCACGAAGGTTATCATCCAGGCGGGGATCAAAGAAATCATCTATCTCTCTGATAAATATAAGGATACAGATGCGGTAAAGGCATCAAAACTGATGCTCGATACATCTCCGAATATTTCTTACCGACGGCTGCAGACCTCACGATCCCTGGTCAGTATCGACCTGTCTCTTCAGGAATGATACGTTTGTCTTCTTCTCTATCGGCCGGGTTGCTCAGACCAGATGTTCATATCCCTGGAAGGTAATCTCACTGCGATCAGCCTTTCTCCCCTCCAGAAATACACCTTGGCCTTTTTCTATTGTCCCGATAGGATAGATGGCAAAATTCCCTGATTTCTTTACATATTCCTCAAGATCTTTTTCGCTGCCCCGTCGAACACAAAAGACAAGCTGGTAATCTTCGCCTCCACGCAGGATGCAATCCAGCCTGCGCAGCTGCAGCGTCTGGCAGACCTCATCCAGCACCGGAAGACTTGGCAGTCTCTGTTCTTGAATGACGGCACGAACGCCACTTTCTTTACAGATATGACTGAGATCCGTCGCCAGTCCGTCCGAGATATCCTGCATCGCCGAGACGGATCCACTGGCGCACAACACCTGTCCCAGACGAACCTGCGGTATCGGGTCCAGATGGCTGTTTATAAGTACTTCCCATGTATGTTGGATACGTGCGGCATCCCAACCACCCGTTTTTTTCAGGATCTCCAGGCCGGCGGCCGATGAACCGAGCGGTCCGGACACATAGACGGTATCCCCCTCTCCGGCGCCGGTCCGATAGATAACTCCTGAAGGATGCTGTTCTCCAAGTACGGTCACAGAGATATTCATCTCCTTTCCGGTGACGGTATCGCCGCCGATCAAGGCACAATCATATTCGGAAAGCATCGCGGATACCCCGTCAAGCCACTGAAAAAGCCATTCCGGCGACAGTTGCGGGGGGAGACTGACGGAAAGCAGAAAAAAGCGGGGAATGCCTCCCATGGCCGCAATATCACTGAGATTAACCGCAATAGATTTTCTGCCGAGAAGCCGGGGCGGATGCCATTTTCTGTTGAAATGCACCCCATCAACAAGCATGTCTGTCGAGACAAGCCAGGCACCCGTCGCTGATTTTCCAAAAACTGAGCAATCATCGCCGATCCCTTTAATGAGCCCATTCACGGAAGAAGTTGCCGCATTTTTCCGGATGTGTTCGATAAGATTTCTTTCCGAGAGAGTCATATCCACCTTTTCGTCCAGGAAGCAGGAGATACTCCAGGTAAGAGGATCACTTCACGCGCTTTAAGCCCGGCCCCTTCCCCGTATCCTTTTTGGCATTCCCGGTCGATGGCCTCGTGCCGGTGCCGAAATCAACGGCCTTCATAAATCGTTCCTCTCCACCCATCGTGAACACCTCCATCCCCGTCATCTGATGTGTCCGCAAGGTCCAGGTAATCTGTTGCGGCGGTACCGTCAGCATCGACATGCCCACTTGCCACCACTCATCCTTCCGGCTTGCATCCCTTTCAATTGCAGTGACTAGGGCATAGACGAGCATCGGCGGCTCTTGAGCTGCTATCAGTACAATATCGCCAGTGTCAGTACTATTTTTAAAGGCAATAATCTGCTTGAGCTCTGTGACAAACTTTTCCATTTCCTGTGCCATTTGAGATTTTCGCCTTTCGCTTCCCGTTCTCTTAGTGTTCAATAACGGTTGTGGATTCTATAAGGATCTGATTTGGATCAATCCGGCTTCGTAAGCCTACATCCGAATACATCGAAAGTCCATCCAGCAACGGGTTCACCAGACGGTCGATCACGATTTCTGAATTTTTTGCACTCCCCTGATCCTGGATTGCAATTACCGCTCTCCCCCAGCCCACCATACCCTTGGTTGCACGCATCATATCTCCCACACGGAGATAACCAACGGAATTATTCTCATCAAGCAGGCCGGTGCTGACCTTCTGAAAACGAGGATTGTCCGCAAGGCCATGCCCCTCTTTCATCGTGTCGATTATCTGTTTGATCATTCCCATACTGCTGGCCACGATCAGGTACTGATCGTGAATGACATAAACGGGCATCAGGCCACCTTGGGAAAATGCGGCCATAGAGGAGATCCCGACCCCTTTATAGTCCTGTGTCTGCACCGGGATTCCATTATTTTTCAAGAAATTTCGTACAAGCTCACTCACTCGATTACTGTCTTTCAATTTCACAAACATCGAAAAATCCGGTACAGGGAGAAACCTTTTTCCCTCTCCATCCTGGACCATCAGACCGCATTGCCTGTCCAAAAGACCAAGGATTGTTTCGATATCCATCCCGAATTGTCTCTTTGCATCCTCACGTATCGCATCTATCTTTTTCTGGCTGAAACCAGAACCTTGCCGATACATTTTCCAGTAGGCCGGAAAATCCATGGTATTGGTCCAGTAATAGGCAAGGACATTCTGCGGAACAATCGCTAGAGAAGCATTCTTTTCGGAAGGTGTTGCATAAAAATTTCTGAGCGCGGGATCAAGTTTTGCGTTATCGACAATGAACACTCCTTTGTCTCTGCTCCCATCTGCTTCCCGCCAGACACCATATCCTGCCGCCTGCAGACCGCTCCATTTTCTCCAGGCATCTTTCAGCAGGTCTTTCTGTTTGAGATCCGTCTTTTCAAGGAGGATCTCCATCTGTTTTTGCAGCGATTCCATCCCGAAATAGCTGAAGGACACAGGGTCCTTAAATAGTGGCCTGAGCTTCAAAAACCCCTCATTGTCATTCAGCGATCTCTTTTTTTTGTCATAGCGGTCAAGAGAATCCCGGATAATCCGTTCATCGAATGCAATCAAGACCAGATCCTGCACCGCTATTGCGGCAAGAGTCCGCCCCTTTTCCAGCTGAAAAAGTTTGATGGTATATTTGCCATACAACACGCTGGTCTGGTTGACGACCTTCATAAATCCGGAGGTCAACAGATTGATCAATTGCGTACCATGTTCGGGTTTGGCGATCATCAACAGATGCTCCTCAATCCTCCCGGCAGGATTTTCGAGACTTGACGTGTCTATCGGAAAAAGAGCAACCGTAAATTCATTGTTAAATAATTCCTTAAAAATTGGGCCATTAACAAAATCATTGGTTTCATCCTGACCCTTCTTCAGAAATGATATATTCTCCTGGGGAAGCCCCATATCTTCCGCCATCTTCACAAAATCAATCTGACTAAACGTCTTACCGAGACGGGATTTCTTAAAATCATCCAGCATCCGCCCCAAATCTTTCTGGGTAAAACAGACGAGGACATCCTCGGAAATAAAGGCGGCCGGAGTCGCCACAGTCTTCTTTTCTGCTTTGAGTAAAAAGAAAAGGCCGGTCGCCATAAGGGCAACAACAAGGAACAGAATTACGATCTTCTTCATCGAGCACTCCGGTATTAAAAAACGGGTTGTCTATCTGTAAATAAAATTATGTGTGTTCATTCGTCTGTATTGGATTGCCTCGGCGACATGAGCCAGCTGTATCGATTCTTGCGTATCCATGTCAGCGATCGTTCTGGCAATTTTCAGGATGCGGTGATATGCACGTGCCGACAGCCGCAGCCGCTCAACACTTTTTTCCAGCAGTTTCATCGATCCGGAATCAAGGGCACAATATTTTTCAATCTCTTTTGGTCCCATCTGGCTGTTGCAATGCAGATTCCGCCTTTCCTCGAATCGGTCTTTCTGGATGTTTCGCGTCGCAACCACCCGTTTTCTGATATGATGCGAAGACTCCCCTTTTTTGACGGCGCTCATCTCCTGGAATGGTAGGGCCGGGACCTCAAGATGCAGATCGATACGATCAAGCAGAGGTCCGGATAACCTGCTTTCATAGCGTTGAATCTGACCGGCATTGCAGTTGCATTGGTTCCGCTTATCGCCAAAAAACCCGCAGGGACAAGGATTCAGCGCCACCGCCAGGACGAAGCGGGAGGGAAAGCAGACGGCTGAATTCGCCCTGGCAATCGTCACCGTTCCATCCTCCAAAGGCTGGCGCAGAACCTCTAGAACATGTTTTTTGAACTCAGGCAGTTCGTCGAGAAAAAGGACACCGTTATGGGCAAGAGAGACTTCGCCGGGTTTAGGATTTGAACCGCCCCCAATCAGACCGGCATCCGAGATGGTATGATGCGGAGCACGAAACGGGCGGGTGGACAAAAGGGCACGACCTTGCGGGAGTGTGCCGACTATACTATATATCTTCGTTGTCTCCAAGGCCTCTGCAAAGGTCAGATCAGGCAGAATTGTCGGCAAACGGCGGGCAAGCATGGTCTTCCCCGAACCCGGGGGTCCTTTCATCAGGATATTGTGCCCTCCGGAAGCCGCGATCTCCAGCGCCCTTTTCACATGTTCCTGCCCCTTCACGTCTTCAAAATCGACATCAAATACCCTCGAATCAAAAAACAGGGTCTGGCAATCGACGGAAAACGGCGTGATGGCCTTGAGGCCTGCAACAAACTCTACCGCCTGATGGAGGAATTCCACGGCAATGACATCAATCCCGTCAACAATTGCGGCCTCCGCCTTATTGGCGTCGGGTACAATGACGCCTTTTAATCCTTGCTCTCTGGCTGCAAGCGTCATCGGCAATATGCCGCTGACCGGACGGACACCCCCGTCCAGAGAAAGCTCGCCCACAATACAATAATGCGGATGTATCGAATCTTTTATAATCCCTGAGGCGGCAAGGATGCCGATAGCCATCGGCAGATCGTAACCGGAACCGCTTTTTTTGACATCGGCGGGTGCCAGGTTGACCGTAATTTTATTTTGAGGAAAATCATAGCCGCTGTTATTGATCGCCGCCTTGACCCTGTCCTTGCTTTCACGGACCGCTCCTTCGGGCAGACCAACGGTAGAAAACATCGGCAGCCCGAAGGCGATATCCACCTCAACCTCTATCGGTACCCCGTCAACCCCGATTACCGTGCTACTCATTACTTTTGCAAGCATTGATAATCACATGGTATTCATGATATGACCTTCGTTTCCAGGTGTAATTCCCTGCTCCTCCCAATGCCCCTCATACAACCTCTGCATCTCATTCGTATAAGCACCGTTTTTTTTCTGATAGATACAGAAAGGGGGAAGTATTGCGACTCCCGGCCCTCCGTTTTTTATCGCCTCGATCAGTACCAGTCTGGCCGTTCTCTTCTTTCCGGGATAACTGTACACCATCTGCATCCTTTTCGGCTGAAAGTGTGCCGCTACCATCGAACCGACAAGTTCGATCAATCTGTCTGCGGGGAAAACAACACACGCCGATCCACGGTTTTTCACCACCCAGGAAGCCGCCGCCATCACCTGATCCGTTGATGAGCAGACCTGGTGACGGGCTATCAGCGATTGTCTGTCGGTACTTTCTCTGCCGGAGCCTGACGTATAAAAAGGTGGATTACAGACCACCCGGGAGAAAGATTCTGCGGGGAAAGAGGCTTTGATAGTGCGGAGATCACCCTCCACGATTTTGTACTTCTTGTCAAATCCGTTCAATCGTCCATTCTTACCGGCGAGTTCTGCAAGTTCCGGCTGGATCTCCAGCCCGACCAGTTCCTTCAAAAGCGTCTGCCAGCGGAACATCATGATGAGTCCGACAATCCCGCAACCGCAGCCCATATCGAGAATTGTGTCACCCTGCCGGACCGCTGAAAAATGAGCAAGCAGAATAGAATCAAGAGAAAACCGGTAGCCTTGCCGGGGTTGCCGACAGACCATTTGACCATCGAACAGGCTGTCGACAGTGACATCTGGTCCTCTCTCTTCATGCCGGATATGCAGATCAGTCAAGACGGTTTATCACCTCTTCATGAACAAGCCGGTTAAAGAGAAGTCCGGTCATGACCTTCGGATAAAAGTAGGTCGATTTGTGCGGCATAATCCGGTTCTGATCGGCAACGTTCTTTACCTGTTCTACCCGGGTCGGATTCATCACAAAGAGCAGCGGCATGACATCTTCGCAGGCGGTACAGGTTTTCACCGCGGTATCCAAGGCCTCATCGGGATCACTGAAATAGCGGACAAGATTCTCTTGCTCACATCGGTGATAATCGAGGTTAAAATATTTTTCGATGATGAGATCAGAAAGAATAACGACATCAAGCTCCCGCAGACACTCCTCTTTTTCGGCGATTTCTTTGATTGATTCCGGTTTCATTTTCAGGAGAAAACATCTGTCTTCGCCGGGATGATAGACGCCAAAGGTGGTTGAGGTCTTCTGCGGGGACATCTGCTCAATTTCCGCCATCCTGGCCAGGACCTCGCCGATCAGGATCTCTCGGCTGCCGACTGTAATCTCTTCGAGCTCAAAACCCCTGGCCAATCTCTCGATCAACTCCTCTACCTCCATCTTCCCCGGCCAGTTCAGGAGCCTGTGTGTCGGCAAAACCGACAGGCCGGGATCTTCCATCGGACAGAGATACATCATGATATGGTTGGCAGGGCTCTTTTCGGAAAGCCCTCCGTGAAGCCCCTTTATATATTTTCTATAGGCCAGTGCCGTTGTATACCGGTGGTGACCGTCGGCAATATACAGCGATTTCTCCTGAAAAATAACCTGGATCTTCCTGATGATCTCCGGATCGGTGACCTGCCGGAGACTGTGAACACAGCCATCGGCATCGGTCACGGTACCTACCGGTCTTCCCTGACCCTGTTCCAGAAGGCTGATGACCTTATTTTCATGATCGGAAAATAAGGAAAAGACCTGACTGAACTGGGCCTGACAATATCTGGTCAGCTTCAGGCGATCTTCAATAACCGTATCAAAGGTCCTCTCGTGAGGCTTGACGATCCTCTCCGAGAATTCCGCCAGACCAACAAGACAGACAAGCCCTTTACGGACACGTCTCTCTCCGGACGGGGGATGAAAGTAGTCGACCTCATAAAAATACAGAGAATCTTCTGTATCTCTGATCAAAATTCCTTCCTTGAGCCATTGCTGAAAAAGGGATGCCGCCTCGACATAACGGGCATCACTTCCATCCGATGGCCCCGGATTTTTCGTAATATCCAGGCGTATCATCGAGTATGGTGTCTTTGAGACAAATGATTCTACCGAATTTTCATTGATAACATCGTATGGAGGTGTTACAACATCGTCAATTTTCCCTACGAGATCGGGGTTATACCTAACCCCTTTCAGGGGCGCTATGACAGCCATGCGTTACGTTCCTTTCAGTAAATATCTTTTGAAAAATTGCTCAGGCTGGAATGGACAAACCCGGCAAAAAGAATGAGAAGACATTGTAAATACTCTCTATCGGCATTAAATTCAATGCCGACGTCAGGCAATTCGCTGTTTGTCTTACCATTTTCACAGGTATCTTTTCAAGGTATCTTGTAAAAAGACGACGAATAAATACAAAACACCCAGAACCTTTCCACAGGAGAAACCCTATGTTTGACATATCAATCAAAACCCATTTCGCGGGTGCGCATCATCTCCGCGATTATCCGGGTGACTGCGAGCATCCCCATGGACACAACTGGAAAGTTGAGGTCACTGTCAGGGCCACTGATCTTGACAAACTCGGAATGGGAATAGATTTCAAGATCTTAAAGCAGGTGGTAAAAAAAGTCATCGATGAACTGGATCATCGCGACCTGAACGGATTACCGGCATTTCGCGACAAGAATCCCTCTTCCGAACATATCGCGATATTCATCTTCGAGAATCTGCAGGAACAGCTCGTACACGACAGATATCATTTACACAGTATCACCGTGATGGAAACCGACAATTCCGGGCTTACCTATTATGGCAGACAGTAAGACTCTGGAAATTTCAGAGCTGTTTTATTCCATCCAGGGGGAGTCGACCTTTTCCGGCTTTCCCTGTGTCTTTATCAGGTTGTCCGGATGCAACCTGCACTGTTCATACTGTGATTCCCGGTATGCCATGGAAGAACAGGGCAGGACTGTCCAAGTTGATGATATCCTGGCCTCTGTCGCCTCCTCCCCCGGAGTCCTGGTCGAAATCACCGGCGGTGAGCCTCTGCTCCAACCCAATGTCAATGCGCTGATTGAAAGGCTGCTGGCTATCGGCAGGACGGTGCTCATTGAAACCAACGGATCACTCGACATTGCAGACATTCCCATTGAAGCAACAGTAATCATGGATATCAAATGCCCAGGCAGCGGCTCGTCTTCTCTTTTTCCGGATAATATTCCGACCATCAGAAAACGGGCATCCTTGCGGCCAGGATCGACTGAGGTCAAATTCGTCCTTTCCAGCCTTCAGGATTATGAATGGGCCAGAGATATGGTCCTTGTAAACGGCTTCCCTGCCTTCGCCCCGGTCCTTTTTTCACCGGTCAAAGACCTTTTTCCGATAAAAGACCTTGCCGATGCGATTCTCCGGGACAGGCTGCCGGTCAGACTCCAACTCCAGCTTCACTCCATTATCTGGCCGGAGACCTTACGTGGTGTTTGACATTTTCCGTTATTTAAAATAGATAAACAGTCAGAGAATGCAGGTCCTCCACTACCCGTACTTAACCTCATGGATTTCCCAATGCTCACACTGGAACAGGCACAAATCGGAATTATCGGACTCGGCTACGTAGGTCTTCCTCTGGCTGTGGAGTTCGGGAAGAAATTCCGCACAACCGGATTTGATCTCAATACAAAACGTCTGGCAGAGCTCGCATCAGGTACAGATTCCACCCTGGAGGTATCCGATCAGGAACTCCGGGCAGCAACGAAACTGTCTTACGCCTCTGATCTGAAGGAGTTACAAAAGGCCAATACCTATATCATTGCCGTACCGACTCCGATCGACTCCTTCAAACGCCCGGATTTCAGGCCCTTGATCGGAGCCTCGCATACCGTGGGAAAGGTTCTGAGCCGGGGAGATGTTGTAATTTACGAGTCAACCGTTTATCCAGGGGCTACCGAAGAGGTATGCGTCCCGATCCTGGAGAAAGAATCTGGCCTCCGATTAAACACTGACTTTTACTGTGGCTACAGCCCGGAGCGAATCAATCCGGGCGACAAAAAACATCGGTTGCCGAATATCGTCAAGGTGACGTCCGGCTCAACCCCGGAGGCAGCTGATTTCGTAGACTCTCTCTATAAATCGATCATTACCGCCGGGACATTTCCGGTCAGTTCGATCAAGGTTGCGGAGGCAGCCAAGGTCATTGAAAACACGCAGCGGGATGTCAATATCGCCCTGGTAAATGAACTCTCATTGATTTTCAACAGGCTTGGAATCAACACCCTTGAGGTCCTGGAAGCAGCCGGGACCAAATGGAATTTCCTGCCGTTTCGTCCCGGTCTGGTTGGCGGTCACTGTATCGGGGTCGACCCCTATTACCTGACCCATAAGGCCCAGGAAGTTGGATATCAGCCGGATATGATCCTTGCCGGCCGTCGTCTGAACGATAATATGGGCTCTTATATCGCCTCCCAGGTGATCAAACTGATGGTAAAAAAAGGGATCGATGTCGCCCGTGCGGAGGTTTTAGTCATGGGACTTACCTTTAAAGAGGACTGTCCCGACCTGCGCAATACAAAAGTTGTCGACATCATAAATGAGTTCAGTGAATTCGGCATCAAGGTAGATGTCCATGACCCCTGGGTGAACCAGGAAGAGGCCGGAAAAAAATATGGCATAAACATGGTACAAGACTTGAGAAAGCAGTATGACGGAATTGTCTTTGCGGTCGCCCACCATCAATTTCAGGAGATGACCGTGGATCAGGTCCGGAGCCTTCGCAAGGGACTTTCCGTTCTCTATGATGTAAAAAATATTTTCCCATCCGCATCGGTGGATGGAGGCCTTTAAAATCCCATGCAGACGACAATTCCCGTGGATGATGCCGTTGGCATGATCCTTCCTCACGATATTACCGAGATTGTGCCCGGAACCTTCAAAGGCCCTGCCTTCAAAAAGGGGCATATCATCAGGGATGAAGATATCGCCCACCTGAAAAGATTGGGAAAAGAACACATCTATGTGGTCAAACTCGAATCCCATCAGATCCATGAGGATGAGGCTGCCCGGCTCATGTCTGCAGCGCTCATTGGAGAAGGGGCCAGGACTTCGTCTGCACCGGTGGAAGGAAAAATCACAATCCTTGCCGACCGGGATGGTCTTCTGAAAATCAATAAAGAATCGCTGTTGCGCTTTAATATGCTGGGCGAGGTGATGTGTTCCACCCTGCATGATAATACCCCGGTCAAGAAGGGTGAGATCATTGCCGGAACTCGACTGATACCCCTGTTATCCGACAGGGTGATTATCGAAGAGGCCGTGCAGATCGCTGGATCCGGAAGCCCGGTCATTCAGGTCAGAACTCTTCGCCAGGCAAGCGCAGGACTGGTCATCACCGGCAATGAAGTTTTTCATGGCCGGATACAGGACAGGTTTGAGCCCGTATTGCGGGGAAAATTACAGGAACTGGGTTCGGAAATCCTGCAGGTCCGCTTTACCCCGGATGACCCTGATCTTATTGCAGAGGCGATTGGTGCATGTCTATCGGCAGGCGCGGATCTGATCGTTACCAGCGGCGGGATGTCCGTCGATCCGGATGATGTGACCAGGGAAGGCATCCGGCGGGCGGGGGCCACGGATATTGTCTACGGCACCCCTGTCCTGCCGGGGGCAATGTTTCTGACCAGCCGGATCGGACAGGTGCCTGTGCTTGGTCTGCCGGCCTGTGGTATGTTCCATAAAATCACCGTCTTTGACCTGATACTGCCCCGAATCCTCACTGGTGAGTCCATCGGCCGGAAAGAACTGGCCGAACTCGGCCACGGCGGGCTTTGCCGGTCCTGTAAAGACTGCCGCTACCCGGTCTGTAATTTTGGAAAGTAACGAGAATTGCCAGTCACACCACAGGGTGACTGTCTCCAGAGCCGACACCGCCTGCAATCTTCTCGCTTCATCCACCGGACTTTCCAAACTCAGGATCAAGGATGCCATGGTCAAGGGCGCGGTATGGCTCAAGCGCTCGGGCCATAAAGAAAAGCGGCTGCGCAAGGCAACGTATAACCTTCTCCCCGGAGACCAGGTTGAGCTGTATTATGATCCGAAGGTGCTCTCTTCAGCCCCTCCTGATCCACGCCTCATCGCGGAGCAAAAAAACTACAGCGTCTGGTATAAACCTGCAAACCTGCTGACCCAGGGCACCCGGTATGGCGACCATTGTGCGCTGCTCAGATGTGTCGAGCTTTTTTATAAGTACCGCAAGGAGATACTGCCCGTCCACCGTCTCGACCGCGAGGCATTCGGACTTGTCCTTCTTGCCCATACCACACAGGGCGCCTCTGCATTGTCGAATCTTTTCAGAAAAGGTGAGATAGAAAAGAGATACCGGGCTGAAGTATATGGGAAAATCGGCTCTGTCGGCGAGATAGTCACCCTCTCACAACCACTTGATGGAAAGGAGTCGATCACGGCGATTTCGGTGACGGCCTTTACACCGGAGAGCAACAGCACCACAATCGACATCCAGCTTAAGACCGGCAGATTTCATCAGATCAGACGCCATCTGAGTCAGACGGGACATCCCGTTATCGGGGACCCGAAGTACGGCATCAAGGGAAAATCGTCCGCCTCTCCGCTCCAGCTCTGCGCCTATTCTCTGCGATTCAAGTGTCCATTCACCGGCAAAATCGTCACCTTCAGTATTTGACAAACACCAAATACTTGGGAGAAAAAGCATGCAGATCAAGGGTTCCGTCAATGAGAAGATATACCAGCCCGGTGGGATCCATATCAACCTGCTCAGCTCGGTTTCATAATCTGAAGGGCAAGCCTGGCTGCATTCTCAGACGCGCCCGGTTCCCCCAGCCTTTGTCTGACCAGGGACAGCCCCTCCTGCATTTTGTGCCGCGTATATTCGTCAAAAAGCAGGAAGGCCAATTCGACTTCGATACTGCCCGGATTCCCCTGGTCCTGGAGAAGTTCAGGCACGACAGGGGCTTCTGCTATAAGATTGACCAAGGAGAAGTATGTGATTTTGATAAGCAGTTTGCCAAGGTAATAGGTCTGAGGTGAGACCTTATACACCACCACCATTGGCGTATTGAGGATTGCCAGTTCCAGGGTGACCGTGCCGGATGCTGCAACAACGGCATCACAGGCCGCCATCATGTCGTATCGGTTCTGCCGGACAATACGGATATCGACAAACTGCCGATAGGCGTCCAGACCATTTTCCTGCAAGTCTTCCTCTGTTATGGTCGAGGCCAGAGAAATCAGAAAGACAATATGTTTCTGATACTTCTGCTGCATCCGCTTGGCGGCCTCAAGAAAGGTCGGCAACAAGGCTGAGATCTCTTTTTTTCTGCTGCCGGGAAGAAGTCCTACAATTTTATGGTCGGGATCAATTTCATAGCGCCTGCAGAAGGCATCCCGGCTCATCTCCACCTTAACAGAATCAAGCAGCGGATGTCCGACGTAGTGTGCCTGCACGCCCCGATCGCGATAAAACTGCTCCTCGAACGGCAGGATAACACCGATCCGATCGACTAATCTGCCGATGGTCTTAACGCGACCGGAACGCCAGGCCCAGACCTGCGGACTGATATAATAAAAAATCGGTATTCCGAGTTTTTTGGCCTTCTTGGCCAGCATCAGGTTAAAATCGGGGAAATCGATCAGGACAAGAAGACAGGGCCGGTCTTCTTTCATCCTCTTTTTCAAGATTCGTTGCGCAGTGATAATATCCGGGAGATGGGCCAGCACCTCGAAGGCACCAACCACGGCCAATTTCTTGGCATCATAGAGGAGCTCGACGCCTGCAGCCGTGAGTTCAACCCCGCCCATACCGTAGAAGACCAGGTCCGGTTCATGCCTTCGCATGGCCTTGACCAGATGGGCTCCATGGAGATCGCCGGAGGCCTCTCCGGCAACGATCATGACAGGACCATTCATTTTTTTATGGCCGCAAGGATCTGTTTATAGGCATCAAGTTTCTGATGTTCACTGATCTGGCTGATAACCTGCAAGGCCACATCAAGTGCCCTTCTTCCCTCATGTCCGGAAACCGAAGGTCGTGTCCGGTTTCTGACATTGTCCAGAAAATGCTCTATTTCACTTTTCAAGGCGTCATGATCGGCAAACGTTTCCACAGTAACCTCCTGTTTCGGCATGCCGCTTGCCAATATTTCATCGGTAAGATGGATAGTCATCACCTTTTTGTTGGCAAAATCCACATTGATATAGGATCCGGGCTGAAAGATCCGCATCTTCCGGATGTTTGTCCGCGAGATTCTGCTCGCTGTGACATTGGCGGTGGCGCCGTTTTCAAAGATGAGCCTGGCGTTGGCTATATCGGTTGATCCGGTGACCACCGGGGCGCCGACCGTATGGATCGTCTTCAGCGGAGATTTGACGATGTTGAGAATGATATCAATATCATGGATCATCAAGTCCAAAACGACATCGACATCGACCCCCCTGCTTTTAAAGGTGGATATGCGACTACTTTCAATAAAGACGGGCGTCGTCAGGAACGGTTCCATGGCCTGAACGGCCGCATTGAACCTCTCCAGATGCCCGATCTGGAGAACCAGATTCTTTTTCTCCGCCTTATCGATCAGATCATCCGCCTCGGCCAGGGTGACGGTCATCGGTTTTTCCAGAAGGATATCGACTCCGGCATTGATACAATCAAGGGCTACCTGGTAATGATAGACCGTCGGAACAACGATGGATACGGCATCGACCAGAGGGAGAAGCTGTTTATAATCGCCGTAGGGACGGCATGCGTATTGGGCGGCAATCCTTTCAGCACAGGCCTGATCGGTATCGGCCACACCTATCAGCTCAACGCCCGGCATACCGGCATATTTCTGAGCATGAAACTTGCCCAGATATCCGACTCCGATCACACCTGCTTTCAATGTATCCATAGATCTCCAGCTCTCAAAGGGTCTCACTCTCTCAACGCACCGAAAAAAGAAAGCGATACACTACCATATATTTCAACTTAAATCCCTAAATATGCTTTCTGAACCTCAGGGTTTTCAAGCAAACCAGCGGCGGAACCGGAAAGCGCTATCCTGCCGTTTTCAAGGACATATCCTCTATCGGCAATATGCAGAGCCTGATGTGCATTCTGTTCGACCAGGAAAACCGTTGTCTTATACTCGCTGTTTATTTTTTTTATTATCTCAAAAATCTGTTTTATAACAAGGGGTGCGAGTCCCATGGAGGGTTCATCCAGGAGCAGGAGGACCGGTCTTGCCATCAAGGCCCTGGACAGGGCCAGCATCTGCTGTTCCCCACCGCTGAGAGTCCCGCCGTCCTGATTTCTCCGTTCGGCCAGGATCGGAAACAGGGAATAGACATAGTCCATATCTTCCTTAATGCCGTTTTTATCGGTACGCAGAAAGGCACCCATATCCAGATTCTCCCGAACCGACAGTTCCGGAAAAATATGTCTGCCTTCCGGGACCTGACAGATGCCCATCTTGACGATGCGGTCCGGTTCAAGCCCCTGCATTTCTCTATCGCCGAAAAGGATCCTGCCTTTCCTGCATGGAATGATTCCGGAGATGGCCATCAGGAGTGTGCTTTTGCCAGAACCATTTGCTCCGATCAAGGTGACGATCTCTCCACGTTCCACCTCGAGACTGACATCCTTTATCGCCAGGATATTGCCATAACCGGCCTGCACATTCTGGAGTTTCAGCATCTCTTTATGCACCGAGATATGCCTTGATAACCGCAGGATTCGAGCGAATTTCAGCCGGATCTCCCTCTGCGATCTTCCTGCCGTAATCGATTACAAAAATACGATCGGACAGGCTCATGACGAGTTTCATATCATGTTCGATGAGTAGTATCGACAGGCCATCGGAAGCAATCTCTCTGATCAGGTCAATTATATCTGAGGTCTCCTGCGGATTCATACCGGCCGCAGGTTCATCCAGGAGAAGCAGGAAGGGATCCGTGGCCAGGGCCCGCGCTATCTCAAGACGCCTCTGGGCGCCATAGGGCAGATTCCCGGCCGGTTCATTCACATATTCGGCAAGGCCCATCTTTTCAAGGAGGGCATAACTTTTATCGACGGTTTCCCGCTCTTCCTTTCGGGTGGCGGCGTTACGGAACAGAGCGCCGAGGATATACGCCCTGGTCCGGCAATGTCTTCCGATCATCACATTTTCCAGCACCGTCATCCGGGAAAAGAGCCGGATATTCTGAAATGTCCTGGCCAATCCTTTTTCTGTAATCTGATTGGGTTTCATCCCCTTCAGGCTGATCCCCTTCTCACTTTCCGGCGGAAAGAGCAGAATGTCGCCTTCCGAAAATGCATATATCCCGGTCAGACAATTGAACAATGTTGTCTTGCCGGCGCCATTGGGACCGATCAAGGCGGCGATCTCTGCTTGTCTGATATCAAAACTGAGGCGATTCAGAGCGCGAATGCCGCCAAAATCGATCGACAGGTTATTGATTTTCAATAAATATTTATTCACGCGTGAAAAGTACGCTTTGTTTTTTCAAAATGATAGGCACTGCGGACATTAGCTATCAGCCCTTGAGGTCGAAATACCATCATCAGCACGAGTATAAGCCCGAAGGCAAACATCCGGTATTGGGAGAGTGGACGCAGATATTCAGGCATCAATATCAGTATGAATGCCCCCATAATAACGCCGATGATTGATCCCATCCCGCCCAGGACCACAATGGAAAGAATAATCGCGGACTCGAGAAAGGTAAAACTTGCCGGATTAATAAAGGTTGTCTTAGAGGCAAAAACCACCCCGATGATGCCCGCCCAGAAAGCCCCCAGCGCAAACGCAGTGAGCTTGGTTTTCCGCTTATCGATGCCCATCACCTGACAGGCTGTCTCGTCTTCCCGCAGTGCAATCCAGGCCCTTCCCAATCGCGAATTCTGGAGCCGGCTGACAATAAAAATGGTTGCCAAAACAAAGACTATCATCAGATAGTACATGTAGACGATTGCACTGTCTAATGAGAGGTGGATACCGAAAAAACCGGGCCGGGAAATATTGGCAATACCGCTTGGCCCCTGGGAAAATTTTCCCCAGTTTTCAAGGATCAACCTGATAATCTCACCGAAACCGAGGGTCACGATGGCCAAATAGTCCCCTCGCAGCCTGAGAACCGGAAACCCCAGTAAAAATCCGAAGAGAGCGGCGACAAGGCCACCGATCGGCAGTACTGTCCAGAATCCCAAATGGAAATGATGATTTAAAAGAGCATAGGTATAGGCGCCAACGGCATAAAAGGCCACATAGCCAAGATCGAGCAGGCCGGCCATCCCGACAACGATATTTAGCCCGAGTCCGAGCACGACATACATCAGGGCAGTGGTCATGATAGTGGTCTGGTACGAAGAAAAGACAAACGGAAAGACCAGGGAAAAGCAGAAGACGATTCCTGTCAACATATTCCTCTTCCCGGGCTCATCGAATATCCTGCGGATTGAGAGGGCAATACCTGCACGATTCTCTTCTTCAGGCCTTGTCTCTCTCAGTTTCCGCCTGCGTACCACCTCTCTGAAAAAAAGCGAGAGGACAAAGCTTGTGACCGCGACATACAGCATATTTCCCCAGCGCCAATGGACGACCCGCTCAATAGGATTCACCTTGATGACCATGAGCGGAAAGGTCAGGAAGACAAACCAGAGCGAGATCAGAGACGATCTTATTATTTCTCGAAAAACAGATGAAATCGTCATGTTCAGACTTTTTTTATTACCGCTTTTCCCAAGAGCCCGGAAGGCTTGAAGATCAGAATGAGGACCAGCAGGGAAAAGGCAAAAACATCTTCATAATCGCTGGAAACATAGCCGGTGGCAAAACTCTCCGTCAAACCAAGAACCAGACTGCCGAGAACCGCCCCCGGGATTGAACCGATGCCACCCAGAACTGCGGCGGTGAAGGCCTTGATACCGGCAATAAATCCAATATAAAAATTTATCTGCCCGATATGAGAGGCAATCAACAAGCCGCCGATGGCAGCGAGAGCAGAGCCAATGACAAAGGTGATCGAGATAATCCGATTGACATTGATACCGACAAGCATGGCCATGGTGGTGTCCTGGGCGGTTGCCCGCATTGCCTTGCCGATCCTGGTATATTTGATCAGAAAGGTGAGGAGAATCATCACGGCGGTTGTCGTCAGCAGAATCACCAGATCGGAAGAACCGAGGACGTCGGCATAGCGCTCCATGAAGGGGAAATCCGGGATCAATTTAGGAAAGGGCAGAAAATCGGATGTTTGCGCCAGCAGGACATAATTCTGCAGCAGGATAGACATACCGATGGCACTGATCAGAGGCGAAAGCCTGGGGGCATGTCGCAGCGGTTTGTAGGCCAGTTTCTCGATGGTATACCCATAGGCACCGGCCCAGACGGCTGCCGCAAATCCTGTCATGATGACAATGGCAATGAGTGGAAATCCATAGATGGACAATACCGATGCGACCACAAAGGAAGTGAACGCACCGATCATGTAGATCTCGCCATGGGCAAAATTAATCAGGCCTATTATTCCATAGACCATGGTATAGCCGAGGGCTATAAGCGCATAAATCGCACCGCGTGTCAGACCGCTAAAGAACAGTTCGATAAAATAATTCATGCGAAGCGAGATTCATGTCATGATGTCTGCCATTCTGCGCAGTCCGTCCTTTTTGCCAATCACCACTATTATATCCCCGGCATCAAGTATTTCGGAAGGCATCGGATTGTAGATCATCTCGTTTGTGATCTTTTTAATCGCAACGATAATTACACCGAAATCCTGCCTGAGGTTACTGGTCACTACGGTTTTACCGATCAGAGAGGAAGAGGGGCCAATGACGGCTTCCTCCATATTCAGATCGAGTTCGCTGTTCATCATAGTTTTATCAATGAAATCGACCACCGTCGGTTTGCGCAGGATTTCGGCCATCCTCCGGCCACCCATCTGATACGGGCAGACAACCCGTGAAGCCCCGGCGCGCAGGAGTTTATCTTCGTTTTTTGTGTCCGAGGCCCGAGCCAGGATAAAGATATCCGGCCGCAACCCCTTGGCGGAGAGAGCAATAAAGACATTGTCGGCATCGGAACTGACGGCAGTAACCAGCCCTTTGGCGGTATGCAGTCCTGCCTTGAGCAGAGTTGTATCGGCGGTGGCGTCCATATTCAAGTAGAGGTAATGACAGGCCTCCAGCTGTTCGATGCGTAACGGCTCCTGTTCGATGATCAGAAATGGTATATTTTCCATCGACAGTTCTTTGGCAATGATGCCACCGATCCGGCCAAATCCACAGATGATATAATGATCTTTGAGTTCCGCTATTTGCTTTTCCAATTTTCTTCTCCCAAGTATCTGGCGAAGTTCTCCTTCGACAAAAATCCGTGCCACCTGGCCGAGACTATAGGTCAGAACACTGATTCCCGAAACTATGACCGATATGGTTAAAACCCTGCCGGCAGTAGAAAGAGGGTGTATCTCGGAGAACCCGACAGAGCTGATGGTGATGATGGTCATATACAAGGCATCGAATGCCGACCAGCCTTCAATATGGGTATAACCGACTGTGCCGAAACCGATAATGGCCAAGAGCAATAGAAGAGATATTTTCAGCCTGGAATAATCCATAAATCCCGTAAGCCTCTGAAACTGTGACAACGTTCAAAGATCTGGAGGATGGGTTCGACGACGATGGCTATTTATTTTTTTCCAGGATCGAGAGGATTACATCAGCCGGTCTGTATCCAGGAAAGACCTTCCCATTTGGAAAGATTAACGTCGGAGTGGAATTGATATGCAGCTTCTCGGCCAGTTTGATGTTCTGCTCCACCTGGTCTGTTTCACAAACAGGTGGAGGCAATGGTTGCCCCGCCAGACTCTGGGCCAGCAATTTGGCAGATTTTGTGCAGATAATCGTTTTAGCTTTTTCGTAGGAATTGGGATGACTTTGAAGGGGAAACATCTTGATGAAAAACGCAATATCCTTTCTGGTCATGATTATGTGTTCCATCTCCGGATGGAGTTTCTGGCAGAAGGGACATTGAGGATCATCAAAAACGATTATCTTTTGGGATGCCTTCGGATCGCCCAGGATAACAGCATCTTTGAGGGGAATAGATTTGACATCGACTGTCTCGACAGGAGGCTGGGGGGTCAGGTTTTCACCATCCTGGAGGCGGATAACATTGCCGCTGATGATAAATTTTTTCGAAAAATCAAGATAGAGGGGTATTGTTTTGCCTTGGAAGACAGTCTCCAGGGCCCAGAGCCCCGGAACCTCACTGAGTTTCACACTCAGGACATTATCGACTTTGCCTTTTAAAAGAACGGCCGCCTCTTCCCGGCTCAAGGAGTGGCAGTCAAGACAATTTCCACTGCCGCAGCCATCCTTCTGAAAACCATACACGGTGGTGGTGCATAACAGCAAGCCTGCGACGAGCAAAAACCTTTTCATTTCATTACCCCTGCGTTAATCTGGAATGTACCTTGTTATCATACAGATATTCTCTGCTCTTTTCAACAGGACGTTCACTTATCTCCGATAGAGACATTGCCATACATTGTATTTCTGAGAGAATCAGGTGTACTGCATTCTATAAAGCAGCTCGTATTCCCCACCCAGCGCAAGGAGTTCATCGTGCGTTCCTTCTTCTACGATGGATCCGTTTTTTACAACTATTATCCTGTCGGCATTCTTGATGGTCGAGAGTCTATGAGCAATCACAAGAGTCGTCCTGTTTTTCATCAGGTTTTCGAGGGCGTTCTGGACTTCACGTTCGGATTCGGTATCCAGAGCCGAGGTGGCCTCGTCCAGAATAAGAATGGGAGCATTTTTCAGGAGTGCGCGGGCTATTGTGATACGCTGACGCTCGCCCCCTGAAAGCCGTGAGCCCCCTTCGCCGATTATTGTTTCGAACCCTTCGGGGAGTTCATTAATGAATTTCAGGGCATGGGCGGCATCGGCAGCTTCCATGATTTCCTGTTCGGATTTGGTGAGATCACCATAGGCTATATTATTTCTCACCGTATCGTTAAAAAGAATGGTCTGCTGGGTGACCATGGCGATCTGATCTCTCAGGGAACGAAGGGTAACTTCGTTAATGTCTTTTCCGTCGATCAGTATTGTGCCTTCGGAAATTTGCAGAAAGCGGGGAATGAGATTGGTCAGTGTGGTTTTCCCGCCGCCGCTTGGCCCGACAACTGCAAGGACCTGACCGGCAGGGACCTTCAGATTAATATCGAATAATACAGTATTTTTTTTATCGTAACTAAAGGAGAGATTTTTAAAATCAATGGCATTTTTAAATGGGGCAAGCTCGGTTGCGCCGGGACTGTCCGCAATTTCGGGCTCAGCATCAAGAAGAGAGAACACCCTGGTTGCCGCAGCCATTCCCTGCTGGATTGTCGAATTTATCTGACTGACATTTTTTACAGGCTCGTAGGCAGCGATGAGGGCTGTCAAAAACGCAAAAAATGTTCCCGGAGTAGCCGTACCGTTTATGACCTCGTTGCCGCCGAACCAGATAATGAGGGCAATCGCAACTCCTCCGATAAATTCCATCAGAGGATGCTGCATACTGCGGAACCGGGCAGCCTGGATGATAACGGAAAAGAGCTTGTACACCTGATTTTTGAATCTTAGGCATTCATATTTTTCCATACAGAAGGCCTTAACGATCCTGTTTCCGGTAATTGTCTCATATAACATATTGGAAACATTGGCTGTCTCTTCCTGAGTTTTTGTGCTGAGACTTCTGAAAATTCGACCGAACTTGATAATGGGAAAGGCAGCAACGGGCAGGATGATAAAGGAGAACATGGCCAGTTTCCAATTCATATAAAAGACAACACCCAAGAGGATTATCACCTGGAAAAAGTCTTTTATAACACCGACCAGGGCGTTTGAGACTGCCTGCTGCATCAAGGTAATATCCGAAATCACCCGGGAGATCAATGTACCGGTCGGCATCTGATGAAAAAATGACAATGATTGTGAATGGATATGCTCAAAAACCAGGATACGAAGATCGCGGATAATTGACTGGCCTACCTTTTCGAGCAGAAAATAATACAGATAATAAAAAACGGATTTTAAAAAGAAAATGACAACAACGATGACCGGCAGGATATTTAGAAAAAATATATTTTTTTCCATGAATATTTTGTCAAGCAGATCCTTGACAAGATAGGCTTGAAAACCAGTCATTGCGGCCACGAAAAACATGGCGATCATCGCTATGACCAGCCTGAGCTGATAAGGCTTTATTGTCGCGTAGAGTCGTGATACTATTTCTTTATTTGTCATCGATGTATAAAATATACCATTACAATTCAAAGTGTTATGTTGATTACAACAGGAAAGACCAGTAGCGGAAATCCCGAGTATTCTTACACTACTCTGTATGAATAACAAAGCGAAATTTTTGAGAGAGTGGACAGGTTTCCCGTCAGAAGAAAATCTGGCGTACACTCCTGGGGACATCTTCAGGATAATCTTTTTTTGTCCATAACCTGTGAAAGAGATTGAACCACTGTTCAGGATTTTCCCTGATGAAGGCCTCATAGCCTTTGAGACTGGTTGCACAGATCTCCTGAATATTCTCTTCTGTTATGTCATCATAGACAGGCAGGCGGACATCGTCAAAATCGATATGAAATTTCCCTTCTTTTACATAATAGACACTGGTCATGACCGGGGCCTCAGTACGTAAATGAAGAATTCCCGCCCCCTTGGCGCAGTAGAGGGGGCGATTAAAAAAGGGGATCACCGTTCCCTTGTGAAAACTTTGATCCAGGCTGACAATCAGGATTCTGTTTCTTTTGAGCGCCTCTTGATAATGGCTAATGCCGATCTGGCTGTGCAGGTGTTCAAGGCTTGTGCCGTATCTCTTTCTCTGCCTGATAAAATACGCATCGGACAGGGGGTTGCTCTGTTGTTGATAGATGAGGCTGACCGGCAGATTATTGCAGTTAAACCAGGCGAAATAGGCCTCAAACCAGAATCCGTGAAAGGTGGTCAGGATCACCCCCTTCCCCTGGGACATGGCCTTATCCAGTTTTTCTCTCCCTGATATCTCTGCATCCTGAATCATCCGGAAGATTCGCTTACGATGGAGGATAAAGATCAGACCGAAGGTGCGAACGAATTGCAGATAGACGCCTCTCAGCAAACGTATTTTTTCCGGATGCCCCATATTCGGCAGGACAGTGGAAAGATTGCTGTAGGCGACCCGAAGACGAACAGGACAGAAAATCCAGACAAACCAACCAAGGATATGCGCAATTGCCAAAATTACCGACAGCGGCAGGAGATTGATCAGAAAGATGAACCCCCGTAAGAAACCGTATTCAAATTTGTATTTTATTTTCAAGTTTTTGGAAGCTTGCAAACGCCACCTCTTTTGGAAGCCAACAGCTCTTTATAGACACTCAGAGTCTGTTCACACATGGATGTTGCCGTAAACCGCTCTCTTACTCTCTGCTGCCCTGCGATTCCGTATGCTTTCAATCTGTTATGATCAGATAACGCCTCCCTTATCCCCCTGGCCAGATCTAACGGATCGGACGGATTGACAAGCCAGCCGTTTTCACCGCTGACAACCGTTTCGAGACTGCCGCCATGCGCCGTTGCTATAACCGCTTTCCCCATAGCCATGGCCTCAACTGTCGTCCGCCCGAATGATTCCGGTTCTCTTGATGATGTGGACAAAACGAGATCAGCAAGCATCAAGGCCGTCGGCATATCCGCACAATGTCCGACAAGCCTGACCTTATCTTCGAGATGATTTTCCCGGACAATCGTCTTTAATTCGCTGACAAAACCAGGGTTTTCGTTAACATCTCCGACCAGGATCGCCTGATACGGCTGATCCTGCAGGTGAAGCAGGCTTTTCAGAAAAACATCCTGCCCTTTCAGACGGGTCAGGCGACCGGGAAGCATGATGATCGGTTTCTCCTGGATGTCCCACTCCGAACGAAGAGCAGCAATACGCTCGGGGCTGACCTTTTCAGGGGCAAAAAAAGTATCATCCACTCCACGGAAAATCAGCCGAACCGGTCTGCTGACCTTATACCGTTCAGATATATGTTTTCTGATACTCTCGGAAACGGCTATGACCCTCTCTCCCTTGGTCATGATCGCGCTGTAACAGTTGACAGAGTAAAAACCATGGAAAGTCGTGACCAGGGCCGGACGTTTCTCTCGTGGCAGACTTCTCCAGGCCATATACCCGATCCAGGCAGGCATCCGTGAACGCAGATGCAGAACATCGACCTGTTCTCTCAACAAGAACTGCCGTAAGGGGAGGATATAACGAAGACAGCGCCAGGTTTTTGATCCGACATCCCAAGTGATATGCAGGCTGTTTTCCCTTTCAAGCTGATCTACAAGCCGGCCTCCTCCCGATATGACGATAGACCGATGCCCGTGCTCAGCCAGGTACCGCCCGAACTCCAGGGTTCCTCTTTCCACACCGCCCCCGATAAGATCCGGCAGCATCTGGACGACTGTCAGTTTTTCTGAAACCATTTTCTCAGTATCTCTTCTGCACATCGCCCGGCTTCATGCAGAGGTTCATGCGATTTCCACCGGGCAGTACCCTCTCTCCAGGCCGGGAAGGAGATCACCAGACCTTGTTCCAGCAGATATGTCTCACTGCGATTGAATTTATTGTTTTTGTTTTTCCAGGCAACCGGCAGAATCCCTACCTGACACCCTGCCGACAGTGCCTCGTAGACCATCGACATCGAGTCTGCCGTCACCCAGACAGTCCTGTTTCTGGCGTATTGCTCTTCAACCCACCCGGATGCTGTATTCTCATACCTGAAAAAGGTGACATTATCCAATCCGGCAACAATTCTTTCAACCAGGTCAACCGTTTCTCCGGGCGTCCTGGGTGACGACGAGATTGTCCATGCTTTCCCGCAATCGATTGCTACGAGTCCGCGAATATACATATCGATATCCGCAGAACTCCAATGATGACTTTTATCATCCACCCCTCCCAGCAGGATCAGGGCCTTGTTCCGGTCGTGCCCTGCCATTGCCTCTGAACAATTAGGAGGACCAACGGTAAGAAAGACATTCTTTCCAGCCCGAATTCCATCGTGCTGAGGAATACAGCACAAATCGAATTTTTGCCGCAGGATCCGGGATGGCGCCATACAGGTAATGCTTAGACCTCCAGAGCGTTTTTTGCAGGTCAACATCGGGATATGCGTATGAGATCCAGTTCCGATTACAAGATCATACGATACCTGCGCAGAGGTTGATGGAACATCCATACCGAGAAAATATCTTATCCAGGCCCACGCCTCCTGACAGGGTGACGTATGGCCTGTCTTTATCTCCGTCACCTCCAGGGGATGCAATCCCTGCAGAGCCTTGACAATACCCATGGTCTGTTTTTCATGGCCCGGACTTCCATCAAGAAATACGGCCACTTTCAACGGAAAGTATTCACTTTTTACCATATCACTCAATGTGCGGTATCAGGCCCGAAAATCGGAGGATTTCACAGGAAAGCATGTCTCTGGAAAAGTGGAATATGCCGTTTCGACAATCATTTACGTTCATCACGGCACAAGGGTGCGGGTTACGTATTTCTTATTATTGCGGTTGAGAAGGAGGAGGCCTGCGACCACCTCCGGCCAATTTGACGATTATCTGATTGGATTTCTGTAACCTGGAGGTCATCGTTCTAAAAAGATGGCCGGAAACATCCGGATATTTTTCAATAATCTCATCGATTTTATCTCCTGGAAACCGTTTTACCGTACTGCGTCCCTGGGAGACAATGGAAGCCGTTCTCTGTTCCCCGGAGATCGCAGCCATTTCGCCGAAATATTCGCCCGGTTCCGTCAACTCGGCAATTTTTTTCCCCCCTTTGATCACTGTCAGTCCGCCTCGAATGAGCTTAAAAAAGTCTATATCCGTGTTTCCCTCGCGGATAATCATGTCCCCATCCTCATAGTCTTCTACATCGGGGTTCACCAGATAGGCCGGCAGACTCTCTTTATGGGCAACAGTTCTGCGTAAGGCCTCTTCGACGCTTGTTATTCCCTTCCTCACTTTCTTCAACGCTGCCTCGCGCAAGGGGGTCATGCCTTCCTGAATGGCAATTTTCCGTAACTGATCCTCAGAAATCTCCGCGCTGATCGCCTTGGCGACTTCATCGGTCACCTCCATCAGTTCAAAGAAACCAACCCTGCCTTTGTAACCGAGATTATTGCATTCCGAGCACCCATTTGGACCATAGATGACCAAATCGTCAACCTCATCCTCCTTGAACCCGAAATGAAGCAGTTCATCTCTATCATATTCAACCGTTTTTTTACATTTCTGACAGAGCTTCCGACCAAGCCGCTGGGATAATACCATGGTGATGGAGGAAGCCAGCATATACGGAGGGATCCCGATGTCGGAAAGACGGGAGATCGTGGCCGCACTGTCATTGGTATGCAGTGTTGAGAAGACTAAATGTCCCGTCATGGCCGCCTTGATCGCGATCTCCGCCGTTTCCATATCCCGGATCTCGCCTACCATTATTATATCGGGGTCCTGACGGAGAAAGGCCTTCAGGGCCGCCGCAAACGTCATCCCCACATCGGTATTGACATTGACCTGATTGATGCCTTTGAAATTAAACTCGACAGGATCTTCGGCCGTCAGGATTTTTATATCCTCGCTGTTTAACGAGTTGAGTGCGGAATATAAGGTGACGGTCTTTCCCGAGCCTGTAGGTCCTGTTACCAGAAGAAGACCCTGTGGACGATTCAAACAGCGTTTCAACATATCGAACGTTTCCTGTTCAAATCCGAGATGGGTGAGATCCACATTCAAAGAACCTTTATCCAGGATACGCAGAACAACGGATTCACCAAAGAGTGTCGGAAGTGATGAAACTCGAAAATCAACCGATCTGTTTTTGCCCATCCGCATCTTAATACGGCCGTCCTGAGGGACCCTCCTCTCGGTGATATCAAGCCCTGCAAGAATCTTCAACCTGGCAACCAGCGCATTTTTGATATTCAGGGGCAGATTCATGGACTTAAAAAGAGCCCCATCCTTCCGGTAGCGGATCTGCATCGTTCTTTCATACGGTTCCACATGCACATCGGAGACGCCCTCCTGGACCGCCTTAATCAGAATCCCGTTCACCAGTTTGATGATCGGGGCATCAGAAGCGGCAAACTGATCTCTTCCATCATCTTCGTTAATGCTCTCAAGCTCAAACTCATCGGCCGCATCCGCCACTATCGACCCAAAGTCGTCGACCTGGGTGACCGTCAGCTCTTCAACTTCTTCATCAGCGGTAGAAAAAAACGACTTCGCCTCTTCTTCATTGATATTATAATATCTTACATACGCCTCAATGATATCGCTTTCGGTCGATACACAGATGGACAGTTCCTTGTTCAGGGTATTCTGCAACTCTTCGACGGCCGTGGCATCGGACGGTTCCGCCATCGTGATCTGCAGTGTGTTTCCCGCCATCCTGAGCGGAAAGGCCATATATTCCTTGGCCACCTCATAGGACATTAAATTTACAGCGTCTTTCGATGGAGGCTCATTCTTGATAACGACGGCAGGATAATTATGCTGGCGACTGAGGAAATTAAAGATCGTATTGTCTTCAATATAGTCGAGTTGACGCAAGATGTTCCCAAGACGACCACCGGATTTGCTCATCTCCTTCTTGGCCGTTTCGAGTTGGGAAGGGGTTATGTACCCGGCCTTGCTTAACAATTCTCCAATTTTAAGCTTCCCCGCACCGGATTGATCCTTAACGGTTTTTTTAATGGACGATTTCTTGCTGGGAGTAAGAATTTTTTCTGCCATAGGTTGTCTTATTGATTTCTTATCTGGAAATGAGAATTACTTTGAGATGCATCACTTTATAACTATAAGTCAAGTAACCGGATAAGAGAACTTTTTTTTCTGATAAAACTAAGGACAGTCAAAGTTTCTGACTGATAACGGCCCAAGCTGTCATTTTCAGTAATCGGCTTTTAGCTTTACAAAAAATATGTTACCCTGGAACGCCAGATACGCTTGTACCTTTTCAGTTACAACTCATTCATCAATTGCTCTAACAAAATCGGGATACCACAACATGAATATAAAAGTACAAGACCTCCTCAAAAAGATTACGTATATAGAGGCCGATATTGAGATACAAAAGCAGATTCTTTTCTCCCTTTCCTCAAATGAGCAAAAGGAAATGGAGCATGTTGTGAAAATAATCGCCGCCCATAAGGATGAAATCACTGCATTGCGTTTGGAACTCCAGAATATTTCACCTGAAGAACATCAGAATATCATGACTCTTGAAAATGCGGTAACCGCATTCAAAAAAATTGCTTCCGAGAAAAAGTTTAAATCTATAAACACAATGAAAATAAATGAAGAATGTTGTCTCCATCTTAAAGATCAGCCTAAAATTCATTGTCTCGTAAAGGCCTGTGATGAAGATGGGGGATGGACAATTATCACCATAGACGGCGAGATTCAACAATTTCCCAAAATTGCTATCGATGAAACACCGGAAGAGACAATTCCCTGTTAATCACCTACTCCTCAAAAAATACTCATTCAACGGAAGAACGATCAAACATGGGGCGACCGCTTAAAAAAAAATTGCCTATCGGAGTGATTTATGGTACGAGAACCATGTTGTTATGTACGTGTTAGACACGATTGTTCTTATAGACTACATCCTTATATCGGTCTATTCAGTATGTCTTTTCAACACAATTAAAGGGTCCTCAACTCAACTTTTTATCTACCCTTGGACCCCAAACTAACAAAGGAGCGAATTATGGCATTAGATCCTACCAAACACGCGGATTGGGAAATTGCACAAGATGCAGAAAAAACCATGCTGACCATCTATGAAATAGGTGAAAAACTGGGCCTTACCAAAGAAGAGCTCCTCCCCCAGGGTCACTACATTGCCAAGATCGATTTCCAGAAAGTTCTCAAACGCCTGAAAGACAAGCCCAATGGAAAGTACATCGATGTCACCGCAATCACCCCCACCCCCTTGGGAGAGGGAAAATCGACTTCCTCCATGGGGCTTGTACAGGGTCTTGGAAAATTAGGTAAAAGCGTCTGTGCTGCCATTCGTCAGCCATCGGGCGGCCCCACCATGAACATCAAAGGCTCCGCAGCAGGCGGCGGTCTGGCCCAGTGCATCCCGCTGACACCTTTCTCCTTGGGTTTCACCGGTGATATCAATGCCATCATGAACGCCCATAATCTGGCGATGGTCGCCCTGACCTCCCGTATGCAGCATGAAAGAAACTATGATGACGAGCAGCTTGATCGTCTCACCAAAATGAAACGTCTTGATATCGATCCCACCAGGGTCGAGATGGGATGGATCATGGATTTCTGCTGCCAGTCTCTCAGAAACATTATTATTGGCATCGACGGTGTTAACGGTAAATCCGACGGTTTCATGATGAAATCGAAATTTGGTATCGCCGTATCTTCTGAGGTTATGGCAATCCTTGCTATCTCCAATGATCTCAGAGATATGCGAGAGAGAATGGGGAAAATCGTTGTCGCCTATAATAAAAAGGGCAAGCCGGTAACCACTGAAGATCTGAAAGTGGCAGGCGCCATGACCGCATGGATGGTGGATGCCATCAATCCTTCCTTGATGCAGACCCTGGAAGGCCAGCCGGTTATCGTCCACGCCGGTCCTTTCGCCAACATTGCCATTGGTCAGAGTTCCGTTATTGCCGACAAGATTGGCCTGAAACTTGCCGATTATCATGTCACCGAATCCGGCTTCGGAGCAGATATCGGTTTCGAGAAATTCTGGAACCTGAAATGCCGCTTCTCAGGCCTCATTCCGGACTGTGCTGTTGTCGTTGCGACCATCAGGGCACTGAAATGCCATGGCGGCGCCCCTGTCCCGGTTCCCGGCAAAGCAATGCCGAAAGAATACCTGGAAGAGAATGTTGACTGGGTAGCCAAGGGTTGTGGTAACCTTATTCACCATATCAGAAACGTCAGAAAAGCAGGAATCAGCCCGGTTGTCTGTATTAACGCGTTCTATACGGACACTCCTGGGGAAATCAATAAAGTTCGTGAACTCTGCGAGGCTGAAGGTGCAAAGGTTGCGCTGTCCCGTCATTGGGAACAAGGCGGTGCCGGTGCCATCGAATTCGCCCAGACGGTTATCGCCGCATGTGAGGAGAAGCCCAAGTTCAAATTCCTCTATGATCTTGATATGCCGATCAAACAGAGAATCGAACTCATCGCTAAAGAGGTATATGGTGCTGATGGTGTTGACTATTCCGTCGAGGCCAATAAAGCCATTGAGAGAATTCAGAAAGATCCTGTTCTTTCCGGACTTGGCATGTGCATGGTAAAAACGCATCTTTCGCTGTCCGACAATCCGGCTCTGAAAGGTGTGCCCAAAGGCTGGAGACTCACCATTCGTGAGGTCCTGACCTATGGCGGTGCAGGCTTTATCGTTCCGGTGGCTGGGTCTATCAGTCTGATGCCGGGCACCAGCTCCAATCCGGCCTTCAAACGTGTTGATATCAACCTGGAGACAGGTAAAGTCGAAGGCGTTTTCTAAACCAAACAATTCTTCACCTGAGCACGAAAAAGGGGCGGCTATCAGTGATAGCCGCCCCTTTCTTTTTTTGTCCCTTTTTAATCTCGGGCAAGGGGTCATCCTACTCCATTGCCGGGTATCTTTTTTTCAGCTCCATGGCCAGCGGGATCATAATTTCGCGCATGGATGGCTCGGCGGCCTTGCTTGTTCGAAGCTTGAAAATATGCTGCCATTCCTCCAGATTACAGTAGACGATAATCTCCGTCTTGCAGGAATTCGGCAACACCGTCCGCGCTGCCTGAGGAGTTGATGTCTCCAGAAGCTTCAGATAAATCTTTTCCGTCTCCTCCATGGCCTGAACCCAGAGTCTATATTCCTCCGTGTCCTCTGCATAAAACATCGGCCTGATGAAGGTCACCTGGTTGTCGAACTTATCCTGGCTGTATCGGCAATAGCGCTGACTCTCCTGGAGAAAGGAGCAGGGTCGATGACGAACAATCTCATGGGTAACCGCTCTGTTAACCACGAATTTCACGCCGATATACCGATGCCTGAGCAGCAGATTCACAGGCAGATTTTCCACCTCGTCAAGGGTGAGCCTTTTAACAGGAATTTCCTCTTCACTCTCCCAGGCCGCCTCGGCGTTCCAGACACCTTCAAAGAGGTAGGGATGGCGATTGCCTAAAAACGCAGTCAGTCTCTTGATAATTTGGTTATCAGGATAACGCACATACAGTTCCCGGAAACTCCGTATCGATCCGGTGATCAAGAGACCATCATCGCGTTGATCGATTATCAAAAATTTAGGCTGACAACCAAGAAGAGCAGCTGTATGAGCAGGACTGCACTGTACCTGCAGGGTCGCAACCGCCATCTCCATGACGGAGTTGTGACCGTGGGCAGCAATTTTTTTCACAAAAGGCAGGGCCGAATCCTTGCTGATCAATTCTTCACTTTTGTAGCAGATGCGCCCGCACTCCTCCAGCCGAACGGCAAAACCTTTCCGATCGAGATCATCCTGAATCTGAAAATACGGATCTATGACTTTCATTTTTGCTCACCCGTTCCAGAAGGGAGACATCTGTCTCAATGACGAGATAATTGAGGGGACCTTTTCGAGAACAAAATCCACCTCCTGCTCAGTGTTGTATATACTCAATGAAAATCGGATCGAGCCATGGGCTGCGGTGAAGGGAACCCCCATGGCCCGCAGGACATGCGAAGGCTCCAGGGAACCGGAGGTGCAGGCTGAACCGGAGGATGCACAGATATTATATCGATTCAGATGCAACAAAATCGCCTCACCTTCCACAAATTCAAAACTGATATTGGCAGTGTTGGGCAACCGATCGATCTTGTGTCCGTTCAGTATCGAGCGGGGAACGCTTGTCAGCAACCCGTTTTCCAGCTTGTCCCTGAGCGCTCTTACTTTGGTATTTTCCTCTTCCATCTTCAGAGCCGCCAGCTCACAGGCACGTCCCAGACCGACGATGGAGGCGACATTTTCAGTCCCGCCCCGACGGCCTTTTTCCTGGTGACCACCGGCCAGAAACGGGACAAACGGGGTACCGCGCCGCACATAAAGTACACCTACCCCTTTGGGCGAATGCAGCTTATGCCCGGACAGGGACAGAAAATCCACGTCGAGTTTCTTTAAATCAATAGGAATCTTGCCGACGGCCTGCACCGCATCGGTATGGAAGAGAATCCCTCGTTTCTTCGCTATCGCTGCCATTTCCTCAACCGGAAAGATCACGCCGGTCTCATTATTGGCCCACATGATACTGACTATGGCCGTATCATCATCGAGAGCCGCCTTGTATTCATCGAGATCCAGAGTTCCATCGGAGGAGACCTTCAACCTGGTCACCCGGTGCTTATGACCTGTCCGTGCATCCAGGTTGTCACAGAGGGTTTTGATCGCCGGATGTTCAACACGAGTGGTAACAATATGCCGTTTATCAGGAAAGGACTGGAGTGCCGACAAAATCGCTGTCGAATCACTCTCGGTGCCGCAACTGGTGAAGGTGATCTCCTCCGGCTCGGCTCCGAGAAGATCGGCAACTTTGGCCCTGGCATCCGCTACCACTCGTCCGACTTGCCCTCCGAAGTTATGCATACTGGAAGGATTGCCATAATAATCCGTCAGAAAGGGCAGCATGGCCTCAAGGACCTCCGGAGCCATCCGGGTAGTGGCGTTATTGTCCATGTAAATGATGGTATCGGCTTGACGATTCATGAGTTGGCATCCTCCACGATCAAGGTATCAAGGACCAGCTCGCGCAGCTTTTTCTCCACATACTGCTTCAATGTGGTCTGAGATTTGGCGCAACTTGTGCAGGCTCCCCGGAGGGACACCATCACAAAGTCGCCATCTACATCGATGAGTTCGATATCGCCGCCGTCTTTTCGCAGTCCGGGCTTTATCTCACGTTCGAGAACCTCCTCGATCTTTTTGATCTTCTGCAGTGCCGTCATCCTCTGCGGTTTTTGAGCAATTGCCTTAATCTCGAACGTCTCTCCCGCCGTTGCCCGGAGGATATCGCGCAGCTTCTCCTCACATTTTCCACAACCGCCGCCAGCCTTGGTAAAATTGGTGATCTCCTCGATCGAGCGCAGGTTCGATTCCTTGATCGCCCGGATAATCTCCAGATCCGTGACCCCGAAACATTCGCAGACAATCTCTCCTTCGGCCGTCGGCAGCACCGTCCCGCGATAATCAGCAATGGCAGCCTCAAGGGCTTCCCGTCCCATCACGGAGCAATGCATCTTTTCTTTCGGCAGACCTCCCAGAAAATCAGCAATATCCTGGTTGGTGATCTTCGCGGCTTCATCAATATGCAAGCCCTTAATCATTTCGGTCAGGGCAGAAGACGAGGCAATCGCGCTGGCACACCCGAAGGTCTTGAATTTTGCGTCAACAATAATATCGTTCTCGACCTTCAGTGTCAGCTTTAACGCATCACCGCAGGCAAGAGAACCGACATCACCCATCCCGCTCGGGTTTTCAATCTCGCCAACATTTCTCGGATGGAGGAAATGCTCTTGCACCAATTCCGTATATTCCCACATAGATTGCTCCTGATTATTCTTTGATGGCTTTGTAATGAGCCGAATTTTCACCACGAAGGACAACTCCAGCTCAGCCGTATTTATTCAACCCGGCACTACCTGAAAGTAATACGTGTTACCCAAATTGCAACCGTGAATTTCCTTATCAAAGGAAAGAGAGCAGCGCGACGTTAGATCATGCCCGGAATCGTATCAAATTCAAACGGGTCGAGCTAGAGCAATCCCACACCGGCCAGCATGGCCTTGGCCGCATCAACAAGATGCAAGGCACCGGTCGGAGTCCTCGATTCGACATAAAAACGGACTTTGGGTTCCGTCCCCGATGGTCTGATCATCAACCAGGAACCATCCCCGAAAATCATTTTCCGGCCATCGATATCGATGACCTCCCGAATGATTTTTTCCTCTTCTCCCACCCTGACAACCGCTCCAATCCCATATTTTTCCAACATGGCCAAAGCACGCAGCAGTTCGTCCCCCTGCAGGCTCACCCGTATGCCATCTCGGTCCGGATAACAGGCGCCATACTGTCGTTCCAGATCCTGCAGATACTCGCCAAGATTTTTGCCGACGGTCATAACCATATCCAGGGCCAGCAGAAGTCCTATATAGGCATCCTTTTCAGGTGTATGGCCGATGATTGAGATGCCGTCCGATTCTTCAAAACAGACCAAGGCCTTGCCTATCACCGGTTTGAATTCCTTGAAGCCGACGCGAGGTTCAAATATCTCCTCACCAAAGGATTTTGCCAGATTATTGGCCATATTCGATGTCGCCACAGTCTTGGCAACCATGCCCTTTTTGCCTTTAAACTCATGGAGAAAATGATAACTCATGGCCCCGAACTGATTCATGCTGATCTCTTTTGCACCGTCGGTGAAACGGATCCTGTCGCCATCCGGATCGATGATCGCTCCCAGTTTCAGTCGCTCGGGCCGGTCCTGAAGGGCTTTCACAACCCCCCGCATATTGGCGGAGGAGGGTTCCGGCGCCACCCCGCCGAAGGTCACATCGGCCACACCGCGTAAATGGATAAGCCGTCCTGATGTCGTTTGTTTAAGAAGATCGGCAATATGCAACCGGCTGGCCCCATGGACCGAATCGACCACGACGACGATCTCAGGGTTGTTTTCAAAATGTCGAACAATCTCGTCGTAGTCAAGTCCGTGCCGACCTCTGTTTTTGCGGACCAGACTTTTCCAGGTAGCAAGGGAATCAAAGGGAAGGACATCGGTTCGTTTGGCCGGAAGAGGAGGATTTTTTTCAAGTGCAACCAGAGGAGAGGTATCTGCAGCGATGATTTTCCGGGCCGAATCGGTTATCCGGGCCGTCAGTTCGGAGGCGGCAGGTCCTGCATCGGCGGCATTGTATTTATAGCCGCCATATTCGAGGGGGTTATGAGACGGGGTCAGATTGATCGAAAAAGCGGCCGTAAGCTCCAGAACCGCAGCCGAAAGGACCCCGGTTGTCGATTCACCGGCATAATGGACGGTGAATTCTGCGTCTGCAAGGACATCGATTACCGCCGCAGCCAGGGCCTCACCACCGAAGCGGTTATCAAATCCGACCACACAGCCGCGCCTCCTGGCTTCGGCAAGGCTTCGGACCCCAAGAAGAGGGATCAGGTCAGGCTCGTGATCGACCGCCATATAGAGTTCAATAATGGCTGCAGTCACAAAGGAGATGGACCGGACAAAAATATCCTTGCCGAGAAGTCCACGCCACCCCGAAGTTCCGAACTTGACTGCAGTCTGCGGTGCAGCGTTATTGGTCATAATCTCGTCCAGTAACATCGTATAGACCGTATCGATATGTTCCTGCCAGACCTGTCCGTCCTGTTTGCGTCTGTCAACAAGCTCTTTTATTACGGTAAAGTAATCATTTTTTGAATGGTCATTTTGGACCAGACGCGACAATATTTCATCAACTCTTGCGGATATGGACATGTATTCTCCCCACTCATTATACCGGCTCAGCCTAAGCCCGATAAACGGGACTTTTTCCAGTACCCCCTTAAGGGGTGAAAGCACTAAATAACAGTATATTATCGCCTCTTTCATTACAACTCATAAAAACAGAAAGACAATCGTGTACAAAAAAATTTTCACCATCACCTGACCTTCTGGTCCTTGACGAATCCAGCAACCTTGCTATAGGATAGCAATATGATCAGATTCATTTTCTTCAAACGTCCCTGTAAAATGCTCTTCTCTATCCATTTTCACAGCCATACTGCTTGCATCGTTATTCAGGAGACTTTCCTGTAACAACAATCATAGAAGGAGGAAACACATGGGTTCCAAACACGCAAACGAACTGATCCTCTGGTTCGATGATTTTAATATCAATGATGTCGGTCTTGTCGGAGGGAAAAACGCCTCTCTAGGCGAGATGTACCAGCATCTCACTGCCAAAGGAGTTGCAATTCCCCATGGTTTTGCAATAACTGCCAGCGCCTACCGGCACCTTATCGAAACGGCCGGAATCAAAGAGGCTGTTCAGGATGCCCTGGCGGGACTTGATACCCATAACCTGAAAAACCTGCAGGAACGAGGCAAAAAAGTCCGCGAAATCATTAGAACGGCTGAATTCCCGGATGATCTGCGTGAGGAGATCATCACCTCCTACAAAAAACTGGAAGCAGAATATGGAAAAGACGTTGATGTCGCCATCCGTTCATCGGCAACGGCAGAGGATCTCCCCGACGCCTCCTTTGCCGGGCAGCAGGATACCTATCTGAATGTGCGCGGATACGATGCAGTCATCCAGTATTGCCGCCTGTGTTTCTCCAGTCTTTTTACCGACCGGGCAATCTCTTATCGTCATGATAAAAATTTTGGTCAATTCGACGTCTATCTCTCCATCGTGGTCCAGAAAATGGTTCGCTCCGACTCGGCCAGCTCCGGCGTCCTCTTCACCATTGACACCGAATCAGGGTTTGAAAATGCAATTTTTATAACCGGAGCCTGGGGGCTTGGCGAAAATATTGTTCAAGGGGCTGTTACCCCGGATGAATACTATGTTTTTAAACCGACCCTTCGTGCGGGCAAACGACCGATCATTTCCAAACGCGTTGCCTCCAAGGAGATCAAGATGGTCTATGATGACGATTCCGGTTCATCTGCTCTGGTAAAAAACATTCCGACTTCGCAGAAAGAACGAGGCTCCTATGTCCTCAATGACGATGAGATCCTGCAGCTTGCCAGATGGGGAATGATCATCGAAGATCATTACGGAAAAGGCATGGATATTGAGTGGGCCAAGGATGGCGACGGAATGCATGTCGGATCCGGAAAACTCTTTATTGTCCAGGCCCGTCCGGAAACCGTCCATTCCCAGGAATCAAAAATAATCAGTGAGACATACATACTGAAGGAAAAGGGGAAGGTCCTTGCCAGCGGTCAGGCCGTCGGCACCAAAATCGGTCAGGGAATCACCAGAATCATTAACGATGTTTCAGGAATACACGATTTTCGAGCGGGAGACATCTTGGTCACGGATATGACGGATCCCGACTGGGAACCGATCATGAAAAGCGCCAGCGCTATTGTGACGAACAGAGGCGGCAGAACCTGTCATGCCGCGATTATTTCCAGAGAACTCGGTATTCCGTGTCTGATCGGCACCGTAAACGGCACCGAATGTATCAAACCAGGCTGTGAAGTTACCATTTCCTGCGCTGAAGGTGAAACCGGATATGTCTATGAAGGAAGACTCGATTTTATTATCGATCGGCTGGATTACTCGAGTGTGCCGAGGACAAAAACCAAGATCATGATGAATGTGGGGATTCCGGAAAAAGCCTTCAAGGAATCGCAGATACCCAATGACGGTGTCGGCCTGGCCCGCGAAGAATTCATCATCAACTCCCATATCGGTATTCATCCCCTGGCCCTCTACAACTTTCACAAACTCCAGGAAAAGGCTACTGCAGGTGACATAAAAATAGCCGGCATAATCGCTGAGATAGAAAAGCTTACAACTGCTTATCCCCACGACAAGAGACAATTTTTCATTGACAAGATCGCCGAAGGTGTCGGCCGGATCGCGGCTGGATTTTACCCCAAAGATGTTATCGTTCGGCTCTCCGATTTCAAATCGAACGAATATGCCAACCTGGTCGGCGGGATCCTTTACGAGCCGGTAGAGTCCAATCCGATGATCGGCTGGCGCGGGGCCTCCCGTTATTACGACCTAAAATACAAGGCGGCCTTTGAATTGGAATGCAAGGGTCTCCTTAAAGCCAGAAATGATATGGGACTGACCAATATCAAGCTGATGGTGCCCTTCTGCCGTACCCCGGAAGAAGGCAGAAGGGTAATTGAAACAATGCGGGAATTCGGACTCGTGCAGGGAGAAAACGATCTGGAGGTCTACGTGATGTGCGAAATCCCGTCCAACGTCATATCGGCGGACGCATTTTTTGATATCTTTGACGGATTTTCCATCGGCTCAAACGACCTGACTCAGCTTACCCTCGGTCTCGATCGCGATTCCGATCTGGTCGCCCATATCTTTGACGAACGCAACGAGGCGGTGAAAACATTGGTCAAGATGGCAATCGACGTGGCCAAGCGGCGAGGGAAAAAGATCGGCATCTGCGGCCAGGCTCCATCGGATTTTCCGGAGTTTGCCACCTTCCTGGTCGAATGCGGCATCGATTCAATAAGTCTGATCCCGGATACCATTGTTAAAACCCGACTTGCGATCTATAAGAAAGAGCAGGAACTGGGCATATCGGTATAAAAAAAACGATTCGGGCGGTCTGACGGCAATAACCGGCAGGCCGCCATCGACATCTGCCGGGGCGAGTCGAGATCAGCTCTCCAGAATTTTTGCCTCTTCGATGATCATGATCGGGATATTATCCCGGATTTCATAGACCAATCTGCAGTTTTCACAGACCAGGCCATCGCCTTTTTCGGTCAGTTGAATCATACCTTTGCATTTCGGGCATACCAGAATATCGAGCAGTTCTTTCCTGATCATTTAACCATCCTCTTTAGGTGTACTTCACTCTTTTTCGATGTGTTATTTATTCACTTATTGGTGGTGATAGGCTCGGACGAGGCGAAGAAAGCAGTGGTCGATGGTCAGGCCATCCTTTTTTATATCCAGTTCCTGTATTTCGTCCATATCCTGCACATGCTGCCCCAGATTCCTTTCATCGACCAAGTCCTTAGATGAGGCGACCAGCAGAAGATCCTTCCCGTCAAGGGTTGCGGGTGGAAACCAATAGGCATACATCAGACCGGGCAGACCGAAGATGTGCCGGGACAAGGTCTCACCTATGACCCGGTCCGGCCTAGTATCCCTGGCAGAGACGGCATCCTTGTACCGGTAGAAGGCCAGACCGCTTGCGATCTGATATTTATCCATCCCGACCACCAGCGGCCGTTTCCCGGTCTTCTCTTTTTCAGCCTCGACCATCCTGTCCACGGTGCGGGCGACCCCGTCCCAGCCGGTCAGAAAGGGACGCTCAAGGGTCGTAACTCCTGGAATCCCCAGGGAATAATAGTGCAGGCAGAGGCCGAAGAGCAGCAGCAGCACGATACCCGTTGACGGCCACAACCGGCGGCCCCAGCCGATAAATGCAGGCGCATCCCCGTCTCCGGCCATGGTCGCGGCAATAAACGGGATGACGGCCAGCCAGAGCGGCCCGGTCCAGTTCAATTGCACCTCCTTGGTCAGGCTGAAGAAAAAGAACACCGACAAGGGTGCCAGGGTCAACAGCAGAAAGAAGAGATGCGTCCTCCCCCCGGACGCCGGAGAGGATGAGACAAAAAGGCCCCGGCCATACGACAGAAAGGCCAGCAGACCAAGGAATCCGGCCGGGGTCAGCAGCAACAGGACCTGACCGATCAGGACATGTGTCGAGAAATGGGTCAGTCCGGTTACCCGCCGCTCTCCCTGAAAGATAAACGAGGCCCAGTTGTGCTCGATATTCCAGACAATCACCGGAGAGAAAATCAAGAGTGCAATGAGGACGGCCAGATAGGGGCCGGGTTTGAGCAGCCATTTCCGGCTTTTGGGATCTATCAGCATAAAGAGCACAATCGCCGGTCCGAGCAGGGCGATGGTGTATTTGGAGAACATGCCGAGCCCGAGAGATATCCCAACCCCGAGCCAGGCCTTCGGTTTTTCAAGCAGCAAAGCCCGGTACAGAAAATAGATGAGCCCGGACCAGCAGGCGGTCAGAGGGGCATCCGGAGTCATTATCAGACCGATGGAGAAAAAGACCGGCAGGATGGACAGTAAGAGGACGGCCCGGAAAGCGGTAGCCCGGCCATACAAAGAGCGCGTCAGGGCGTAGGAAAAACCCGCCGTAATCAGCCAGCAGATGACAGCCATCACCCGGACGCCGAATTCGGTATCGCCGAAAAGCCAGGTGCCTGTGCGGATAAGAACAGCCACCATCGGCGGATGATCCAGATAGCCGATGGCCAGATGATGGGCATAATTCCAGTAATAGGCCTCTTCTTCCAGAAGGGCGGGCTGGCCCAGGTAAAGCAGCCGCAGGATCAGAGAAAAGAGGGTCGCTCCGAGACAGAAGAGCCGCCCGCGCACATCGGCGCTGGGCTTTCCGCCACTGCCGGCAAAGACAAAACACATCAGGCCCAGAGCAGTTGCTGCAATTGAGGCCGGTATCGTCACAATCATGGCAGGATAGAACGGGCACCCGAGCCGCAGCAAATCCCCTAAAAGGCCGCCGCGCAGCGTAAGGACCAAGAGACTGAGTACCAGAAACCCGCCGATATGATGCCATCTCAGATCGTGGCCGGGGAAGGTCCAGCGACAATGAATACCGGCCGTGGCGATACTTGCCGTAAGAAAGCTGCCGATATGGGCCGAGCCTATGGCAATACCATGACGGGATAGAAAGAAAAAGACAAGGAAATCAAGTACGCCGCCCACACACAAAGCAGCCCCGAGGCCGGTTATAAAGGAGGGGGCCGGCCTGACACCGATAAGCGTCAATAATTGCCGGAAATAGTCGAAGATAATCCCTTTGTTCATCTTCGATTTGCCCTTATAGCGGTCATAGAAGGTGATCGGGACCTCGGCGATTCGCAGCTTGCCATCCCCCGAAACTAAAACCTCAAGTCCGATCTTGAAGCCGCTGACCGATTTGTCGAGGTTGGCGAGAGGGTCTCTTCTGACCGCGAAAAACCCGGCCAGGGGATCGTGCGGGTCGGTCAGGATCCTGGCCGGAACCGTGGCCAGGCGGGAGGCCATCTTCCGACCGAACGGCCAGTCCGGTGTCGATCCTCCTTTTGTATAGCGGCTGCCGATGACCATATCGTGGGTGCCGGCAACAAGAGGGCCAATCAGATCAGGCAGGATCTCCGGGGGATGACTGAGGTCGGCATCCATAACCACGACGATTGCCCCTCGGGCTGCCTGCGCTCCTTCAATCACCGCGCTGGCCAGGCCATCCTTGGTCTCCCGGCAGACCATGGTCACCGGGTGGGTGGTCTGCCATCCGCGCACCTGATCCCGGGTGCCGTCGGTGGAACTGTCATCGACGATGACGACCTCGATCGACAGCCCGGAGGTCTGCGCCACCTCAAAGATCCGCGTTAAAAGCGGATAGATGTTCTCGGCCTCATTCAGGGTGGGGATGACAATCGAAACAGCAGGTATGAATTTTTCGGACTGGACCATAAAGGAAATTCGTAGGCTGAAATACTGATTAATACCCCGCTGATAAAACTTCGCTCAACGTCTGAAATCGTACAGGACAGAAGCTATAGCATTTTTATCCACTCCATGTCAATAAGACCATGAGGTGAAAATACAATCCCGTATCCTTGGTAAAAGGCCTGTCCCGATCCGAACCTTTCCAGGGCAATGTCTCTTTCGCAAGGATGAACCATTTTTACATCTATCCCTATCATCATATTTCAACAATCTGTAATATGGACTGCCGGATGGATTCATGGTACATTACTGATACTGTAAAGACAATTATCCGTTTGGCTTACCGGCAGGACGGTATTTTTTCTTCCCTGTAAAAGATACAACCTCCATCCACTACGCATCAGGTTTGGCAATGACAAAAGAAATTGGTTTTATCGGCGGTGGCCAGATGGGCGAGGCGCTTGTCAAAGGTCTGCTCAAAGCTGGACTGTATCAGGCACATTCTCTTATCCTGGCTGAGCCGAGTGCCCTGAGAAGAAGCTATCTCGAAACGACCTATGGCATAGAGACCTGCACTGCCACCATCCCTGTCTGGCAGACCTGCAGCACGGTACTCCTCGCGGTTAAACCCCAGGTGATGGCCGATGTTCTGACATCAGCAAAACCATACATTCAAAATACCCATCTGATCATAACGATTGCGGCCGGTCTGCCAATTGCCTTCTACGAACGGTTATTGGACAACAAAATGGCCAAAATTATCAGGGTCATGCCGAACACCCCCGCCCTGGTTCTGGAAGGGGCATCGGCACTCTGCTGCAACGCTCAAGTGACCGACGATGAATTGCAAAAGGCAACAGCCATCTTCAATGCGGTCGGGAAATCGGTTGTTCTGGATGAACGGTATCTCGATGCGGTAACGGGACTCAGCGGCTCCGGTCCGGCCTATGTTTTCACCTTCATCGAGGCCCTGATCGACGCCGGACTGAAGACCGGCCTTGCCAGGGACGTGGCCGAAACCCTGGCCGTGCAGACGGTGCTTGGCTCAGTGAAACTGCTGCTCGAGAACAAAGAACACCCCGCCGTTCTGCGGGCAAAAGTAACATCTCCGGGCGGCACCACCATTGCCGGCCTCCATGTCCTTGAAAAAAACGGCTTCCGCGGAATTATCATGGACGCCGTCGAGGCAGCAGCCAACCGTGCGACCGAACTGGGCAGACAGTAGATGGACGCCAGCTCACTTCAATTCCGCACCATCTCTGATTTTTCGGTCCGTATTGCCGGAATCATCACCAAAAAAGGAGACCCGCCAGCCTCCTTTTTTGGTGATAAGCTGGGACGATGGCTGGAACAGCAGGGAATTTCCGTCAGCCTGAACCGGATCGCGCCGGATATCGACATCCTGATCATTCTGGGAGGAGACGGAACGCTCCTGCATATCGCCGCAGAGGCTGCACGCTATTCAATTCCGGTCATCGGCATCAATTTAGGACATCTCGGCTTCCTGACCGAGCTGACCGAAAACGAGGCGGAAGAGGCGCTGGAGAAGATCATCTTAGGCTCGATCATTGTTGAAAACCGTCTGATGCTGAAGGCTTGCCTTATAAAAAAGGGAGTGCATCAGGGCTATCGCTATGCCCTTAATGATGTTGTGATCAATAAAAATTCTCTCGACAGGGTTCTTCATCTGTCGGCACAGGCAGATGAAGAGTTTATCACTACCTATAAGGCCGATGGACTGATCATTTCCACACCGACCGGCTCTACGGCCTACAACCTGTCTGCTGGAGGGCCACTGGTATATCCCGGTCTTCCCTCCATCTTAGTTACACCGATCTGTCCCTTCATGCTCAGCTCAAGGCCCGTCCTTCTGCCGTCGAACAAAACAATCACCACCAGATTCGACGCTCAGGACTCTACGGATAAGGCCAATATTATCATCGACGGCCAAGCCAGCTGGAGTATGGATAAGGATGATATCCTCGAAGTTAAAGCCGCGGAACATCCGCTCCAGCTGATCGTCTCCCCGCACAAAGATTATTTTGCCATCCTCAGGAATAAGCTTCGTTGGGGTATCCAGGAGATCGGCTAGGGACGGTCCTGCTATTTTTTCTTCCTGATCCGGTACTTCTTCATTTTATATTGGAGGAGACTTTTGGTAATACCCAATCTTTCCGCTGCCCTGGATTGCACATGCCCGGTTTCGTCCAGTGCCCGCTTCAACATCTTCTCCTCTATTGCATAGAGGACATCGTTCAGTCCGGCCGAATCGGGAATAAGTTGACTCAGATCCATCTCCTGGCTCCAGGAGGCCTGACTTTCCATATCCATCGATTCGGGCTGAACATCAGTGGGCTGAATACAATTATCGTCGCAGAGGATCGCGGCCCGCTCGATAGTGTTTTCCAGTTCGCGGATATTTCCCTCCCACGGCAGGGTCATCAACAGCCGGATCGCATCCTGAGAGATCCTCAGATTAATCTTATTCAGACGTTCCGAAAATTTCTGGATGAAAAAGTTCACCAAGAGCGGCATGTCATCCATCCGTTCACGCAAGGCCGGAAGGGAGACATGAATGACATTCAGGCGATAGAAGAGATCCTCACGAAACCGGCCCATGGAGACCTCTTCCTTCAGATCCTTGTTGGAAGCGCTGATAATCCGGACATCGACATCAAGCGTCTTGGTGCCCCCGACCCGTTCAAAACTCTTTTCCTGCAAGACTCTCAACAACTTGGATTGGAGCGAAAGAGGAATTTCACCGACCTCATCCAGGAAAATCGTCCCCTGGTCCGCCAGTTCAAACCTGCCCTTCCGCATCCCGACCGCCCCGGTGAACGCGCCTTTTTCGTGTCCGAACAGCTCGCTCTCCAACAGGTTTTCGGCCAGAGCCGCACAATTCACCGCAATGAAAGGATGCGCCTCTCGCGGGCTGTTGAGATGGATGGCCTTGGCCACCAGTTCCTTACCGGTACCGCTCTCGCCTGAGATCAACACGGACGCCGGCGTCGGCGCCACTTTTTCGATCATTTCATATACCTGCAACATACGCGTATTTTTTCCGATCATGCCGCTGAAATTCGTCCGGGTATGAATTTCTTTTCTCAGCCTGGTGTTTTCCTTGATCAAGGCATAATGCTGGACGGCCTTATTGACGTTAACAATGAGTTCATCATTGGAAAACGGTTTCGCCAGATAACTGAAGGCCCCGGCCTGCATGGCGACAACAGCCTTTTCCACTTCGGCGAAGGCGGTAATGATGATTACCGGGATATCCGCATTCTTCTTTTTGATCTCCTGGAGGAATTGCAGGCCATCAAGGCCCGGCATCTGCATATCGGTTATGATCAGATCGAGATCAACCTCCTTGACTACCCCGAGTCCGTCCTGTCCCGACGGTGCGGTAAAGACCTCAAACCCTTCATCGCGAAGGAGTTCCGAAAGAACGATCAGATAGTTCGGTTCGTCATCAACAACAAGGATTGAATGTAGCGTCATAGGGAGTCTTCTTCAGCAGTGGTTTTTAGTTTGGCCAGTCGTTGCCGTATCGTCTCCAACACGTCTGACGGGACATGAACGTTCTTTCCGCCGGCAAGATGTGATCCGGGCCGGACATCTCCATGATAATCACTTCCGCCGGTAGAGAGAAGGTGATATCTTTCAGCCAGCATCTTGATTTTTTTCCGGACCCTGGAAGATTGGGTCGGATAATACAATTCTATTCCATCAAGTCCGAAAACGGCAAGCTCGGCCAGCAGGCCGGGCAGACGTTCAAGGGTCGGATCAATCTGGATGGGATGAGCAAGGACAGCGACCCCTCCTGCCCGCTTGATCATGCCGATGGCCTCCTCCGCATTATAGACAAATCTGGAGACATAGGCGGGTGCCCCTTTTTTCAGGAATCTTTCAAAGGCTGCGGGTATGTTTTTCACTATGCCATGGGCCTTCAGGACCTTCGCTATATGCGGCCGGCCTGTCTGGCCGAGCCTGGACACGGTCTGTACTTCTGTAAGTGTGATCGGGAAACCGAGATCCACGATCTTCTGCACGATCTTCACGTTGCGCTCATCACGGGCCTGCTGCAATCGAGAAAGGCCGGCAACAAGACCGGGGTCATCCCTCTCCATGCCATACCCCAGGATATGCAGATACGTCTCGCCGTGGACTGCACTGATTTCAAGCCCCGGCAGAACCTCGATGCCCTGCTCAACTCCTGCATGCAGAGCCCCGGGCGTCCCGGCCATAGTGTCGTGATCCGTAAGCGAAATCGCCGTAAGCCTTCTCCTGACAGCAAGAGCGACGATTTCGGCCGGTGTCTGTGACCCGTCTGAATAGACGGAATGAATATGGAGATCAATTGACATGCTGTCACATCACCGCCGCGCTAAGGTTATGTTTCATCTTCCGGACATACACAAGGATATCTGGTCGGCTAACAGCTCGAGCATTACCCTCTGCAGGGTATGGACGTGTTCGACACGGGCGTACATTGTGTCGAAGCTCTTCATAGTCGGTCTGTTGAATCACGGGAAAGCCATGTAAAGACAGCACAAACAACCACCGCATCGAAGGTATCAACCGCATGATGGTAGCTCACCTGCCGAAGCATGCGACAAAAAAAGCCTGCCTACCTTGTCAGCGTGGGTTAGGTTGAAAGAATCATCAATCAACCCAGAGCCACCAAGGAAGCAGGCCATGAAGAAAAGGATAAAGAATATCGGCTTAGATGTCCACAAAATGTCCACAAAAACTCAATCTCAGTTGGAATAGCCGACGATGGGCGTGTTGGTGTTCTCTTAAAAAGCTCTATTACCGATGGTGCCCGCCATGTCCACCATGCCCACCATGCGAATAATTTCGAACACCATGGGGAACCCTGCCGCGATATGGATGTCCCCAGGGACCATTCCGATGTCGGGATCTATGCCAATACCCTCCATCGTTAAACCACCAGAAGCCTCCATAGAAGACTGGCACAGGAACAACTTCGGGTGGTCCGTATACCATCGGTGCTGGTACCATCGGTACCGGTACCGGCACCAATATCGGCGGACCGCCGCGAAAAGCAAAACTCTCACTCGCCATCCCTACCAACAACATTGCCGCAATTACGAAAATACGTTTAAACTTCATATATCTACCCTCTTTTATATTTTGCAGGCCATCCGTAAAAACTTTAACTTTCGGCCTTCTCTTATAATTATACAGCATGGCTGCAGCAAACACCAACGTACTTGATAGAAAAGTTCTGGACCGGTAAATAGGAGCTATTGCAACTTTTAATGCTTTCAGCACGCTTTGGAACTTTTCGGGAATTTCCACACAGGACCCTTGAATGAAACTGGAATATTATTTCATTCCTCGTTAGAATACCCCCCAGCATAATCCTTTTCCTGGAGATCTACACCCTGAAACTTCCGGTTCTCTCCATCATCGGAAGGCTAAAGCGAGATCGACCGATGAAGACAGATTCGAAAACGTTTTCCCCCTTGATGACGGCCGTACTGACGACGGCCCTCCTGGCCCTGTTTGCCGGCGGCGCATGGTTCTACCGCGTCGAAAAGTCCGTGACGCTGCAACGGGCCGAATATCAATTTGCCGCCATTGCCCGCCTTAAGGTGGGTCAGATCGCCGCTTGGCGCAGCGAGCGTCTGGGCGATGCAGCCGTCCTCACGGAGAGCCCCTTTCTGACTGCGGCCATGGGCCGCTACCTGGCCGCTCAGGATAGCGTAAGCGCTCAAGAACTCCGCAGCCACTTCCTGAGTCTTCAGGTGCATTACCGATACGCAGATGTTTTAATGGTTGACCCGGAAGGGAGAGTTCTCCTGACCCTGACCGAAAACTCAACGACCCCTACGGGTTATGCGGCGGCCCTGGCTGAGGCCCTGCGCGAGCACAAACCCGTATTCGCCGACCTGCACACCGAAGCGCAACACCCGGCACCTCATATCAGCGTGGTCGCCCCGATTTTTGCAGGCGATGGGCAGGCCGCAAGGCCGCTCGGCGCTATCATTCTGGTCAACGATGCCAAGCAGTTTCTCTATCCCTTGATCCAGTCCTGGCCCACGCCGAGTAAGACCGCCGAGACCTTGCTGATCCGGCGCGATGGAGATACGGCCCTCTTCCTTAACGATCTGCGGCATCAACCCAATGCGGCCTTGAAGCTGCGAATCCCCTTAAGTCAGATCGATGTACCCGCGGTCATGGCTGTGCTGGGCCGGCAAGGCTTTGTCGAAGGCCGGGATTATCGCGGGGTCCCATCGGTGGCCGTCGTCCTGCCCATCCCGGATTCGCCCTGGTTCATGGTTGCCAAGGAGGACACGGCGGAAGTTTTTGCCGAGTGGCATTTCCGCGCGGCCTTGATCCTGGCGTTATTTGCGGCACTCCTGGTCGGGCTGGGGGCAATCGGACTGGTCGCTTGGCACAGCAGACGGAAAACCTATTACAGGATATTATATGACACCGAGGCCAGACTGCGTACCAGCCTGGAACGCAGTGGCATCATTTTGAAGTCCGTCGGCGACGGAGTTATTGCCATCGACGCCCAGGGCCGAGTGGAACTCTTGAACCCCGTAGCCGAGGCGCTTACCGGCTGGAGCCGGGAGGAGGCCTGCGGCAGGCCGCTGGAAGATGTTTTTCGCATCGTCAACGAAGAGACGCGGGAAAAGGTGGAAAACCCTGCGGTCAAGGTTCTGCAGGAGGGGGTTGTTGTGAGCCTGGCCAACCACACCCTGCTTATAGCCAGGAACGGAACCGAGAGGCCCATTGCCGACTCGGCAGCCCCTATCCATGACCCTCAAGGAGAGATCACCGGTGTGGTGCTGGTCTTCCGCGACCAGACCGATGAACGCCGAGCGCAGCGGTTGATTCAGATACGATTCGCCCTGCTCGAATACGCCTCCACCCACACCCTGGACGAACTTCTACGCAAAGCCCTGGATGAAATCGGTACACTCGTTGAGAGCCCTGTCGGGTTTTACCACTTTGTCAGTTTCGACCAGAAGACCCTTTCCCTGCAACAATGGTCCACCCGCACGCTGCAGGAATTCTGCCGGGCCGAAGGCAAAGGGATGCACTACGGAATAGACCAGGCAGGAGTCTGGGCCGATTGTGTACGCGAGGGGAAACCTGTCGTCCACAACGATTACGCCTCGCTGCCGCATAAGCGGGGGATGCCTGATGGCCACGCCGAGGTCATCCGCGAACTGGCGGTCCCCGTGATGAAGGCAGGCAAGGTCGTCGCCATCCTGGGGGTAGGCAACAAACCAGCGGACTACACTGCAAAGGACATCGATACCGTCTCCTACCTGGCCGATGTCACCTGGCAGCTCGTCGACAACAAACGTACCGAAGAAGCGCTGCAGAAAAGCGAAATACTCTTCAGAAACCTTTTTGAACACCATGCTGCCGTTAAACTCATCATCAATCCAAAAACCGGGAAAATCATAGCCGCGAATCAAGCGGCTGAACGATTCTACGGATGGTCGAAGACACAGCTCGTGCAAATGAAAATTCAGGACATCAACACGCTTTCCCCGGACGAGGTCATGCAGGAGATGAAAAAGGCAAGAGACCTGAAGCGGGTCTCTTTTGAATTCCGCCACCGGCTATCCGACGGCTCTATCCGGGACGTGGCGGTATTCAGCAGTAATATCACAGTCAAGGGAAAGAAGATGCTTCACTCCATTGTCCATGACATCACCGAGGAGAAGCAAATGGAGGAGGCGCTGCACAGTGCCCTGGAAGACATCCGGACCCTGCGCGGCATCATCCCTATCTGCGCGAACTGCAAGCAGATCCGCGATGACCAGGGCTATTGGAACCAGGTGGAGGTCTATATCCGCGACCGCACCGAAGCCCAGTTCAGCCATGGCATTTGTCCGACGTGCGTAAAAATACTCTATCCCGACCTTGATCTGGACTCTTTGAAAGAAGCCGGAAAATAAGATTGCCAATAACGGGACTGCAAATCCAAACCCTGAAAATTTCGTGGGTCCGGTGCTTTTTGCCAAACTTCTCTCAAAGGCGGGATACGAAAATTAATCGTTGGGGAAAGGTCAGGAACATTTTACACTTACAATGAGTCGACCGGTGGCTTGACCCTCATGTTTTAACTGAAAGTTAAGCGGGCGCGGCCGTTTGCGATCGGCTTGAACGCCGTGTTGGCAGTTCCTTATGAATATCTTTAAACTCTTCTTTGTTGCATGATGCCTCAACTACTGTTTCAATTAGCCAGTAGAACCAACCATGGGAGATTTTTAAAATATAATCTGGAGTTCCGCCAGCCCGAAGAGTCAATTCTTCGCTTTTAATAAACTCGATATCGATTGGTAGGCCACCCTCATGTACGAGTTCGCACCTGAACCATTTATAAAAAATATGGAAAATCGTGTGTAGCTCTCCGCGGAATTCAACCTTAAGCGCGCCTCGCCACTTTTTGTCCAAGAATGTCTCAAAGCATTCTCGGTCTGTCATTTTCTTGTCCGGGTTTTCACGTCTTGCGGTGGCAGCGACAGCGACCAGTGCTGTGAGAAAAGCGCCTTCATATCGGTCGTTCTGATAAAGTAATAAAGCATCTTCGACACGCTTGCGTATGCTCATTTCTCTCTCTGCCAACAAGGGATTAATTAGAAACCGTATAAAACTACGCTTGTAGTCTACAAAAGAATAAAACCAGTTATCCTGTATTCAGTGGTAACAATAAACCATTACTCAACATAAAGAATAACGAATAAACGCTCGCAGCTCAAACAAAAACCTCAGCATCCTACCTCCCCCCATCCCTACGTCAGCTGGAGAGCAACATCTCCTTCAAAATCCGCTGCTCCCCGGCAGAAAAACAGCTGCTCAACATAAGCGACCTGATGTTTTTAACGAAAAAACATCACATAGAAGAAGATACAACCTGGGCGTTTTTTCACTGTCTTAATCGAGATCCGGCAATTTTTCCTTCAGATTACCGATTTTAATCCGATAAAGAAGGCAGATAACTTTATTCTCTTCAGGGGATCGACATATGCGTTTTCTCATTTCAGCACTACTCAGTCTCTTTCTGATCTGCGGTTGCAGCCGGATACCCGAGCCGGCGGGGTTTGAATACAGCAGCCAGAGCAAGATGCAGGCCGCCCATCACTGGGATATCCTGGCTATGGACGTTGCCAATCAGATCAACAAGGAGTTAATCAAAGACGACCTCCTCAATACGGCTGTCTATGTAAAAAAGACCTGCGGCAAAGATGATGCTCCCTGCAAACCAAATGAAACGAGCCAGTTCGATGAGGGGTTCAATGACCTGCTCGTAACCCAACTGGTGCGTTATGGCGTCCCGACCTGCACCCAGCCCGAACTGGGAGCGATAACCGTCAACTATAAGGTCCAGACGGTCTATCATCAGGCCAACCGCAATCGGACCCTGGCCCCTGGTGTGCTCACTGCTCTGGGCGTTGGAGTGGCAGTCCTCAGAAATGCACCTACCGATGTGCTCATTATAGCTGCGGCCGGTGCCCTCGATCTGGCAAACGCCGCCTACGTCCAGAACGGGCACTATGAAATCATCATTACCACATCGATGGTAAGCATGAAAAAATACCTCTTCAGGACGTCGAGCATCTACTACATCAACGATGAGGATTTCTGGCATTATCAGTTAAGCAGCGGCAAGGCCAAAGAAATCAAAATAACCAATTCCGATTTTCCTTCCCATAAGACTGGCCGGGAGACGGCACCGATTCAGCCAGCTGCCCAGGCCCAAAAAATTCTTCCGGAACCAATCAGAGATATATGAAAATCCTTCTCCTTTTCCTTCTGGTGCCCCTGTCTCTCTCAGGCTGTTCAAAATTCAACGGCACAAAACTTGAAGGTGTACTTGGCGGCGAGCAGAATCTGGTATCTTTATCGTATGATATCACCAAAAAACTTGAAGAGACTGCCGTTCCCCGGCTCATGCCCAGGAACCCCGATCAACCGCTGCTGGTAACAACCTTTGTCGATAATAACGATCTCACCCAGACATCCCGTTTTGGCAGGATTCTGCAGGAACACATAACATCCCGCTTTGTCCAATTTGGCTATACGGTCAAAGAACTCAAACTCAGGGACAGCCTGCTTATACAACCGAAATCAGGAGAGACCATGCTTTCACGGGATCTGAATCTGATCTCCCCTTCCGTGTCTGCTCAGGCCATCCTGGTCGGCACATACTCGTATACCAACAGGACAATGTACATCTCGGCCCGCCTGATCAACCCGGCAAACTCGACCATCATCTCATCGGTTGATTACCGGCTGGTTATGGATCAAAACGTCATGGCCATGTTCGGTCAGAAAATGGCGGACAATGAACAGTATACAATCGACAAGCCGAGGGAATCACTTATCGATAAGATATTTTATTAACATTTCCCCCTCTCGGCAGGCCCCGGCGGACACGCTCACCGGTCGGCCAGGCCATCACGATCCTTGATCCGTATCGTTCTTCCCTCGACGGCAATAAGCCCTTCCTCGCTCATCTTCGCAAATATCCTGGAAAGGGTTTCGGGAATGGTGCCCAGCAGACTTGCCAGCTGGCCTTTGGAGATCTCCAGTTCAACAGCTTCGGCTGTCCCCTGTTCTTCGGAAAGATAGAGAAGATAGTCCGCCAGTCTGGCCGGAACCTCCTTTAAGGAAAGATTTTCTATCTGACTGGCAAAACGGCGCAGCCGCATGGATAAAACAGCCAGCATATTCAACGCAATCGAGGGCATCTCATGGACGAGCTGAACAAACTTGTCCCGCGGGAAAAAAAGCAATGTGCTCTTCATCAACGCCTCGGCCGTTGCTGGAAACGGCTGCCCATGAAAAACCGGGACCTCGCCGAAGGGTTCCCCGGGGCCGAAGATATGCAATATTTGCTCTTTTCCGGAAAGCGACATCTTGTATATCTTTACCTTGCCGCTCTCCACCATATAAAAGCCCTTGCCTTCATCTCCTTCGAAAAAGATGGTTTCTCCGCGGCCATACTGTTTTTTTACAACGATTCTCACTACGTGATCAATCTGTTCCATGGGCAGCCCGTTGAACAGCGGGCTCGCCTCAACGGCTTCTCTCAGTGTGGAATTTTCCATCATTCACCAGAATATGTCAGTAATAAGGGTCGGATCGGGGTCTATCTGTCCCCGGTATTTTGTCCTTGAGCTATAATATAAAAAATCCCCCATCACCACTCATTTCTTATTCATTCCGACATGGATTTTCCTCTCCTGAGAGTGATTGAAGGTTGTGATATTTTATTTCATTTTTCAAAGCCAATAGGTGTTTACTTCCATGCCGATGATAGATATTATTAGTTTTTCAGGAATCCTCCAGTCCAGAATAATTTTTCCATTTCAGGTTTTATTAATCTCATGAAAGGTCTCTTTCGCTCCATATTCGCCGTTTTTCGTTTTCTGGGTAAGGCTCTCTCGGTAGTACGTCATACCCTTCTCAATCTCCTGTTGATCGTCTTTGTCATCATCCTGGTATCGTCTTTTTTCACCACTACCAAAGAGTTGACCATCCGCGAAAACAGCGCCCTGATGCTTTCCATCACCGGTGACATTGTCGAAGAGAAACAACTCACCGATCCGATCAACGAACTGTTAAGCGAATCGATCGGCATAAAAGATCTGCCCAGAGAAACCCTCCTGCAGGATATTCTTGACGCAATCCATGCCGCCTCTACCGACGCACGGATAAAATGTCTGGTCCTTAATCTGGAAAATATGGGAAAGGCCGGAATAGATCAGTTGCAGGTTATTGGTAAGGAGCTTGAAGTATTCAAGAAAAGCGGCAAGAAAGTCATAGCTGCCGAGGATTTTTTCACCCAGAAAAAATATTATCTGGCCACCTATGCCGATACGATTATTTTGAATCCCATGGGAGCTGTCGATCTCCACGGTTTTGGCGTTTACAGCCTCTATTTCAAGGATATCCTGGATAAATTTCATGTTAAGTACCATGTCTTTCGAGTGGGGCAATTCAAATCGGCCGTCGAACCGATCATAGGAAATGCCATGTCGCCGGAGGCCAAGAGTCAGAATCAGCAATGGCTCACCTCACTCTGGCAGAGTTTTTCTGCAGATATCTGCAAACATCGCTCTCTCCCTGCCGATGCGATAGATGACTACATAAACACGCTTTCGAAAAAACTTGCCGAAACAGGCGGCGACACGGCACTCCTGGCCAAGAACAGGGGTCTTGTCGATGAGGTAAAGACACGGGGAGAGTTACGGGAATACCTCACACAGATGACTGCCGCCGATGCTACTACCGATTTCAGGCAGGCATCTTTCCGGGATTACCTGAAGACCATCAACCCCTCCTACGAAGGCGTGGCTAAATCCCCTAACAAAATCGGCATCATCGTGGCCGAGGGCACCATCCTCAATGGCGATCAGCCGGCAGGGGCCATTGGAGGCGACTCCCTGGCAGCCTTGATCCGAAATGCGAGGACTGACAATCAGGTTAAGGCCGTGGTCCTGCGGATAGATTCCGGCGGTGGTTCGGTTTTTGCTTCGGAGGTCATCCGCCAGGAACTTCTGGCCCTGAAAAAGAGCGGAAAACCGTACGTGATCTCCATGGGCACGGTGGCGGCTTCCGGCGGTTACTGGATCGCGGCTGAAGCCGATGAGATATGGGCCTCCGCTACCACCATAACCGGTTCCATCGGTATCTTTGGAGCAATTCCCACATTCGAAGATACCCTTGACAATCTGGGCATCCATCATGATGGAACAGGGACAAGCCCTCTTGCAGCAGGTCTGAATCTGACCCAGCCCTTGCCGCCTCTTCTGGCAGAAACCATCCAGCTCTCCGTCGAGCGAGGATACAGACAATTTCTGTCCATCATCGAGAGCGGCAGAAAGATAGCCCCCTCAGCACTGGATGCCATCGCCGAGGGACGTGTTTTTGACGGGAAGAAGGCACAGGAACTCGGTCTTGTCGACAAACTTGGAACCATGCAGGATGCAATAATTGCCGCTGCCCGTATCGCCGGTGTCAGCGACTATTCGGCCCAATACCTCCACAAGCCCCTTTCGATTAAAAACAAACTCTTGCAGCAGTTTTCACTCAAAATTATTGCCGTGCTCAAACCCTCTCATCTTTCACTGGAGCCGCTCGGCAGGTTGTATCGGTTCCTTGCCCCGCTTCAGCAGGCCCTGCAGTTCAATGACCCGAAAGGTATATACGCACACTGCATGGTTGAGTATGATTGACAACCGCCCAAAACTGCCTTCCGGCAGGTTCTGGTACAAGGGGTAAATATCGGGGAAAAGAGATGGAGTTCGATAGGGGGCTCGACGCCCGTTTTGAAAGATGTCCCCGGCAAGCCCTCCAAGGAGATACAGGGAAGATCCCGATGTACCGCTCACGGACAGCCAGGAGTGCGAAGTGCTCTTTGAATAATCAGGCCTGAAAGGCTAAATCTTCTGCGAAAGCAAGGGGTGTGGCAACATGCAACACAAATTCGGTCCACTCCCATGATGCTTGAATGATCTTGAAACCAACCTCAACGGAACGTTTATTTTCTGCCTTTTTTGTCCAGCACGGAATGACAACACACTTGAAGTGTTTATCATTTCCCGATATAACGGTAGTATAGCTGCGATGAGCTGCAGAAAAATTTTTCGGCAGATTGGACATCTTAAACCCGCTGAAAGAGATATCCTCGACAGTCCCCCCTAAAACGAAATTGCCATCGGCAATATCGCCCACAAAACCGCGGACATCAACACGAGACTGCCTTCTTTTGAAATACAGAAGGCCTTTTGACATTGCACGCTCGTGTCTACTCACTGCTGTCTCCATAACTTTCCGTCCTCTAAGAAGAATTTCACACCCTGACAATCAGTATGATGATATTTCCCGCAATTCCTTCCCGTACTGCATTATAGCACATAAATTAACACTTATGCCAAGAAAAATTTTTCGACCGCGACGAATTCCATTTTCTACCACTTGACAAGGTCACCATGAAACAGTATTAGAAAGCGATCATAGCTCAGGTACTTTTAATGCTGTCAAGGTATTTAAAAGTTTAATAGGGAACTTCGTGCAAATCGAAGACGGGCCCGCCGCTGTAACCGGGGACAAACCCTGCACTTTGCCACTGTTTGCCGGTCTTCTCAACAGGGAAGGCTGCGAACGGGAAGGCGCGGGAGAAGGACGATCCGGAAGTCAGAAGACCTGCCTGGGCGGTTGTCATATTATCGAGGACAGATCATATGATAAAGATTTACGGATAGCTTGGGAAATCCCGGATCGATTCTTCAATTGGTCCTGGATTTTTTTTCCCGGGGCCGGATCAAGGTGTATGACCTATGAAACCCTTAACCAGATGGACACTTCTTTTTCTTTTCTCTTGTATCCTCTCCGTTTCGACCGTTCTCGCCCAGGAGAAACCCGAAAAAAACACTCATGCCGTCGTCTTTGCCACCTTCGGCACGACCGTTCCCAACGGCCTGCAGGGGATCCTTCACATCCGAGACAGGATTCAGAAAAGATTTCCCGGAACAGAGGTCCGGATTGCGTTCACCTCAAATATGATCCGCAAGATATGGCAAAAACGGCAACACGATGCGGCCTTCAAGAAGGAAAACCCCTCGATCCCTGATGACATATTTTCCGTCAAGGGGCCACTTGCAACCATCGCCGATCTCCAGGACGAAGGTTTTACCACGATTGTGGTTCAACCCGGCCATATCAGTCTTGGGGAAGAATATCTTGATCTTGTCTCGTACGTGAACGGGCTCAACGCGATCACCACCATCAAAGACAAAAACCGGCCCTTCGTCAAACTCGTTGTCGGTCGGCCCGTCTTGGGAACCATGGGTCCCAGGCATCCTTTTGCCGATGATATACGCCAGGTGGCCACATCGCTTGCCGGTGACATCCAAAAGGCAAAAGAGGCCGGATCGGCTTTAGTGTATATGGCCCACGGCAATGAATTTTTCCCGTCAAGCGGCTCCTATCTCCAGCTTGTCGATATCATGAACACCCTCTATCCCGAGACAAAGACTTACATTGCCACCGTTGAAGGATTTCCCTCGCTTGATACCCTTATCAAACAGCTCAAACTCGATAAAATCGACAAACTGGTACTGAAACCGTTTATGGATGTGGCCGGGGACCATGCCAGAAACGATATGGCCGGGGATGGTCCTGAGAGCATGAAATCGGTCTTAACCAGGAATGGCTTTCAGGTGACCACAATTATCGAAGGAATGGGAGAACAGGACGGCTTTGCCGATATCTTTGCCGACCATCTGGCCCAGACCGCTGCCGACTCCGGGATTACCCTGCAATAGGAAATGAGACCGACCCTTTTTATCTCCCTGCTTGCAATTGTACTGGCAACGGCCATCGTGATCGCCACCGGAATGGGATTTCTGAAGATCAGCCCAACCGAGGTCGTGCAGGTACTGTTAGCCAGGATAAGCGGCAGAGCCTTACCTGAAGGAATCAACACGGTCTTTCCTCTCGTGATCATGGATGTCAGGCTGCCCCGGATCTTAACCTCTGCAATCGTCGGCGGCGGACTTGCGGTTTCAGGAGGGGTCTTTCAAGCCATTCTTTTAAATCCGCTGGCTGATCCCTACACCCTCGGGATCTCCTCCGGGGCCGCCTTCGGCGCTTCGATGGTTTTGATTCTGACGATCTTCGGAATCACTGTCCCTGCCTGGGTTTCGGTACCGCTCTTTTCTTTTCTTGGTGCCCTGGGAACCCTCTTTGCGGTGTTTGCGCTGGCCTCACCGCGGGACAATTACTCGTCTAACACCCTCATTCTCTCCGGGGTCATCGTCGCCTCGATCCTCTCCGCCGGGATCGGTTTTATCAAATATCTGGCCGACGAGAAGGTCGGGATCATTATCTTCTGGCTCATGGGAAGCTTTGTCGGCAAATCCTGGACCGATGTGACGCTCACCTTGTCCTTCACCCTCCCCGGAGTCCTGGTCATACTCTACTTCACCCGCGACCTGAACATCATGGCTCTCGGCGCACGCACAGCGGCGTCTCTTGGGGTTGAGACAGGAAAAACCCGGAAGATCCTCCTTGTCTGGGCATCCCTGATAACTGCAATCTGCGTCTCCGTGTCCGGTATCATCGGTTTTGTCGGTCTTATCGTCCCCCATCTTCTGCGCCTTCTGCTTGGCCCCGATAATCGTATCCTGATCCCGGCCTGTTTTTTCGGCGGGGCAATCCTGCTCCTCTCAGCCGACACCGTCACCAGGGCAATATTACCCTCTGAGCTTCCGATCGGCATCCTGACCTCGCTGATCGGAGGACCCTTTTTCTGCTATATCTTCCGCAGAAGACAAGGTGGGGTGCAATGATGATGACTTCTGCCGACTCAGTTTTTACGATCCGCAACGGCTGGTTCGGGTACACTAAAAACCCTGTGCTGGAGGATATCAACCTCTCCATCTCCAAGGGTAAGTTTTATGGTCTGATCGGCCCCAACGGCAGCGGCAAAACAACCCTGCTCGACATGCTGATAGCCACAACACCACCGGACCGGGGTGAGGTCTTCTTCAAGGAACGGCCGGTAGCCGCCTACCGCAGACAGGAACTTGCCAGGCTGCTTGCCCTTGTACCGCAGGATTTCACCCTGGGATTCGATTACACGGTCTTCGATGTGGTCCTGATGGGGCGTCACCCCCATATACCCCGCTTCTCGAGCCCATCCGGTAAGGATCTCGATCTGGTTGAGAATGCCCTTGCCGTTATGGATATTACAGGCCTTCGCGACCGAACGGTTACCGATCTCTCCGGCGGTGAAAAGCAACGGGTTGTCGTCGCCAGGGCCCTGGCTCAGGACACTGAAGTTCTTATTCTTGATGAGGCGACCTCCAATCTCGACATCCGGCATACTATTGAAATCATGCGGGTAATATCCAGCCGTGTCGTAAAGACGGCAGTGACCGTCGTCGCCGCCATTCACGACCTCAACCTCGCCGCCGCCTTCTGTGACGAGCTGATCGTGATGAAAGACGGAAAAATCGTCACCAGCGGCCCGGTGCAGGAGATCCTTACCGATACGCTTATCCGGCAGGTCTTTTCCGTGGAGAGCCATGTCACCCTGCATCCCGAAACTCAGACTCCTCGTGTTGAATATGAACTCAATAAAAATGTCCTCCAGTAATTCTTACAATTTTTGCAGCTCCCTGTCCCTTCGCGGCCCGCTGGCTGTTTTTCTTGCCATCGTCTTTCTGGTGGTCGTCCAACGCAACGCGCCGGCCATCGATCTGACCGATCAGAGTGGAAAAACCATTCACGTCGAACGTCCGTTCACGAGGATCATCTCGCTCTACGGGGCGCATACTGAAAATCTCGTCCGGCTCGGTCTCGACAAGGAGATCATCGGCAGAACAGGTGACGACGACTATCCTCCGGCAATTGTTCAAATACCCGAGTTCAGCGATAAGGACGACCCGGAGAAATTCATAGCCGCCCGTCCCGATCTTGTCCTTATCCGTCCGATGATTGAAACCAGCCATCCTGAGCTCTTTGCCAAGCTGCAACAGGCCGGGATCACAATAGTTTCACTACAACCAACCACCGTTGATCAAATGTATGCCTACTGGCGGAACCTGGGTCAACTGACAGGTACGGCAGATAAGGCAGAGGCCATGATTCGGGAATTTCAAACAGGACTTGCAGAGATCAGAGAAAGATTTGCAGACATCCCTGCGGCCAAACGTCCCAAGGTCTTTTTCGAGTCCATCCATGCTAAAATGCGGACCTTCTCTCCTGATTCGATCACCCTCTTTTCCCTGGAAAGCGCCGGAGGAATCAACATCGCCTCTGATGCTCCCCCACGACACGCCACCAATATCGCCGAATACGGCAAGGAACAGATACTCTCCCATGCAAACGATATTGACGTGTTCATCGCTCAGACCGGACGAATGAACCGGGTAGACAAATCGACCCTTATGGAGGAGCCAGGATTCCAGGCTATCAAGGCCGTTCACGACGGCAGGGTCTATCTTATTGATGAGAAACTGGTCTCCCGGCCGACCATGCGTCTGCTTCTCGGGATCCGGCAACTGTGCGAAATGCTCTACCCCTCTGCCGGACAGACCGGCAATCACTAATATTTATCCTGTAAACTCAACCTAAACGACCAGATAATGCAATCAACCCTCTATATCATTGGAACCGGCCCGGGCGACCCGGAGCTGCTCACCGTCAAGGCGATAAATGCCTTGAAGAAATGTCCTGTTTTCGTAACACCAAAAGGCTCACCCAACGGAAACTCCACCGCGCTCTCCATCGTCAAACAGGCTGTCGACACCCACGACAAAGAGATCCTGGAACTCCATTTTCCGATGAAAAAGATCCATATCGGCAGCACACCGCTAACGGAGGTCCGGGAGGCATGGCAGCATGCCGCCCGGACCGTTCTGTCTCTTCTTGAGCAAGGGAAGGATGTCGCCTTTCCCACCCTGGGCGATCCCGCCGTGTATTCCACCGGCTATTATCTCTATGAAAATATTATGGAGATCAATCCCGCGACAACCGTCAAATTCATCTCCGGCATTACCGCAATGAGCAGCTGTTCGGCAGCGACGGCTATTCCGGTCTGTCTCGGCGATGAGATGCTGGCTATTATCCCCGCGACCTTCAAGGACCACCGCCTGCGGCAAACCCTTGAGATTTTTGACACCGTCGTCTTGATGAAAGTGCACAAGGTTATTCCCCATCTCTGCGCCTTGCTGGGCGATCTTGGCCTGCTGGATAATTCCGTTCTGGTCGAACGGGCGGGGATGGAAGACGAACGGGTCATCAATGACCTGACCACCGTCGTTGAACCACCTCACTATTTTTCCACTATCATCGTCAGGAAAAAGGGATAGCGGTTTTTTCTGAAGACTGCAGGGTTTCATTGACAGGAGTCTCATTTTTTTAATAAAGTCTTCATAACTGTTCAGTACCCGACCGACAGTGACGACGACTTGACAGAGAACTCCAGAGCCTGAGAGAACCCGCTATGAACCCAAACAACGCACGTTCCGAAACACCAGCCGTTTACGCATCCTCGGTTCTCCTTCTCCTGGCAGCTCTTCTGTTGTGCTCTGCGCCGCTCTTCGCCGCCTCTGCCGAGCAGGCTGGAGTTCCACGGCCGCTTCAGGAGTGGATACCCTGGGTCCTCCACAATCAGGAGGAAAAAGCATGCACCCTTCGTTCCGACGACATATCGAAGAGATACTGCACCTGGCCTTCACGACTGATCCTCGATGTCACCAGTAAAGAGGCCTCCTTCCAACAGGAATGGCTGGTCGAGACCAGGACGCTCGTCCCCTTGCCCGGGAGTCGAAAACTCTGGCCGGAATCAGTCAAAGACGGAACAAAAAACATCGCCACCACAGACCACAACGGCATCCCCTCGGTCTGGCTGGATCGCGGCACACATTCCCTTTCCGGCAGATTAAACTGGGTACAGTCACCGGAATATATCGATATCCCCGCCGCCTCGGGCCTGGTTGCAGTAAAGAGCAATACCGCCGGGATCGAGCCCCGCCTGGATGCGGAGGGGAAACTCTGGCTGAAGGCTCATCAGGAAGAGAAAACGAACGAGATGGACCGGACTGCGGTACAGGTCTTCAGAAAAATTCAGGATACCATTCCACTCCTGGAAGATCTTCATATCCTTTTGGCCGTCTCCGGCTCCCCTCGCGAAATTACCCTGGGCATGATGATCAAAGATGATTTTCTCCCTCTCCAGATCACATCGCCCCTCCCGGTCCGCCTGGATCAGGCGGGCCGTCTTTCTATCCAGGCCCGGCCCGGACAATGGCAGATCGATCTTATACTCCGCAATGCCGGACCGGCCTCTCCCGGAAAACTGAGCATGGGGGCAATCGACGGTATCTGGCCGGATAACGAGATATGGGTTTTCGAGGCAGCGCCAAAATTCCGTCAGGTTGTCGTGGAGAATGTCCAATCCATCGATCCGTCCCGGACAGCTCTCCCGAAGAACTGGCTGAACCTGCCCGCCTATCTCATCAATCGGCAGGATACGATGACCCTTATCGAAAAGGCCAGGGGCAACCCCCAGACCATACCGGATCGTCTGACCGTGTCGCGGACACTCTGGCTGGATGAGAGGGGAACCGGGCTCACCGCTCTTGATGCGATCAATGGAACCATGACCAGGGGATGGCGGCTCAATGCCGCCCCGGAGCAGCGCCTCGGTAAGGTGGATGTCGACGGGGTCAGTCAACTCATTACCAGGCTTGCAGATTCCGATCTTGTCGGCGTCGAGGTCCGGAAAGGAAATATTGCGCTCACCGCCGATTCCCGTATCGAGCAACCGTTACGGGGAATGGTCCTGACCTTTCCGGCCCTCGGCTGGAACCATTCTTTCCAGCAGTTATCGGCCCAGCTCAATCTTCCGCCGGGCTGGAAGCTCTTGACAACTTCAGGTATCGATACGGTCCCGACCTGGTTGAACCGCTGGACCTTGCTGGACATATTTCTGGTCCTGATCATTACCCTTGCCACCGGCAAGATACTCGGATGGGGATGGGGAACCATCTCGCTCGTCGCCCTGGGTCTCATGTATCATCAGCCGGAATCGCCCCAGCACCTCTGGCTGCCTCTTCTTGCCCTCCTGGCGGTCGCTCGCAAGGTCACCTCTACGAAGGGGACGGCACTTATCCGGATTCCGCTCGTGATCGTTCTGGTCCTGCTCCTTCTCCAATCCATTCCTTTCATGATCCGCGAGATCCGTATCGGTATTTTTCCACAGCTTGAAAATGGTCCGTATTTCCAGGTAACGACCGATACAAGGGGAGGACTGAACACAATGTCCATAGACCTCCAAGAGGAGGATGCAGCAAAAAAAGCTCTTCCGGCACCGGCCGGAAAAATGAAGAGCCTTCGATCTGCCACTATGGCCCCATCGGAATCCTTCGACGCCTCTCCAAAAAGAATCGATACGGAGATGCAGATAGATCCGCAGGCCATGATCCAGACAGGGCCGGGCCTGCCGAACTGGCACTGGCAGACTGTGCCTCTCGGCTGGAATGGTCCGGTCGCTCCCGAACAGAAAGTTCGCCTGATTCTTCTCTCCCCTCTTTTGAATTGTGTTTTAGGATTCTTTCGTGTTGGACTGCTCACTCTGATGCTGGTGGGATTTATTCGCCGGTCGTTGCACTTTCTCCCCGCAAAGATTGGTCCCGGCAGATTTTCCGGAACGCGCTTCACCTGTTTTCTTCTTCCTTTCCTGCTGCTCTGCGGATCGCCAGCACCATCCGCTGCCGAAACACCCTCCACGGAAATGTTGCAGGAACTCCAGAACCGGCTTCTCGCCTCTCCGGACTGCCGGAGCGAATGCGCCAGCCTGGAAACCTGTAATTTTTCCGTTCAGGGCCAGAAGTTTTATCTGGATCTGACCATTCATGCCCAGGCAGATACGGCTGTTGCCTTGCCCGGCGACAGCCGGACATTTTCCCAGATACTTCTAGACAATGCCCCTGCCCCGGGGATACGCAGCGACGGCGGCACGCTGATTGTCAGGCTTTCTCCCGGCATTCACCATGTTATGCTGATAAAAGACGTGCAGAATATTGAGGAGTTCAATCTCACCTTTCCCCTCCTCCCGCATCGATTCCAGACGACACTGACCGGCTGGGGCATCACCGGAATCCATCCTGACGGCACCATCGAAAAACAGATCACCTTAAAAAAGCTCGATCTGAAAAAAAATACCAGCCACGTATCGGCGGGCAAGGAGACAACCGCCTCCGATTTCAACGTTCCACCTTTTTTTCAGGTCGAACGGATACTCCATCTTGGCCTTAAATGGACGGTTGAAACCCGTATTCTCCGGAAAAGCCAAGGTAATATCATCACGGCTCTGATACCACTCATTCCCGGAGAGATGCCGACCAGCGAGTCGTTGTACATCACTGACAAAAACATCCAGGTCAACCTGGGGCCGCGCGATGTCACATTTTCCTGGCAATCGGTTCTGCCGGTCGGTCAGTCCATTACTCTGACTGCCCCGAAAACAACGGAGTGGACCGAATCGTGGTACCTGGACGTCAGTCCCATCTGGCATGTCGCTGCCGCAGGTATTCCCGAAGTGAGTCAATTGAACCCGGCCGGACTTCGCTACCCCGAATACCGTCCGCATCCGGGTGAATCGATGACCATGACCATCAGCCGTCCGGAGGGTGTCCCCGGACCTACCATGACCATCGACTCCAGTCTCCTGCATATTCAGCCGGGCATGCGGGCAACCGATTTCAATCTCAATTTCTCCCTGCATGCCAGCCGGGGAACACGCCATATCATTACCCTTCCGGGTGATTCCGAATTACAGAAGGTCATGCTCAATGACAAGGAATACCCTTTGGAACTGAGCGGTAATCAGCTCACGCTCCCCATCCAGCCCGGAAATCAACAGATCAGTCTAAGCTGGCGTAACAAGATCGGAATCGCCGCAAGACTGTACACACCACAGGTCGATCTGGGACTTGAGAATGTCAATTCGACTCTGCAGGTAGAAATGCCGACATCCCGGTGGATACTGATGACCGGCGGTCCCAGGATCGGCCCGGCAGTCCTTTTCTGGGGGCAGATCCTGGTTATTATCCTGCTGGCCTTTCTTCTCGGGTGGTTTCCGCTCACCCCGCTTACAACACCGCAATGGCTTCTCCTGGGGATGGGACTCAGCCAGGTGCACGTTGTCCTGGGGGCCATGGTTGTCGGCTGGTTATTCCTGCTGGGAGTCCGAAAAAACAAGGGGAGTGCAATCGTTTCGACCTCCGCCTTCAATTTCTTTCAGGTTGTGCTCACTATAGCGACGGCCTGTGCCTGTCTTTCGCTGATCTACGCCGTGCAACAGGGTCTCCTTGGTCATCCGGACATGCAGATCGGCGGCAATGGCTCCTCCGGTCATTCGCTGAACTGGTATCAGGACCGGAACAGCCGCATCCTGCCTCAGGCCTGGGTGTTGAGTGTGCCCCTTCTGGTCTACAGGATTCTTATGCTGACCTGGGCACTCTGGCTGGCAATCTCACTTCTCAGATGGCTGGGCTGGGGGTGGGGATGTTTCAGCGATGGCGGCACCTGGCGAAAAAAGGTGAGACAGTCAAAGACCGACGATACCCCTCTTGGGAAGGAACCTGGAAATAATATCCAGCCGGTTTCTGAGAATCAATCAGCAGTAAAAAGCACTCCTGCCCAAGGACTTGGAGAGACGAAACCGTTAAAAATATCTTTACTTGCACGGTTTTTCAAAAAAAACCGTGCAAGTAAAAAATCTTAAAAATAAATAAAATAATAGCTCTATATACTCCTACCAATGAATAAAAAAATCCTTATCGCCACAGATGGCTCGACGTACAGTAATCAGGCGCTTGTCTATGCAGCACAACTGTTTGGAGGCCGGCCGGACACCACCTTTCATCTGCTGAACTGCACCAGCCAGAGCCATGGTGCCCTGCCGGAACCGGCGAATGATCATAATTCACTCTTCCCCAGTTCGGCTGAAAACGAAAGCAGATGCAATGCCGCAAACAGCTGCCTGAAACAGGCAAAAGAGCGATTGCACAGATTGGGAATCGCAACTGATCGAGTCACATCCTCCGTGGTTGCCGCCGGAAATGTAGCCCAGACGATCCAGATTACAGCAGAACACCTGCTGGTGGACTGCATATTGGTAGCCAGGAGAGGAATCGGCTTTGTCGGTGAAATGCTCCTTGGCTCTGTTTCAGCCGACCTTTTTAGAAAATGCCATCAGATTCCGCTCTGGATCATCGACGGAGAAATCACATCAAAAAACGTCCTCGTTGCCCTCGACGGCTCCTGCAATTCCCTGATGGCTGTTGACCACCTGGCTCATATCCTGTCCGGAAGGGAAGACGTAGGGATCTTTCTCTATCACTGTCAGAGAATTTTTCCCAGTAAGCCCGGATTACGGGAAAAGCTGCATCCGAGATGGGATGAGAATTGGTGTAATACCTATCTCACTGAAAAAAAGGATATCTATGATGCTCCGCTTCAACTGCTGCGCGAGGCCTGTATTCCGGAGAATCAAGTTACCATCCTGCCTGAAAAGGCACATATTGACAAAAGCAGCAGCATTATAAGCCAGGCCCACAGGCATCAATGCGGCACGATAGTCATGGGCAGGCGCCGTGCCGGAATGAAGCGGAGGATATGGGGAGAAGTCACCACACGCACCATTAAAAATACCCAGAATATGGCTTTATGGGTTGTCGGGTAGCAAGGAAGGCTGCTCTTTCTTTTCCGTCTTTCCCGGCTCGATCACAGCAATTGCCGCACGGGCCCCGGCAAGATATTCTTGGGCTAATATCTCAATATCCTTGCTCGTTATTGCCTGAAAATCATCAAGGACCGTGGTTGGCCATTCGAGTTGCTGCGGATGCCTGGTGGAAAGAGCCATAACTGTTTCCAGCCAGTAGCCGTTGGTCCGGACCATATCTTTCAAGGATGTAAGAATCGGGGCCTTGGCCCGCTCGAGTTCATCCTCGGTACAGCCTCTCTTCTGCAGCTCGTCCCCAATCCCGATAACCACATCCCTGATCTGCTCAATGACCTTGGGTTCGACGATGATCTGGGTCTGCATCAGGCCATAGCCTGGGAAAATCCGGCTGGAGGAATTGAACACTGCCGGCGAATAGGTGGCGCCGAGCTCTTCACGCACTTTTTTCCGCAGCCTGTCGGTAAAAATAGAGGCCAGCATATTCAGTCTTCTCGTCCTGCCGATATCCCAGAAGTCGGCCGTCGGCCAGGCCACCACAACCATAGCCTTATCGATGGAGGAATCGACCTTGAGGCGCAGCTGTTTTCCTGTTGGAAAGGTAATCGTGACGGCATCAGATCCGGCCATGTTTTTTCTCCCGGCCAGACCGCCAAGATACCGGCCGGCCAGAGCGACCAGTTGATCACGATCAAAATCTCCGACAATGGATACCTCAAGAGCGCTGCCGGCAATCGCAGGGAGAAGCCAGTCTTTGATCTGAGCGAAGGTCAACCGCGAAAAGTCCTCCCATGGCGGCAATCCCGTATGAGGGTAATCCCCTGCTAAAAATCTCTGGACATGCAGGGCCATCCCCCCGTTGATATCCCTCTCCAGGTTCCTGTACATCTGCTTGAAGTTGTCCATGGACACCTGGTAGGCATCCGCACGGATCCCCGGGTCGACCAGGACGGTCTGCAGGACTTGAAACAACAGTTCCATATCCTTTGAAACCGCACTTCCCCCCCAACTGAAAGACGACTCATTGACCTGAAAATTGACACTCACCGTGCTGCCGGTAAGGACACGATTCAGATCCGACTCCGTCAGCCGGCCACTGCCCGAACCGTTCACCACCGCCTGGGTCAGCACCGCCAAACCGGGAACCGGCTCACCCTGTTTCCCCTGGCCGAAGTCTGCCCGGAGTGCGAGGGTATTTTTCTTAAAATCCGTTTTTTTCAGATTCAGAATCACCCCGTTTGCAAAGACCAGCCTCTCGGCCCCGATTTTTGCCAAAGGAATATCGGCAACAGGCTGAATCACCGTTTCGGCCGGTTTGAGATACGGAAATTCCACTGCTGCCTGAGCTGCTTCTGCCCGCACGTCTTCTTTTCGTGATCGTTCAAAGACGTCCTTGATCAGAGCTTCAGGAGTATCCGAGGAAATCTTCACATTTCCACTCACCTCAACCAGACGATTCTGATGCGCCCAGACGGCTGCCAATGCATCCTGCACCTCCTGCAGGCGAATCTGTTCTATAACCGGGAAGAACATCTCTTTTTTCTGCGCAGGGGATTGAAATACCTTGTTTTTGTTAAGCTTGCCGATGATTTCACCGGCAAGGGTCATTGAGTTACGGGTTCCGGCGGTAATGACGGACGAATCAAGGCCTGCCATGGCCTCCTTCTTTACGCGCAGCAATTCCTCTTCGGAAAATCCAAACTGTATGGCCCGGCGCAGGGTCTTTTCCATGAGTTGAAGGGCTACCTGCCATTTCTCCGGGTCTGCTGATACCGATATTGCGCCATACCCCACTTGACCAAGTATCTCTCCTGTGGCATACCCGCTTTCGGTAAATGGGGTAGCGGGATCTTCGGCTAATTTTTCCAGGCGATGCGTAATCATAGCGGAGACAAGGGTATTTTTCAGATCCTGGACCTGAAGAGCAAGCGAATCATTTTCCCTCGGTTTATCCCAAAGCGTCTCTATAACGACCTTGGTTGAACCCATCTCCGGCTCAAAATGATAAAATGCCTCCAGACCGGAATGTTTGAGATGACCGAAATCGGGACATTCGGGTTGGGCTGCACTGCCTGCAAGAGAAGCAAAGCGCTCCCTGATCAGAGGTTCCGTCTGAGCCGGATCAAAGTCTCCAACCATTACCAGAATCATGTCTTCCGGCCGGTACCATGTGTCATAATACGTTTTCAAAAGGGTGTGATCAGCCTTCTCCAGGGTTTCCGGAACGCCGATGGGGAAACGTTCCGGCAGTCTTGTCCCTTTAAGAGAAAACGCACTGGTCGCAACCATTGTCCGATAGGCAGCGGAATCTCTGGCCCGCTTCTCGGACAGGATGACCCCTCGTTCCCTGTCAATCTCTTTATCAAGCAGCAATGCCCCCCCGGCATAATCAGAGAAGACCAGCAAGCCTTTCTCCAGCTCTTGTCTGGTCCCATTGGGGAGAATAATATTATAGACGGTTTCATTATATCCGGTATGGGCATTGGTATCGCCGCCGAAGCTCATCCCCAGCGACTGGAAATAATCAACGAGCTCACCCGGTTTGAAATGGTTGGAACCATTGAACACCATATGCTCAACAAAATGGGCGATCCCGCGTTGATCTTCGGTCTCGTTGAGCGATCCGGTCTGAACATCGAGATACATGCCGACTCGTTCCCGCGGTTCTTTGTTTTCCATCAATACGTAGCGAAAGCCATTTTCAAGCCTGCCGAAGACAAGCCGGGGATCGGGCTTCAGATTGGTCGTCTCATGAGGCCACGCCGTCGGAAAACAGGATTGCTGAGCCTGTGCCGGGATTTCACCGCATGAAGCCCAAAGGGGAAAGAGAAGGACGGTGACGATAAAAATGAGGATAGCTTTTTTATTGGTCATTGATATCCGACAGGATGTTAGGTTATAGTGCAGAAAAGATGCGCCTTTTTTTAGATGTTCTTTAAAATACATCATAGTTCCATAAATACAAGAGATACCCTTTTTCAGGGAGCCTCACCCATTCTTTAGGGAGGATAAAATGCAATTGCAGGGCAAAACGGTCATTATTCCCGGCGCCTCACGGCCGATCGGCAGGGCAATCGCCAGAAAATTCGCCAAGGAAGGTGCCAATCTGGTACTCCCCTCTTTTGATTGGCCGGAATCCACGGAAGAGATGAAGGAGGAATTCCGCCAGTCGAACATCCCTCATATCGTTTTACCTGTTGATTTGAGAAATCCCGTTCAGGTCAAGGATATGGTTGCCTCCGTTTTCAATACCTTCGGTGCGCTTGATATCCTCATCAATAACGTTGAACGGGGCGGCATGCCGGTCGTGCACGGATCCTACGATCATGAACATAACCGGGAACAATGGGATCTTGAACTCTCAACCACCCTGAAGGCCAAATGGCTTCTTTTTACGCATTGTCTGCCGCTGCTGAAGAAATCCGATCAGGGCGCGGTCGTAAATATTTCGTCCATCGCCGGACTCACCGGCAGAAGCGGACCGGCAGCGCTTGTTTTCAACGATGGTTACAGCGCCGCCAACAGGGCCATTTCTTCCTTTACCGAGACCTGGGCACGGGAAGGCGCACCTACAATCCGGGTAAACGAACTGATGCTGGGCTTAATCAGAAACAGACATGGAGAAGAGACACGAGGGTGGGCCGCACTGACGGATGAGGAGCGGAGCATGCTCCACCGGCATACCCTTCTTGGCCGCACCGGGACCCCTGCCGAAGTGGCTGAAGCAGTGTTTTTCCTTGCCCATCAGGCAAAATACATGACCGGTTCGGTTTTGCGCATGGATGGTGGATACCTTCTGGGAGGCGACAAAACTGGTCCGCTGCCGGATGGAATTTTAGTCCCTCAGGGGGGGCACTGAAAAAACCCTGCTTCTGGAGGTTAGGCGGATGAGAAGGATTTCCAGCTTAACCCAGAGTATCAATGGCCTGACGGACCAGTTCGGACACCGTGGTTTCAATGATTTCCCCCTGCCAATACAAACTGACGCACGCCCTGTCATCGAGAAGCTGCTGCATCGGCCCTTCGGCTGACCCGGCCTTCAGTATCCCCAGAGACCAGGCAGCAAGGCCTCGAACCGGTCCATCCGGGGAATGCAGGTACGGCAGGAGATCATCCACAGCCCCGTTTCGAAGGAGTACCTCCCGGTATTCACCGGCAAGTCTGCCGATACCCCAGATAACTCCGCGTTGTAATTGCGGGAGTTCCAGATAATTACTATCCTGAATCTGTTCGGAACCATCGTCCCGTGTATACGAAAGCAACATATGAAAATATTCCCGGAACAACACCTCGTTCCGGGCCATGATCTCGGCCATGGCCTCCGGTGAACCCCATCCTATGCCACCGGATTCATCGTTCAGACTCCAGAGAAATCTGCGCATCACGACCCGTGCCGACTCAAGATCTTTCTGGGCAAGTCTGTCTACAACCCAGCCGAATGCACTTACCGCATGCCAGCGGACCATCTCTTCCGGATGACACAGTGCAGAAAACAGGGGATTCAGGAAATCACGTTCATCATGGGCCTGCAATGCAGCAAAAATCGTATTTACATCCTTTTGTCTGAGGATGTCGATGAGTTCCTTTTTTATACGACTTCGCCGTGTCACAGTATTTTCCCTGACCAGGGACTCTTTTCAGCAGTGTTCTGCCCGGAAAAAGCAGAAAAGACGTTTTTAAATACACGATTTAAAACAGGAAAATAGCGCACCGGATCACTCAGTCCGCTCTCCTGTCGTCAATTCGTCGCATCCCTTCCATAAGCATCGCCATAAACCCCCCAATAACATCTCTTTTCTTCTCCGTAGATGTTAATCCCTGGATAAACTTAAAACGCCCTTTGGTCATGGCCAGGATTCTGTAGAAGGCATCCTTCCCTTTCACCTCATTATAGACCGCCTGTAAGACCTCTCCTTCATGGAAGAGGAGAAGAGCTGTAGTCTTCGTCTCACTCGCATCAATGATAAGGCGGCCTGTCTTTTGAATTGAATTGATCATTTGACACAGTTCAACAGGTGAGATATCCGCAAGTTGTCCAACCATTCCCGAACTCAGTTCTTCGGCACGCTTCAAATTAACGGCTGTAATCCGGCTGACAAGCAATTTATAGAAAAACACCTGCAGGGCTGGAAATCTGTTCAGAATATGCCGGAAATTTTTCTGGCTCATCTTGGCTATTTTGCACGGTTCTGCAGCCAGAATAGTTGCATTGACTCTGTCGCCGGTGAGAAGGCTCATTTCTCCGAATACCTCGCCTTCACCCATCTCCGCCAACGTGACCCCGTCATCGTCAACGACTTCAACGCGTCCTTCAATAATGATAAATAGATTGGTTCCCGGGTCTCCTTTCTGGGCGATGGGGAACCCCCATTCATAATTTTCAAAAGTCAGCAATGCGGCAAGATCAAGAAGATCGTCATCGGTCAGCATCTTAAAAAGATCGATGGTCCTGAGAAGTTCGGCAAACTCCGCCACCAATTTGATTTTATCTTTGCGATCGGCAGCGGCTAAGAGTTTCATCTGCAATGTCGCAAATTCTTTCTCTTTCTTGAACTCAAAACGAATAATCCCACTGCACCCGCCACATTCGAATTTGGACTTCTGCGTCTCACCCTTGGTGAATTTCTCAAAAGACACATCTTCCGAAACGATACTGAATATGTCATTGGCCAGAATCAGGCAGGTGGATTTTCCTGCGGGGAATTTCAGGGAAATTTCAGTAACAACAAATTCTTCCCCGACATTATAGAGAGGGCACTGATTTTCCTCAGTGATTATAAAGACCCCATTTCGAAACTGCATCTTCCTTCAACCTTCCTCAGTGACCTTCAATCACCTTAGGAATTAAAAAGAATTCACCCGCAGATCAGGCTCTCTTTCCATCGACAACGCGATACACTCCTGCCGGAATCGACTGCTGCAATCAATCCGATCTCCCGAACAGAAGATAGATCACGACTCCCAAGGCTGCTGCCCCACCGGCAAGAACCGGAAGGATTTTTCCTATCTGAATTTCTCCCTTCACGGTCAGACTTTGCATATAGTCGGTACCGCTGAACCACCAAACCCCGATGAAAATTCCCAGGATAGCAAGATCTCTAAACGATTTCTTATAAACAAGGTACCCCATAAGGCCGATAAACGGCACCATAAACCATGGGTTGGTAAAGAGCCCGGCCGCATCCACATCCCTGATCTGTTCCAGAACGTGGGTCTGTTGGAAAAAATCAAGTATTTTCTGAAAGAAATTACTCATGTTGGCCACACTCACTGTTTGGGTTTTTCTTTAAGAAATTTTCCTGAGACCTGTTGAAAACCTTGATGGCGCAATAAGAACCGCACATCGAACATGCATCCGTTTTTTCACTGCCACCCTCATGACGAAAGCGTGCCGACTTAGCAGGGTCGAGAGACAGTTCAATCTGCCCCTTCCAGTCGAGTTTATTACGGCATATCGCCATCTGGTTATCACGCTCCATCGCACCGGGTATTTTCTTTGCCAGGTCTGCGGCATGTGCAGCAATTTTCGAGGCGATGACACCTTCATGAACATCTTCACTGTTGGGAAGCTTCAGGTGTTCAGCCGGGGTGACATAACAAAGATAATCAGCCCCGGCAGCACCGGCGATAGCCCCTCCGATGGCCCCGGTAATATGATCATAGCCCGGGGCTATATCCGTCACCAATGGGCCGAGGACATAAAACGGAGCATTTTTACATATCTTTTTCTGTAACATTACATTGGCGGTGATCTGATCCATAGGCATATGCCCAGGTCCTTCAATTATGACCTGGACACCTGCGTCCCAGGCCCGTTCAGTTAATTCTCCTAGAATTATCAGTTCCTGGATCTGATTCCTGTCAGTGGCATCAGCCAGGCAACCCGGTCGGATGCCATCCCCGAGACTGAGTGTCACTTCATGTTCTTTCAGGAGAGCCAGCAGGTCATCAAAATGCTCAAACATCGGGTTTTCTTTGTTATGATAGCTCATCCATTCCAAGGTAAACGACCCACCCCTGCTCACGACCCCCATGACACGCTTCTGCCGCTGTAACCGTTTCACAATCTCTTGATTAATTCCACAATGAATGGTCATGAAATCAACACCGTCTATCGCCTGTTTCTCAATAACCTTGAACATCTGGTCCACAGTCACATCTGTAATTTCCTTTCCCTTCTTCTCTACCGTTTCAGCTACAGCCTGATAGATGGGGACGGTACCCAGCGGCACAGGGCAATTCTTCAGAATCCCCCGGCGAACCTGATCCAGGTCGCCCCCCATGGACAGATCCATGACAGTGTCGGTCCCGGCTTTGATGGCCACCTGCAATTTCATCAGCTCATTATCCAGGCTCGTGATATCTCTGGATGATCCAATATTTGCATTGACTTTAGTACATGTATTTTTACCTATAGCAATTATTTTCTCAAAATCATGATGGATATTTTTGGTGATGGCAACAACTCCTTCACGCACACCTGCCATCAATTGTTCGACAGAAATGTTTTCATTTTTGGCGCATTTTTCAAACAAAGGGGTAATAATACCTCTCTGAGAGTCTTCTCTAATTGACATTCTGTTATCTCCAGCAAAGATCTCTATTCCGAACTGCTTCCTTAACCGGTCAGAGAGATCATGGGTTAAAAGTATTTCTTCGTCCAGATTACATTATCCTATCGCAAATAACAGAATTTTACATCAAACATTTTCCTCCAAGGTCTTTCGACCGCTATCTTTTTTGATTCAATACCTATGGGCAGGTTGATAAAAGTGGATACCATAGGAATGAAGGAAATAATACATACACGCTCCCGCACTTTTACATGAGTAGTCAACCAGTTTGAAATGAAGGCATTCATGAGTCTTAAAGGTAACTGCTACGACAATGCACCAATGGAAAGTTTTTGAGGGACATTGAAAACCGAGTTGGTTCATAAGTCTCAGGCTGAGACTGAGATCCGCGAGTACATCGAGATATTCTATAACCGACAGCGTATACAGAAAAGATATGGAAAGGAAAAGGGGCAGACAGACAGTCTGCCCCTAAATTTTTTAGTTGTGTAGTGTTGTTCTTCAACCTCCGCCGATCATCGGGAAAATGCCCAATTGATCACCTTCCCTCAGTTCGGTATCGAGGGCGCATTGACGGAAACAGATCATTGTAACACCAACTGCATCGATATTTATTCCGAGATCGTTAATCACCCCGGTCACAGTTGTTTTTTCAGGGTACACCCGTACCTCCTCAACGAACCGTCCCTCACGGAAAAACGCAAAGAGCCTGACGGTTATATTCATCTAAAAATTCCAGAACGAATCGATTTCTTCACCGGTAAAATCCCACACCACATTATGGGGCGGCAGGGGCTCGTAATTGAAGAATTCCGGCAACCGGTCGTCCGCTTTAGTGAAACCGGCAGCTTCGTTGAAAGCCTTTTCCGTTTTTAGAATATATTTACCGAGATTGACAACATCGTCACCGGTCAGATTGATCCCAAACCGGGCGTTGATCATATCGATAAGGGCCGGTAGACAGGTCGTATCATCCAGGGCAGCAAAGGCAATAAAAAGGCACATGCCCGTCGAATCAATTGCTGCGGTCGCGATCTGCAGGTTCCGGGAGAGTTCGACCTGCCCCACCTTCGAGAGCGGATCTACGGAACCGCCGACCTTCAGGATATTGGTGGCGACGGAATAACCCATGGTATGGTCGGCACCCTGCGTGGAAGTCGCATAGGTGATACCCATGCCTTTGATGGAACGTGGATCGTAGGCCGGGATAGCCTGATTCTTGACAACCGGTACACGGGTAACGCCAAAAGCCCGGCCGACAGATGCGGCACCACCGCCGATAATCCGGCCAAGACCGGTTCCTTTACCGACCTCGTCTTTGAGAATGCGGCAGATTCCTGCCCCGTCACCAAAGGCAAGGACACCTGCCTCCATCGCCACGCCCATTGCAACCGAGGTCTCGATGGTGTCCAATCCCAGATCGTCCATCAGGGAATCAGCCTCGGCAATATGATCCAAATTGTCTACACCGCAGTCGGCCCCCATGGCCCAGATCGATTCATACTCGAACCCGGAGGTTTTATAGTTTTTGTTGATGTCGTTGTAGATCTGAGAACATTGAATGACACAGCCGGGGTGGCAGCCGTGTTTCGGTTTACCTCCACGTTCCATAATCTTATCATACATGGTCTCGCCTGAGATCTTATCATGGCCCGCAAACTGACCGGCAGTGAAATTACGTGTGGGCAGCCCGCCCGACTCGTTGATGATATTGACTAAAACATTGGTGCCATACTGACCAAGTCCCTGACTGACGGGATGATCGACAAGCGCCTTTGAAAAGATCTTGTTGGCAGCCTTGAATTTTTCCGGATCGGCAATGGCGACCTTGCCGTCCTTCGGATCGATGGAAATGAACTTGACCCGCTTGGATCCCATCACCGCTCCCAGGCCTCCGCGCCCGGCAGAACGGAGATGGCCATCGGGATCCTTGATTGAGATGTTGGCGGCGGTCATCTTCATTTCACCGGCAAGACCAATGGTAATGATGCCCTGTTTACTGGAAAGACGGTTAGCCAAGGTATTGATCAGCTCAAAATTTCCTTTACCGGCAAGATCCGATTCGATATTGATCGTGACCCCGTCGGGGTTTACTGCAAGGTTGTACCAGGAATCACCGGCAGGACAGCCTTCCAAAATGATAGCCTTGCAACCACAACGGGCCAGAAGCTGAGCTGCTGTGCCGCCGGCGTTGGATTCCTTGATTGTCCCGGTCAGCGGACTCTTCGCCCCAATAGAGAGGCGGCCGGAGTTCGCGGCAGGGGTGCCGGAGAGAAGACCGGGGGCGATGACCAGCTTGTTGTTCGGCCCCAGGGGATGACATGTCGGTGGGACTTCAGCTGCGACGATGGTGGACGTCAAACCACGGCCGCCGTGACCGGCCCAGGCCGGGGGAATATCTTCTACGGTAGTTGAAAGGGTAGTCATATTAATGCGGAAAATTTTATCAGCCATATTGCATCTCCTTATTGTTTATTAAGTGTCCCTTCCAGCTCTCCTTAAGATTACTGGGAGTTTTTTCTGTACAAATTCCTGCTGAAGAAATGCTATTCGGAAAGCCCTTGCGTCCCCAGGTGTCGCAATTATTTTTATACATCATCTTTTCTGATGATCAGAAAAATGGCATCCAGCCTGTGCAGATGTTTTATAAAATCACTCCGGTCAAGATGCTGACCGGCAAGAATTACTTGGGTGATGGTGGAGATCAATTCCAGGTTATCCGTGAGGAAAAGGGCCAGTTGCGTCCCGGTGCAGCCGACTCCCCGTGCCAGGAGATCCGCCCCTTTTTCCTGTGCAATCATATTGAAGAGTTTCAGAGTCACGGCAACCGGTTCCGCAGATCCGGCTGACACAGAAATATCGACACCATCAGACCTCAAGACAGCATGCAGGCTGTTCCGTCTGAAGATAGCACCTGCCAGGCCTGGCATTGCGGCCGATATTGCAAGAACCGGGCGGGAGCCTGTAAGAGGCTTTTGAAGGTCATCGATTGCCGAGCCATTCAGGAAAATGGTCTGTACCCGATTGTTGATATAATCTGCTGTAAATCCGGGGAGCCGGTTCAAAAAGGTACCGATGGAAATGGCACCCTGCGTCTCAATATCGACACCCATCTGCAAGAGAGTGCTATATCTGTTGATGGAGTCGGCGTGTACTTTGATTTCAACAACTGGAGATGCTTCTGTCATATTTTACAAGGAAAATCAGCTTGGTTGCGTTACGTCAGCGGATGCTACACACTGCTTTTCATCCACATGAACTCAATTGTAAAAGAATCCGGTAAGAATTACAAAAAATAGTTTGTGTTTTTCTGTAAAAACAATTTATAGCTTCGCTTCCTGAACAACCGGAATGGAGATGATACCGAACGACTGCATGTGAAGTTTGTAGCCTCCCCCGGCATACACAGAATTCCCGACGGGATCCGCCGCCAGCTCTTGCAAGTCCCTGCAATCCGGGATAGTCTGGCAAAAGGAGATGTAGCTATGGGGAAAATTGAACAGGTTGAGAGTTTTGTAGCTGCGCATACGCTCAAACGAACGCTCTTCGATCAACGCACACAGGGAGGAGTGAATGCGAAACATTCTTGATCATCTCATCCAGGCCCTGAAAGAGGGACAGCCTGTGGTTATAGGCGCCATCGTACGCAGTTCGGGTTCAGCGCCGAGGACATCGGGGGCACGAATGATGGTGCTTGCTGACGGAACCCAGATCGGCACTGTTGGGGGCGGAGCACTTGAAGGAGCCTGTCTGGACAAGGCAAAAGACCTTTTTCAAAACGCATACTCCTTTGCTGAGCTGCAATTTGACTTAAATGCAGCTACGGCTGCCGAGGCAGGCATGCTCTGCGGCGGCTCAGTGTCTGTCCTGCTGCAAAGGGTTGAGCCCGAAGCCCTGGAGCTTTTCCAAAGAATGCACGGCGAATTTATACGGGGATTGCGCCCCCTTTTGCTGACCTTGCTTCCCGGCAATGACACGTCGCCCGAAATCATGCACCTCATCCCTGGGGAAGACGATAATGTGCCTGCGGATCTGCGGACGGAAATTCTTCAAAAATGCAGGAGGCTGCCGTTCCTCATCAATTACAAGGGCAAGGAGGTATTCGTCGAACCTCTGGTGCATCCAGGGGTCGTGCACCTGGTGGGAGCCGGACATGTCGCCCTGGCCACGGCACATCTGGCTTCCTTCTCAGGTTTTGAGGTCGTCGTCATGGACGACCGGGTAGAATTTGCCAACGCAGATAGATACCCACAGGCCCGGGAAGTTCGAATCCTGGGTACGTTTGAGAATTGTCTGAAAAATCTGGAACAGGATGATTATGTCGTTATTGTCACCCGCGGACATCTGCATGACCGTGAGGTACTTGCCCAGGCCTTGCGCACCGCAAGCAGTTACATCGGGATGATCGGCAGCCGGAGAAAACGTGACGCCGTCTATGAGTCGCTCCGGAAGGAGGGCTTCACAGATGCGGATATTAGCCGGGTTCATTGTCCCATCGGGCTAACCATCGGAGCGGACACTCCTGAAGAAATCGCCCTCAGTATCGTCGCCCAGCTGGTCCAGGTTCGGGCCCGAATGAATATATGAATATCGGGGCGGTGATTCTGGCTGCCGGGTATTCAACGCGTATCGGCGGCTTCAAACCGCTTATGCAGCTGGATGGACAGAGCCTGATCGAGCGTTGTGCCGGACTTTTTCGACAGGCAGGAATCAAAACAATACTGGTTGTGACCGGCCATAGGGCTCAGGAGGTGGAAATTGAGGCCAACCGTATTGCCGTGCAATCCATCCATAACCCGTACTATGACCGAGGCATGTTCTCTTCGATTTGCACGGCCGTCCGGCACTTGTCCGGTATCGCCGGCTTCTTTGTCCTGCCTGTGGATATACCGCTCATTCGCCCGGCCACCGTGATAACATTGCTTGCCTCCTTTGACGACCGATCCGTCATTTACCCGTGTTTCGGAGGACTCCGTGGCCACCCTCCGCTCATCCCGGCTCATCTGATTCCAGCGATTCTGACCCATGATGGTCAGGGAGGACTCAAAGGGCTGCTTGCAACACAGGTGGGACAGGATATAGATGTCTGGGATCAGGGGGTTCTTTTGGATGCCGATACCTCTGAGGATTTTGCAGTGCTTACACAGCGGCTTTCCCGGCTGGATATCGGGGAACCCGCCGAAGCCCTGGCCTTGGCCGCCCAATCCATGCCGGTACGGGGACTGCGACATGGACTGGCTGTAGCCGGAATAGCCAGTGCCTTAGGACGAGAGCTCAACCGGCGCGGCTGCAACCTTGATCTGTTTCTGCTCCATAACGCCGCTCTTCTCCATGATATAGCCAAGGGCCAATCCCAGCATGAGAAACAGGGGGCGCAGGCTCTGAGAGGTCTGGGACTCGGACGACTCAGCCGAATTGTAGCCACCCACCGGGATACTCCACCTCCGGCTTCAGGGAAAATCACGGAAAAGGAAATTGTTTGTCTGGCCGACAAGCTGGTCCGTGGGTCCAGGCACATCCCGGTACGGAAGAGATTTGAGGAGAAGCTTGCACTCTACAAAGAAGACCAGAAAGCATGCCAGGCTATCCGGAACCGTCTGGCCAATGCCCTGGCCTTACAATCCCTGGTCGAGAAGGCCATTGGACAAAAAATCGAAGATTTTCTCAGATCGGAAGAAATCGTATGACCACAGTCTACCTGATTCGCCACGGTGAAATTTCCCAATCAAAAAAGGTCGTTTTTGTCGGCCAGCGCAATCTCCTCTTGACCGAGCGTGGCCGGGAGCAGATAGCACGGCTGGCTGATTTTCTGACCTCCCGCGCCATAAGCAAGGTTCTGTGCAGCCCGCTTTCCCGTTGTGTCGAAAGCGCCGGCATTTTGTGTGCAAGTCTGGGCGGCGTACCCGAGACAGTACCGGGGTTACAAGAGATCGCTCTGGGAGCCTGGGAGGGCTTAAGCGTTGATGAGATCCAGGCTCTTTTTCCCGGCTGCTATGAGGCCAGGGGCAGGAATCTTGCGGAATTTCGCCCCTCCGGAGGAGAGAGTTTCAATGATCTTCTCAACCGCGTCTGGCCTATCTTCGAAACAATCGTTCACGGAATGGATGAAAGGATTGCCGTAGTAGCCCACGCCGGGGTCAACCGGGTGATCCTCTGCCGGATTCTGAATATACCGCTGGAAAATCTCCTCCGATTAGAACAGTACTATGGTTGTCTAAACGTTATCCATCATACCAGTTCCGGTTACAGGGTGGAGAGTATCAACTCCTGCCTATGGCCGACCTATGAGCTCCATTCCTCTTCAAGTTGAAAACGAAAAACAATGAGACAGTGAATCTCACTCAATCCCCTGCCGAAAAGACCTGCATGATAAATGTGTTTGAATAATCTTCAAAAAGCACATAAGATGAAAATATACATATACTTCTTGTTGCCTTGGTCGATTTTATCGTAAATCATTACCTTAGGGAGAGTCATATGGAATCGAGGAGAAAGGTGAAGTATGCAATAAAGAGGAAATTTCCGGTAATTGATATTGATGCTACCCTTGAAGAAGCCATCAAACAAATGGCTTCCGCCAATGTCTCCGTTCTCGCAGTAAAAGTGAAGGAGGAACTCATCGGCCTTGTAACTGTCACTGATGTGATGCATGGGTTGGCCAAAAAATACCCTCCTAAGGAGACCAAGATCTCGACCTTTATGACTAAATGTGAATTTAGTACTCAACATTCAACAAAAAACGCCTGTTTTCAGCTCGACGAAGATGAAGATGTATTGTCTGCAATCAAACTCATGCTCGAGGCGGGGGTTAACCATGTCCTTGTCACTGGCGAAAAGCATAAACCGCTTGGTATTGTGTCCAGCCTTGAACTGGTAAAACTCACAGCCTCTCTATGAATCATTAGGATCAGGCTCACTCGACAAGATAGCCCAGCAGTTCATTAGTGATCTTACCGTTTGTGGCAACGATACCTGCCTCCGGATAGGCGCTGCCACCTGAAAAATCGCAGACGGCACCACCTGCCTCAGTGACCAGAAGCACACCGGCAGCGATATCATAAATATTCAGATTCATCTCCCAGAAGCCGTCGAACTTTCCTGCTGCGACATAGGCAAGATCAATGGCGGCCGAACCACAGCGCCGGATATCCCTGATCGCCGGCATGATCCGGTTCAAATAAAGCATATTGTTTTTTTCTAAGCCGGCGCGAAGACAGGCAAAACCGGTACCAAGGACGGATCCCTTCATCTGCCTGGTGGCAGATACCTGAATCCTCCGCTCATTGAGCCAGGCTCCCTGCCCTTTCTCAGCGGAAAAAAGCTGCCCGAGCGCCGGGGCATGGACAACGCCCGCCTTAAGCTCGCCGCCCTTCCTGAAGGCGATACTGACCGCATAGTACGGTTGACCATGGACAAACGAGGTGGTGCCGTCGATGGGGTCAATAATCCACCAGCAATCACTCCCCGTTTCGGTCCGGCCCGTCTCCTCCCCGATGATACCATGGTCGGGATGGACTTTTTTTATCTCGGCTACGATATACTTCTCCACCCTCTTGTCGACAACTGTAACCAGGTCTCTGGGATTTTTGAATTCCACATCATCAGCCGACAGATGTTCTGATCCTTCCAGACAGATCCGGCCGGCATCCAAGGCTAATTTCTTTAAAAATTGCAGCATGATCGTCTGTGTTGCCTGTCTGCCGACAGGCGCCTCCTTAAGGGTAAGGATTATACGCTGATGGTCTGTCCACGCCTCGGGACAATCGTTGTAAAACCATGGTTGCCGAGGAAGTTACTGAATGCCAGCGACTGGTCCTCTTCGCCATGGACAATGGCGATTCGTTTCACCTGGAGATTTGATTCCTGCAGGAATCTTAACATCTCGTTTTTATCACCATGGGCGCTGAAGCCGCCGATTTTCTCAACCCTTGCCCGCAAAGGGTAGTCCTTGTTGAAGAATCGCAGAACCGGGGCTTCACCTTTCCTGCCGCCTTCCTCATATCTTCGGCCCTCCTCCAGAATCCGCCGGCCAAGAGTGTTTTCGGCCATATAGCCAACGATCAGGATGGTGTTTTTTTCGTTGTGAATCTTATAACGGAGATGATGCAGAATACGCCCCGCCTCACACATACCAGAGGCTGAGATAACAATATGCGGCCGGTCTTCCCTGGTCAGCTCGATGGAATCTTCAACGCTCCGGGTGAAATTTACCTGGCCAAACGAAAACGGATTTTCTCCCTTGCGCAGGAAGGTGTCGTGGGTCTCCTGATCGTAGACCTCAGGGTGTTGTCCGAAAACAGCTGTAATATTGGCGGCGAGCGGACTATCCACCCAGACCGGAACACGGGCTACACTGCCCTCATCATAGAGTTCATGTATGATATAGAGCAGTTCCTGGGTCCTGCCGAAGGCAAAAGAGGGGATCAGGACGGTACCGCCCCTGGCAATGGTCTCGTTCAGGATCTTTTTCAGCCGTGGCTTCAGATCCTCTACCGGTTCATGTTCCCGGTTCCCATAGGTACTTTCCATGATCAGCAGATCGATATTTCTGTCTTCTTCGGCAAAATCAAGGGCCGGATCGCGGATAATGGGTTTGGTGAAACGGCCGATATCGCCGGTATAACAGATCGTTTTCGACTGGCCGTTTCCTCGGTATCTGATCACACTCATCGCAGACCCAAGGATGTGACCCGCCTCATAGAAAGTGCAGGTAAGCCCCTTACCGACCTGCACCTCCCGGCGATAGGGAATTCCCTCAAAGCTTGTCAGGGCCTCTTCGGCATCTGCAGAGGAGTAGAGGGGTAAAATGCCATTCAAATCAAATGTGGCAATAATCTCGTTGATTGCATCAGTATTCAGTGTATGGGTGCTGTTCTTCAGGATTCTTTTTATCGCATCCATGTCTTCCTTGGAAAGGTCGGCCCCGTTTCCCGACTTCATTCTGACCAAGGTATTCCGGACGGTCTTATAGTTCAGATACTGCGCATCCGATTCCTGGATCTTGGCTGAATCGGGCAAGAGAAAGGTGCAGGCATCGGCCGTGGCCCGGGTACAAAAAACCCTGCCGTTAAAATCCTTCTTGGTGAGAACAGGAATTCTCCCGGAGTGATCAATGTGGGCATGGGAGAGGATCATATTGGTCAGCATGGCCGGATCAAAGGGCATTACTCTGTTTTTCTCTGCCGCCTCTTGCCGCCTGCCTTGGAACATCCCGCAATCGAGCAGGACCCTGTCCTCTTCATTGCCGACAAGATGCATGGAGCCGGTCACCTCTCTGACCGCTCCGAAAAAGGTCACATGCATACTGTTTCTCCTTGCATTTAATCCTGACCATCGACTCTGAACCGGATCTGATGATGATCCGGTTTTGACTTCACTCAAAAGATACCTGACCACCTCGTACCATGCAGAAGGTCTTTTTTAACTTTTCCATCTATAATAAATACTTGCGTACTATGGAAGAAATATTTTGATATCCGTCCTGTCAACAGGGGCAGGAAAACAAAATAAATATGCAGTTTCAGCTAACTACAAGAGGAGAACAGGGAGAATGAAGAGGGAAAAAGGGCAGGTTGTGCAGGCTGAGCAGGAACGAATTTCTCTACAGTACTCTCATCACGAGTTTATCAACACCATCCTGAACGAGGGAGAGCTTTCGGGCCAGTCCATAGGAGAGATCGACATCGCGTCCGGCTATATATGGTCCCCGGTCTGTTACGACCGCGGTGGTGGTCTGACCGGTTCGCGGGTTATTCAGCTCGACCCTGGTCCCCAAGGGCAGATCCTTATGGGCAATGGTATTGGCGTACATGTCGTACGGTAAACCATTCGCCATCGGTTTCCCCTGGAAGTCCTGCCCATACCAGCTGGCCGTCACCTCACCGGCCGGTTGGGGTCCGGTCTTCCTGATTTTGAGTTTCTGACCTACCTGAATCACATCCGGATTTTCGATGGCATTATCACTGATCAGGTCCTTCAGATTAACATGAAATTTTTTTACCGCCAGTCCCCAGAGCGTGTCCCCGGACTGCACTGTATATTCTGTAAAACTGTCCTGTTTCTGGGGTGCCTGTGATTTTTGTGAAGTGCCGGTTTTTTTTGCGGCCTGATCAAGGACGGCAAAAAAACTCTTCTGGTTCACCTTGGCATTTGCTCCCTCCCGCAAATGCCAGGTGCCGTTTTTAGCCGATCCGCCTAAGACGCCGGAATTCTGCTTATTCAGGGTCTGCCAGTCCGTCTGTAGACGGTTGTTTGCCTGGGCAATGGAGTTACCTTTCTGTATCATATTCATTCATCGCCAAGAAAGTTTGCTTCCGGATATCATGCCCACACTCCGGAAAGGCCCAGAGATCGGAGCCCCCACGTTTCCGTGAACAATCATCATATCCGGCAAAAAAGCAGCATCAATGATGCATATCCGAATCTGGTAATCTTATCTCTATATCGGCAAATATGAAAAATTCTTAAACACAGACGCCGATATTTTTCGCAGGGCTCATCGGCAGCAGATAATCAGTGGTACCGGAGAGGCTCTAAGCCAGGGCCTCAGCAATTGAATCACAGACATAATCTATATTTTTCGTCGAAAGCCCGGCCAGATTAATACGGCCGCCGGCCACGACGTAGATCCCCTTTTTTTCCCGCAGCCAGGTGACGATTGTTTCGGAGATCCCACTGAAAGAGAACATTCCTCGCTGCTCTTTGATATACGAAAAATCCCCTTTCACTCCCCGTTGAGCCAGACCATCGACCAGAGCGGAACGCATGCCGACGATGCGTTCCCGCATGCCGTTTAATTCGCCCAGCCATTGCGCATAGAGGGCAGGATCATTCAGAATCGTCGCCACGACAAGGCCGCCATGGGCCGGTGGATTGGAATAGCAGACGCGGACGGTCGCCTTCAAGTGGCTCAACGCCACTGTTGACTCCCGGGCGTTAGGACTGACAATGGTCAAAGCGCCGGTTCGCTCGTTGTAAAGGCCAAAATTTTTGGAGAAGGAACTGGCGACGAAGTAGTCCATACCGGTAAGAGCAAACAGTTCAACAGCAAAACGGTCCTCCACAAGCCCCAGTCCCAGTCCCTGATAGGCAAAGTCCAGGAACGGGGTCCAGCCTTTTTTTTCACTGATCAGGGCAACCTTCCGCCACTGCTCGGGAGTCAGGTCAACACCGCTCGGGTTGTGACAGCAGGCATGCAGCAGTACGATATCTCGTTCTGGAATTGCCTCCAGGCAGGCAAGCATTTTTTCAAATTCGATCTTTTTGGTATCGCTCTTGTAATAAGGATATTCTCTAAGACAAAATCCGGCAGAGTCAAAGATTCCCTTATGGTTTGCCCAGGACGGGCTGCTAATCCAGACCTGGGCATCAGGTTTGAATTTTTTCAACAGATCGGCGCCGACCCGCAGCGCTCCGGTTCCGCCAGGTGTGTGAACAGTGGCGGCACGACCTGACTGGATCACCTCATCCGCCGTACCGAAGAGAAGTCTCTGCACGCCGGCGGCATACGATGGATCTCCGGAAATCGGCAGGTAGCTCTTCGTCTTCTCCTTCTGCAGCAGGATTTCCTCTGCGGCCTTGACACAATGCAGAATCGGGGTATTGCCGTTATCATCTTTATAAACGCCGACACCAAGATTTACTTTTCGGGGATTCGATTCTTTCCTAAAAGCCTCAGTCAGGCCAAGAATTGAGTCCTCCGGTGCCGCCATGATGTTCTTCCACATATCTCCCTCCGGGACGTATAATCAGTAAAAAAGGCAAACACTAAGAATAATCTCTTTCAACAAAAGGTGTCAATACAAATACCTTTTCAGGGAGAACTTTAACATGATAGAGAAGACCCCATATTTTCAACTGGAACCCTTGCAAAGAAAATTTCTCTCCGGAGATTTTTTAATTTCGCGGCATTGCTTATTTTCGACTGGACACTACTATTACTTAGTAGTATAAATTTGGAGCACTTCTTACTACATGGTGGTATACTATTGACCGTCTGTCGAAATAGACTTGAATAGATTCTGCTATCGAGAAGCAAGACTTACTTTTTAACCGAAAGAGAATCAAACCTCTTATAAAATAATGCTTCGGCAATTTAACAGCAAAGAGAATAAACATGATGGATGAATCCTTGATTTTAGAAAAATTGGATAACCTTTCCAATGAAATCAATACATTGAAGGCTGGTGTTCTGGCTGAACTGAAACAGGACATTATGCCGATCGTCCACCAGGCAGGTCCGCTTGTCTCAGATTGTCTGTCCGAGCTTGATCAGGAACACAGGAGAGAAGATCTCGTGCATTTCATGAGGAGCCTGGTCCTGAATGTTGAGACATTGAACTCTGTGCTCACTACAGTCAAGGGGGCCATGGAACTCAAAAACGAGTTCGAGCCGATTGCCAAACAGGTTCTCCCCAAGGCGACCGAGCTTTTTGCGGAACTGGAAGGTCAGTACGATGCCGATGAGATAGCCGCCCTCTTGCGGAATACCCTCGGTAATGTCCACCACTTCAATACCGCCCTCACCATGCTGAAATCCGGCATGGAACTAAAAGATGAGATTGAGCCGATCGCCAAGGTAATTCTCCCCAGGATCACTGAACTCTTCGCGCAGCTGGACGGACAATACGATGCCGACGAGATAGCCGCCCTGATACGAAATACCTTGGACAATGTCCACCACTTCAATACCGCTCTCACCTTGCTGAAGGCGGGAATGGAATTGAAAGATGAGATTGAACCGATCGCCAAGTTGACGCTGCCGAGAATTACAGAATTTTTTGGTGAAATAGGTGGCGTGTTGAAGGTTGCCGGAACAGCCCTTGAATCCATGAAGGGATTCAATTGTTCTCAGGAGCAGGCCGAGGCGATAAGTGCCGTCATCCGCGGCATTGATCTGAGCAAACCAAACAGGATCGGCCCGGTTGGAGCACTTAAAAAACTGTATGATCCAAGAGTGCAGGAGGCCCTTGGTGTAATATTCACGATGCTTGAGGCAGTCGGATCGATGGTCCAGGCCCACAGGGAAAACGTGTGATTTAGGATTTATATTGTCATATCAGCAAGATGAAATGACGCACAGGGACTGACAGCAGCGCCTTTCATCCTCGGGATGAAAGCTGGCTGACATTCCAAACTGTTGACTCAGTCGGACTGGCTCTACAGGCAGTTATTCCGAAAAAAAATAGAGAGGAGGAAAAATACACCATGAAAAAACTCGTCATCCTCGGTGCCGGATGCGGCGGCACTATGATGGCCAACAAAATGAGAAAGCATCTTGATCGGAATGAATGGAATATCACGATCATAGATAAGGACAACATCCACGACTACCAGCCTGGTTATCTCTTTGTTCCGTTCGGAATAAACACCGAAAAGGAAATCCGAAAAACAAAAAGAGAATTCATCAAGCCGGGAATCGACTTTGTCATCTCAGAATTGGTCAATGTGGACTGGGACAAGCAGGAAGTAAGCACCGCAACACGCGGCAAATTTCAATACGACATCCTGATCATGTCCACTGGTTGCGATGTACGGCCTGAAGAGGTTGAAGGTCTGGCCGAGACCTGGAACAAGAATGTCTACGGATATTACCGTTATGATGACTGCATCGCGCTGAAAAAAGCCTTGGGGCAGTTCGAAGGCGGCAAGCTGGTGGTCAATATCGCCGAGATGCCGATCAAGTGTCCGGTTGCGCCGTTGGAATTTGCCTTCCTTGCTGACTGGCACTTCCATGAGCGAGGTATTCGTGACAAGGTCGAGATCGAATTTGTCACTCCTCTCACCGGCGCCTTTACTAAACCCGTAGCAACCCAGGTGCTGACCGCCGCCTGTCAGCAGAAGAATATCAAGATTACTCCGAATTTTGCCCTCGGCAGTGTTGATGGCGAAAGGAAGGTGATCCAGTCCTATGACGGCACCGAGGTGAATTATGATATGCTGGTTCAAATCCCGCCGAATTTCGGCTCCCAGGTTATGATCGACTCCGGAATCTCCGATCCGATGGGATACATTCCGGTCGATAAACACACCCTGCAGCCGAAAGACAGACCGAATGTCTGGGTCTTAGGTGACGGGACCAACGTCCCGACCTCCAAGGCCGGTGCAGTTGCTCATTTCCAGGCTGATATCCTGGAAGAAAACATCATGTCCTTTATCAATGGGGAGGCTCAGCACGCGCGATCGGATGGGCATGCCCTCTGATTCATCGAATCAGGCTTCGGGAAAGCCTACGTTATCGACTTCAACTACGACATCGAACCGGTTGTCGGACAGTACCCGTTCCCCAGCATTGGCCCGATGGGGCTCCTGCAGGATACGGAGATGAACCATCTATCCAAATTGCTGTTCAAATGGGCCTACTATAACCTGCTGCTGGCAGGGACATGGCTTGGTCCGCCGGCGATGCAATTTGCCGGCAAACGCATGGATATGATCAAAAAGAAATAGAAGATCAGAGCAGAGATACATAAAAGCCCCGCGGTAATTTAGTTGCCGCGGGGCTTTTTTTATTCAATCTGCGCATCGACACAGATCCGGTAGGTCTGCGGGCTGCAATGACCGCAGACAACAACTTCGGAGGCTGCCAGTCGGCGATGATTGTCTTCGCAGGCGCAGCGGACTTTCTCTATCGACCGGGGCAAGGCATCGAGGGTCTGGAAATCATAGAAGTGGAGCCGGCCGCCGGGCCGAACTGCCGCAATTGCGATTGCCAGATAGTCTGCCGCGGTCTTCGGCAGCGGCATCAGAACCCTGTCGAACGTCCGGTTCAATCGAGGCAGGACCTCGGCCACGTCTCCTTCATACAGCACAACATTTTTTATCCGCCTGTTTCCGGCCAGGCTTTTCTGCGCATACTGGTGGGCATCGGGATTCTTTTCGATCCCGACAATCTCCCCAGCCTGGCTGTTGGCGGCAATGACCAATGGAAACGCCCCAATGCCGGAAAACAGGACCAGGGCTTCCGATCCCGGACGGACCAGCGATGCAATCCGTTTCCGTTCGTTGCTGCTGCGCACTGAATAGTAGACCTTCTCCGGATTCAGGAAGAACCTAACACCGTTTTCCCAGTGTTCCGTCTCCTGCAGGTCTTTTCCGCCAATCACGGTCAGATCTATGGTCCGGAATTCACCGCCATAGTTGCCGGTCCGTCTGGCCACCGTTTTAATATTCTTATGGGTGTTGAGGATCGCCTTAGCGATCAGGTGCTCCCTGACCGAAAGTGCAGGCGGGATGATAATGATGGCGATATCGCCGACAATATCGAAGGAGCCCACGAGCATATCCAACTCCCCTTGGGGCAGGACGGTGTTCAGGGCATCCTTCAGTCTCATGTTCTTCTTACCGGACTTGTTGCTGTGCCGGCTGCCCCAGATCGGTTGCGGGAGAACGAGGCGAAGAACCGGCCACAAGACTGCCGGTTTTTTTCAAAACCCCCGCGCCCTGAACCATGAGATTGTCATAGCTGGCGGTCAGCTTTTCGGGGCTCCAGGCCTGACGGTTCTTGCAGACGACCTCTTTACAGAAGCGTCCTTCGGTAAGGGTATCGAGGATGAAATCCATATACTCAAAATAATGGTGCGGCCAGGACGTATTCTTTTTTTGCGGACCATCGTAGATCCAGATATTCTGCCGGAATTCCCCGCCGGCACTCTCGACACTGTACCCATATGTCTGATAGGTTTTAGGGCCGAGATCCAACGGCGGAAGATGATCGCTGGTCACCAGGATGATCCCCTTCGGATCCATCTCCCTGAGCTTCTTCAGATAGTCAGCGACCGCGCCGGCTCGATAATAGAATTGCTGAATGGCCAGATAGGTCTGGGATTTTTTGTCGACGCCGACGACATCAACCATGGGTGGAAAGCGTGTTGTGTCGGTCTCGTGGGGCATATGACCGTATACACCCAGTGTATAATTGAGAAACGGACGGCCCTCGGCCAGCAGCTTCTGAACATACGAGAGGTTCTGAGAGAGCAGATCGCCGTCGAAGATGTAGTTATCGGGAATATCGTATTTCAGGTAAGTCGGTCTGCTCCCTGCATAGATAGAGGGGAAATTGGTCTCCTCAAATCCGAGGGATCGATACGCCTTCTCCGAATTGAAAAAATCCGGTTTAAACGACTGTGTCGCGACTGTTCGATAGCCGGCACCGGCAAGCAGATTGGGCAGACAGGGGGTCGATGTACCGTCAAACATATTAAACTCAGCCGAAGTATAACGCTTATATGCCGGCGCACCACAGAGAACCTCAAATTCGGCCTGGGCCGTGCCGCCCCCGAAGACCGGAGATTGAGCTATATGCATTTTCTTCCGGACGGCCTCGAATTGGGGAGGGGACACCGGGGTTTTGAATTTCAGCTTTGAGAAGAGCTGCGGATCAAGAAAGGATTCGAGAACCAGGATGTGAATATTAGGTTTTTCATGCAAGGCATTGTTGAGCAGGACCGGATCCCGATCGGGGTCATCTACTCTCGGCAGAAGAACAAGTTCATCCAGTGCCCTTTGTTTATCAGCCGCAAAGAGGAGGAGAGAAACCGTTCTGCCCATGATTGCCGCAGTCCAGCGGTCGGACCATGGAAGAACGCTGACCCCCAGGAATTCAGTCACATCAAGAAACTGCTTCGGCATCCTGTAGGCCGCAACCGGTGGCCCTGCCGCGAGGATAAACAGCAGGACAGGTACGACGAATTGCCTGGGACGGCGTTTAAGGAAGTAGATAAAGCTTATGGCCCAGACAAACAGGCTTGTAAAGATTCCTGCCCGGATCCAGGCTGGACAGACATTGAGTCCCTCGGACAGCAGAAAAATATCATCCAGTTTAAAGATACTCTGCAAAAAGATATAGTAAAGATCCGTGCCTGCATAGAGAAGTATGAAAGGAATCACTGCTATCGCCACCCTCCAGATGCCGGGCCGCATCGTATAGAGGAGGGCTGCGAAAATCAGAAACAGGTACGGCGGGTCGTAACGAAAGGCACTGGAAAAATCATCTATGCCGCCAATCCGGCCGAAGAACCAGGAGACCGTCAGGAGGACCAGAATCAGGAAAGGATACGGCGCAATTCTCGTCAAAGCCGTTTTAAGGCATTTTCCGTAGTTTGTGGAAGCAAAGAAAGATGGTAGATGAGATTCCGGCGACATGTATACTGGTTGGATAGTGACTGATGCTCTGGGCCGAACGAAAGGAGTCAGGCACTTTCATTCGTTTTCCCGAAAAAGGATAAAAAATCTGCACCCGATAAACGGGACTTTTTTCAGTTCCTCCTCGAGGCGAATAATTCCCTTGGAGAGTGATCAGAATATCTGATTTATGCTGTCTTAGCAAGATTTTTCAAGGAGGCATGGCTATCTATTGATGAGTCGTCGATTGGAGAGAAAATGACCTCAGGACAAGCAATGGAACATTCATCCTGCTCTTGATTCTGCCCCATAAGAATGGTAAGAAGCAATCGTTACCGGCTGGCTGTAATTTCAAGAAAAAGAACACCTGTTGCGAAACGCGCTCAATTTTCTTCAGGGAGGGCCTGATCGGTTTTTCCTGCTCGAAAAACGCCTCTGCCGTTCTTGTGACGAATTGGCCTTCTTCCAACGGCAGAGGCGATTTTTTCTATAAAAACCCAAACAAAAAGGTACTGTGATGTCGTCAACTGCTAAAGACAGCGGATCTGATCTTGAAAAGAATCAACAGGTTTCTAAAGAAACCCTTCTCAAGATTTCTAAAGAAATCGCTATTAAATTCATTGAGATGGGAAGATTAACACCGGCGACCTTCGATCAGGCCTTCAAGAGCATCCACACCACCGTCAAAGAAACCGCTCAGCCGAAATGAACTCCATCGAACTTGATCCACAACTGAATTGCGTCCCGGAGAATATCAGAACCATTCATATCATGGGAATCTGCGGCACGGGGATGGCTGCACTGGCCGGGATGCTGCAACAGGTCGGCTTTCAGGTGAGTGGCTCGGATAACCATGTCTATCCGCCTATGTCTGATTTTCTCCGGCAGATAGGTATCCCGATCAAAGACGGTTATGGTGCTGAAAATCTCTTGCCTGCACCGGATTTAGTCATCGTCGGAAACGTGATCACCAGAAAGAATCCGGAGGCCGTGGCACTGGCCGATCTGAGAATCCCTTACCTCTCTTTTCCCCAGGCGCTCTCCCGCTTTTTTATCGCCCGAAAGACCTCCCTGGTGGTTGCAGGAACACACGGAAAAACAACAACCTGTTCACTGCTCGCCTCAGCACTCCATCATGCCGGTCTGGACCCGTCATTCATGATAGGCGGCATTGTCCAGGAATTTCAACAGAATTTCCGTCTTGGTCAAGGAAGCTATTTCATCTCCGAAGGCGACGAATATGATACTGCCTTCTTTGATAAAGAATCTAAATTTCTTCACTATCATCCTGATATTGCTATTATTACATCGGTAGAGTTCGACCATGCCGATATCTTCTCCGATCTCGACCAGATCAAGCGATCCTTCAGAAAATTCGTCTCCCTGCTTCCAGCAAATGGTCTGATTGTTGCTTGTCTCGATGATGAAAATGTTGCCGAGGTGGTGGCGAATGCGCCCTGTCCGGTGCAGGGATACGGGACGACAACCGGTCTTGACTGGTCTCTCCATGACGTCGTGTTCCGGAACGGAAAGAGTCATTTTACCGTCCGTCATCGTGGTGGAGAATGGGCCGACATGACGGTCTCTCTCTCCGGTCGCCACAACTGCCTGAACAGTCTGGCCGTGGTTGCTGTCTTGCACCATATCGGCGTTGATAAAAAAACTATTGAAGGCGGTCTGAGCACATTCAAGGGAGTGAAAAGACGACAGGAAGTGCGGGGTGTAGTGCGAGGAATTACGGTCATCGACGATTTTGCCCACCATCCGACCGCGGTACGGGAGACCCTCGCAGGCTTAAAATCGGCTTATGCCGGGAACCGCCTGATTGTCGTTTTTGAACCACGGACAAACTCGTCACGAAGGGCTGTTTTTCAAAAAGATTACGTCAGTTCCTTCGATTCTGCCGACACAGTACTGATACGAAACCCGCTTCCCTTGGAAAATATTTCAGCCCAGGATCATTTTTCCGCCGAAAAGCTGGCAAAAGATCTCAGAGGTCGCCACTTATCAGCGAGGTCTTTTCCAACAACCGTCGAAATCCTCGACCACCTGCAGACCATCCTGAAGGCAGGCGATATCGTCGCCATCCTCTCTAACGGCGGCTTTGATAATATCCATTCCCGTTTGCTGGAGATACTGCAGGCGGGATAGCAGACCAGCAATATATCCCGCGGCGATTTTCAGTAAAAATAGAAAGCGATATACCTGTCAACGATCATGGATTATCACGTCAATTTTCTGCCGCAGGTTTGCCACCAACCGGGCATAATCAGTGGACAGGTCTCCTTCTTTTACTTTCCGTTCTATCTGCATCGCGATTTCGGCGCAATCCGTCAGACCGAGATTTAAAAAAGCACCCTTGATCGTATGGCCGCATTTACCCAGTACTTCCAGATTACCGCCGGCACAGGCCTTCTCAAGATTTATCATATGCCCTGAAAGGGTCGAAATAAAACTTGGCAGCATCGCAGAAACCTGTTCCTCCCCCAGGCTGAACTGTTTGGAAAGATACGATTTAATCTGATTGACATACTGCTGCGAGGTCATAGGTCCTCCACTTGTAAAACTGCACGTGTCGAAATCATTTAAAAAAATGATGCTCATAACTGTTCATTCGGTCAAGTTCTTAGTGCATAATCAATCAGTTTCAATTCCTGTAAATGCTGCATAAGTTTGACTCTGTCTATCGGTTTGGTCAGATAGGCTTCACAATGGCCTTTCGTGAAGGCCTGCATGATATTTTTTGAATCATCCAAGGCTGTCGTCATAATCACCTTCGTGGCTTCAGCCCGATTGATATTCATGGATTTCTCCATATTCCTGATGCAATGCAACACCTCTTGACCGTCAAGCTCAGGCATCATGATATCCAGACATACCAGATCGAACCGCTCCTTCGTCTCAAACGAACGCTCCAAAATCGTAACGGCCTCCTTCCCATCGATTGCTACATGGCAGGTGCCAAACGCAGAGAGCATCTCAGATAAAAGTACCCGGCTGATATATTCATCTTCGACAATAAGTATCTTCATCTTTCGCGCCATCAGCCGTAAATACTCCTCATTTTTGGATACAACGACGTAGTTGCACAAGCTTGCTGCGTATGATATACCAATCATTCATTAAGAATTAAACCAAAAGCTTGCCTGTGAAAAAAAAACCACCGGATACCTGCCACCAGGAGACCTTGCTGAAACGGGTTAAAAACCAGGTTATCACGCATCGTCTCTTTTCAGAACACGATACCGTCATTGTCGCCGTTTCCGGTGGACCTGACTCAATTGCCCTGCTCCACCTTCTCTATCGAATCAATATACACGCCAGGCTCATTGCCGTCTATGTGAACCATGGGCTGCGCCCCGATGAGATCGGCGCTGAAATCCGCCTGATCAAAGACTTGTGCAGCAGTCTGAACATTCCATTTGAGACGCCGGAAATTGACGTTCACGCAGAGCGGAAACGCACGGGAGCCTCGCTTGAAGAGGCGGCACGGACCCAGCGGTATAATGCCCTGGAAGACGCCCGCAGACAGCATGGCGGAACAGTAATAGCGGTGGCGCATACCGTTGACGACCAGGCGGAGGAGATACTCATCCGCCTCATCCGCGGCAGCGGCAGAAAAGGCCTCTCCGGCATGGCGCTGCGCCGGAATACGATTGTCAGGCCGCTGTTGCAGGAAACAAAACAGGCCCTGATCGATTACCTGGAAATAAAGGCCATCCCCTTCTGTCTGGACAGCTCAAACCAGCAACGCCTCTTTCTGCGAAATAAGGTCCGTCTTGATCTCCTGCCGTATCTTGAGCAGAACTTCAACACCTCGATCCGTCAAAACCTGCTGCAGACAGCGGAAATACTGAAGTCTGAAGAGGAACTTCTGGAGCAGCTTACGGAGGATGTATTCAGACACCTGGTCGAGGTAAGTGGAAACCGGCTTTCCGGCACCGAGCCGTGTCCTGAAACGATCAGGATCAACGCCCGATCTTTCCTTGACTGCCATCTGGCCCTGCAGCGGAGAGTCCTGGAGAAGGTCTGCTGGATGATGCTGACACGACCGGGATTTCGTCAGATTGAGCAGATCCGCCATCTGATCAAGGATGGCGGCAATGGATCTGAAACGCATCTTGGGCTTGGATTACGGGTCTGGAAGAGAAACGAAGAGATTCTTTTTTCCCATCCCGCCGGCAGGGAAGGATTCAGGGGAAGCGGGCTGGAAAACACCGCATTTTCTCTGACGGTGGAAGGACCAGGCATTTTCCCTATTGCCGGCCATGTCCTTTCGGTGACCGTGCAGCCGGAAACGCCTGGCATATTACACGACAACGAACTCCTGCTGGATGCGGATCGGATCACCTTCCCCCTGCTGCTGCGGAACCCGCTGCCGGGAGAACGGTTCAGACCCTTGGGGGCCACGGGAAGAAAGAAAATCAATCGCTTCCTGACTGACGCCAAAATTCCCCGCCAGGATCGGCGTTTTTCCCCGGCCCTCGTATCGGAAGGCAAAGTTATTGCGATCGTTGGATTGCGTATCGATCACGATTTCCGAGTCCAGGACGGTACGCGTTGTTTTCTTCGCATCGGCTGGCGGAAGTCCTAGAAGGGAAACCAGAAAACGGCCTCCCCGATTACTCCATCAAGAATGGAAGTTACGCCTTTTTTCGCAATATCCGTTTATCGCCAACCCGGATCGTTAACTTGATCCTGTCAAAGTATTCCAGGATCGGGATTGAGAACTTTCTGGTCAGACCGGAGAGATTTTTGAAGCCCGGCGCATCTATCTCGCCCTCCCGCTCGACGAAGGCAATCAGATCACCCTGCAGACGATTGATCATCGCCGCATCATAATATAACGTCTCGCTGATCTTGATCAGCTTTTCATCCCGGAGTAACAGCGCCAGGACCTCTTTGATCATGCCTTCCGGATATTCATGAAACTGGTCCATGGTATCCTTGATTGTGGCGGTGGACAGCCCCTTCTCCTTGTACCAGGCCTCCAGGTCATTGCGCAGCTTCTTCTCATCACTCTTCAACGCCACCTTGTGGGTGGCAAGGTGAACCATGGATTCTTCCTGAATAACCGTTTCTTTTTTCAGCAGTTCATTCAGGCAGAAATTAAAGACCTTCTGATCAACCCCCTTGCCCAGACCCGACCGCAGTTCCTCTTTGGAAAGGCCGCCTTGGAGTTGATTATCACGATGATACGCAGTGAGGTTAGCGACAATCGCCTCCGTAAACCGGTCGGCCACAGACCGGGCGAGATAGCGCTGGCTTGCCGAATCAACCACGACGATCCGGCGGGAAGATATCGGTTCGTTCAGGATCTTCTTCAGATTCTTGCCGAACAGCCCGAGACGAATAGCGAGTTCATCGAAATTGAGCCCTTTCGTACCGTTCTCCTCCAGGAAAAAAAGGATCTTGTCTTCGAGACTGCCGTTCTGCAGGATACCGAGAATATTCCGATTATAGTCCTGATCACGGTCTGTTGCCCGCCTCCGTTTCTTCGGAGACAGATTTCCGAGAACCATCCCGCCACCGATCGTTGCCACAGGTGAATAGCTGCGGATCACATAGCGATCACCGGGCCATACAGCCACCGGGGTCTCCAGAAGCAGTTGGACTCCCACCTCCGCTCCCGGTTTGACCTCATCTCTGTCAAGCAGCGAAATTCTGCCGATCAACTCGGCACTTCCCAGATGGACACGCACTCTGGTCCGGTGTTTTATCGGTTTCTGGTTCGAGGCGAGATAGAGGAATTGGCAATCAAGCATATAGTTCGGCTGGAGCGCCCCCGGAGGAGCCGCCACCATCCCCCGTTCTATTTGGGCCGTATCCACCCCCTGCAGGTTGATCGCAGTGCGATGCCCGGCCTCCACCTCTTCGACGGCCTGGGAATGGACCTGAATTCCACGGACCTTGGTGACCAGATCCGTCGGGTAGAAACGAAGTTCATCACCAACCGCAATGCGGCCGGAAATAGACGTCCCGGTGATAACGGCCCCGAATCCTTTCATCGCAAAGACGCGGTCGACCGGCAGCCGGAAAGGACCGAACGCCTCAACAAAATTCTGTTTTCTGACAAAATCGTCCAGGATCTGCCGCACCTGATCGATACCCTCGCCGGTGGTCGAAGAAACATGGATAATCGGGGCGCCCTCCAGAAAACTGCCTGTACAGAACTCGCGGACCTCCTCCTCCACCATCTCCAGCCAGTCACCATCGACCATATCGATCTTGGTCAGGATCACCAATCCCTGTTTAACCCCAAGCAGTCTGCAGATCTCGAAATGCTCCCGGGTCTGCGGCATGATCCCCTCGTCGGCGGCAATAACGAAGGCCAGAAGATCCATACCGGTTACCCCGGCCACCATATTCTTGACAAATTTCTCATGGCCGGGGACATCGACAATACCAAGCCTGTGGCCGCAGGGAAGATCGAGATAGGCGAATCCGAGCTCAATGGTGATGCCCCGTTTTTTTTCCTCCTTCAAACGGTCGGTTTCGATGCCGGTCAGGGCACGAATCAGGCTCGTTTTGCCATGGTCGACATGACCCGCAGTACCTAGAACAATTTCTCGCATATAATACTCGAATGACGTTCAACAGATATATGGGTTTTCCCTCTTTTCCTCGCCGAGAGTGGATCTGCTCCCGCCATAACCATGTCCGGGCCAGACGACGGTCTCGTCGGGCAGGATCATCAATCTGCCGAGAATGGAATCGATCAGCTGCTGATGCGAGCCGCCCGGGAAATCGGTCCGGCCTATACCACCGACAAAAAGGGTGTCTCCAGTGATCAGATCGGGAGGATTATAGAGACATATACCTCCCGGGGTGTGCCCCGGGGTATGGATCACCCGCAACTCTTCCTCGCCGATTGTGATACTTTCCCCATCCTTCACAATGATATCGACCGGGGGGGACGCTTCCAGGCCGAGCATGGAAAAATAGTTCTGGATCTCTTTCTTGAAAAAAAAGGAAGCATCATCTTCGTGCATCACTATCTTGGCGCCGGTTGCCTCCTGGATGATCCGGTTGCCGCAAACATGATCGGGATGACCGTGGGTGGCGATAATATAATCGATGCCAAGTCCCATTTCCTTGGCTGTCGCCAGAATCGTTTTTTCTCCGCCACCGGGATCAACAATGGCCCCTCTTTTCGTCTTTTCACAACCGATAATATAACAGCATACTCCCATGGAGCCGACTGTAAGTTGTTTTAATATCATAGATTTCCCACGACAGGTTAAGGATTATCAACAATCGCATTTCGTCGGATTGCACCCACCGCTGCCGCAACCGCAGCTACTGCCCATTTCCGCCATCTTCAGCGGAGGAGCTACACCTTTGGCGGGGTTGCGTATCTCAATGGCGCTGACGACCTCGGCAAAGGCCTTCGCAGCCGGGCTGCCGGCGTCGGTTGAGAGATACGGCACGCCATCGTCACCGGCAATGACGACCTTGGGGTCCATCGGAACCCTGCCAAGGAAGGGGAGATCGAAATCGCGGGCAACCTCTTCCCCGCCGCCTGATTTGAAGATATCGATTGTCCCCTGGCAGTGCGGGCAGACAAAACCGGACATGTTTTCGACAACCCCGACAATCTCGACACCGACTGTCTTGCAGAAACTGATCGACTTGCGCACATCGGCAAGGGCGACCTCCTGTGGAGTGGTGACAATCACCGCCTTCACATTGGGAATGGTCTGCGCAACGGAAAGCGGCTCGTCACCGGTCCCGGGAGGGGCATCGATAACCAGATAATCGAGTTCACCCCAATCCATATCCGAGACAAACTGTCTGATCGCCTGAATTTTCAGCGGTCCCCGCCAGATGATGGCCTCGTCTCTGTCCCTCATCATATATTCGAGTGAAACCACCTTCAGATTGTCATTGTATTTGAGCGGCGGGATCAGCGCGTCCGGACTCGTGGGCGGCTCAAGGACACCTTTCATATTGAGCATCCTGACCACATCCGGTCCGTGGAGATCGACGTCCATCAACCCGACCTTATGTCCTCTGGCAGCAAGAGACAGCGCCAAATTGACCGATATCGTAGATTTTCCGACACCGCCCTTGCCGCTCATGACCAGGATCTTATTTTTGATTTTTCCAAGCGACCGGGTGATCGCGTTTTCCTGCTGGGCCATCGCGGCCTGTTGTGCTTCCGGGGTCCCGTGAGACCCTCCGCAAGATGATGCCATTCTCTTTCCTCCTCAATAAAATAAACTTCAACAATTGAATATTAATAGAAAAATGCGTATTTTCTCAGCATTGACATATCCAACAAAACTCCGCCATTCTCTACAGTAAGGTCAATGTCTTGAAATGCAAACTATTTCCATCCCAGCAAGGATTTGCTCTTCTTGCAGGTTCCGTTTTCAAGAGGATGATCTCTACCGTGCAACCACTGTTTTTGTTGCTTTCTTATCCTGCAGACCGTACTATGATAGATTCCTGAAACAGCATCCCCTTTCAAGCGCCAAAACAAAAGTTTTAGAATAATAGATTGCTATCAAAAAGGATAGAGACTTATGCTCGGTTGGTTTAAGAAAAAATTTACAAAAAAAGAAGCTCCGACTCTCCCTATCCAGGATTTACCTGCAGATCAACCATCTTTAGAGGAAACTCACATCCCGGAAACTCCATCAGCCCGGGAACAACCGCCGGAACGACACGATCAGAAAGACAGTCCCGTCACTGAGGGACCGGTTACAGCAAAGCCGGTTCCGGATTCAACCTCGATGTTCAAACGTCTGTCCGAGCGCTTAGCAAAGACTCGTGATTCGTTAATCTACCGGATGGATACGCTGTTTCTTGGGAAAAAGGTGATCGACACCGAACTTCTGGACGACCTGGAAGAGCTTCTTATCACTGCAGATCTTGGTGTCACCACCACGACCGAACTGCTCGATCATGCCAGGCGCAGAGTCAAACGCAAAGAGCTGTCGGATCCCGCACTCTTAAAAGAAGTCCTGAAGGAAAAGATTCGCTCATTTATCACCGATTCTACCAGACCAGCCGAACTGGTTATGCCCGAAAGCGGTCCTTTTGTGATCATGGTCATCGGTGTCAATGGGGTCGGCAAGACCACGACTATCGGCAAAATCGCACATAAGTTCCTCTCTTCCGGCCAGTCGGTGATGCTGGTTGCAGCTGACACCTTCAGGGCGGCAGCGGTAGCCCAGCTCCAGATATGGGGAGAGCGGAATAATATAAAAGTCGTCTCTCACAAGGATGGGGCCGACCCGTCCTCCGTCGTCTACGATGCCCTGGCCACAGCCAAAGCTGAAAACTATGATGTGGTTCTCGTCGACACGGCTGGCCGCCTTCATACCCAGACCAACCTGATAGAGGAGCTCCGGAAAATCAAAAGGGTTATGGGCAAACAACTTCCGGGTGCCCCCCACGAGGTCATGCTGGTCATTGATGCAACAACCGGGCAGAACGGCATCTCCCAGGCAAAATTATTCAATGAGGCGGTGGAAGTTACCGGCATCACCCTGACCAAACTCGACGGTACGGCCAAGGGGGGGATTGTGGCCAACATCTGTCGCGACCTGAAAATTCCGATCCGCTTTATCGGTATCGGCGAACAACTTGAGGATCTGCGTGACTTTGATCCCGATGAATTCATCGAGGCCCTTTTCCAGAAAAAGGCAGACGATTCCACCCAACCGGCTGCTTAACACCAACACAGAATCATGGACTACCAAAAACGCGAACAACCGGGATGCGGCGGCTGCCTGCTGATCCTTCTTCTTCTCATCTTTCTCTCGGGAGGCGCCCGCGGCCTGATCAACTTCCTGGGGACCCTTATTTTCTCGGGACTGGCCGGAGTGCTTGTTTTTATCGGTCTTTTCTGGGGGGTTACCTACTGGATCCAGAAGAAGGTCTCCTCCTACGAATCCTCACAAACCGAGAGCCATAATCGCTTTGTCTGGCTGCTCGTGCAGATTCTTATCAATATCGCCAAAATTGATGGTCAGGTAACCAAGGAAGAGATCTCGACAATCCAGCATTTTTTCCAGTACAACCTGCATTACACGCAGACCCAGATGCTCTGGGTCAAGGATCTTATCAAGGAGGCCATCTCCACCGGTGTGACTCTGGAGTCGCTCCTGCAGGAATTCCGCGCCACCTTTGCCTATGAGCCCCGGCTGATCCTGCTGGAACTCATCTACCAGATCCTCTATACCAAGACCACCGTCCCGGAAAACGAACTGCAGATTGCCCGTAATATCGCCCGTTATCTGGAAATCTCCAGCTATGACCAGCGCACCATCGAGGCGAAATATATGTATCGCGGACGGCGGACGGCCGCGACCTCCCGCGATTCCGCCGATCAGTATTATGCGGTCCTCGGCCTGGAGCCGGGGGCCGACATGGAGACCATCAAAAAGGCCTATCGGAAGCTGAGCATGACCTATCACCCGGATAAGGTACGCCATCTCGGCGGCGAGTTCCAGAAAGTCGCCGAGGAAAAGATGAAGGAAATCAACGCCGCCTACGATTATTTCAAAAAGATCAATCAAGCGTAAGGAGAGAACCCAATGCCTGTTTCTGAGAAAATGAGAGGTTTTTCGACACGATCTTCATGGATCAGAAAGATGTTTGAACAAGGGGCGAAGATGAAGGCCGAATTCGGGACGGAAAATATCTTCGATTTCAGCCTCGGCAACCCCGATGTGCCTCCGCCGCAGCAATTCTACGAGATACTCCGCGAACTGGCGGCGGACACCACGCCCGGCGTCCATGCCTATATGCCCAACAGCGGCTACCCATGGGTGCGCGAGGTGATCGCTGCCAGGATGTCGGCGGAACAGGGCATCCCCGTCCATCACAGCGACATGCTGATGACCTGCGGCGCCGCCGGGGCTTTAAATGTTCTGCTGAAGTCCCTGCTGAACCCGGGCGACGAGGTGATCCTGCTGGCGCCCTACTTCGTCGAGTATAACTTCTATGTGGATAACCACGGCGGCATCAGCAAGGTGGTCAAGACGGACGATCAGTTCAACCTGGACCTGGCTGCAATCGAAGAGGCAATCACCAGGAAGACCAGGGCGATCATCATCAACTCCCCCAACAACCCCACCGGGCAGATCTACACCCAGGAATCGCTCATGGCCCTGGGAAGGCTCCTGGAAGAGGCCGGCGCCCGGCTGGGCACCACCATTTATATCATCGCCGACGAACCGTATCGAAAGATTGTCTTCGAAGACCATACCGTCCCGAGCATCTTCAAATCCTCCATAAACAGTATCGTTCTCTCCTCCTATTCGAAGGACCTTTCCCTGCCGGGAGAGCGGATCGGTTATCTGGCCGTACACCCCGAGCTGGTCGATAAGGCATTGCTCCTGGACGCTATGACGCTTGCCACCCGCATCCTGGGATTCGTGAACGCCCCGGCCCTGATGCAGCGGGTCGTGGCCCGGCTCCAGCAGGTCTCAGTGGACAGTTCCATCTACGAGAGACGCCGGGAGAAGTTCTGCTCGCTCCTGCAGGACGCCGGGTACACGTTCATCCCGCCCAAAGGGGCGTTCTATATCTTTCCGCAATCACCGATCGCAGACGATGTCCGCTTCTGTTCTCTGCTGCAGGAGGAGAAGATCCTGGCGGTCCCCGGTGTCGGATTCGGCCTTTCGGGTCATTTTCGGCTCGCCTTCTGCACCGACGAAAAGATCATCGAACGTTCGGCCGCAGGTTTTGCCAGGGCCATGAAAAATACCAGACCGTAGAGGATACCTACTAAAATGCAGCATCTTGTTAAAATTGTTGATATTATCAATAATCCGTTGATATCGTAGCGCACTATTTCCAAACGTTCTTCACATTGGGAACAATCTATCGGATATCTGGATTTTTAAGAAATTCAAAGCAACCTCCCTTTTGTAAACAAAATAGCCGGAAAACATCACGAACATGAATATCATAGGCTTGTTTAGTGCATTTTCTCAATGGAATTAAGTGTCGTGTTACAGAAAATCCTCCCCCAATTCATTACCCTATCATCTAAACCCTCTGAAATAACACCCCTGAATTAATCAGCATCATAATTAGAAATGCTAAAACAAAAAACACAACCAAGCATATAATTGCAGCTAATATTGATTTGAGGAAGGATACATCGAATCCAATTCTGAAAACGTTAAACATTGCCCATGAATAAATAAAAATGTTAGTGAAAAAGGATAAAAGATAAAAAGTAGAAATAATAGGTACTTGCTGATAAGCAGCTTTAGTAAATGGGAATGATATTGCACTTATTAGTAAAAACCAACTGTAAGGATAAAAAAGCAATTGCATATGGTTGAAACTAGAAGTTCCATCATTTTGGAGACGAAATATTCGAGATGTCAGTGCCCATTGAATACCAACAATAAAAGCCATCGCTATAAAAGAAAAAACGATAATCTCAATTCGGTCATAGTTACTATAGGGCCAGACAACCCCAATCAGTAAGTAGCTGATAATCAGTGCGTTACTCGGCGGACATACGGAAGAAATCTTTTGTTTTCCTAATACCTTGGATGGGAAGAGCAATATATTAAAGAGCGTAACAGGATAGGTAGAGATATAAAGAAGAATTTGCCCTAAGATTTTAGATAGATTTTCCAATTAGCGCCTCCTTATGGGGGTCAGGGGACAATCGTGTTTTTTCGCATGGTATAGGGAACTTATGCTTTCTGGGCAAATCGATTGACAGAAAAGCCCCTCCAGTGGGTGATTTAACGAAGTATAATTCCCACACATCTTCCCTTTGGCTACTCCTTACTATCTTCAATAACCTTCTTGAGATCCGAAGGAATTCTGTCTCCATCTCGATACTCGATATCGTCGATCATCCACCTCTTATTTTCTAGGGTAAAAAGGAGCATATTTGTCCATATAGAGGACCATTCCTTGGGATTTCGTTTATCAACGTACGAAAAATGAACCTCCATTTTCGCGACATTGGGAGCAAGATGCAGTACCTTTTTTATCGAGTAGGACGTGTATCCCTCCGGATTATCAATACAAGAGACACCATCCCCGAAATAGCCTTTATCTGTTGGATTTTTCTTTAAATATGCTTCATCGGCTTCAAGAGCGCTTTTCTTCAACCGATAGAGGCCGTGACTGAAAAATACAGCGAATGGTTCGGCCTGCTTAAGATTGGTTACTGCCGGGAGTGTGGCCTTTGATCTTGCAATAATAAAGTGGAGTCTCAGTTAAGCTAATTTCCTTTTTCCCCACCATTTCTGTTCGAAAAGTGCGGGTGCCATATATCCGTTCGTTGAATGTTTCCTTTTACGGTTAAAATAGACTTCGATATAACTGA
>CAIUQR010000033.1 GCA_903901335.1 uncultured delta proteobacterium | reverse complement strand
GAGGCAAGATGAAGAACAAGAAGATCAAAAGCAGAGAGGAAAAGCGTCGATATTGGCAGGGTCATATCGAATCCTGGCGGCAGAGCGGTTTGAGTCAGGCTGAATATTGCCGGAGGAATTCTCTGCCGATCAAGAGTTTCGGTTATTGGAAGAGAAGAAACAGCAGATCATCAAGGGGGGCGCTGAACTTTTTTCCGCTGGTTTTATCAAATCCCGTTGTAACGCCAGACCATGCATCCCTGCAACTGACGTTGCAGGGGAAGAGATTCACCATTGAGATCGAGGAGGATTTTTCTCCGACGACCTTGAAGAAATTGATTCTGAGTCTGGAGGAGTTGTGATGCTGACATCAGCTCCTGAAGTGAAGGTCTATGTGGCGCTCGGGGTAACGGACATGCGCAAATCGATCAACGGTCTGGCCCTGCTTGTAGAGGAACATTTCCGGCTCGACCTGTTTACCGGCAGTCTGTTCGCATTCTGCAACCGCAAGCGGGATAGAGTGAAGATACTCTATTGGGACCGGAACGGTTTCTGTCTGTGGATGAAACGTTTGGAAAAGGAAATATTCCGATGGCCGGAATCGGAGAAGGAGGTCATCGAGATCAGTCAGACGGCCCTGGGGTGGTTGTTGCATGGCCTGGATTTGAAGCAGGCGCACCGGCAGTTGCCATACAATTCGGTGTCCTGAGTAGATTGAATCAATAAGTTGATATTATTATATTAATATTGATTTATCCGATATTATGTGGTAGTGTTTTCCACCATGATAAACACTACCTCCACACTACCGGATGACCCGCAGGAACTGAAGCGGATCATAGCAGAACTGCAAAGTACTCAATACCGCTATGAGCAGGAGAATGACCTTCTTCGCGAGCAGATCCGTTTGCTCTATGCCAGGATCTTCGGCAAGAAGAGCGAGAAGGGCAAGATAGATCCATCATCTGTTCAGTTGCCGCTCTTTGATATGCCGGAGCCCGAGATTGAGCCGGAGACGCAAGAAGTAGAAGTCCCAGCCTATACCCGGGAGAAAGCAGGTCGGAAGAAGCTGCCCGAGAATCTTCCCCGGGTTGAAGTGGTGCACGATATTCCGGAAGAGGAAAAGGTCTGCACCTGCGGCGGTGAGATGAGCAGGATCGGCGAGGATGTTTCGGAAAAGCTGGATATCATCCCTGCCGTCATTCGGGTTATCCGGCATATCAGGCCGAAATACGCCTGCAAGCACTGCGAGGGCATAGAAACCGAGGGGCCGGCGGTCAAGATTGCCCCGGCACCGAAGCAGATCATTGAAAAAGGTATCGCCACTGCAGGGCTTCTGGCCCATATTCTTACGGCCAAGTTTTGTGACGCCCTGCCGTTCTACCGGCAGGAGAGGCAATTCAGCCGTTTGGGTGTGGATTTTCCTCGGGCGACCATGTGCAATTGGTCGATGAAAGCAGCCCGTGCCTGCGAACTGCTGCTGAACATGCTTAAGGATCAGATCCGCTCGGGTCCACTCATCAATGTTGATGAAACAACTGTGCAAGTTTTGGCTGAGCCGGGCCGGGCGCCGACCACGAAGTCATATATGTGGATCTTCCGTGGAGGTCCGCCCAAAAATCCGGCTTTTGTTTATCATTATGCCCCCAGCCGCTCGGGAGACATTGCCGCTTTATTCCTGAAGGGATACAAAGGTGTCGTGCAGACGGACGGCTATGCCGGTTATGATTTTCTCGATAAGCTGCCGCATGTTTTTCATGCCGGGTGTTGGGCGCATGCGCGTCGCAAATTTATGGAAGCGGAGAAAGGCAGCGGTAAAGGCAACAAGACCGGCAGTGTGGATATAGCCTTGGGTTATATTCGAAAACTTTATGCCGTTGAGCACGAGGGGAGCAAGAAAGGGTATAAACCGGAACAAATGCGTATTTTACGCCAGGAGAAATCCAAGCCGATCCTTGATGATTTTTTTAAATGGCTCAGCAAGAAATCGCTGCATGTTGCCCCCAAGAGTCTTCTCGGTGCAGCCGTGAATTATACGCTCAAGCAGTGGCATCGTCTGGTCGAATATTGTGACCATGGAGTGGCCACCCCGGATAATAATGCTGCTGAAAATGCCATCCGGCCTTTTGTGGTCGGCAGAAAGAATTGGCTCTTCGCCGGAACACCGGCAGGCGCGGCGGCAAGCGCCTGCTTATACAGCCTGATTGAGACCGCCAAGGCAAACGGTCTTGAACCCTATAAGTACCTTCGCTATCTCTTTGAAAAACTCCCGTTTGCCATGACGGAAGATGATTACAGAAAACTACTGCCGCAAAACCTCAGCGTCGCTGAGCTGGACCTGGGACAGCTGGTGACTGGGGTTTAATTGGCGGTTACAAGAAAATAACCGAGAGAGGTAATATGTTTTTTTGCTAGGCAAGGATTATTGAAGTTTCCAGACTATCAGTATTTAAATATTGCCATATAGAACAGAAACCAATTTTCCATGTGTCTCAACTTGACATGACTACTGACAATCTCCGTGCCATTATTCACAGAGTTTATACGCAATGATTTTCCTTGACAATAACGCATGGTCGTTTTACCATATAACCAACAAGGAGATACATATGACTGAAAAGGAAAGGGCACTTATCGAGGCAAAGGCCAATATCTTAAAGGCGCTTGGCCATCCAACCCGCTTATGGATGGCCGAGAAGCTTGCCGATGGTGAAAAGTGTGTCTGTGAACTGGCCGAAAACATCGATGCCGATTTCTCGACCATCTCAAAGCACCTGACCGTCCTTAAACAGGCAGGGGTGGTAATCGATGAAAAGCGTGGTAAACAAGTGTATTACAAGCTGAAGGTCCCCTGTATCCTGAATTTTATGCCCTGTGTCGAGGCCGTTCTTCAGGCCACTGCCCAGACACATATTGAGCTGCTGAAGTAAAAGGGAATTGCTTCTTTGTTGTTTAATAAATGGTTATTTTGCCAATAAAACAAATATAAAAATATCTGCCTGATACCAAATTCCTGCGAAATTATAACTTTACAAACTGAGGTCAATTTATATGGAACCGATACAATTTCCCGGCTGTGGTTGAGCAAAACCGGTAACCGGCCAGGTGGCCGTGAAAAAAAGTACTCATTTGGTAAGGATCAGCATCATTGGCTTGATCATTCTTGTCATCTGGTTTGTCGTTTACAAGCAACTGGAGCCATTCTCCTCACTCTTGACCTACTCATTGTTTGGGATCAAAAGAGGAAGCCATCTTGGCGACGCTGTTCAGTTCTTTGCCTATGATACGCCCAAGGTCATGATGCTGCTGACCCTGATAGTGTTTGTTGTCGGTATGATTCGCTCATTTTTCACCCAGGATCGCACTCGAAAATACCTGGCAGGAAAACGTGAAACTGCAGGAAACGTGATGGCTGCAACCCTAGGAATTGTCACCCCGTTTTGTTCCTGTTCGGCAGTGCCTCTTTTCCTTGGCTTTGTGCAGGCTGGCGTGCCGTTGGGAGTAACTTTTTCTTTTTTGATAGCTGCGCCTATGGTCAACGAGATTGCCCTGGTTCTTCTCTATGGGCTGCTTGGCTGGAAGGTGGCGGCCATTTATCTCGGCAGCGGCTTGCTCATCGCAATTGTTGCCGGTTGGATAATCGGCCGGTTGAAGCTCGAAAACTGGATTGAGGATTGGGTGCAGGAATTGAGGGCCGGTGAAGCCGCTGTCGATGAAGAAAAACTCAGTTGGCGTGATCGGCTAGACCGGGGAAAGGAGGCAGTTCGTGACATCGTAGGTAAGGTGTGGATCTATGTGATCGCCGGAATCGGTGTCGGAGCTTTGATTCATGGGTATGTGCCCCAGGATTTCATGGCCTCGATCATGGGCAAGCAGGCGTGGTGGTCGGTACCTGCGGCAGTAGTGGTGGGTATTCCCATGTACTCCAATGCAGCCGGTATTGTTCCCGTTGTTGAGGCGTTACTCGGGAAAGGGGCAGCACTCGGCACAGTGCTGGCCTTTATGATGAGCGTGATCGCGCTTTCTTTGCCGGAGATGATCATCCTGCGCAAGGTCCTTAAACCACCCTTGATTGCTGTTTTCATAATCGTTGTGGGAAGCGGTATCATTTTTACCGGATATCTCTTTAATTTAATTATCTGATTTGCAAGAAGAGGAAACTAATGGAAATTAAGGTATGTGGACCTGGGTGTGCCTCCTGTGAAAAGGCGGAAAAGGTAGTTGAGGCTGCAATTGCTGCCAAAGGCGTCAAGGCTGACTTCATCAAAGTGAAAGACTTTCAAGAGATTGCCAAGCTGGGTATTTTCTCAACTCCTGCAGTAGTTGTAAACGGAAAGGTCAAGTGCACTGGCCGTGTCCCCAAGCAAAGTGAAGTTGAAGAATGGATAGGCTGAAGTACACCATTGTGTTCTCTGCCGGTTTGGAGAGTCGCAGAATTAAAAACTTCAGCACAGCACTTATTTTTCAATAAGTCTTTAAACTAATGGAGGTAAATATGATTCCGAAACAGACAAGTTGCGGCTGTGCCTGTAATACCGCGCCTAAGTTGATATTCTCCTGCTCCGGCGCCGCCGATGTCGGAGCACTTGCCGATCAAGTGGCCCGAAAACTCAACCGGGAAGGGGCCGACAAGATGTTCTGCCTGGCAGGGATAGGCGGCCGGGTCAGCGGCATTATGAAGTCAACCGAGGCCGCTGCCTCTATTTTAGCGATCGACGGCTGCGCCCTTGATTGCACGAAAAAATCCCTGGAAGAGGCGGGCTTCAAACAATTCAACCATCTCCGACTTGCCGATCTTGGTTTTGAAAAAGGTAAAACTGAAGTTGATGCCGAATCTATCGCCGAGGTCACCCGTAAGGCGAAAACATATCTTTAATGAGAGGAGCCGGAATTGAAAATATTTTCCATTAAAACAATGATCAAGACCATTGTTTTTTCAGGATGTTTTTTGCTGGCATCGATCGCAGGATCCTTTACCGCTGAAGCAGAAGTGCCACAGGCTCCCGTCCCCGGTAAGGTGACTATGGTTGATATCGGCGCCAAGGAATGCATACCCTGTAAGATGATGATACCGATCATGGAGGAGCTGGAAAAGGAATATAAGGACCGGGCCGCCATCGTCTTTATCGATGTCTGGGTGAATCGGGGGGCCGGTCAGAAATATGGAATAAAGCTTATTCCCACCCAGATATTCTATGATGCCCAAGGCAAAGAAATTTCCCGACATGAAGGCTTTCTCGAAAAGGAAGCCATTATTGCTGAGTTGACAAAACTCGGGGTCAAATAATCCATGGATCAGATCTTTCTTGCCATCAACTCCTGGATGAGCCAGGGCCTTCTGCTCGGGGGCCTTGGCTGTTTCTTGTGGGGTATGGTCAGTGTTCTGTTCAGCCCCTGTCATCTGGCCTCCATTCCACTCATCGTCGGCTATGTCGGCGGTCAGAACCATTTGCTTGAAGGGCGAAAAGCGACGGTTTATGCCGTTGTCTTTACCACCGGCCTCTTCATTACCATTGCCCTGATCGGTCTCGTCTGTTCCCTGCTTGGCCGAATGCTGGGCGATGTGGGGCCGTACTGGACCATCGCCGTCGGTCTACTGCTGCTCTGGGTTGCTCTCGATATGCTCGGGGTGGCGAAGTGTTCGCTCTCCGGTGGGCTGATGGCCCGATTGACCCTGAAGGGACTTTCCGGGGCCTTTATCCTCGGTCTGGCCTACGGCATTCTGTCCGGCTCCTGCACCTTCGGCTTTATGGCCCCGATCCTGGCCATTATCTCCGTGCAGTCCCGGATGTTCACCGGCGTGGTATTTATCCTGCTCTTTGGTATCGGCCACTGCCTTCCTATTGTGGTGGCGGGCAGTTCGACCGCCATGGTCAAACGCCTGCTGGCCAACAGTGCCTGGCAGCAGGGCGGCAGGTTTTTTCGGCATCTGGCAGGGGCGCTGATTGCCCTGCTCGGTGTGTATTTTATCGTCAAACCTTTTTTTCAGGCGTGAGCAGAAATTCAACAATGAGGACGAGCACTTCCATAATAGAAGTTGAGGCAGGAAATGAATATCAAAAAAAGAATCAGGATTCTCTTTCTCTGCACCGGCAACTCCTGCCGCAGCCAGATGGCGGAAGGCTGGACCAGGGAACTCAAAGGCCATTTGGTGGAGGTCTTTTCCGCTGGGATCGAAACCCACGGTCTTGATCCGATAGCGGTTGAGGTCATGGCAGAGGCTGGAGTCGATATTTCAAAACAGACCTCGAAACATGTTAATACCCTTATACATATTGCCTTCGACACTGTTATCACCGTCTGCGATAACGCCCGCGAGTCCTGCCCCCTCTTTCCGGGGGCAAAAAAAGTGCTGCATGCCGGTTTCAACGACCCTCCGGCGCTGGCGAAGGCGCTTGCCGCTCAAGGGGCCAGCGAAGAGGAGCAGCGCAACTGCTATCGCCGGGTCCGTGATGAGATTCGGACCTTTGTCCAGACCCTGCCGGAATCTTTAGAGACCCCGGAAAATCCCGGATGATTTTCCCGCAGGATTCCAGTACATTTTCTCTGTTCCCGTTGACATTTGAAAGCAGCACATTGCTATGGTGGAGCAAGAGGTAGATAATGCATTTTGATTTTGTAGAGGTTCCTAATGGCACATGATCATTCTCATAGTCACGCCTCCAGTAACTTCAATCGCGCTTTTGCAATCGGCACGATATTAAATCTGCTCTTTGTTGTAATCGAGGCCGGTTATGGTGCAATGTCCCACTCTCTGGCCCTTATGGCCGACGCCGGGCATAATTTAAGCGACGTCATGACCCTGTTCCTTGCCTGGGCGGCCATGAGACTGGCAAAGCGATCGGCATCCGCCCGTCACACCTTCGGTTTTAAAAAAGGAACGATCCTTGCCTCCCTCTGCAGCGCTCTTTTTCTGTACGCTGCCATTGGCGTCATCCTTTGGGAATCTGTAGATCGCCTTCGCTCTCCGGTAGCGGTAAACGGTATGACGATCACGGTCGTGGCTGCTATCGGTGTGGTTATCAATACCGCAACCGCCTTGTTGTTCATGAGGGGGAGAAAAGATGATCTCAATATCAAAGGGGCTTTCCTGCATATGGCTGCCGATGCTGCCGTCTCAGCCGGGGTGGTTGTGTCAGGGTTGACTATTGCCGCAACAGGTTGGAATTTTCTTGACCCGGTAATTTCCATCGCCATCGCGTTCGTCATCATCCTCTCCGGCTGGGGATTATTGAAGGATTCTCTGCATCTCACCATGGCGGGTGTGCCTGCTCAGATTGATTCGGTAGCTGTATTGGACTATTTGACCGGACTTGCCGGGGTGCAATACGTCCATGATCTACATATCTGGGCGGCCAGCACCACGGAAAACGTCCTTACGGCGCATCTGATCATGCAGGATGGCGGCAGTGACGAGTTTCTGCATCAGACAGCCGAGTTTCTGTATCATGATTTTAACATTCACCACACGACCATACAGGTCGAGCGAAGCGATATAAGCGGGGTCTGCCACACCGACGATACAAGCAAACAAGGGCGCTGCTGGCCGGGCAGGCAGGGGAGTGTTTCCGGTACCTGCCCTTCAGGACACCACCCGCATTGAGTCATCACATCGGACAATCATAGGATAGGGAAGATTACCTTACAGTTTTTGGTATCCCAATTTCCGGGCTGCCAAGAACAGCACACTCTGCGACGAGAGTTTTAAAAAAAGCAACTCATGGATACATTAGCACTTTACCTTATTGCCGGGGCCTGCCTCGTCTGGTCGTTTCTGCAGAATCGTGAAAAAACCCGGGTCGCTCTGAAGAAGGCCTTCAAGGCCTTTGAGGGCATCCTGCCTCAGTTTCTGGTGGTCCTCATCCTTGTCGCGATTGCCCTTGCCATCCTCGACGAACCGACCATCTCGCTGATTCTCGGCAAGGACTCCGGGGTCTGGGGCGTCCTCGCCGCATCTCTTGTCGGTGCGGTGACACTTGTACCGGGTTTTGTCGCTTTTCCTGTAGCCGCAGCCCTTTTGCAGGGCGGGGCAGGGGTCATTCAGATAGCCGCCTTTGTCTCCAGCCTGATGATGGTGGGCGTTGTCACCCTGCCTCTCGAAATTCAATTCTTCGGCAAACGTACTGCTTTTCTGCGAAATTTCCTGGCCTATATCTTTTCTCTTATTGCGGCTATCTTCGTCGGCTGGGTGGTGAGTCTATGAAACCGCTCATGCGTCGCTATGCAGCTGTTCTTGTCGCGGCGGTACTATTTATCCTTTTTCTGCTCCTTCTGCCGACTTACCAGGCAAAAGCAGTCGAGACCATCATCTTTCAGGCCCGGACCATGCTGCTTGTGATCCCGCCGATCTTTGTTCTTCTCGGGCTTCTCGACGTCTGGGTACCGCGTGAGCAGATGATGCGTTTCATGGGACCCGGATCGGGCCTCAAAGGCGGAACTCTGGCCTTTCTTCTTGGTTCCTTTGCGGCAGGTCCCCTCTACGGGGCCTTTCCTGTAGCCGCCGTTCTGATGAAAAAGGGGGCGAGCTTTATGAACATCCTGATCTTAATCGGGGCCTGGTCGACAACCAAGGTGCCGATGCTCCTCTTTGAGTGCTCGGCCCTCGGCACGCGTTTTGCCCTGTCTCGGCTGGCCATCGACATCGTCGGCATCATCCTGATCGCCCTGGCCATCAAGGCCCTTTTGCCGGAGGCCGAGAGAGAACGTCTCTACAGGCAGGCGGAAAAATTTGATTGATGTCCGAAATCGTCCCCGCCGGTCAGCAGCCGCAGCCGCAGGAACCGCCACAGCTGCCGTGCGCCAATGCTTTGGCCAAAGACTGCACCACTTCCCGGCTATCGGCGTCTACCACGGCGGTTACCTCGATTTTCAAATGGATCGTCGCGGGCATGATCTGTAAGCCAAGCACTTGATGCAGAGATTGAAAAATATGCCCGAAAAACTCGTGAGTATCGGCAGCCGATACGCTGAGGGTAAGTGTGTCACCTTCGTGTTTATCGCCAAGTACCGATTCGAACGGACAGAGTCCGTCGCTTGCCACCCCGTAGATAAATTCTAAGGCTAGCGGAGAACCGGTCAGGTTATATTTTTCAGGCGTGCTTCCTGCCATCAGGGAAAGTGTTACCTTTTTTAAAGGTTGAATAGGTGTTTTCACGGGAATCTCCTCTGGTCCTGTTAGCATAGGCCGCTACAATGATAATAAATGATTTCAAGCCTGCACATCACAAGTACAGCTCAGGCTCCTTCCGCTCCGTGCAATGCTCAAAGAGCCACTGCCTTATCTGCTTGATCGGATCGGCATCGATAATCAGGGCATCCTCCGGGCAGACTTTAATGCAGGCGCAACAAAAAATACAGAGGGTGTGATCCACTTCTATCGTGGTTCCCAGGGAAATCGCACTGGTGGGGCAGACCGGCAGGCAGGCTGCGCATTGAGTGCACGCCGATTCGAGGAGTACTGGTGCAAAAGGCAATGGCCCCATGCCTTTTTTATAGGGACTATTCCCCGGAACCTCCGGGCAGTGAGCAGTTTCGGGATCATCCAGGGCTGCAAGTTTCTCGCTGATTTTCATGCCGAAGGCTTCGGCTGTTGCCAAGTCGCCGGAATCCGGACGACCTGCCGCGATCGGCGTTTCCGGCCCGGAAAATGAGTGTTCACCGATAAAGGTACAGGCGGCAATGGGCCTGAAGGCTGCTTGCAGGGCGATATCTCTCAATTCAATCAAAGCATCTTCGAATGCTCTGTTGCCGTAGGTTACAACAATAACCGCCGGTGTGTTGTTGCCCCGCAGTATCCCCAGTCTCTTGACTGCAAGGGGCGCCACCCTCCCTGCATAAACGGGGACTCCGATGATCACCAATTCATCCGGGTCGAACTGCCTGGCCGGGACCATGCCGGGAGAGGTCAGATCAATATTTTCAAATGGAATTCCCCGAAGGCCTGAGACCAGTGCATTGACAACGCTTCTGGAAGTTCCGGTCGGCGAAAAGGAGATGAGCCATGTTTTCTTGATTTTCATACGTTTCCCGATTTGTTTATTGCCGTTTCTATCATTTATCAAATCGTTTACCCCTGGTTTTCATGACGGAATGGACAAACTGCCCAAACGCCCGGTCTTTCTTGCGCTTTTCAACATACGATAATTCGTGAAATTCCGATTCCTTTTTGAGCTTCAGGTAATTCTGCAAATGCTCCGCATTGAGCTCGTGTCGCTCAATGGCCCTCCGAACAGCGCAACCCGGCTCGTTGGTGTGACAGCAATCGGTGAAACGGCAGCTCTTCGAAAACGCTCGAATATCGGCAAAGCTATCGTCTATTCCTTCGCTGACACCCAGCATCCCGAGTTCGCGCATACCCGGCATATCGATCAGGAGCCCGCCATGCTCAAGCATGATGAGCTGGCGACGGGTGGTCGTATGTCTGCCTTCCCCCGTGCCGCTCACTTCTCTTGTCTCCAATCCGGAAGTGCCCATAAGACGGTTGATAAGCGTTGTTTTGCCGACGCCGGATGAGCCGAGCAGGCAGTACGTCTTCCCTGGGGCCATGATTTCCCGGATCTGCTCAATGCCCTCCCCGGTTACATTGCTAAGAGAGATAATTCCGGCAGCTATTCCCGACTGACGTATCTTTTCGACCAATTGCTCCAGCGCCTCCGGACTGATCAGATCGGTCTTGGTCAGAAGTAACAGCGGTTCTACATGACCTTCGTTCACCATGACGAGGTAACGCTCAAGTCTGCGCACATTGAAATCAAAGTGGCAGGACTGCACAATAAAGGCCACATCGATATTTGCAGCAATCATCTGAAATTCGATATTTTTCCCGGACGTTTTTCGTCTCAGGAACGACTTCCTCGGCAGGATGCGATGGATGCTCGCCTGGGCTCCCGAATCGCGATAGTGCACACAGACCCAATCTCCGACACAGGGCAAATCGGTAGGGGATTCGGCTGTGTAGAGAAATTTTCCCGTGAGTTCGGCAGGTATCTCCCCTTGTTCATTCCTGATGATGTATCGGTCCCGATCAACCGCTGTCACCCGGGCAACAGACCCGCCGGGACCACAGAGCTCACTGGCCTGATCCTTAAACCACTTGTCTAAACCAATTTCACTGAGCTCCACGGCAACAAACCTCATCTGCAAAAAAACGAATATTCTTACTTAAAATGTATAATTGCGGGCACTTGACGAAGACATTGTTACAATGCTGAACTGGATTCATGACTGTTCTTCTCATGCAGGTGCAGTGCGAGCCAGAGAGCACCTACAGAAACGCTTAACAATGTGTGTGGCGTGGTTGAAGGCAAAAACAGGTAGTCGCCTGACTTGAGTGCAATATTTTCCTCCGCAACATCAAGGACGGCCTCACCTCGCAGGAGGACAACCCATTCATCCTGGGATTGCACGTACTCGCTTGAGACAATTCGATCTGAGCTCACAATTCGTTCAATGACGAGGTTCCTGTGGGCAAGCAGAGTGTCGAAGCGTTCACCTTTAAGCGGCGGTGATGAGTTTGCGAACAGGTTTCCGGTTTGCATGCTGAGTTATCTGGCCCTTAATCTTTAAATCACCTGTCCATCTGGTGCATTTTTATGGTTTGCTCATTCCTTGTAGGCTTTGAGAATCATCTCAACTTCCCGCTTGAGCGTTGGAAGATCCTCTTGCGCTGTTAGCCACACTTCTTCCATATCCACACCAAAATAGTGATGAGTCAACTTGTCTCGCATACCAGCAATATCGCGCCAGGGAATTTGCGAATTATTTTCTCGTGTTTCCTTTGACAATTGTTTTGTCGCTTCACCAATAATCTCGATTTGTCGAATTACACCGTCCTGGATCAAATATCGGTTATAAAAATCCGCTTCTGTAACCCCTTGCAAGTATTCTTCTATTCGATTTATTGCATCCAAGATGTGTCGGAGGTAGGCGATATCGCTACGCGGCATAGATTGTCTCCAAATCGTGAATTATATTGTCTCGAATGTAGGGGCTCAACGCACCTTCTGTTATTAAATCGACTTTTCTCCCCAAGGCCATTGCCAGTTGTCGCTCCAATTTCACTACACTCAGCAAACTTTTTCGCTTCCCAAATTTGACGAGTAAATCAATATCGCTTTTTTCCGTTGCTTCTCCTCTCGCCCAAGAACCAAAAAGGCTTACTGACGTAACATCGTTTTCACGACATATTTTGATTAGGCTGTGTATATCAAAAGGGTAAGTATCCATAGAATCTCCTCACTCAAGCTTTTGCCGAGAACGTGAAAATGCACCAGTTTTACCTGGTGCATTTTTTGAAAAAGAGTCAAGGACAGACCTGACCCTTACTATGTGAGTGATTGGTTGGGCAATCGATCACAAAACATTCGCCCTAATTAAGTTGCGAAATTGTGGTCCAGCAACTTCAAGTGCCAATTCGATTATATCTTGTATATTCCGTCGGCTATAATTGGTACCAAGCCACCATCCTGCCACAATTTCAACAGAATGTTGCTCTGCCAAATCAAGACGACCAGGGTAGAGATCACGTTTGTCTTTTGCAAGATAGCGCCTTTTCTTGCCATGTTTGCGTGATGCAAATCTATCAAGAAAACCTTTGTCCTCCTGAGACAACAATTGGAAAAGTTTTGTCATAACCTCTCGCGCCGAACGAGCAGGAAATTCTTTTCCTTTAAATACGAAAGTAAAATTATCAACAATTCTGGTGCGAATTATGTCGGTCGTAGAATTGAATGGTTGCCCCTTTTTCATTGGAAGTTTTTTTTCAGGTTCATACTTATCAAGATGTTTGCTATTCTGAATTTGCATTTCCAAAAATTGACCGCATACATCTAATTCAGGTTTATACCCGCAAAGGTCTTCAACCTTTTCACCAAGCAGATCCAACAACAATGAGTCCTGATCTTTAAGCAAACCTTCCCATGCCTTGGGAAGGTTTGCTTCAACAATTCGGACTCGAGCCACATTCTGATAATCTGAACGTGCGGCCTTTAGTGCATCGCCTGAGCAAACATTGCTGTAGCTTAAATATCTGTCGAGTCTGCTTTCTGCTTCGGTGATATCTCGTTCCAAAAGGTCAAGTTTATAAACTCTACGTTCATCATAACGACCTTGCTCACCAGGAAGGTAGAAACTCCACTCTTGGCCATCCGTAAGAATCGCCATCGGTACTCCAAGATGGAATGCATATTCGAACAATTGTCGATCTGCTCCTTCGGATAACCCTACCTTCTTGACTTCGATAAATACCGATGGTCGGTTTTCAGGATGGCATAGCGCATAATCAACACGTCGGCCTTCAACAGAAAATTCTGGAATTACGATGGATGTATCAAAAACTGGCCATCCTAATTCATGCAAAGCAGGCAAAAGTATCCCCTGTGATACAGCCGCCTCTGAAGTAAATCGACCTTCACGGAGCCCCTGTCGAACTTTTTCAATGTAATTAGCGATTGCCATTTCGTTTCCTTCATTTATACCCAACAAGTTATTGCCTAGTTTCTCAGCTATCTCCATCCCCCCACATATCTTGACAAACCAAAGGTGCTTATAGTGGATTGGTTCTAGATGGTTACCTGTATATTTGAGCGATACCTAGAGGCTGGATATCACCCATATGGTCAATTAGCAACCAACCTTAGTGCTCGTCTCATGGATCTTGAAAGAAAATGCTCTGGAGAAGAGCAAACATATTTTCTCTATAAAATAGTTACGATATTATCTTGATTTCTGCACGAAATATTCTTTCTGATGGAGCGAGCCTGAGTCTTTGTTCGCCTTTTTGACAAACACCAAAACAAAAATCAGCTGTGATTCATAGGGAATCAAACCATAAAGGCAAGTGTGTCCTTTTGGGAAAGAGCCAAGAACAGAATCCGGCCAATTGATTTGTGCGCTCCGCTAACTGAGAAGGACTTGCGGACAAAGAGGGATTTGCCGCAGCAAAACTTACGGAGATGATGGCCGAACTGGCCAAAGGTGTTGGAAGGAGGGTGGCACATGTTCACCGCTACGTTGGGAATTTTGCGATTAAAGGCGGCCAAAAGCCGGATACGAGCACAAAAGTTCTATTTGATGTAAAATCGTTGCCGATAAGTCCTTTCACCGTTGATAAATGGAATATATGAAATTATATACATAAATTCAATAAATTATGCATATTTATAATCTAAATAGCAGGCAGGAGCAGGAAATATTGTTTCCGTTTTCTGGTGATACTATTCCAAATTGATCCGATCCTCCATGCATCCAGAGAAAATATCGCGATTTTGACCAGCATCTAACTGGTTGTATTTTCGTATGAATAATTTTTAGAATCGTCTATTTGTTTAATTTTACACAGGATTGTCTCTTTCCGGCATGTTATGTGCATGAAAAACGACTCAATACAATGGATAATATTCATTACTGGCCCTTCCGGGGGCGGTTGCTTGTTGTTGTGTCAGAAAAGAATATGGGTGGGGGGAAGCAGGCTCTTTTATTGAAGCCGGCTACGAGGTTCAGTATCGGAAAGGGGAGGGAGAAATGGATCTGTCATACGGTAGCGCAGCAACGATGGTTTTTAAGCCGGTTATTCGAGGTGAACTTGGACAGTTAACTCTTGGGGGACAAATGCTGAGTGTCCTGATGGCCCTGGACGGGAAAAAGACACTTGTGCAGGTGTCACAGAAGGTCGGGATCAATTCGGCGGACATTCGCCAGGCAATTACCAAACTCATTAAAATGAGATTGGTTGAAAGTATAGAAAGGGCTGTCAGTATAGTCGATCAAGAGTTTATGGACTTTTTGATATCCCGCATGTCACTGGCCATCGGGCCGCTGGGCGAGATAATTGTAGAGGATGGCTTGGAAGAACTGGGATTCAATAAAAATAATTTCCCGTCGCAACGGATAGCAGACCTTGTCACCCTTTTGTCCCAGGAGATTCAGCGGGAGGAAAGACGCTTTGAATTTAAACAGGCAATGCTGGGGAAAATCAGAGAAAGGGGATATTGAAATATCTGGTTAGAGCGCGCGGAGATAACAGGCGGAGAACGAGGAGGCTCTGGAATTTCCTTCCGACTTATGCTCTTATTAGACGATCTTCCGGACAGGGTTTCCTCAAGAAAATTACTCGAAGTGAAACTGGGAGAGGTAGTTGGCCAAAGCCTCCCTCTTTTCTCCTTCCATTGAGGGGCAATTGGTCTGGTCTTTGACCCCTTCGATGACCCGGACGGCGAAGACCATGCAGGTTGGCAGCCCACATTCTTTACAGTTGGTCTTGGGCAGGAGTTTCAGGACTTCGATCAGGGCCGGCTGCCGGGCGCTTTCAACGCACGGTTCGATCTCGCCCCGGTTCTCCCAGGCACTGTTGATCTCCCGCTGCAGCCAGGCGATGATCTTTTCCGCCTGTTCTTCGTCCTGCAGGGCATTCACCGCGATTTTGCGGGGATGGATGGTGATCAGTTTGCCGGAGTTTTTCAGCGTCAGGGAAGGCGGCTCCTTGGTGTAGGTGAAGCCGCCGAGGACAGTGTTCAGATAGGGAAGAACCTCTCCTACATCATCGTTAAGGTGGGCAAAACAGTGCAAACTCTGGGCGTCCGCATTACACTTGGATCGAAATATTTCTAACGAATAGCCTGTAAGCAGCATTACATCTACTCCTTTGTCCGTACATGACAGACCCCGGAGAGGGTCCGCTGCTCATACGGAAAATATTTTGCCTTCAACCGGAGGGCTACATTGACCAGGGCAATGAGGACCGGCACCTCGACCAGGGGACCGATGACGGCAGCAAAGGCCTCTCCGGAATTGATCCCGAACACGGCAATGGCAACCGCTATGGCCAGCTCGAAATTGTTGGAGGCGGCGGTGAAACTGAGTGTCGTCGTCTGCTCGTAGGTCGCCCCGACCTTCATGGAAAGGAAGAAGGAGACGGTGAACATCACAAGAAAATAGATGGTCAGGGGGATGGCGATACGCAGTACATCGAAGGGCAATTGGACGATATACTCGCCCTTCAACGAGAACATCACCAGGATCGTGAAGAGAAGAAACATCAAGGTCAACGGACTGATTTTCGGGACAAAGACTTCTTCATACCAGTGCTTGCCTTTGCTCTTGATCCCGATAAAGCGGCTTAGCATTCCGGCCAGAAAGGGGATGCCGAGGTAGATAAAGACCGATTTGGCAATCTCACCGATCGATATATCGACCACCGCCCCGACAAGACCAAACCAGCGCGGGACGACGGTGATAAAGATCCAGGCATAGAAAGAAAAAAACAGGACCTGAAAGATCGAGTTGAAGGCCACCAGTCCGGCACAATACTCGGTATCGCCATCAGCCAGATCATTCCAGACGATCACCATGGCGATACAGCGGGCCAGTCCGATCAAGATCAGACCGACCATATACTCATGCTGCCCGGAAAGAAAGGTGATGGCGAGTAAAAACATTAAAACCGGGCCGATAATCCAGTTCTGGACCAGGGACAGGGCTAACACCCTGCCGTTTTTAAACACCTGACCGAGTTCTTCATATTTTACCTTGGCCAGCGGTGGGTACATCATCATGATCAGGCCGATGGCAATCGGGATATTGGTCGTCCCGACCTGAAAGGCATTGATCACCTTGGTGATTGCGGGGAAGAAATATCCGCCAAAGACCCCTACCAGCATCGCAGAGAAGATCCACAGGGTCAAAAATCTGTCGATAAACGATAGCTTTTTTGCTGAAGCAGTCATTGGAGTCCTTAAAAAAGAAATGAGTCGGGGAAAAACGGTTCAGCAGTACGTGGTGTTTAACACATAAAGGTATGCTCTATAAATATCTAATCCGCTCAGGCGGATGTGTCAACTGGAAACCATACATATTCATCAGCCCCTTTCCCCCGACGCAGTTCAACGTCTGAATCCCCTTCCCCATTTTCTGCAGACTATCGGTGTCGACGTTATTGTCGAAGATAACGGTCTTTGTCGAGAAGCATCCATGATTATGGAGTATGAAAAGCCGGCGCCACCGCAGGTGACGATGTATTCCACCTTGAGATCAATCGAATCGAATTCCATCAAGCATTACCATTATATTCCATTTTTCAGGCACTTATTTCCAATAAAGTCCTGCAGATTTTGAAACGCAGGTAGAAAGAGGGTTCTCAGCACATGAGGTATTCAATGTGTTGGGTCGCTGATGTGTTTCTGGCATGTTTGTTGCTTTATTATCTGTACATGAAGACGAAACGGTGACTGGTTCGTCCACCGGCCCCGACAGGTCAAAAGAGAAAACAAGCAAGCCGCTTCACGGAACACCGAGGCCTAAAAAATCAAAAGGAGAACAACCATGAAAAAGAAAATTGCAGCAATTGTTATCACTCTCACTCTTGCAACAGCCGGAATAGCTCTTGCTCGTGGATGCGGAGGCTATGGCATGGGATGTCAATACGGGCAGATGCAGGGGCAGACGTATCAGCAGTTGGATAAGGCCACCCAGGACAAACTGGATGCCTTCTTTACAGATACCCTGGAGTTACGCAAAAAGATAATAATGAAACAGACTGAGGGGCAAGCCCTGATGCAGAGTGACAATCCCAATGCTGTGGCGCTGTCGAAAGTAAGCGGCGAGCTCTTTGATCTGCGGACAACCCTGCATGAAAAGGCCAGGGCAGCAGGTGTCGACAGCTATCTGGGAGGCCCGGGAATGGGTATGGGAATGGGCGTGATGGGCGGACGAAGAGGCGGACGCGGTATGGGGATGGGTTGCATGTTCTAAAGCAGACTTCAGCCGGGGGCCTCATCCCCGGCATATGAGTATTTTTGACTACGAGGGTGAACCGCTGACTGGAATTTAGAGGTATTAAAACACATCAATCGTCGATGGGGCAGACGATTAGAGATATCATGTCTCGATTTTTTATTGCATAATGATTGGTGATGATCATTGCGATGAAACCTCTGCCTTCTCATTATGATTGGGTAGTGGAATACTGAAGAGAAGGGCGGCCTGCCGGTATCTGAGAAAAAGAGAGAGGACTTCATTTGCTAATCCAATGAGGATAATGAAAGCTAAAATTGCCCTGTGTACGCTGTTTTTTCTGTTTTTCTGCATTTTCCGGGGTGCTGATTCGGTTGCCGCCCAGGATTTCCTTGCCGGAACGGTTCTTTCCGCAGATATTGACAGGATGGAGATTGAGCTTCTCCCCGTCATCGCTGATCAGGTCGAGGGCGACCAGCGAAGAAAAAGGAGTATAACAGCCCGGTTATCCGCTGAAAATCTGGTGGTAAACGGAAGGGGCGAGCGAGTGTTTCCGGGATGTGTCTTTCCGGGCGGAATGGTTCGGATATGGGGGCGTATGGATGGGGACAGCTTTATAGTCTCCGATATCCGCGGTCCGGGAGGGGGGCATGGCAGAGGCGATCCAACCGGTGTGCGCCGAAGGCTGCAGAGAATGGGGCCGGGCTATTGTCCTGGAGGGTGGCAAGGGGGAAGGCAATGAACAGACCCACCTGGAGGAGTAATCTTGCTATCTTCATTTCCCTGTTACTTTTAGTTATAGGATATTTTTTCTGGCAGGAGCACCAGGCCTTGCAAAGGTTCAGGGAACAGGCCAGGGAACATTCAATGATCCTTGCCGCTGTGGTTGAGCGAAATATCAACAATGTGATCCTCAGTAACAAGGGACTTGAAAACGTTATTAAAAGATTTCTAGAGAACAGCGCCCGTTTTGTAGGGTATCTTGATGCGGTAGAGCGGTTCTCCGAGTCCGAACTGGCCGCCTTCGCCGGTGAATCGGGGCTGGCCGGGATCAAGATCATCCGCCGGGGCGGACAAGAAAATCTGACCGGCCCGCCGGGATGGTTGCCGGATACACAGGGGTGTTCAGCCGGCGCCCTCTCATCACTGCCCGACAGACATCTCTCTGTTTTTTCCATGCAGACTGCAGGTGAAAAGACCCCGTCGGTTGAACCTGGCTGCATTATCGTGGGTCTGGCAACAGGCGAGTTTGAGGATCTCAGAGAGGAGGTTTCGGTCGAGCGGCTTCTGCGCCTTCTGGGTGAACTCCACGGCATAGCCTCTATCCGTCTTGAGCCCGTTCCCACACATACAGAAACGGCAACGCCGATTCCCACCGTAGTTCTCACCCGGGAAAACAACAGGTTGGTTTCAAAAACTATTTTCCCCATGGGTGAGAAAAGGCTGGTTGTCGCACTGGAGGCGGGCGACTTTTCCGAACGCCTGCAGCAGATGCGTCGCCAGTTCGGTATTTTTGTGGCCTTCCTTATTATCAGTGGAACATTATCGACCTGGTGGCTCTTTCGAATGCAGCGCCTGCGGGTTGAGCAGGCACGTGAATTTGAACGAAAACTTGCCCGTCAGCACGAAGAGGCGGCCCTGGGCCGGGCGGCAGAGACCATCACCCATGAGATGCGCAATCCGTTAAATGCGATCGGCATGGGGCTGCAACGTCTCCAGATAGAGGCATTGAATCTGGGCCGGGATCACCTGCAGTTGATTCTCAGTATGCGGGAGGCGGTTGAACGAAGCAATTCGATAATCTCCAGCCTCAGCCGGTATACCCATTCCTTTGACCTTGCTCTGGAGCCACTGGTCGTGGCTGATCTTATTGTCAGAGTTATGACCTTGTATCAGTCCCTGTGTGACGAGAGGTCAATACAGGCGTATCTCGATCTGGACAACAGTCTCGTTGTCAGCGGGGATAAAGATCTTCTTGGTCAGCTCTTTGAAAATGTGATCAAGAATGGGATTGAGGCCCAGCCCGATGGCGGTTTTCTGAGGATCAGCCTCGGCCGGTCTGGTGATCACTGTGAAATAGTGCTTGTCAATGCCGGATGCACCCTTCAAGCCGATGAGGTTGAACACGTCTTCGAGCCGTATTTTACCCGAAAAAGCAAAGGGACCGGGTTAGGCTTGCCGATCAGCAGGAAAATAACAGAGGCCCATTCAGGGCGGTGTTCCTGCCGGGTGGACCGGGAAAGCGGACATTTTTATTTCTCTATAGTACTCCCCTTATTTTCACCCGGTCCTTCAGTATAATGCGGAAAACAGGCGGTCACAATGCAGATATTAATTGTTGATGATGACAAAACGCAGCGCGATATGCTGCAGGGGTTTCTCGAAAGACAGGGGTATCGGATCCTGACTGCAGCCGGCGGCAGAGAGGCGCTGCGCATCTTTGAAACCCAGCCGGTGCAGCTGGCGCTTCTTGACAATCGGATGGAGGGCATGAACGGCGAGGAGGTTCTGCAAAAGATGCGGGCCTCTTCCCCCTTGGTCCGGGCCATCATGATTACCGCCTATGGCAGCGTGAAGACAGCGGTTAAGGTTATGCAGCTGGGTGCCGATGATTTTATCGAAAAACCTGTCGATCTCGGCGATCTTTTATTGAAAATTCGCCGGATAGAGCAGGAGGTCCTGGTCCATATAGAGGCGGAGCAGGTTGCCGAGTCCGTTGTCCGGGAGGACCTGCCGGTTGCCTTGATCGGTTCGAGCAAAAAAATGCAGGAACTTCTGTCACTCGTCTCCCGTGTTGCCCCCACCGAATGGACAACCCTTATCCATGGGGAAACAGGTACAGGCAAGGAGCTCCTGGCGAGACTGATTCATCTCATCAGCACCAGGAAAGATGGCCCTTTCGTGGTCGTGAATTGTGCAGCGATTCCCGAAAATCTTTTCGAATCAGAACTCTTCGGGCATGAGAAGGGTGCCTTTACCGGAGCAGTTTCAAGGCGTTTGGGACGTTTCGAGGCGGCTCAAGGAGGGACGATCTTGCTCGACGAGGTGGGTGAAATGCCCCAGCAGATGCAGGTGAAGTTGTTGCGCACCCTCCAGGAGAGGAAGATCAGCCGGGTGGGGAGCGAGAAGGATATCGACGTTGATGTTCGCGTTTTGGCGGCTACCAACAGGGATCTGAAGGAGATGGTCGCTCACGGCTGTTTTCGGGAAGATTTATTCTTTCGTCTGAACGTCCTGGAATTGATCGTCCCGCCGCTTCGGGATCGCAAAGGCGACATGGTCGAGTTGATCGATTTCTTTCTGAATAAATATCAGGACAGACCGATCCGTTTCGATGCCGACGCCGTGGCGCAGCTGGTAAAATATGACTTCCCCGGAAATGTCCGCGAGCTGGAGCATCTGGTTCAACGCATGGTGACTCTGGTGCGCGGCAATGTGATCCGGGCCGGTGACCTGCCTCCGGAGATCCAGGCGGGACAGTCCGGAAATGGCGTATTGAACGAGCGTCTTGCCGAAGTTGAACGCCAGATGCTGGTTACAGCCCTGGAAAAACATGACTGGGTGCAGACCCAGGCCGCGGAGTCGTTGGGGATCAGCGAGCGGGTCCTTCGCTACAAGATGCAGAAAGCGGGGATAAGAAATAAAAAATAGCCTCTCAACTGGGGCCCGACAGGATAAGCTCGGTACATTGAGCCTTGTTATTCCAGTTGACTGAGATCAATTGATAGATTAATGAAAGAAGTATGAGTACAATCGCCAATATATTCAAATCACTGGCCGACGAAACCAGGCTTCGCCTGATCCTGCTCCTGCAGGGACGGGTTGAACTCTGCGTCTGCGATCTAATGCACGCCCTCGACATGCCGCAGTCGACGGTCTCCCGTCACTTGGCATATCTGAAAAAAAATGGTTGGCTGCACGACAGACGTGGCGGTGTGTGGATGTATTATTCCCTGAAAAAGAATCTTGATCCTTTTCTCCAGGCTCAGCTTGTCCTGATTATCAGTGCCCTGGCCGGCACTCCGGTCTGCCGAACAGACCAGGAGCGGCTCTCCTCCTATCTCGAAACCAAAGATCAATCCGCCTGTGCCTGAGGAAGGACTGAGTCGATTGGCAGCACTTCATGTTTAAATGGAGGATTATTTCAGCAAACCGTCTTCGGACGGTTGCTGTGCGCTGTCTTTGGCCAGATTATCCCGATAGAGGTTGGCAGCAGCCAGGGTCAGAGCCAGCACGGAAGGACCAAGAATCAGGCCCCAGAAGCCGAAGGTTGATATTCCTGCCAGAATGGACAGGAGAATTAAAATCCCGTTCATCGTATATTCGAATCCGAAAGCTTTTTTCAGATAACCGATAAAGAGAAGGCGCAGGATATTGTCAAAGAAAAATACCATGACCACCCAGGCAAATGTCAAAATAATAATCGCTCGCAGGAAGTTTCCTGCGAAGAGTTCTATCGCAATAACGGGAATGTAAACAGGCGCTGCGCCGATAATCGGAACGATTGAACAGAATCCGGCCAAAACACCCAGGTAAGTGGCATTATAGCCGCCCATGAAGGTCATCAGCAACCCGAAGGCCAGTCCTTGAGCGGTCATATTAAAAAGCGTTCCATAAAATACCACGGCCACGGTACCCGTACATTCACGGTAGAGATACTTTTCATGTTCGGGATTTGTCGGCATCAGGGTCCCGAGGAAGTAGAGGATCTTATCGCCGTAAATGTTAAAGAGAAAATAGAACATCAGGATCCAGCCGATCTGAATGACCAGCCCGCTGGTACCTGAGACGATATTTTCTCCTCCCTTCAAGACGGTCCGGATGGAAGAGGTGTCGATCAGCGAACTGCCCTCTGCCTTCAGCCGGGTCAACGGTTCATGCAGGACGGGAATGCTGTCTGCATAATTGAGGACATTGTTCCACATGGCCAGGATCGTTTGTTTTATCAGTTCAATATTGAGAGTGGAAATGAGATCCGAAGTCTGGATAATCAGATAGAGCAAAGGCAGAAAGATCATCATCAGGAAAAAGGAGGTAAGAAGAAAAGCGGCCAGGATCCGCCTCTTTTTTTTGATCCATTTCGGGAGACGAGAGTCGTCAATCCAGCATAATAAGGCGTTGAAGCCGTGACTGGTAGCGAGGGAAAGAACAGCCGCCACCAGAATATAATGCAGAAACGAGGAAAATATCCAGAGCGACGCGGCGATGAGCGCCACTGCCAGAGCGGCGATAAAATTGGTGCTGCTGGTAACGCTGTTATCGGGCATATTCTCCTCTCAATAATCGACCGCGTTCTCGTAACTGCTTACGATACCTTGCCGGGAAGGGTGTCGGGACTGTTCTATCCTGGTCATTTAAGGGAAACATATCTTCAAGACATCCCGGAAGGTTGCCACAAAATGGGGGGTGATACCCTCTTTAATGTGCACCGGCAGCAGTTCGAAGTCTTCTTGGTTTTCCTTGGGGAGGATCACCTGCTTGAGTTTTGCTCTGGTTGCGGCAATGATCTTTTCTTTCACTCCGCCGATGGGCATAACCAGACCGCTCAAGGTGAGTTCTCCCGTCATAGCCGTGTCACCGATCATAGCCCTCCCGATTGCGATGGAATAAAGGGAACAGGCCATCGTAATCCCCGCGGAAGGCCCGTCCTTCGGGGTCGCCCCGGCCGGAACATGCAGGTGAATGAAGTTCTTTTTAAAGAATTCCATTGCCTCGGTATTGTCTTTAAGAAATGATCTAACATAACTATATGCAATTTCTGATGATTCTACCATTACCTGGCCGAGCTGTCCGGTCTGCTTGAATCCTGGTTGTCCGGTTGGGATGGGAATCGATTCAATATAAAGGGTTGCGCCGCCCATACTGGTGTAGGCAAGTCCGGTGATGACACCCACCCTGGCCTTTTTAAAGGCGTGATCTTCTGAAAAATATTTCTTTCCTAAGAGATCAGAAAGATTATCTTTATGGACCCGGATTGTTTTCTGAGGGTTGCTGACGATCTCTTTGGCAGCCTTGCGCAGGATCTTTTTGATGCAGTTTTCCAGGGACCTTACCCCTGCTTCCCGGGCATAACCGTCAATGATTGTGCCCAGCACCGGCTTCGGGAAGACCACCTGCTTTGCCGTCAGGCCATGCATTTTGAGTTGCTTCGGGATCAGATGTCTGCGGGCGATTTCAACCTTTTCGGCCTGGATATAACCGGGGAGTTGAATGATCTCCATCCTGTCAAGCAAGGGTCTGGGGATTGTCTCCATCTGGTTGGCGGTACAGATGAAGAGGACCTTGGAGAGATCAAACCGGACATCCAGGTAATGGTCGAGAAAATTCTGGTTCTGCTCAGGGTCCAGGACTTCGAGGAGGGCCGAGGCCGGGTCTCCCTGAAAACTGGCTCCGATCTTATCCACTTCATCCAGCATTATCAACGGGTTGGATGTCTTGCAGGTTTTGATGGCCTGGAGGAATTTGCCGGGAAGTGCTCCGATATAGGTCCGGCGATGGCCTTTGATCTCTGCCTCATCGCGCATGCCGCCCAGCGAAAACCGGTAGTATTCCCGGCCGAGACTTCTGGCAATGGACTGGCCGATAGAGGTTTTTCCGACCCCCGGCGGACCGGTGAGCAGGATGATGGAACCGGAAAGATTGCCTTTGATGATACCGACCGATATCAGCTCCAGGATACGGTCTTTGACATCTTCGAGACCGAAATGATCGTGATTCAGAATCCTGGCGGCCTTGTCTATATCGTAGCTATCTTCCGTATAGATTCCCCAGGGCAGCACGGTCAACCAGTCCAGATAGGCCCTGGTTACGTTGAATTCAGCGGACGAAGGTCCCAGAAGCTTCAACTTTTCCAGTTCTTCCTGGATCCGTTCGCTGGCCTCTTCTGTCAAGGTTAGATTTTTCAGGCGCTTTTGAAATTTATCGATCTCGCTTTCGGTGTCGTCTTTCGATATCCCCAGCTCTTTCTTTATCTCCTGCAGCTGCTGTTTTAAAAAAAATTCCCGCTGCTGTTTGGATAATTGTTCTTCGATGCGTTTTGAGATCTGGGCCTTCAGTTTTGAGATCTCGACCTCTTTTTTTAGCAGAACCAATACCTTTTCAATGCGGGTCCTGACATCTGCGATCTCCAGGATCTGTTGCAGTTCCGCGCCGGAAGAGGTCGTCATTGAGGCGGCAAAATCGGCAAGCGCGCTTGGGTCGCTGACATTGATACGTTCGATGAGGAGGGACAGTCCTTCCCGGAAAAGGGGGTTTAAGGTGACCAATTCCTTGATACAGTCGATGATGGCTACCGAGTAGGCCTTGATCTCTTCGGTATTCTCAATCCGTTTCTCCAGCCAGTAATGGACCCTGGCTGTGACGAATGTTTTACCGATGGTCAACTCCCCGACATCGAAACGTTCAAGGGCCTGGACCAGGACCTGCAGAGGGGCATCCTCTGTCGGAGGGGATATCCGTATAATCCGGGCGACAACACCAACCGGGAAAAAGTCGGCGGCACTTTCCGGGACATGCTGCAGCGTATCCTCGGTTGGCCGAACCAGGAGAAGTCCCAGATACATAGATCGAGACTGTTCCTGGGCCTCGAAGATGATCTTTTGAATCTGTGGATTATCAATGATTATCGGCCCCATCATTTTCGGGAACATGGGCCGGTCATAGAGTGGAAAAATCAGAATAGCATCCGGCAGGAGATCTCGGGCAATAACTAAAGAACCAGCGTTGTCTTCCGGGGGTGTTTCATTTGGAGGGTCGATTCCTTCAGGTGCCAAAGGGGTTGATTCATCAGACATGTTCAATCTCCTCGATACGAAATGGTTGCAAAAAAAATATAGTGGATGGGTAAAGGGATGGAAAAAACCGGATCGCCTTTTCCCTCTTGTGATAATGATATTGACTAAGATAGTAAATTTTTTAACAATCCGGGTTGATAATTGTCAAGAAATTAATGTCTATAAGGAGCAATGTCCACTAATAATAAATAATTATAAACATTGGCAAGACGTTTGTGGTATCGACAGAAACAACCTGGGGCGACAATCTCCGGATAGATCCTGATGAAGGGGGAATGGATGATGGAGCAGATCAGGAGATATTCAGAGGGGGCGAGGACATATCATAGGGAATGAGCTGAAGTCGCCCTTCCCTATGATATGCGTACTTTAGAGGGTACACATCCTTTTCAACGGTGGGCAGGATCACCTGGCGTGATGAATCAGTAATTGCTTTCCTTGATTTCGAAGTGATTCTGCTTGTGGAGACAGGCCGGGCAGAGTGTTGGAGCATCCTCTCCTTCATGGACATAACCGCAGTTTCTGCATTTCCATCTGGTCTTTGTTTTCTTTTTGAATACCTGGCCGCTGCTGATATTGGCCCCGAGCTTGTTATAGCGAAGCTCATGCTCAACTTCAACCAGGGCAATCATCCTGAATGCGGCTGCGACCTCGGGAAATCCTTCTTCTTCAGCTACCTTGGCAAATCCCGGATAGAGAACGGTGTGCTCCTCATTTTCTCCGGCCGCCGCCGCCTGCAGGTTTTCGAGGGTGGTTCCGATGACCCCTGCCGGGTACATGGCGGTGATTTCTACATTTCCTCCCTCCAGGAACTTGAAGAACCGTTTGGCATGTTCTTTTTCGTTATCGGCTGTTTCCTGAAATATGGCTGAAATCTGTTCGTAGCCTTCTTTTTTCGCCACAGAAGCAAAGTAGGTATAGCGGTTTCTGGCCTGTGATTCACCGGCAAACGCTTTAAGCAGGTTCTGTTCCGTCTTTGTTCCTTTTAAAGATGACATGAGAATTCCTCCGTTTTGACAATAAGAGTTTTTATCAATTTCTAAAATGAGTATTTTCTTTTGCCCTGATGGTCTCCAAACAGAAATTGATTGAATGCTTTGTTGTGTATGAAAGCTAATGGAAAAAGATACGATGAGTTGGCTTCTGGACACCGGACAGTATTTCCGAAGGGCAGGAGCCAATCTTCATGAAGAATACACTTCCTTTATATTTTCTGTCAAGGACTTCTCTTTTCACCGCAGTTGTCCACTGTGAGGAATATTGGCTGGAGTATTTACAGTTGATCCAGTATTATGCGAGAAGGTTTTCTCTTCTCTGCTCAAGGGAAATGAGACTTAAACAATGATTGCAGGGGTCCTACAGTCCACGTTTGATCGTCGGCAAATCGATGTCGCCCGATCCGGATGGTCATTGTGATAAATACCGGGCTGGGGAATTGGCCCGTGTTATTTCTTTAGAGGTTTTTTTATGAAGATCTATACAGGCACCGGGGATAGGGGAAAGACCAGTCTCTTTTCAGGGGAACGAATTGAAAAAAACGACGCCCGGATCGAAGCATACGGAGCAGTAGATGAGTTGAATGCCCTTGTCGGGGCCGTGGTCGCATCGTTACCATCCGTTCCTGAAGGAGGTGTGGTCAGCATGCAACTGACCCGGATCCAGTCTGATCTCTTCCGTGTCGGTGCCTGGCTCGCCACCTCGGCCGGTTCACCTTCGATGGCATACCTGCAACCAATGGATCAGGAAGACAGCCGCTGGTTGGAGGAGCAGGTCGATCAAATGCAATCGCAACTTCCTGAGCTTACAGTCTTTATACTTCCTGGCGGGCATTCTTCGGCAGCCTGGGCGCATGTTGCCCGCACCGTCTGTCGTCGGGCTGAACGGAGGATTGTTTCTCTTCTGGATCAGAACACTCTACCCGACGATGGCGCCGATAGCTTGTTGACCTATGTGAACCGTCTTTCCGATTATCTCTTTGTGTTGGCTCGTTATTGCAATTATCTGGCCGGTATGGTCGATCAGGTCTGGCAGAGTTGAATACTCCACGCGCCTCTTTTCATCGATGCGGCGAAAGGAGCATGAGGTTTGCATGAGGAAAATGAGCCGGGAATCTTTTCAGGCTGGTGTGGTTGGACAGCGATGGTTGACCGGGCATGTCTTTGAGATCAGTTTCGAGCGTCCGAGGGGGTTTTCTTTTATTCCCGGCCAGAAAGTATCGCTGACCATTGACGATATCACCAGGCAGTATACCTTGATTAACCAGCCTGATGCCTCTAAGCTAACCATATGCGTGGGCCATGTGCCGGACGGACGGTTAACCCCTCTGCTGGCGCGGGCGCGACCGGGAGAAATCGTTATCCTTTCGGCTGCCGCTGGGTTTTTCATCTACCAGTCTCTTGGAAGAAAAGCCGTTTTCGTGGCAACCGGTACCGGGATCGCCCCCTTTCTTGCCTTTATCAGGAATGGTGTCCGCGATTTTTGTTGTCTTCAGGGAGCGATCAATGAAAGGGAACTGCTCTATCGAGACGAGGTGGAACAGGCGGCCGGTGAATATATTCCCTGTCTCTCGGCGCCTGAAAGCAACGGTCCGTTCTGGAACGGACGTGTCACATCATATCTGGAACAGCGTTTGGCGAAAGAAAGATATGATTTCTATCTTTGCGGCAACGTCGATATGATCCGTGATGCCATCCGAATCATTGACCAGCATTTCCCCGGCTCCAGGGTCTTCATGGAGACGTTTTTCTGATCTTACCAGGTTCGGAAATCACCGGTGTCGAGATGGACAAAATCCGATTGGGCATAGTAGCCGACGCCCCCGCGGCGAAGCAGGGTGGCAATATGACGGATTTTCCGGGTCGGCATATCGCTCAGGCGGATATCGATGGCTTTTCCTTGCATATGCAGGCTGTTCTGGGCCACACCCGGACTCTTTGAGTGCATGAGCTGATTGGTCTCGGGGGAACGATAGCCGGAGATAATTTCATAGATCCCGGTGCTGCCGCCGATCAACTGTATCTTGCAGAGAATTTCCAGAAGATTCGGGTCGATGGGATGGACTTCCTCGGTCCGGAAATCACGGAGAAACTCGTTGACTTTGCGCTGGGTTGCAAAGGTGCAGCCCTTTTTGGGTGAATAATTGACCTGCAGGTTTTCGCCGGTATGGGTGTGGAAAAAGGTTAAAGGATGGTAATCAATTCTTTTGGCAAAACAATCAATAGGGGCGGTGGACAGAAGCAGCCCAAGAGCTATCTGGGCCGAGGTCATTAAAAATCTGCGTCGGTTCATCGTGGTCTCTTATTGGTTGAGGTTGTCATTGGGATCTACCGTCGTCTTGTCGATACTCATTACTATCTTATCGTTACCACTGAGTAAAGCTTTAAATAATTTTTCATCCCGTGAATAAATGTCCCTATTAAAATGGATTTGGCCGTCTTTGTCAACCCAACTTGTCTGATACGTAATATGAATCGGTAATGGATGGTTGAGATGGATAACCATTCTTTTCCCGGAGTCGAAGATCGATTGGAGCTTTTCACTGGTCCAGTCTTTACCCTGATCTTCCAAGGCGAAGAGAGCCAGGGCCATGGGGTTGCTGAGCCGTATACAGCCATGACTGAAGCTTCTTTTAGTGCGGGAAAAAAGATTACGGGATGGGGTGTCATGCATATATATCGAGTATTTATTTGGAAAGACAAATTTTATTCGCCCGAGGGCGTTCCAGGGACCGGGGTCCTGGCGAAGTTTGAAACCAGCCATCCGGGAAGGAGAAATTTGCTGCCAATCGAGCGTCGTCGAGTCCAACTCAGTTGCATCTCCATCCCAGCTGGAAAAAAGCCGGACGTGTCTGTTTGTCAGGTAACGGGAATTTTTACGCAGGTTGGGGAGTTCCTCATCTCGAGCTATACTCGGGGTAATATTCCAGTAGGGATTCATCTCGATATATTTAATGCTGTCGCTGAAAACCGGAGTCTGGTGCTGAAGCTGCCCGATGATGACGGGGAAGTTCAACACCATTTCATCATCTTTAAACGCGGTCAAATTATAGCTGGCTATATTGATCAGGACATATTTTTTGCCGAGAAAATGCGCCTGCCACCGCCATCTGGCCATGTTGACGATGATCTGCTCAACCAAACGGGAAGCCGGAACATTCATCGCAGCAAAGGTCTGAGGGCCTATGACCCCGTCGGGTTCGATACCGTTGAGCTGTTGGAACCTGGCAACGGCTTTTTGCAGTTCAGGACCATAAACCTTATTCTCCGGCGGCGGAGGTGCCGGGATACCGGGGGCAAGCATCCGTTTATAAATAAGCTGCAGATGGTCGTTCGTCTCTCCCGGACGCAAGGTGTTGCCCGGCGGTATCTGCTTCCAGCCTCCTGATGCAGCGATCAGGCGATAAACCTTCAGGGCCTCCTTCAGGCCCTGGTAGTGTTTATGTGCCGGAGCCAGTGAGACAAGGTAAGCTGCCAAATCAGGGGCATCGAGGGCATGTTTTACTGCCGCCACAACGTCAAAGCTTATTTCTCCAACATCGGCGAAAACTGTTTTGTCCGCTGAAAGAGGCTGGATCTGGCCATAACTGATATCATGGATGTATCTGACCAGATTGTAGGTCAGCAAGGTATCGAGGCGGGACAAAGCAGCGGGTGTCGTGGCGGTCCAGAGGTCCGTTATCTCGCCGATGGGATATTTTTGAGGATTCAGTCCTTCCTCTTCCGACCTTTTTAAGAAATCCAGGATGATTGCGGCTCGGCTTGCGGGCCCGGTTTCAGTGACCCAGAGGGGCACAGAACCGGTTTTCTTGTAGATGACAGCCAGGCAGAGGTCCCGGTTTTTCAAGGCAACTTGCTGATCTGCTAATGTCTCAAGATTGACAGTGGATAATTGTAGATTTTCGGCCAGAGCAGCTATAAGCTCCTCGCGTGTAGTCAGGGCTTGACAGTCTGTAATGAAAGAACTGCAGAGAAAAAAAACCGAAAAAAGCATGAAAATGTTTTTCATGAGCTAACTCAAAATAAAGAATAGTGCCGGGTAACACCATGCATAGACCGCGACCGAACCCCGGCTATTATCGAAAGGCCAGGTAATCCAACCAAGACAAAGTCTCTACTCTAGCATGTTTCATGCCGGAAAGCAAAGGCTTGGTGGATGAATCCGGTCTATCTAAAGAGGGCATAGAATAGATTCCGACATATAATGAAAGGGACACAGCCCAATTCATGCGAGAACCAAGCCTGGGAGAACCGGGAAAGAAGTGTATCTCAATAGAGACAACCGATTATCATATTCATTTCTCTCTTGAGCCGAAAACCAGTTTTCCGCCAAGGTGGCCGGCAATTCCCACCGCGACAAGCATGATCAGACCGATAGAAACGTATATCCATTTCGTCGACGAGCCTTGAGCTGCCACTTCCGGATTAATGAATCGCCAACCCGCCAGGATTAAAATGCTTGCGAAGACTACCAGGCTGCAACAGATTTTAGCGAAGAAAAGGACGGTCTTGGCTTTGTTGTAGCGTTTTTTCCATTCCAGATAGCCAGTCACCATGACCGCAGGCATGATCAGCACAACGACCGCAATATTGTAAAAAGCAGCCTTGTCGAGATCCTGAATATGTAGAACGATATGTAACAGCATAAAAAGAACGATCACAGGGATGAGACCGTTCGGTGTGTGGACCAGGATCGGGTGGAGATGATGTCGCAGGACAAAATCCGCCATTTTATCCTTGGAGGCAGGAGGCAGGGTGCCGTCCGGCGGTATGTTTTCGACCTGTGGCTGTTGGGATGGTTTGTCAGAGGAGGGAGTAATCGAGTTTCCCTGCTCATCGATTTCAATGAATTTACTCTTCGGGGCCTTACAGACAGGACATTGTTCCGGTGGTTCGTTACCCGAATGGATATATCCGCAGACCATGCATCTCCATCTTTTCATCACATCACCTTGCAGGAGAACAACCTCCTGTCCGAATATTTTGAGTATGTTTTACCCGAAACCTGCCCATCGGCTACAAAAAGGAATTGGGCTATTTTCTTAACTTCTTGTGGAAATGTCAAGGATATCCGAACCTATCGGTTGGAACCAGGAATTTTCGCGATGGTGAAGGTGTTGATCCGTAAGCCAGCCTTTCTGATTTTTACAATCTGGATATCGAAAACAGTGGAGCTGGCGAAACCTGAGAAAATCGGTTTTTCCGATAGATTACCTTGTTCCCGCTGGTTCAATATGAGACAGCGGTGTTTCATATTGAACTCCGGATTGTGGAACAATAGGAAGCAATTCTCCTGCTGATTCTGCTTTGCAAATACGCTGACATCTGCGACAACGAATAGAGGAGGAGCATGTGCCGGGATTGGTCCTATACATTGCGCCTTTACATAATAGGTATGCCGTGAATTCAATGTCGGATAAAAGCACGTGGCATTCTGTTGACGGCAGAATACTGTTTCAATATGTTTCAAGCGGGGGTTATTTGACAAATTTTGGATAAAGTTGCAGGTGTTTGGTTAAGGTATTGTTTTTATGTAAACAATATAGTATACTTACTGTTGGCATGCATATTGCTGTTATTAATGAGAGATGTTGCTATAATACTTACAAAACCTTTGTCAGTTTTAAACACAGGAGACTATATGCCATCAATTGCACTCTTTTCCCAGACTTTTACTATGCAGAAGGAAATCCTTGATGGGCTCTCTGCTGCCATGAAATTTCCTGTGGTCACCGATGACCACATTATTGCCAATGTCTCGGCGGAAAATAAAATCGACGAGAAAAAAATACGTCATTCAGTTTATGAGAAAACGTCAGTATTCAATCAGTTTACATTGGAAAAAGAGCGGCATATAAACCTGCTGAAAATTGAGGTCGCCTCCCGGTTGTCTAAACCATCGCAATGTATTTATACGGGTTTTCATGCCCTGTTAATACCAAAGAAGATTACTCATGTCCTCAAGGTGCTGATGGCGGATGAAAAGACACAGAGGGTAACGCAGGCCATGGCTGAAGGTCTTTCCGAGAAGGAAGCGAAGAGGACAATAAAACAGACTGATGTCAGTGCCTACTCCTGGACGGATTTTCTCTTTCGAAAGGAGGCTATTGACAGGTCGTTATATGATATTATTCTGCCGGTCAGCAATCAGCCTCTGGAAAAATCCGTTAAGCTTATTATCGACAATTGCCATAAAACATCTGTACTTGAAACCGAAGAGTCCAGGCAGGCTGTTGTTGATATGATGTTGGCAGCTCTGGTTGAAAAAGCCCTTCTGCAGAAAGGTCATAAGATTGAGGTGACTGCCGATCAGGGCAATGTAATGCTTGAAGTGAATAAAAGTGTTTTTAATTTCAGCGGCTTGTCTGGAGAATTAAAGAAAGTTGCGGAAGGTGTTCCGGGAATAAAAAACATAGAGGTTGTTAAAGGCCGAGAATATGAGACCTCGGTTTATCGCGGTCAACGCTTCGAGCTTCCATCCAAGGTCTTGCTGGTTGATGATGAAAAAGAGTTGGTTCAGACATTATCCGAACGTTTGATAAATCGAGATGTCGGGACCTATGCTGTATTTGACGGCAAGCAGGCCCTGGATCTTATCGATGATGATAAACCTGAAATTATGGTGCTCGATTTGAGGATGCCCGGCATTGATGGGATTGAGGTCCTGCGCAGGGCGAAGCAGAAAAATCCCGAAATTGAGATAATAATTCTTACCGGGCACGGGACCGAAGATGATCGTAAGCTCTGTATGGAACTTGGAGCGTTTGCCTATCTTCAGAAGCCTGTGGATCTGGAGGATCTTTCCCATACCATACAGGAAGCACATGAAAAAGTGCGCCGGTCGCAGGCCTGAAAGTGACAACTAATGGTCATTAAACGGTGATTCTCCGGTTTCGGAAACGGATTCCCGGAGAATCCAGAATCCAGGAGAAACCTAAACAGAACAACGCCTCTTTCGAAAGAACAGCCTGATTTCAGAAACATATACGAAATCCGAAAGTTGAATTCAGAGATAATCGATCAACCTCAGCGGAGCCCTCTGCCGTTACAGGAAGACCGAAGGGTCTTGTATGACTTCTACCAACCTTTCGAATGGTGTAATTTTTCAACCTCCTTGGCGCTTTTTTTCTGCATGACGAGCATTCGTTTGTCCTTGGCATCACTGATCCTGTCCATCAAGGCAGTCATATTGACCGGCTTTTCCATAAAGTCTTCGGCTCCGAGCTTCATTGCCTCCATGGTGGATTTGATTGAGCCTTGGCCGGTAAGGATAATGATCTCGGCATTCGGTTGTTTCGCTTTGATCCGTTTCAGTGTCTCAAGACCGTCGATACCGGGCATCGACAAATCGAGAACGATGAGATCGAAATTCTGGTCATCGACCATGGCCACTGCATCTTCACCCCTGGTGACGGTATTCACTGTTAAACCTCTTACTTCCAGGCGTTCGGCCAGCGTCGCCAGGAAATCTTCTTCATCATCAACCAGCAGCACCTTTCCTTTCGCATCTTCCACCATTTTATTCTCCTGTATTTCGACAATACCAACCATAAAAAGGCAATTCCGTACGTTCATACTACATTTATTGCTCAGTGAACTCAACGAAGAATTTTCAGGATTCACAAAAGTTAAGGAACAGGGCGTATTGTTTATCTGCCCCTGCCGGCGTTTGTTCACCCATTCACCACTCAATCAGATAATCCCGTCTCGGGTGCGAAAAAATACTGCTTAGTAGAAAACACTTGACAGGTATTAATTATTTCTATACAAAAAACTGTAATGAACATTATGAAACAATGTAAAACGTGATCGTCTGGAACAGTTGGGGAAGCCGTCCCCGAAAAAGCCACACCGAATGCCTGTGATAATGAGTATGGATGACAGCCTCTTTTTAGAAGATGCCTATAATTTTGCCGATGTTCTGGACGGTGTTCCGCATGGTGTCGTCATCATGGATGACAAACTCAGGCTGGTGCTGATGAACCGTTTTCTAGAAGGGCTTACCGGATACTCCACTGCAGACACCAAGGGAATCTATGGGGATTCGATTCTCCGCAGCAACCTGGGAAACCGTGGGCAGATCTTCCGCCAGGTATTGACCACAGGGGAGCCGATGGTCGTGGAAGGGGATATCATTAACAGGGACCGGCGGAAGATCGTCATCCAGTTTACTATCTCACCATTGCGTGGCCATTCCGGTCAGATCACAGGACTGATTGTCGTACTGGAGGATATCACCTCCCTTCAATCGGTGATCAACAGCAACATCTTTCCTGTCGACTCGACCGAGATTCTCGGGCATAGCTTGAAAATGCTGGAGGTATTCGAGTTGATGCCGCTCATGGCGAGGACTGATGCATCCATTCTCATCACCGGAGAGACCGGTACGGGCAAAGATAAAATTGCTGAAGCCATTCACAAGTCGTCGAAACGCGGCCGCCATCCTTTTATAAAGATCAATTGCGGCGCCTTGCCGGAGACACTCCTTGAGTCTGAACTGTTCGGCCACATCAAGGGATCCTTTACCGGGGCGGTCAAGGATAAGCCGGGTATGTTCAAACTGGCTCAGGATGGAACTATATTTCTCACTGAAATCGGTGACATGCCCCTTCCTCTGCAGGTTAAATTACTGTCTGTTCTCGATGATCGGGAGTTTTTTCCAGTCGGTGGGGATAAAAAAGTGAAGGTTGATGTCAGGATTATTGCTGCAACACACAGATCCCTCAGGGAGGAGGTGGAGTTGGGCAATTTCCGGGAGGATCTTTTTTACCGCCTGAACGTGCTGCATATGCATCTCCCGCCACTCAGAGAACGAGATGGTGACATCCGCTTTCTGCTGGATCATTTTTTGAGAGATTTTACAAAGAGGCTGGACAAAAAAATTAACGGCTTTACCGGCAGAAGTATCGATCTGCTCACCTCGTATTGTTATCCCGGCAACATCCGTGAACTCCGCAACATCGTCGAATATTGTGCCAATATCTGTCAGGACGACAAGATCAGGACTGAGCATCTGCCGAAATATCTGTTTGCCCCTCCAAAAATAGCCGTTACCGCTCCGGAGCAACCGGCCAGGAAGAATCTCCAGCCGGCACCTGCCTCTGTTCGACCCGCCGAATTTCCGCAGAATGACTGGCTGGCAATAGAAAAAGAGATGATCGTCCAGGCCCTCATGAAGGCCCATGGAAACCGTTCGAAGGCCGCAAAGGAGCTGGGCTGGGGCCGTACCACCCTGTGGCGCAAGCTGAGTTTACATAACCTTTCCTGATCTGATGGTATTACGGAGTCACCCATGAAGATTCTGATCACGATTCATGCTAATTCGGTAGCTCAGCGCTTTGATCTGGCTCCGGAGGTTCTCATTGCCCATCACGATGGATATCAGGTAGTCGATGAACCACGTACTATTATCATGTCCAGACCTTCGGCCGAAGAACTCTGTAATCTGATCATCAAGGAAAATATCACAACAGTCATTTGCGGAGGAATCGAAGAGCGTCATTATAAGTTTCTTGTCTGGAAGAAGATCAACGTCCTGGATTCGGTCATCGGCGATTATTTCACCGCTCTGCATCAGGCGGGCCGCGGTAAACTTAAAGCAGGGACCATCCTGCCGTCTCTTACGGATAAGGAGCGTTTTTTATGAAAAGCATCAGATCCTGGTTTACACATTTGCTGCCGATGGACCCGGATAAATTAAGCAATGAGGTTTATCGGGAGAAGAGCTACGGATATTTCAAAAACACTCTTTTCGGTATTATGGTGGTGATCTCAATGATCCCTATGATGATTACCGCAGGCCTTGGGTATTTCCAATACCGGAATCTTCTGCATGCCGAAGAATATGATCAGCTGCTCTGGCGTCTGGATGGTGCCCAGAAGACCATCGAGGCCCTGGTTGAGAGTCTGCAGTCCATTGTCACCTTCATTGCCCGGGAAGACCGTTACTATGCCCTTCTGAATGAAAAGGACCTGAGAATCCTGTTTGATCGACTGAAAGAGGAGTATGGAGATTTCGTTGATCTTGGGGTCATCGATTCAGCGGGCCTCCAGCGGTCCTATTCCGGGCCCTACGACCTTGAAGGGAAAAACTACAGCAGCCAGGAATGGTTCAAAGAGGCAATGACCAAGACAGTCTACATCAGTAATGTCTACCTTGGTTATCGCCAGATCCCCCATTTTGTCATTGCCGTTCGGAAAAGAATCCCGGATACCGATGACTACTGGCTCCTGCGGGCGACTATTAATGCCGACACCTTGCAGAAATTTATCGCCACCATTCAGACAAAGGCAACAAATGATATGTTCATTATCAATAGTGACGGGCAATTACAGACCGCATCCCGTACCTACGGACCGACCCTGTCTTCTTACGACAAGGACCTCTCGCCCGACGGTATTTCAATCCACAAGGAGGGAGCTAAGACAACAACGCTCCATGCCAGCGCTGCCTTGAAAAATACCCCATGGACCCTGATTCTTACCGAACAGGATTATGTCCACAAGGAGGAATGGACATCCTTCAGACAGCGTCTGATTTTTATCTTCCTGGGTTGCAGTGTTACGGTGATCCTGGTTATCACCAAGCTGGTTGGCATCCTGACTGACAGGATCAGGGAATCCGAAGAAAAACGGCATAACCTGCTGGCGGAGGCCGAACATTCCAATAAGCTGGCCTCCATAGGGCGTCTGGCCGCCGGCGTGGCCCATGAGATCAACAATCCACTGGCGATCATCAACCAGAAATCAGGTCTTATTGGTGACTTTCTGGAAATTACACCGTCTTTCGAGTATAAAGAAAAGATTGTGAAATCCCTGGTTGTTATCAATGACAGTGTTCTCCGTTGCAAGAATATAACCCATCGATTGCTCGGATTTGCCCGGAGGATGGATGCGGTAATAGAAGAAATTGATCTGAACCGCCTGATCAACGATGTCATTTTGTTTCTGGAGAACGAATCCTTGCACAACCGCATTAAAATAAGGACGACCCTTGAAAGCGGGCTTTCCCCTATCCAGAGCGACCGGACCCAATTGCAGCAGATTTTCCTGAATATTATCAATAATGCCATTGATGCCATCGTCCATGATGGTGTTATCGAGATTTCATCCGCCACCCTTAACGACGGGGTTGAGATAAAGGTAAAAGATAACGGACCGGGGATGACCCCGGAAATCGTTGAACATATTTTTGAACCGTTTTTTACAACCAAGGAACTGGGCAAAGGCACAGGTTTGGGTCTGTCGATAACCTACGGCCTGATTAACAAACTTGGGGGGACGATCTCTGTGGACTCGGCTGTAGGCCATGGAACGGTTTTTACGATCCACATACCGTTTACCTCAACCAATATCGAGGAAAATCACCATGAATAAAATGCAGATACTGATAGTTGACGATGAAGTCGAATTTGCCTCTACCCTGGTCGAAAGGCTTGCTCTACGTGGGATAGAGGCGAGATCTGCCAACAGGGGGGAAGAGGCCGTTGCTCTTGTCAAGGCCAGTGCCCCTGACGTAGTCATCCTTGATCTTAAAATGCCTGACCTGAGCGGACTTGAGGTCCTGTCCAGGATTAAGGCAATCGACTCGTCCATTGAGGTAATCATGCTCACCGGTCACGGGTCTTCGGCCGCCGGGATAGACGGGATGGAACAGGGGGCCTTTGACTATCTGATGAAACCCGTTGACCTGACAGCCCTGCTGGGGAAAATCGAGCAGGCATATAAAAAGCGAACAGGCGAAAGGGAGAGGCAATGATAGAGAAAGAGATCGAAATCCTTCGTAACAGACAGCTTGAAATGGCGGGCCGTCTGCTCGCCGGTTTTTCGCATGAACTGAAGAATCACCTGGCCATCATCAAAGAATCGAACGGCCTGATTGCGGACCTCCTGAGCATGGGAAGAGTGGAGGATCCGGCCTTACGGACGAGGTTTGAAAAAATAACCGACACTATTAATAAAAGAACGCTTATGGCCGCAGAAATGGCCAAACACCTTAATGGCTTTGCCCACCGGAGCGATACACCACTGAGCCCTTTTCAACTCCATGATGTACTCAATGAAGAGCTGGCGTTTCTCTCCCGATTTGCCAATTTGAAGTCAATTAGTCTGTCCCTATCTTTTACGAATGCCCTGCCTGTAGTGTACACTGATCCTTCCCTTGTCCAGTTCATCTTCGCATCGCTCTTCTTCCATATCCTGCCGACTTTGAAATCAGGGGGGAAGATCATCGTATCTTCCGGGCTGCAGAATAGTTCTGTTTCTTTCGGGATAGTGTCTGAAGGAAAGACCTCATCCGATACAGTACCTGGTTTCGACGCCGTCGAGCATGATCAGGCACTGCAGGCGGCCTTGAGAGTTATCGGCGCGTCTCTTTCTATCCAGCCAGCAGATGGAAGAAATATCATAATCATCTGCACCATCCCGCTTTCTCTCAAGTCCGACGCTGCCTCGACCATCTGAGAAATCAGCCGCACCCATAAGGTGCCGCGGGGCGGTTGGTACTCTGCAGATGAAAATAATGGTTTGCAAATACATCGGAACTTATGATAGTTCAATAAGAGCATTATAAGAGTTTCACTGAGGTTTAATCACTCTTCTTTTCTCCAGGAGTGGCCCCCAATATGGCACTATCAGGCGGGATTGATTCAGAACAAGACGATCCGAACGCCCGTTCCCTTCATGCGAGATGCGGTATCCCCATGGAGATGCGAAGTTTTCTGCATCTGGCCATCGGCATCAGTTCGGCACTTGCGGAACACCACAAACAAAACAGCATTTATAAAAATCTCTGTCCGGAAAATATCCTGGTCGATTCTTCGACCGGCAGGATTACGATCCTTGCTCATTCGTCATCTTTGGAAATGGAAAAGAATCCAGATCCGGAAAAATCCGGATCTGGAACATCTTTTGCCTATATGTCTCCGGAACAGATGGGACGGATGATACGGGTGATCGATCACCGCACCGATCTTTATTCCCTCGGGATTATTTTTTACCAACTCCTGACCGGGGTTCTGCCGTTCACCGCCGGTGACCTGCTTGAGTGGACGCACTGCCACATAGCCCGTGTACCTGAACCTCCGGCCAGTATTATTCCGGCCATCCCGACTGTTGTCTCCGATATTGTAATGAAACTCATGGCAAAAGCTGTTGAGGAGCGTTACCAGACAGCTGTTGGTCTGCAGCTGGATCTTAAGAGGTGTCTTGCGGGCTGGGATCTGGGAGAAAATATTCAAACCTTTCCCCTTGGCGTAGGGGATGTCTCCGAGAGGCTGCTGATTCCGCAGAGACTCTACGGTCGTAAACATGATATGGACAGGCTCAGGGGGGCTTTTACCAGGGTTTTTGAACAGGGAATCCCGGAACTGGCTATGATTACGGGATATTCCGGCATCGGTAAAACAGCTTTGGTCCGTGAGCTCTATAAATCAGTGGTTCGGGAGCATGGTTTTTTTATCTGGGGAAAATCCGATCAATACAAACGCAATATACCCTATGGGATCATCATCGAGGCCTTTCAGGAATTGATCCGTCAACTCCTGACCGAACAGGAATACCGGTTGAGTCAGTGGAGGGTTGAACTGCAAGAGGCATTGGGGATCAACGGTCAGCTGCTGGTGGAAATGATTCCGCAGATTGAACTTATCATCGGGCGGCAGCCTCCCGTTCCGGAGTTGCCGCTGAGCCAGGCGGAACATCGCTTCAACATGGTGTTCGGGCACTTTATGGGTGTTTTTTGCGCCAAAGCCCACCCGCTGGTTATTTTTCTTGATGACCTGCAGTGGATTGACCCGGCAAGCCTGAAACTCCTGGAGCATATCGCGATCGGTTCAGGTCTGAAGTATCTGCTCTTTATCGGGGCCTATCGTGACAACGAAGTAGACCCCGGGCACCCGCTCATAGCAACGCTTACCAATATTTCCTTGAGTCGGGCCATTCTCCAGACCATCCATCTTTCATCCCTGTCCTTTTCTGATCTGAGACGTCTGCTGGCGGACACCTTCCATTTCGAACCTTCCGAGGTTGAGCCCTTGGCCCGTCTGGTTTTTGAGAAGACGGCAGGAAATCCATTCTTTGTTATCCAGTTTCTGATGACCTTGTATGGTGGGAACCTCGTGGTCTTTAACGCAACGGAACGCCGCTGGACATGGGACATCGAGCGGATTACAGCCAGTGACTATACCGATAATGTAGTGGATCTGATGGTAGCGAAGCTGCATCTGCTTTCCGATACGGTCCGCAATGTGCTGCAACTGGCCTCCTGCATAGGCAACAGATTCAACCTTCGGACGCTTGCAGTGATCAGCGGCAGGCCTGAGGAAGATGTCCATGCACAGCTCCTGAAAGCGACACAGGAAGGACTCCTGCTGCCGTCGGAAGAGAACCACTACGCGTTTCTCCATGATAGAGTGCAACAGGCCGCTCAATCGCTTATTCCGGAGACCGAAAGGGCCACTGTCCATCTGCGGATCGGCAGGCTGCTGTTCAACAACACGCAGCCCGAGAGAATTGAGGAAACGGTATTCGAACTGGTCAACCATTTTAATCAGGGTGAGACGCTGATCCGCGACCGGGAAGAAAAGTACAGGGTTGCTGGGCTCAACCTGCTGGCGGGCAGCAAGGCGAAAGATGCCACCGCCTATCAATCGGCTCTGCAGTATCTGTCGACTGGAGTGCGGCTGCTGGATGAGGAGGATTGGAAGGTTCACTATGACCTGATGTTTCAACTCCATAAAGAACTGGCCGTGGTCGAATATCTGGAAAGTAACTATGCCCGTTCCCAGGAGATACTGCATCTCCTGCTCGCCAGAGCGAAATCAGACCTGGAAAAGGCCGAGCTGTATAACATCCTGATTGTCCAGTATACGTTGATGGCCAGATATGACGATGCGATCCAGTCGGGTAGAGTGGCCCTGCAGCTGGTGGGGGTGATTTTTCCTGAAACGGATCTGCAGGAGGCCTATGAGATTGAGCTGGAAAAATACAGGGAAACCCTGGGTGACAGGTCGATTGCATCTTTGGCCGATGAGCCGGAGATGTCCAATCCCCTGATGCGGATCGGACTGACCCTGTTATCCAATATGATGGTACCTGCACGGTATACGGACAGTGTTCTCTGTGGGTTGGTGAATGTCGTCATCGTCAACATTTCCTTGAAATTCGGGCCGACAGTAAAATCCGCCGTCGGTTACAACGGCCTGGGGATGGTGCTGAATGCCGGGACGAATAATTACCATGAGGCCTATGAATTAGGTCTGCTGGCACTGAAAATCAGCGAGAGGTTCAACGATCTGGCCCAGAAATGCCAGGCCTGTTTCATGCTCGGGCATTATTTGACACATTGGGTCAGGCATCTGAAATGGACCGATGATTTCAATCATGACGGCTTTCAGGCCGGCCTTGCCTCCGGTGAGATGCAATGGACCGGTTATATCCTCGCCTATAAATTGTTTCAGCCATTCGCTCGCGGTGTCCGGATGGATAGTATCAGGAACGAACTTCCCGATCTCCTCTCCTTTACTCAACGGACCAGAAATCAGTGGGCAGTGGATACCCTGCTGGGAATCAGGCTGGCTCTGATGGAGCTGCAGAATCCTGCCGGAGTAGGCGCTGTCGTCACAACTGTTGGGGACGAATCATCCGACCCCGCTGATGAGACCCACTTTCTGGCCGCCTGTGAAGAGCACAGGAGCTTTGGGGCAATGGGGCGTTATGCCGTCCTGAAGGCGCAGATCCATTACCTGTATGGTCGAATGGAGGAGGCTCTCGCTGCGGTAGAGAAGGCCAGGCAATTTCAAGGGTATTTTTCCAGCTCTATCTCAGTGGTCGAGTTGAACTTTTATCATTCCCTGATCCTGGCGTCCCTCTTCGATGATGCAAACGATGAGCAGAGAGCTGGGTATCGCCAAATCATCGACGCAAATCAGACACAGATGCAGATCTGGGCAGAGAGCTGCAGAAAGAACTTCGAACATCGATTTCTCATTGTTCAGGCTGAAGTCGCCAGGATTGAAGGCGATGCACTTGCGGCCGAGGTCTTATATGAAAAGGCCGTCACCTCAGCGCACCAGGAAGGGTTCAGACAGAACGAGGGGATTGCCGCTGAACTCGCTGCCCGTTTTTATCGGCAGCGAGACCTTGCCTCCATAGCCGGTTTGTACCTGCGAATGGCCCGTTCCTGCTATCTCGATTGGGGGGCGGAAGGAAAGGCAAGCCAATTGGACCGGCGTTATCTGTCGGATAAAAAACTGACTTTTGCCCGGGATCAGGGCATGCAGATCGGGCACCTGGAGGCGATTACAGTAGTCAAGGCCTCACAGGCCATCTCCGGCGAGATCGTGATTGAACGTCTTCTGGAGACACTGATGCGTGCCATGCTGGAAAACGCCGGAGCGCAGAAGGGCTGTCTGATTCTGGTCCACGGCGATGAGTTGACCATTGCTGCCGAGGCACTGGTGAAGGGCCAGGAGATACTGGTCGAACAGCAAAAATCCGTCCCGATTGCAACTGTTCTGCCGGAGACCATGATTACCTATGTACGGCGGACACTTGAACGTGTGATTATCGATGATATCATTGAGCCGAACATATTTTCTTCCGATTGTTATTTTCTGATCAGAAGACCGAAATCCATACTCTGCCTTCCTCTGTTGCGACAGGCCGATCTGATCGGGGTGCTCTATCTGGAAAACAGTCTGGTAAGGGGTGCGTTTACCGCCGGCCGGATCGCCGTTCTGGAACTTCTTGCCGCCCAGGCCGTGATATCACTGGAAAACGCCTTGCTCTATCGAGAGCGGAGCCGGACCGAAGAGGCGCTCCGGCAATCGGAGGAGAAATACCGGGCTATCTTTGAAAACAGCGGTACGGCGCTGATCTTCATTGAAGAAGATATGACTATATCCATCTGCAACAAAGAATTTGAAAAGATATCAGGGTTTTCCCGGGCGGAGGTGGAAGGCCGGATGAAATGGACCAGGTTTGTTGCCGACAAAGATGATCTGGCCCGGATGGCGGACTACCATCGGTTACGGCGCATCAACTCACAGGCTGTACCGCAGACCTATGAATTCAAGATGATCGACAGAAATAGACGTTTGAAAGATATAGTCATCTCGGTGACGAGCATGCCCGAAGGCAAACAAACCCTGGCCGTCCTGGTGGACATAAGTGAACGGAAGCAGGCTGAAGGAGAGCATGCACGGTTGGTGACCGCCATCGAACAAACCCCGGAGGCAATTTATATCGCCGATACGATGTTTGTAATCCGCTATGTTAATCCCGCCTTTGAGCGGTTGAGTGGTTACACGAAAAACGAAATAATCGGAAAGCCGTCCAGTATTTTGAACAGCAATATGCACGATCGTGCCCACTATCGGCATATTCGAGAGACCTTGGAAAGAGGAGATATCTGGTCGGGACGCCTCACCAACAGGAAAAAAGACCATACCTTTTTCGATGCGGAGGTCACAGCCTCTCCTGTCCGGGATAAGACCGGAGCCATTATCAATTATGTGGGCATTCATCGGGATATTACCCATGAGATACATCTTGAACAGGAGCTTCGTCAGGCCCAGAAGATGGAGGCCATCGGGACATTGGCTGGAGGAATTGCCCATGATTTTAATAATATCTTAACATCGATTATCGGCTTTACAGAGATGGCCAAACTCCGGGTCAAGGGGGATAGTGAGATTGTTCATTTCCTGGACCAAGTGCTTAAATCCGGAACTCGTGCCGCCGAACTGGTCAATCAGATCCTGACCTTCAGCCGCCAGACCGAACATAAAAAGAAACGTGTTCAGATTGTGACAATCGTGCAGGAGGTCTTGCAGCTTTTACGCTCCTCACTCCCGGCAACGATTGAAATCCAGAGGGAGATCGAGGTCATCCCTGAGAAAAGCGTAGTTCTTGCAGATGCGACCCAGATCCACCAGGTACTGATGAATCTGGCCACCAACGCTGCTCATGCCATGCGTGTCTCCGGCGGGGTGATGAGCATCGGGATTGTAGCGGTCGATATCGATGACACCTTCGTTTTCAGGACGCTTGATTTGAACCCCGGGCCCTACATACTCCTTACCGTGAAGGATAACGGTCATGGAATGGACGTGAGGATATTGGAGAGGATATTTGATCCGTATTTTACGACCAAAGGGCCGGGCGAAGGATCCGGAATCGGACTTGCGGTAGTTCAAGGCATTGTGAAGAGCCATGGTGGAGCAATCACTGTGCAGAGTGAACCGGGCAAGGGCACAACCTTTCAGGTATTCCTTCCCCGCATTGACGACATGCCCTTTATTCAAGATATAGAGAGGGGAGAGGGGCCTTTGGCCGGAAATGAACGGATACTTTTTGTGGATGATGAGCCCGACCTTGTTGATCTTGGGGTTGAGTCTCTGGAGGCCTTCGGTTATCAGGTCACCGGTAGAAGCGGCAGTATTGAGGCCTGGGAAACCTACCGTGTTCATCCGGAGCTCTTTGATCTGGTTATCACGGATATGACCATGCCTTTTTTGACCGGTATCGAGCTGGTACAAAGACTCCTCAGTATCCGAGCCGATCTCCCGGTGATTCTCTGCACCGGTTACAGTGATCTGATTAAAGGGAAAAAACCCGAAGAGCTGGGTGTGTGTGAGATTGTAATGAAACCCTATCAGATTACCGATCTCATCCGTATCATCCGCCGGGTCATGGACCGATAGTTGCAGCGCTGGAGGCGCATATTGGCTGAGGGCTGAGCCGGTATGATCACATCTCCGTCCCTGTCTTGACCTGAGCTCCGGCCTCACGCCAGTCCTGCGCCATCTTTTCGATACTGTTGCTGCTTTCCTGCAGCATTACGGTTTTTCTTCCTTTGTTTTATTATTTTCCGAATGCCGATGAGGTGGCTGGTCTGACAAGAGTTCCCGGAGTGAAACCCTGAACCTCTGAAATTCTGCCTCGCCACCAAACGCCGCTATTTCCTTGTATTGAATTTCCCTGCGCATCGAAAAATCTGGCATCCTTAAGATGAATATAGGAGGGGGATTCAGCTGGTTCTGCATTGGAAACACACGAGCATTCATCTCCGATTTTTTGAAAAGTTGCTTTTATTTCCTCGGACCCTTTCCCCGCATCAAACGATGTGGCGAAATCTGCGCCAAAGTCTGCAAAATATTGCTTTACGCCTGCAAGCGTTCCCGATACCAGGAATCCTCCAACATTCAGCGTTATTGTTAACTCAAATTGACTCTTGTTGGCTGTATTGACCAAAAACTGGAGAAACCAGTCTTTCCGGGGGGCATTGTCAGTCGTAAGTTCATTCTTTTCAGCACTGATCATACTCTTCTCCTCCTGGTTTGCCGGAAGCTTCCTTGGCTTTGTTGATATCATCTACTCAGGGCCTTGACAAGGACTGTCAAGGCCCTTGCAATAAGCTGGAGATTCCAGCCGGATATGTCAATCATTTTTCTGTCATTGCCGCGATGGCCATTGACCCAACGGCAGGAAACATGCTAACCTCCACCATGTTATGGATAGAGGTTAAGCGAACCTGAAAAGCCTTGGCTGCCACTTCAGGCCGGTCCGAACTGCCTGACGATGGATAGAATGCCGGCGCCGGCGCGGTGTTCGAGTGAGCCCTCCGGCGGCTTTTTGAATCTTCGAATGGAGCATCTATGCCTAAGAGCATCTCGTTACTTTTTTATATCTCCTTCATTATTGTGACTTTTACCTTGGTTGGGTGTGGGCGTCAACTCGGATTACCGCAAATGACATTCTGCGGAGAGTTCGTTGACAAAGTCTCCACAAAGATGCCGATGCCTTACAAAGAGTTCATTAAGTTTACCAATGGGGAAGGGCAACCATCGGGATTAGACACCATTCCTGACCCCTACCGGCATTGGGACGGCATGACAGGTGAAAAATTTACCTCTTCTTTAAATGTCCTGGTCGTCCGTGAAAAGGGACAGGATTGGGTAAAAGGAGGAATGGTCACGTGTCCAGATAAAAGAACGATTCAATTTGGGGTATTTAAACTTACTGACGAATAATTTCACGTAGGGTTTGTGATGTATATTCTCTGAATCAAAAGAAAACGGATTCAAGACGATTTCGGCCTGATGCCTTGGCCTTGTAAAGGCAACGGTCTGCCGCAGTGATGATCTCTTGAATGGTGTTGTCGGCGGCGGGACATGTCAGCGTGGCAACCCCGATGCTTATGGTCACGTAGTCCGCGACACAGGAGCCGTGATGGGGGATGGCCAGAAGTCGGATCATGTTACAGAGACGTTGCCCCACAGCGATCCCTCCTGGGCTGTCGGTTTCGGGCAGAACACAGACAAATTCCTCACCGCCGAATCGAGCCACGAAATCCCCGGGACGGTTGACGGCCACGGACAAGGCCTGAGCCACTTTTCGGAGGCAATCATCACCGGCTGAATGGCCGTATGTGTCATTATACTGTTTGAAGTGATCGATATCGATCATGATCAGGGAAAGGGGAATTCCCAGGCGTTGGTGCCGACGCCATTCCCTGTTGAGTTCTTCTTCGAAGCGGCGACGGTTCGGGATGCCGGTCAGCGGGTCAAATTGAGAGAGTCGAACCAGTTGTTTATTCAGATGGTTGAGATCGTTTTGCTGAATGTCGGAGATTTTCACCAGATGACGGAGTTGGGAGAAGAGCTTGCGATAGTGACGCAGTAAGGTTCGGTAGTGCTTGGCACTCACCTCGTCTGAGAGTCCCCCCTCTTCAAGCAAAGCCTCGCCCTTACTGATGATGTCATATTCCTGTTTGAAAAGGTCCATGAACGATATCAGTAGTCCTCATCGCAGAATCCGACCATATTGAAGGCGATGCATTCGATTCCTTCCTTGAATTCCTCTCCACATTCCACGGCGGTATCATTTTCCTCATGATACCGCCAATTGACAATAATCGGAGTGCCGTCGGCCTGGGCTTTTTCAAAACGGTCAAAAATATCCATTAATATTTTGGAACTGCTGGAGTTAAAATAATGGAGGGTGATGTTTACCGTCACCGGAGGGCCGTTCTTTTGCCTGAAAAACAGATCGATCCATTCAAAGATCGGTGCATAGAATTTTGCAGCATTTTCCGGATACGATTCGCCGGTGATTTCGAGAATCCGCGTTTGCGCATCCAGATGGATGGCGGGGGAGGATTTAGTGGCTTTGATGATAAGATTTTCCATGTAGTCCTCTCAAATCACGGCGTTGATGGTAATAAAATTTCTCTCGTCGTCAGCGTCGGCGATGAAATACTCCAGCCTGGTGGCCTTGCGGGCCGTTTCGATCAGGCCGAGACCAGCACCTTTGCTGGACGCATCCGGCCCCTTTCGGCGCTGTTCGAGATAATAGGCCTTTAACTGATCCTTATCCATGGCGATTACCCGGTCAAGCAACGAACAGAAGCGGTCGGTATCCTGCTTGGTGATATAGTTGCCGCTTAATATATAGTAGTGCCCGTCTTTTTTGCCGACGGTGACCATGCCGTAATGAAGTTCGTTGTCGTCTTCTGCCTTCGGTGGCTCTTTCTCGGCAGAGTAATTGAGAACGTTTTGCATCTGCTCCACAAAGATGGAAAAGACTTTCATCGATACCGACATCTTTGTTTCCTCGAGTGCCATTTTTCGGCGCAATACCTCGCCGATGCCCTCAACGACACTCTGGCTTGTGGGTCCTGTGAAACTGAAGATAATCCCATCCTCCTGCATATTGCGGTAGAACGTATACGCATCCCACATGATATTTTCTCCTATATATGTCCTTGGAATCGGTTATAAACGAAATCCAACAACCGTGATGTCGTCGCGTTGTTCCTCAGAGCCTTTATAGACGGTGAGTGCTTCTTCAAGAGCCTGTTTTTGCATCGACATGGTTTCATCTTTATGGGTCGTTACGATTTCCAAAAATCGGCGTTTCCCAAAGGGGAGATGCCGGTCGCCTCCAGCCTGACCGAAGATGCCGTCAGTGGCGAGATAGACCACAGCATTTTCTTCCAGCAGAACTCGATGGGCGGTAAATGCATAGTCCGGATCGGATGTTTTGTAACCGATGGACTCGCGATCACCACTGATTTCTTTGATGGTTCCGTTTTCGGTTACAAAACATCCGATACGGGCGCCGGCGAAGAGCAGGGTCATCTCCCCGGGATTCACGACGCACAATCCGATGTCCAGTCCATCGTCGGTGACTGAGGCCGGGACGTGCTGTCCGAGACTGATGCGTACCAGTCGGTTCAGTGCTCTGAGGATTGCCGATGGATCGTCGTCGCCCACGTCCTGCACCACACGGTTTAACGCCATGTTGGCGATCATCGTCATGGTGGCGCCGGGAACCCCATGTCCGGTACAGTCGATGACCCCTGCAATAAATCGGGGACCGCGGGTATGCAGCCAGAAGATATCGCCACCGATTATATCCTTGGGTTTCCAGATTACGAAATGCTCCCTGATCGCTTTGGGTAAGGCATCCTCTCCGGGAAGAATAGCCAGCTGAATTCTCCGCGCATACTGTATCGACGCCTTGATCTCATGGTTGGCAAAGACGAGTTCTTCATACTGCCTGGAGAGTTCACGGGTCTTGTTCCGTACCTTTTTATCCAGGTTTTCGATCATGTCATCGAGCGTATCGAGCATGTGGTCGAATTCTCTGCTCAGCATCCCCAGTTCATCGTTCCGGACCAGGTTACTCCTGAGTCTGCCCTCTCCCTGGCGCACTCGTTGGGCCACGGCGGAAAGGTGCTCGATAGGACGCAAAAAGCGCCGTATGACGAATGTGCCTAAAGCAAGGGATACTAAAAACGTCACGATGGAAATGAGAATCAGGCGAGTGGTCAGTGCCCGCGATTGGTTAAACAGGTCATCGGTGTACACCGAAGAGCCAATATACCATTTGAATTCGGGGAAGTAACGCATCCAGCTGATTTTTTCATAGACATAGCGGCCCGGTTCTTGAGGACGATCCCACAAATAGGTCTGCGGTTTGCCGCTTTCTGCCGCTAGGACAAGTTCGTTGACCAGAGGTTTGCCGGTGCGCGGGTTGGGAATCGAGGCAAAGTCTTTCCCTTCCATCTGGCGGTTGGGGTGGATGATCATCTTCATCTGGTCGTCGAAGATAAACATATAGCCGGTCCGGGCGATGGTGATTTGTTCCATAAGTGTACGGAGCCGGCCGATAAGGGTTTCCCGCCGCAGGTTGACCTCGTCCGTGATGTCGTCGGTATAGACCCCGGACCCGTACACCCATTGCCAGGGTTCGAACAACTTTGAAAACGTGAGCTTTTCGGACGATTCGTTATGACCCAGGCGATGCCACCAATACGAAGTATATCCCTGCCCGTGTTCTCTTGCGACTGCTACCATTGGCGGGACGATGAAGTTCCCGTTGACGTCGCGGATATTCGAAAAGTCGGCACCAAAAAGTTTTGGATCGGGATGAGAGATAAGCACCGAGTCGAAGTTCGAAATCCAGAGGTAATCGTCCTTTCCGTAACGCAACATGCGCATGCCGTCGATTGCACGTTTTTTGGCAATGTCCTCGGAGATCTCACCACGCTGTGCCGCATCGTATTGCAACTGAATGAAACAACCGCCGATGTCGGTGATATCCTTCAGTTCACGTTTTTTATCCTCAAGAGCATTATGACGGTAGGATTCAATTTCCTGATATGTCGTGGTGACCAGATCGGCGACCCGGTCAAGAGCGGCGATGGCGGATTGCTCCGACATCCTGTAGGTAATCTGACGGGTAAGGGGTATGGTGGTCAGGGAAAAGGCCAATGAACAGACGGAGATGACTACCAGAATGAGCAGGAAGCCCTTGAACCAGAGTTTTTTCGACATGAGGGCGCCTTGGTACCTACAGATTTTGAGTGGTGATACCGATGCCGGTGAGATGCAAATTTCTCATAATTTAAAAGAAAAACAACTCGTTTCAAAACAAGGCTGTAATAAAAACAGGCTATCTTTTTCACTCGGTTTTCGCAAGTTTTTTCCGTATCCTTTTCGCCCCCTTGCCCTCTGTTGTAAATATGGAAAACGGCGCCGGCTTTTGGTTTGAGTGGGGACCATGCTCTGCTTTCCGATAAAAAGCATTGTTGGTAAATTATTCTTCCCGGGAGAGAGGGTGAACTTCCTTTTCCAGCCTGTCCTCAAGAGCTTCCCATGCCACTTCCATATCGTAGTGCGACTGAAGATTGAGCCAGAACTGCGCCTCCATATTGAAATACCTTCCGAATCTCAGAGCGGTATCGGCGGTTATTGCTCGGCGGCCATGCACGATTTCATTAATACGCCTGGGAGTTACCCCGATATCTTTTGCGAGCCGATACTGACTGACTCCTAACGGTTCAAGAAACACTGCATAGAGAATTTCTCCAGGATGAATAGGGGGAAAATCACGTTTTGCCATTATTTGAGCAGAGAAAAGTCTCCTTGTTGATTATTGTCTCACCCGCACTTCGACAGCACTGATTTTGTCGACCACGAGGACTGCGTCGAAAAAGTCTTTCTGGGACAGCTTCTCAAGGTGCAAGAGCCCGTTTTTCACGTCTTTGACCACGCCCGAAATCGCCTGACCTGAAGAAAGTGTGACCGTAATCGTTTTTCCTTTCAGTGCCGTCAGGTTTTCAGTAAGCGGGATATCGACGCTGAGTTGGGGTGCTGCTCCTGGCGTCTCTGCTGCCGGGGAGAATTTCGGAGCAGCAAACGGTCCTGATAGTATCAAAGTGAGCAGTAAAACAGGCAGTAATGTCTTCTTCATGGCGGGTCTCCTTGTTTTCAGGCAACAGGTAGTTAAGCCTTTAAAATGCCAAAGATGAGAGCCCGGCTTCAAGCCGGGCCAGGTGAAATCTGAAATACTGTGGATGTATCGTTAACTTTACCGCAAGGCCAATCAGTTCGACCAGATAAAGTGAATCCTTTCCTGCTTTTGTCCGGTAATGGCAACGGAGCGCTCCGCCGTCTCGCTGCCGTTGATGGCCCTTACCGCGTAGGTTCCCGGCGGGAGTTTGGCATAAAACAACGGCCCGGCATCATAGACGGTCAGGGTTTTCTGATTACCCTTGTTGGTAATGATAATCGTCTCTCCCTCGGTGAAGTTGCCCCCTTTTACGGCATTCGAGACAAAGAGATTGTAATTTCTCGCCGTGGCCTTAAGCGCATCGCGCTCCTCTAAACCAAAACCGCCGGAGGTGTAGGTTATGTCCCCCTGCTGGAAAACCTGCGGCAGATCCTGCGACCAGCCTTCCGGAGTGTCTTGCGCCAGTACCGGTGAGACCATCATCGTTACAAGCACTGCCATTAAAATTCCTTGCCATTTTTCGTTGATTTTCATGGTTTTCTCCTTTTTGAATTCAATTCGAAATCTTTTCGGCCCATGTTGACCAATGCCATTGTAATTATAAAAGGGTCTGGTCTCTGTCCAACTTTCTTCCATACTCAAGCTGCTAAAAAAGTTCAATTCCTTAGATTGTCGGGAGTAGTCTTTTTTGTCTTTTCGACAACATTCCCAGCCCATTGATCGGCCTCCGAACTTGTTTTTACCCTGCTAACCCGCATATCGAGTTTCAAACGGTATTCATGCAGAATTACGGGGTGCTGAGGGTCTTGTTTGGAGGCGACGAACGAGACGCCTGCCGCATTTTGGCCGGTAGTTGTCTGGCTGGAGTCGATTTTGAAATCCTTGGGCACGAAAGCGGCAGATCCCTGTGGGAGATCGGAGGTGGTAGCAAAACTCGGCGGAGCTGAATGGACTGTAATCGGGCTGAACATAAAAATGAAAGCAGCAGCCAAAAAAATATTTCGATAAAAAAACGTTGCATAATCAATTCCTCTTTCAGGTAAAAACTGTTCCGAGTGTGGCGCTAAATAGGGGGCTTTCCGGGGTATTTTTTTTTGCCGCCTTCATCGTTGCAAAAACTCACTGGAAAAATTTGAAAGGAATATTTTTTAAAACATATCACCGTTGAAGATCATAAAGCAAGAAAAATGCTTTCGAAATAACGGAGGGAGAGAGACTGCAGTAACACTGCAGGAGTTATAACGTAATCTGACAGTTACCGGTTTTTAAGGCAGGTTTCAGATCAGATTAAACCCGATGAGAGAAATCATTTATCGATCGGAACCGCTCTTCCTGCTCTGCGGATTTAAAGCCTTCCATAATTTGACCAAATTGACGACCTCCCTTGCTCTCAATTTTTCCTTATGGTAGGATTTTATAATCATCAATTCTCTCATAATGGGGAACAGATCATGAAAATTCTTCCCGGCATTGCTTTACTTATTGCTTTCGTTCTGGCTTGCTCTGAACACTCCCTGGCTCAAACTGAATCATTCGGCATTGTCAAATCAGTTTCAGGAGAGGTCTTGATCTCCAGTACACAGCGTTCGGTCAGAGCAGCGCCGAATATGAAAATAGTCCAGGGTGATTCGATAAAGACTGGAGAGGGGGGGGATGTCGGGCTCATCTTTGAAGACGATACCGTTGTCGCCCTCGGTCCCAACAGCGAAATGAAAATGGAGAGTTTTTTGTTTAGTCCCGTTGATCATGAACTGTCCTTCGTAGCCAGACTTTTTAAAGGGACTTTTTCTTTTATTACCGGACAGATCGCCAAGCTATCCCCGAAAAACGTGAAGTTTGAAACGCCGGATGCAACACTGGGAGTACGAGGAACAAAACTCCTGGTCGAAATCCATTGATTATGCCCGGCTCCGAACAAACCTCTGCAGATACTAACGACAATGATAATACGCCACATTCAGCCATTGTTCTATTGCCTGATTTTCCTGTTTTTTTCCGGATGCGCACAAAAAACGACTGTTGTCCTGCTGCCCGATCCTAATGGCCAGGTGGGACATATTACTGTCGCCAACAAAGCTGGCGCAGTAGATATTACCCACTCGTCCGAAGCAACCGTGGTTGCCGGTCAGGAATCCAAACCCTCAACCCCGGAGATATTAACGGAAGACCAGATAGCAGCGAAGTTCTCCCGGGTGCTGACAACGTTGCCGACGCAACCAGAGCATTTCGTTCTCTATTTCCAAACAAATTCAACGGAACTGACGGCAGAGTCGCAAAAAATGTTCCCGCTCATTCTTCAGTCGATAAAAAACAGGAATTCTGAAAATATTAGTGTTATCGGTCATACCGACACGGTTGGTGACCGAGACTACAATTTGGTGCTCTCAAAAAACAGGGCATCGTCCGTAAGTCATATCCTCGTCCAGAATGGTGTGCCTTCCGCATATATCAGTACCACATCCCACGGGAAGGAGAACCCCTTGGTAAAAACGGGGGACAACGTAAGTGAACCGAGGAATCGCAGGGTTGAAGTCGTAATCAGATAATTTACAAATTTGCAGCATCATGTCTATCTTCCGATTTCTCGCCAATGTGGAACAATATTCCGCCGATACCAGCGCTGACGCCCCTTCCGCCCAATGAGAAGAGGAGCCTGATACGGGTCCTTTTAATCAACAGCATCCTGCTCACCCTTTTCCTTTCGACAGTTTATCTCATAAATCCCAAAGGTATCCAGTATCTCGGCAATAAATCAATCGATATCATCCTTGGGAAGGCTACGGCTCCGGATTCCAAGCTGGAGATCGCCATCGTCGACATTGATGAAGCGAGTCTGAAAAAATACGGGCAATGGCCCTGGCCACGCTATCTCATAGCCCAACTCCTCAAAGCAACGCAAGATGCCGGAGCCAGAAGCATCGGTATTGACATTATTTTTCCCGAAATGGACAGGACCTCCCCCAAAAACTGGCAGGAAAACCTGGCGAGAGATTTTGGTTATATTGTGGATACCTCCAACCTTCCGGCAGAACTCCTGGATTATGACATTTTCTTGGCCGGCATCCTCGCCCAGGGACCTTTTGTTCTGAGTTACGAGTTCGTTTTCGGTAAGGAGCAAGAGGGACAATCAGCTTGTCAACTCCTCCCTGTCAGTCTTGCCCGCGAAGGAGGTGTTAATGGTGGAATTCCAAATATCCATTTTCCCCGTGCCGATAGTGCCCTTTGTAATTACGAACCCTTGACAAATGCCGCCCATAACGCCGGTTTCCTCAACGGTGCGCCTGACCCCGACGGCCTGGTCCGCCGGTTGCCATTACTGATAGAATATAACGAGAAAACCTATCCCTCTTTTGCCCTTTCTGTCCTGTTGCAGATTCAAGACCAGGGGGATTTTTTTCTTCACACCGATGATTTTCACATCGACCGCCTCTCTTTCGCCGGATTGAATATCCCCATTGATCCGCAGGGGAATTTTCTTCTTGGTCCTCCGCAACCAGCCAAATCCCCGCATTATTCAGCAGTGGAAATCCTCGACGGTAAAATTGGTGCTGCTCAGTTACATAACAAAATAGTTCTGGTTGGCTCGACCGCTGCGGGCCTTGCCCAAGGATATCCAACGCCATTCTCTATAAAAGAGACCCTTATGGATTTGCAGGCTACAGCCCTTCGATCGCTCTCTTCCACACTGCAGACTATTCGAACGCCGTTTTTTCCGTATTTCGAAGCTGCGGCAAGTTTGCTGTTATGCCTGTGCCTGGTAATGATTATAGCCCACTGGCCGACAGGGTGGTCGGTCGGGTTATGTTTCCTTGCGATTGGCGCAAACTGGATCGGGGCCAAAGCCATATACCAGCAGAGTGGCTGTCTGTTTTCTCCACTTTTACCGACAGTTACGGTGATATTCAATTGTTTTCTGCTCACCACGCTCAAATACCGGCATCTTCAGCAGCAGGCAAAATCAGAAACAGGGAATGCCCTGCTTCTTTTAAAGTCTAGTGAGACCAGCCTGGAATCTGTATTGCATACCATCCCGGATATTATCTTCCGGTTGGATGGTTCAGGTAATTTTACCTTCATCAGTCCGGCAATTTGCAAGTACACGAAATCGCCGCATAACCTTCTTGGAAGGCCCATATTTGACTATGTTGCACCTGAAGATCGCGAACGTTCCCGATACAGGCTCAACGAACGAAGAACAGGTGAGCGTGCCACTATCGATCTGGAAATTCGCCTGCTCTTTACCAGAGAAGAACAGAAGACAGAGGAGGATCACAGATTCTTCAGCATTTCAGCCGAAGGCATTTACAGGAACAATATTCACAATCGCCAAGAGTTTCTTGGCACTCAAGGGATTGTCAAAGATATCACCGACCGCAAGAAACTCGAACGCCAACTCCTCCAGGCGCAGAAGATGGAGGTGGTTGGAAATCTGGCGGCGGGTATTGCCCATGACTTGAATAACATTCTCAGTGGGCTGGTAAGCTATCCCGATCTTCTGCTTCTTGAAATCCCGAAGGACAATCCGCTCCATGACAAAATTTCTGTTATTCAGAAGTCCGGTCAGAAGGCTGCTGTTATTGTTCAGGACCTGCTCACCCTTGCCAGACGCAATGTAGCTATCACCAGCATCAGCAATATGAACACAATTATTGTCGAATATCTGGATTCCGTCGAGTTTCGACGTCTACAAAAAAAATACCCCGGGATAACTATTCATACTGACCTGGACGATAGTCTGACGAACGTTAAAGGCTCCTCCGTTCATCTCTCGAAGGTTATAATGAATCTCTTGCATAACGCCATGGAGGCGATGCCGGCTGGGGGCCGGGTCGTGATTTCAACCAGGAACTCTTGTCTCCTTAACAGTTTTGACAGTTATGAATATATTCCAGCAGGGGAATATGTATGCACCTCTGTCGCTGATAATGGTGTGGGTATTCCCGAGGCGGATCTTCACCGTATCTTTGAACCCTTCTATACCAGGAAAACGACGGATAAGAGTGGGACAGGTCTGGGGATGACAATTATCTGGGCCACCATAAAAGATCACAATGGGTATCTGGATATTCGCAGCCAGGAGGGGCAAGGCACGACTCTGACGTTTTACCTGCCGGCAACAATGGAGAACGCAAATACGCAGCAGGGCCGGATTGTACTCGAAGACTACCTTGGGTCAGAAACCATACTGATAGTAGACGATATTGCGGAACAACGTGATATGACCAGGAGTATGCTTGAAAAATTAGGCTATACCGTCCTTGCAGCCCCCAACGGCAAGGAGGCTGTGGCAATAATACAGAAACAACCGGTTGATCTTGTCATTCTTGATATGATCATGCCCGGAGGACTTGATGGTCTGGAGACCTATATGGAAATCCTCCGGATTTCTCCGAAACAGAAGGCAATTATCACCAGCGGCTTTTCTGAATCGGAAAAGGCAAAAGAGGTCCTTAGTCTCGGGGCCGGAAGCTATGTGCAAAAACCTTTTACCATGGAACAAATCGGCATGGCCGTTAGAAAAGAGTTGGGTTCGACAGGATTAAACGGAATCTCCCAATAAGTGATGAAACCTTCTTTTGCGGAACTTAACCCAGTTTCTGGCATCCTTGACCTTTCCCCATTCACTGTACCACTATTTGAGTGAGTCTTTTGCAGTCCCTATCGACTCCCAACCCACTTGCCATCCGGGGTGACCTCGAATTCCGTGCCCAATTCGGCAGTGCTGTCACCGCCGACCCAAACCTGGAAACGGCCGGGCTCCAGGACCTCATGGCCGTTGTCATCCAGATAAGAAAGTTCCTTCGGGCCGAGTTTGAAAAGAATGGTTTTCGTTTCGCCTGGTTCGAGCATGACACGCTCGAATCCTTTCAGTTCCCGCACCGGGCGTGCCACACTTGCAATAACATCCCGCACGTAACATTGCGCGACGGTTGTTCCGGCCCTGTTGCCGGTGTTGGTTACCTGGGCGGTGATGGAAATTTCCGGTGTTTGAGGAGTTGGGGACATTTGCAGGTTGCCATATTCGAAGGTCGTATACGACAATCCGAAGCCGAAGGGGAAGAGCGGGGAATCGAGCGAGTCAACGTAACGGGAATGACGGCGACTGCCCCCGGGTAGCGGCCTCCCGGTGGGACGATGGTTGTAATAAAGAGGGATCTGCCCCGAAGACCGTGGAAAGGTGATCGGCAGCCGCCCGGATGGATTCACATCCCCGAAAAGGACATCGGCCACACCCAGACCGCCTGTAATGCCCGGATGCCAGGCGAACAGGACCGCGTCGGCCCAGTCCATAACCCGGGTGAGATTCAACGGACGGCCGCCGAACACCACCGCAACAATGGGGATTTCCATGCGGCGGGCTGACTCGACCAGGGCCTCCTGGCCGGCGGGCAGATCGATGGTGGTCGTGCAGTTATCCTCGCCCGAGCGGCCCTCCGATTCTCCGATGGCGAGGATCATCACATCGCTTGAACGCGCCAGTTTAACGGCATCGTCCGCTAATTCATAATGGTGCAGCCGTGTTTCCGCCCCCAATCTGCCGGTGATGGCCTCTTTCAACGTTGTCACATCTTCATCCTGCCCGTCGGGAGCCCAGCAGCCGAACAGTTCCTTGCGCCGGTCTGCCAGCGGCCCGCTCAGGCAGATGGTCAGATTGTCCGAGCGGAGTGGCAGGACACCGTTATTTTTTAACAGGACCATGCTGTTCGCGGCCAGTTCGCGCATAGTGGCCAGCGATTCGGGCTGGAGGTGGACTACCTGTGCTGCGTTCGGATCGGCATACGGGTTCTCGAAGAGGCCTAGCGCAAACTTTATCCGCAGCACCCGGCGCACGGCATCGTTCAGACGTTCCTCGGAGACCTTGCCGGCCTGGACCAGATCGGGCAGGCTGTTCAGGTACATCATCCCGCACATGTCCATATCCACCCCGGCGTTGCAGGCCAGTTCGGCAGCATGATTGCCGTCGGCGGCGATACCATGATTGGTAAGTTCCCACACTGCGCCCCAATCGGAAACGACAAAACCGTCGAACCCCCATTGTTCTTTCAGTACATCAGTGAGCAGAGAGCTGTGGGCTGAAAGCGGGATGCCGCCGATATCGTGAAAGGCGCTCATGACGGTGCCGCACCCGGATTGTATCGCGGCCTTGAAGGTTGCCAGATAGATGTTATGCAGCGTATGACGGGTGATTTCGGTGGTGTTGTAATCGCGCCCGCCTTCCGCTGCCCCGTAGCCGACAAAATGTTTGGCGCAGGCAACAATACGATCGACCGCAAACTGCTGCGGAATTGCGTCCTGCTCATTGCCTTGAAAACCTCTCACAGCGGCTGCGGCCAGTTTCCCTGCCAGAAAAGGGTCTTCGCCAAAACCCTCGGCAACTCTTCCCCAGCGCGGGTCGCGGGCGATATCGAGCATGGGCGAGAAACCCCAATGGATACCGTCGGCGCGCGCTTCTTTGGCTGCAATGGTATTGGCGGCCTGAACCATCCCGGGAGACCAGGCGGCGGCCATCCCGAGAGGAATAGGGGCGACCGTACGATACCCGTGAATCACATCCCGTCCGAAGATCAAAGGGATACCCAGACGGGACTCAGTGACTGCTACTTTCTGGAGATCATTGAGACACTCGGCAAGAATCCGTTCCTGAGGATTATTTCCGGCCGTAGAACTGTTGGCGTTCAGACCGGAACCGAGCTCACCCTTGCGTATCAGGTCATGATGATCCGGACCGAGGTGGAACCACTGCGTCAGCTGCCCGGCTTTTTCTTTAAGGGTCATGCGGCTGAGCAGATCTTCGATGCGCTCTGGAACGGGGAGTGTCGGGTTTTTATATGCTGGAATGGTCATAGGAACAGCTCCTTACAGTTTCGGGGAGAGTACAAGCGGTGAAACAACCGGCCGGCTGAGAGTTTATCACCTCTTAGAACCTTGAAGGTAAACTCAACATCTAATTTACCCATATTGATTGTTGATTTCCCAGCCTTTTTTGCTGCAGGTGCATTTTTTCGTTTAACCAGGCACGGGAAGGGTATGCGTCAGAGAAGATTTATCAATCATTCGCAAGAAGTTATTGACTGTTTCCCTGGTTTTTTATAGAAACTGACCATATGGCTTGACAGTGGGGCCATAAGGAGCCTTGCCGTGCCGACGAAGGATGCTTCGCTGCCGATTGGCGTCATTTCACTTATTGAACTCTGAATCCAGATGCCTGAATCCAAACATTTTTTTGTTGAATTTCTTCGACTGACAAAGCAGTTCTGGTGTTCGAACCGAAAGCTGAAGATTCGGGGCAGCACTCTCCTTCTGGCAATCCTGACCATAGGGCAAATGGTCATGGCCGTGTTGATTACGCAGTGGAGCGCGGGCCTGTTCAACGCCCTGGAGCAGCACTCAATGAGCGGCCTCATGATGCAGGTCGGCATGCTGGCGATCCTCATGGTCACCGATATGGCCCTGACCGGATCGCATATGGTCATCAAACGCAATCTGCAGATCTATTGGCGCGACTGGATGACGGAACATGTTTTCTCCCGCTGGATGACCGCCGGCCGCCATTATTTGATTTCCCATCTGCCGGGCGAACATGACAACCCGGATGGCCGTATCGCCGAGGACTGCCGTATCGCAACCGAGTCTGCGGTCGGCTTGGGCCACTCGCTGTTTTACTGGGCTTTGGTATTGATCGGCTTTACGCAGGTGCTCTGGTCTCGATCAGGGGTGGTGACGCTCGACCTGGGATTTGCCCAAATCCCCATCTACGGGCATCTGGTCTGGATAGCGATCATCTACTCGGCCTTGGCGTCCTGTCTTGGCTGGGTGGTAAGCAGACCGATTACCAGTTCCACCAATGTCAAGCAGACGGCGGAGGCCAACTTTCGCGCCAGTCTCTTGGAAGCGCACGAAAACAGCCAGGCCATTGCACTGATCCATGCCGAACCCTACGAACGGCATCAATTTCACGAGCTCTTCCGCAAGATACGGGTGATATGGGACGTGCAAACCGCGGCCTGGAGAAATATCCTGCTCTTCAGCACTGGGTATGGCGACCTTAACATAGCCTTTCCGATTTTAATTTCCGCTCCCCGTTATATCCTGGGATACATCACCCTGGGTACCCTGATGCAGTCCGCCCAGGCCTTCCAGCAAATGAACTCAGCCCTCTCCTGGCCGGTCAACGCCGCGGGCGGAATCGCCGAATGGCGCGCCTCGGTGGAACGCATTTTGAGTCTGCTGCAGGTGTTGGATAATGTCGATGAGGAGCTAGCTCGCCCGGATCATTGGATCCAGGTAAAGAGCGGTGATCGGCCGGTATTGGCCTTTCACAATCTGACTATCGCCAAATACGACGGGCCGGTAGTGGCACAGGACATCAACATGGAAATCGGCAAGGGCGAACATGTACTGATCACCGGCAACACCTTCACCGGGGCAAAGCTGTTTCGTGCCATCGCCGGGATACGACCCTGGGGCAGCGGCATTATCGAACTTCCCAGCCAGGGCCGCCTCTTCTTCATGCCGCCCCGGCCGCATCTCCCCATCGGCACCCTCCATAACGCCATCTGCTACCCATCCTCGCGCCGGGTCTTTGCCCAGGAACAAATCGAGGAGGCGTTGCGTCTGGCGGGACTTGAACACCTGATCGAGCAGCTCGATCAGAGGGAGAATTGGGTTCACACCCTGGCGCCGGCGGAGCAGCAACGATTGGGGATGGTCCGCCTGCTGCTGAACCGGCCCCAGTGGATATTCCTGCAGGAGGCCTTCGACTCCCTGGACAACCAGGAAGAAGAGGGAATGCTGCGCCTGATCTGCGAACAGCTTCCCGATGCCACACTGCTGACGATTTCCCATATGCCCAACAACGCCTCTTTCTACTCACGCCGTTTAGCCCTGTAACCCCCTTTTCTTTTCAGGAGACCTTCCATGACTACCTCAACAGTTCACGAAAGCGGCAGAAAACTGCGCGGCGTCAATCTCGGTGGCTGGCTGGTGCTGGAAAAATGGATCACCCCTAGTCTGTTTACGGGGTTGGAGGCCATCGACGAGACTTCCTACTGCGTCGAGCTGGGCTGCGCCGAGGCGACGCGGCGCCTGCACCGGCACTGGAACACCTTTATCACCCGCAAGGATTTTGCCTGGCTGAAACGTGCCGGCATCACTGCCGTGCGTCTGCCCTTCGGCCACTGGCTGTTCGGCAAGGGCTATCCCTATCATCGCAGCTACCAGGAGGTGCGCTACCCTTATGTGGCGGGAGGGCTTAAGATCGTCGACAAGGTGTTTAAGTGGGCTCACGAGTTCGGCCTTGGTGTGGTTCTTGACCTCCATGCCGCGCCGGGCTGCCAGAACGGCTTCGACAACGGCGGAATCTGTGGTGTTTGCGAGTGGCATACCAGCGAGGAGTACATCCAGTACTCCCTGGATGTACTGGAGCGCCTGGCCGAGCGTTACGCCGCTCATCCGGCGCTGTACGGTATCCAGGCGGTCAACGAGCCGAGCTGGGACATCCCTACCGACCTGCTGAAGCGCTATACCGAGGGCGCCTATGAGCGCATCCGCCGCCACTGCCCGCCCGAGCAGGTGACGGTGGTTTTCCACGACGGTTTCCGCCACTGGCGGGAATATGCGGGGTTTCTCCAGGAACCGGAGTTCCGCAACGTGGCCATCGATATCCACCGCTATGGCTGCTTCCTCAAAGACGATATCGACAGGGACATTTTCGGCCACATTAAGAAGAGTGCCGTGGACTGGCGCCTAGAGGCCGACGAGATCATAAATGAGTCGGGCTATCAGGTCTATTGCGGCGAATGGAGCCTGGGGCTGGCAAGAAAGATGGTGTCCCTCTGGGAAAAGGAGCCCCGTAATTATGAGCCGGAGGAAATGGACGAGTTCCAGGTGGCGGCTGCCTACCGCGGCTACGCTGCGGCCCAACTGCTGAGCTTCGAGAAATACGCCGGCTGGTTCTTCTGGACCTACCGGACCGAGACCAGACCGGAGTGGTGCTATCGGGACTGCGTGGACCAGGGGTTCATCCCGGACCTGGGCCGGCCGGAGCAGTTGGCGCTGACACGCTTTGTCCTGGACTGGGCCAGGAATCAGGCGGCATAACCGAAGGGATGGCCATGATCAAGGTAATGAGCTTCAACATCCGTTACGGCCTGGCCGACGACGGGGAGAATCACTGGAACAATCGCCGGTCCCTGGCGCTGGCCAGGATCCACGCCTTCGGGCCCGATCTGCTTGGTCTCCAGGAGTGCCGTGACGATGCCCAGGCCGATTTTATCCGCCAGGGCCTGCCGGACTACCATTTCCTTGGCATCCATCGGGGAGGCCCGGGAGATACGGCACTGGAGATGGCCCCCCTGCTGTTTCGCAAATCAACCTTCAGGCTTCTCGATACGGGATGTTTCTGGCTGAGCGAAACCCCGGAGATCCCCGGCAGCATGAGTCGGGGCAGCGCCTATCCGCGCACGGTGACCTGGGCCAGGCTTGCCTGCTTGCCCTCGGGGGACGAGCTGACCTACGTCAACACCCATTTCGACTACGAACCGGCGGCGGCAATCGATGAGAACGCCCGATACTTAAGGCAATGGCTCGATCAGCAAAGCCCAGAGACCCCGCTCATCGTTTCCGGCGACTTCAATGTCGACAGGGATTCCAAGGCCTATCGCCTTTTGACGGGCAGTGGAGGGCTGATTGACGCCTTCCGGCAGGTCCATTCGAATGATGAAAATGATGAAATCACCTTTCACGCCTTTGGCAGGCCTGAGGACATGGAAGCCATCGACTGGATTCTGGTCTCCGGCCATTTCCAGGTACTGGATGCGGATATCGACCGGACACGCGCGGGGAATCTCTTCCCCTCGGACCATTATCCCATCACGGCCATGCTCGACTGGAAGGTGTAAGCAAGGTGATCTAGGCCGCCTATCGCTTACCAACTCCCGGTAACCAGGCTAATACCCGTTGAATCTGCGCATCCCAGCATGACCACTCATGCCCACCGGGTCCTTCTTCATACGTCACCGCCAAGCCCAAAAACTCTGTATGTTCACGAAAACGCATATTATCCGCATACAGGAAATCCTCTGTGCCGCACCACTGATACAGACCGGGCCGTGGCCTGCTCTGTTCGACTATCTGCGCCGCCAGATGGAATACATCATTCGGGCTGTCCGCCAGAGCGTTCGCATCACCAAAAATGTGTTTCAGCTCGCTCTGGCCACCCGCCTGTTCAGCCCGGGCCAGGCGGACCACATCCAAGGTGCCCGACAGACTCGCCGCTGCCGCATAACGCTCCGGATAGGTCAAGGCCAGTTTGAAGGCCCCATAGCCCCCCATCGAGAGACCGGCCACATAGTTCTCGTCGCGAATCTCGGAGAGCGGAAAAAAATGACGGGCGAGGGCTGGTACTTCTTCGCTGATAAATGTCCAATAGCGCTGGCCAATCTCCATGTCCGTGTAAAAGCTTCGCTGCACCGCGGGCATGACAACAGCCAGGTTCAGGCCTTCCACATAGCGCTCGATAGACGTGCGGCGTTGCCAGACGGTGTGATCATCGGACAGGCCATGCAGCAGGTATAAGGTCGGATATCGTTCCTGCCGGATTCTCGGGGTTGCGCCAGCCTCCAGTGGTCCGGGGTCGGGGAGAATTACATCCATGGTGGACATCAGCCCCAGGACCTGTGAAAAGAAATGACAGTGAATGAGCGCCATTTTATCTCTCTATTTTGATGTGTTGGTCAGACTGCCACGGTTTTCAACGGCCCAACGCAAACATCTGCGGCTTGTCCGCAGATGTTTGCGTTGGAATTAAGAATGCTATCCCAGGAATTCCCACTGTCTCCGGAATTCCCGGAATTCCGTTGGAGATTGAAGACAATGGCGTAGCCGGTCAAAAGCCGACGCATGAAGATGGAGAGTTTTGTCACCCGCGGGCAGAGGAGCAGATGGGGTTGTTTTGAAGGTCATGTTCTATGCTCTTTCAACCAGTCGCGCAAAGCATTGTCGATCCTCGTTTGCCAACCTCGGCCAGTGGCTTTGAAGCTGCTCAGTACATCCGGCGACAAGCGGATACTGACCGCCTTTTTAGGGTTGTCTGAAACAGGCCGGCCCATCTTCACAAGGAATCCCAGTTCCGGAAATTGGCTTACCGGTTTCATTTTCTTGATCATCTCGGCAGTCAAAACGGTGCCATCTGCAACCGCCTGGCTTGCAATCTCCTGTTCCTCGATAGCCGAGGGGAGTATGGTTTTTTTCTTAAGTTTCGGCATAAATATTTACCTCTCGTTTATTGGCTTTGCGCAGGCTGATAACCCTAACCGACTCGCCACGTGTTGTGAAAGCCAAATGATACAACCGAGCACCAATATAGCCGATAGCGCAAAATCGCGTCTCGCCGTACTCGTGCCGGGAATCAGGCCATACCACGGCACTGTCCCACTCAAAGGTTGCCACCAGATCAAACGGCAAGTCTCGTTCCAGCTTGTTCTTTTCGGACTTCGCTTGATCGAATTCGATTCCCATATATTTGTTGTATATACAAAATGTATGATTGTCAAGTTGAAACAGCTGCTATCCATCGTCGGAGCAGCGACGGACAGGTGTTATAAAATTGCGGAAAAATGAATAACGGCTAATGCTCAGCGGTAAACTATGAAGGGCTCATTTGAGTAATAAATAGATCTGTCCCCTTGTGTGTGCGCTTAGTTAATTTTGACATCAGGATACCATAAAAATTATATTAAGTGGACAGTATTGGACTTAAACGCCTTGTTGGGGTTTTATATTTTCATTTTGCTGATTGTTTTTCTCTAGTGACATTAAAGTATATGAAGTTTTTTCATATCCAGTAGCTTTATTTGTTGTGATTCCAATTTCAATATGTGCCACAGCGAATTGACCAACTCTTATTTTTGTTATTTTTTCAACAATGTCTATCGGGAAATGTCCACGATATGTCATATCATTATCTGCACTTCTTATCTCAAACCTCCCTTTTTTGTGTAGCATCATTACCTCGCCAAAAACCACCATTGACTCTTTATGAGTGCTTATGACAGTGTCTAGGGTATTGGCTATCTGAAGGATTTTTTCTGAAGAACCGTCCCATTCATGTTTTTTCTCTTGCGGATCAACCCAAGAAATTTCAGCTTCAAGATTATTACGTGACAGTGTCTTTAATAACCTGTTCAAGTTGCCAGCACTTCTAGGACCGATCTCTGAAACTGAATCAGTTAGGTCTTGTGGAGATTGCGCTTTGAATACTTGGAAAGTCTTTTCAAGAGAGTCCTCAATTAAACTGTATCCAAAGAGGTTAGGATTAAGGGTCGCAGAAAGATATAATTTAGTTGATCCATATCCCATACCAGCGAGTTGAAGATTTAATGTCCGTAGCACCTCTTTTGGTATACTGCTTTTCGGGTCAAACCCTTTCTTAAGGCGATACGCTAGTGAGTGTATAGAACCAGAAAGGTGTTGCGCGATGTTGGCGAGAACGTCTAGAGGAATTGCACCGCTATCAGCCAAAGTACCTTTAAGTCTAAATTCGACAACTTCTCTGTCCCGCAATAACTTTTCATGCCTGAGTTGTGTCTGAATTTCCTCAAGATGATATTCAAGAGATTTTAATCTAAGTTTGGAACTAAAGTCATCAGGACTTTCTTTCAAAGACGTCCTCGCTTCAGTTATTAATAGGTTAACTGATTCGATTTTCTTAGACAATTTTTTGAATATATTATTCATGCTTGACCCCCTAAGTAAAAGCGAGGGATACCTTTCGGTTGTTCAGACCGTGAGAAACCAAATAGGCCCTTCCAATAACTTTTATCATGAAAGTTGTTTGGAATATAATATACGTCTAAATTGTATCGGATTTTTAAAAGATTTTGATCGGTATCAAGAAATTCAATTTGATTTTGAGGAAGACTATTAATTTCCTGAGGTTCATAAATTATTGCAATATCAACATCACCTGGTTTTATCTTTTCTGTTGCGAAAGAACCATCAATCCAAATCTCGAAATGAGCATCAATTTCTTTTAATTTATTCAAAAACAACTTTAGCTTATCTGCCAGTTCTTTTCTCCGTGTGCGATCATTAAACGGCTCAACAAAGAGTTTGTCTAAATCATCTACATCTATTTCATGAAAGCCTGGTTTAAATAATGGACTATGATCTATCATTGGCATTTACACAGTAATACTTTTTAGCCTTTATGGTTGTTTTTCCTGACCCCAACAAAGGGTTTGCTCGTTTCTGCATCCCGCACCAAGGGGAATGGTATACGGAAAGATGAGACACCAAATTAAAGACCTTGATCAAAAATCTTCAAGAGCCAAAATCTTTCCAATTTATACGTAACCAGAAAATAAAATATCAAACAAGATAAAGTTCCTGATTGTCATGGATTATTGATGGTCAGGAACTCTCTCCAGGTGCAGATCCGGAATATCCTTGCTCGTCCTGGTTTCTACCACGAGGAGAAGCGATAAGGGCGACCGCCTGAACAAAACGTAAAATTTTCCCGTTGCTTTCCGCCGGATGGATACTACATTTTATCACGTAAGCTGGATGCGATTGCAATTCGTCGAGTCGTTTTTCAGCACAAACAATCATAGTGGAACAAAGCGGTTGCAACCAGGAGGTACGCCATGATAAAAGCAATCCCGGAAGGGTATCAAAGTCTAACACCAATGTTCATATTCAAGGATGCCGGCAAGGCCATAGATTTTTACAAAAGGGCTTTTGGCGCGGAAGAACGGTTCGTCATGCCGGGGCCGGACGGAAAGGGCGTGATGCACGCTGAGGTCCGGATCGGAACCTCAGTCATCATGATGGGTGAAGAAAACCCTGATTGTCCAAATAAAAGCGCCGAGACTACAGGTGGTTCCCCGGTCAGTTTTTATATTTATCTTGAAAATGTCGATGCGGCTTTTAAAAGAGCCGTTGAGGCGGGCGCCAGGATTCAGATGCCTGTCGAGGACATGTTCTGGGGGGATCGAATGGGGACAGTGCTTGACCCGTTCGGATACTCCTGGAGTCTTGCCAGCCATATCAAGGATCTGACGCTGGAGGAAATCCAGCAGGGCGCACAGGCCATGTTCGCCAAGATGGCAAAGAAGTAGGAACCCTGGGAGGCAAAACACTCTCCCGCCCCTTCAAGGAGCCGTTCCCGATCCAAGTTGTTGGAGTAATACGCAGTATCGGTCGGTTCCAGGAGTATTGCCTTAGGGGCAAACATGCTTATTTTCCTTGTAAGCCTTCAAACCCGACCCTCAAGGCGGTTGATTTATATCTCATTCCCCTGAGAGGTCCAACCAAGGAGAACCGTTATGAAAGATACCTCAAGTTCCCATCAAAAAATTCAAAGCCTTTGCGATTGTTTTGCGACAACCGATCCCCTCAAAGAAATGTGTGAGATAAAAAATGATGCCGATACGAATGAGGCTGCGTTGAAATGGATAGCCCTGGCTGTCTTGCACGGCATCAACAACAATGCGGAAGAGGTCGCAATCTCAACATCGAAAGATGGACGAGTAAGGGTGACGGCTGAATATAGAAAAACTGAGTTGCCTTCTCCCGGTTCCATTGTTGCCGAAAAGATTATTAAAGCAATACGAACTGTAGCCGGTATTGAAGAGGCCCATGAAAAAGCGACCATCGCCTTCGGTGTTCGCAATACCAGCATGGATCTTAGAATCAAATCACGTCATGAAGGGAGCGATGACAAAATAACTATTGTCTTTCCGTGAGAAAATGAAGGCATAATATGGAGATACCAGGTCCCTTCTTTTCAAAAAGTGATTATGGACTCGACCTGTTTTCCGCTTCGCTCTCTGTTTTATATAAACGGGATCTCATTCAAATACCCTTTTAAAGAGTAATATCAACTCATTGATGTTTGCTTAGTGGTGTATCCGAATGGATCAGGAGAGGAATCAGGAGATCCGTGTAATGAGCAACTATGCCACCCAAGAAGAAATGGAAGCAATCAAAGTCCTGGCCAGTAGAGCACAAATTCAAGCATCTATAGCCATGAATTTTGCAAGTGTGGCCATGATGTCCAGTAATAATTTAAAAGGAATGGTCGCAAATTTGGAAAAGAGTTACGAGGCCGGGGTAACCACTTTGATTTATTCCAAAGCTACTGATGAAGACATAACTTTTTATCGGGAACTTTTCAGACAACAATTAGACTTGCTGCGTATACTTGCATCGCAACAAGAATCCAGCAGTCAAGACTCTGCCCCTTGAGAACACTGAGCTCTATTCCCGCCGTCTTGAGTTAACTTCCGTGGTTAGGTTCATATCAGTTTGTATTTCTCCCTGAGCATATAAGAGAGGTGGAAAACCATCGAAAAGGCGTTTTCGACGGTTTTCCTCTTGTCCTGATTCGCCAGGCATACTCCTTTTCTGCCCAGATACTGCCATATCCCTTCCAGTTTCATGATGAGAAACCCGAGGCTTTCATTGGCAAACAGCTCATAGCCGGCCGGTACAATGCCCCACACCAGTATCCCGCCCCGGTCGTGAAATCTTTTTATTGATATCGCATACGTAGAAAAGATCTCGGCATTGGTATAAATATCCATGGAAAGGATATCCGGATCAAGATTGAGCAGAAAGGTGGTGGCTGATAGTTATATTGTAAAAATTTAGAAAAAATTGACACGCGTCAAGTGTTTATTTGGGAAATTTGGTTATTAATGAACTGTACAACACCATTTTAAAGGAGCGGAAGGAAAGAGAACATTCTCTCCTTCTGCCTGCAGGATCGGAACAGAAGCTCAAGGGAGAATCTAAAATGCAAGAACAGAATAAGATACAATCCATCCCGATGGATATTTCCGAGCAGGATGTCATCGAGGCCATGAAATCCATCCAAGGCTATCTCGATATCACTCCCGGTGATTTCAAAGAGGTGTATCAGGCCGCATACGCCTTGGCCATAAAACGGTTGCTCACCTCCCTGAAGGCTGCAGACCTTATGACCAAACCTGTGCAGCTGGTTGGTCAGGAGATGGATTTGGTCAAGGCCGCAGCCCTGCTTGCCGAAAAGCAGATATCCGGGGCGCCGGTCGTCGACCCTGAAGGGAGGATCGTCGGCATCGTCTCCGAAAAGGACTTTCTCAGGGAGATGGGCTTTGGCACCACGCCGTCCTTTATGCAGATCGTCACCCACTGTCTCAACAACAAAGGGTGTATGATCGGCAACTTACGCAACCGCACTGTTGGTGACATTATGACAAGGCCGCCGATAACCGGCGTTCCGGAGATGACCATCGGCGAAATTTCCGCCCTCTTTGTTAATCGACAGATCAACCGGTTACCCATCGTCTCCACAGACGGTCAACCTGTAGGTATTGTTACCCGTACGGATCTGGCGCATTCCTACAGCGTCTTCGGAGAGGGGGCGAAACCATGAACTATCTGCACAAGATGAAGGGCAGCGGACAGAGTCCGCCGAAGGTCGGTCTCTTGGAAGTTTTCTGGTCCTGGGTCGGCAGCTTCTTAGGCATCGCTACGGTTTCTCTCATTCACTATAAGCTGCTCGATCAGACTAGCCTGATGATGATCATCGGCTCCTTTGGCGCTTCAGCCGTGCTTATCTACGGCGCCATTCGCAGCCCCTTGGCTCAGCCGAGGAATTTGCTCGGCGGTCACATCCTTTCCGCCATTGTGGGAGTAACCGCCTTCCAATGGCTGGGGGGGCAACCTTGGCTGGCGGCAGCCGTGGCAGTTTCCACTTCGATTGCGTTGATGCATCTCACGAAAACCCTCCATCCTCCAGGGGGTGCTACCGCCCTGATCGCAGTGATTGGTGGTGAGAGTGTGCATCATCTTGGCTACCTCTATGTTGTGATGCCGGCCGCCTTAGGGGCAATCGTAATGCTCATTGTTGCCCTTATCGTCAACAACATTCCTAAGAGCCGGAAATATCCGGAATTCTGGTGGTAGGAAAGTGAAATCGGGAAAAACAGCCGGCAGCGGATACTTTCTGAAGGATTCATGTCTACAATATAACTGTCTGGATTGTAATTCTCCTTGCTCGTGCTGCTGATGATTCAGGGAAGCGGCCTGTGATCGATTCAGCCTGATGGATTAAGATTATGGACGCAGACAAAAAAACAGTTGCTGACGCGGCCTTCAAGAGACGGACCTACTTGGAATTGTATGGTTTCTGTGGGGTCATGCTCGCGGTCATTTTTGTGACGGACCTCTTCATTCCTCTCGGTGTTGCCGTGGGGGTTCTGTATCTGGTGGCCGTCCTCTTCACACTGCGGACCCCTCAGAGCAAGGTCACCCTCCTTGCAGCCATGATGGCTTCTCTTCTCATCGTTGCCGCTTTTTTCTATAAGCCGCCGGTGGACTACATGTGGAAGGTACTATTCAATCGCGGAATATCACTTTTTGCTGTCTGGATTACAGCCGTACTTGGTTTGCAAAGAAATAAAGCTGAGCAACAACGAAACATTATTGTTCTGGAACGCGAAAAAGCCCATCAGGAATTACGAATACTGAGAGGTCTTCTTCCCATTTGTGCTTCTTGTAAAAAAATTCGGGACGATACTGGCTATTGGACGCAGATAGAGGGATATATAAGAGATCATTCAGAAGCTGAATTTACCCACAGTATATGTCCGGACTGCGCAAAGAGGCTCTATCCTGATTTTTATGAGACAAAATAATCTCATTGGAGGTGAATATAATGAACGAATCAACGACAACAATCGGCGAGATTGTTGCTGAGGATTACCGGACAGCAAAGGTCTTTGAACAGCACGGGATTGACTTCTGCTGCGGAGGCAAGGTTGCACTTTCGGCAACCTGTCTGGAAAAGGGAATCGATCTTGCCTCTATGACAGCGGAGCTTGAGGCGGTAAAAAGCAAGCCGGTCGAACCCAGCCAAAATTTCACCTCGTGGGAGGTATCATTCCTGATCGACTATATCATAAACGTCCACCATACCTATATCAAGGAAAACACTGGACAGATTGTGGCATATGCTCATAAGATTGCTGAGGTCCATAGTGGTCATCATCCCGAGATAATCCGGATCGCCGCCATTTTTGATAAGATGGCAGCCGATCTGACGGTCCACCTCAAGGAAGAGGAGGAAATTTTCTTTCCGGCCATCAAACGGGTCGATACGGACAAAAAAGCCGGTAGAACACCGGCAGCGAAAGATACCCGGACCATCAAAAACTCACTTACAAAACTCACCTTGGAGCATGAAGAAGTCGGTGACGCGATCCACACAATCCGCCGTCTTGCCAAGGGATATGCGATACCGGGGGATGTCTGCAATACGTTTATGATTACGTATCAGAGGCTAAAGGAATTTGAGGACGATCTCCATAAGCATGTGCACCTTGAGAACAATATCCTCTTCCTGAAGGCAGCACAGTTTTAGAAACATCTCTCATCATCCAGCTACTAACCATCTTTATCGCAAATGAGCAACGAGAGGGAACCTTAGAGCTTAATTACAGATAAGCTCTAAGAGAAGATTTCACCTCATTGCTTATGGTCTATGTATCCCAGTCCGTCAATGACCTGCCATCATAGCCGCTACGTCTTCTTCGGGGGTGGTGATAGTCTTGAGATTAAATTTTTCGATCAAGGCCTTGCCGACATTGGCTGAAAGAAAACCGGGAAGGGTCGGACCCAATCGGATTCCCTTTACTCCTAAGGAAAGGAGAGCAAGCAGCACCAGGACCGCCTTCTGCTCATACCAGGCGATATCGAAAGAGAGAGGCAGGTCGTTGATATCCTTGAGGCCGAAGGCCTTTTGCAGTTCCATGGCGATTACAGCCAGGGAATAGGAATCGTTGCATTGACCGGCATCAAGGATTCTGGGGATGCCACCGATATCGCCCAGTTGGAGCTTTAAATATTTATACTTGGCGCATCCGGCAGTCAGGATAACGGCGTCTTTCGGCAGCAGCTCAGCCACCTTTGTGTAGTAGTCGCGGGTTTTATGGCGGCCGTCACAGCCAGCCATGACGACAAAACGCTTGATCGCTCCCGATTTTACCGCGTCAATAATCTTGTCTTTCAGCTCCAACACCTGACTGTGGCCGAATCCGCCGACAATGGTTCCTTGTTCGATCTGCTCGGGAGGTTTGCAGGTTTTGGCCTTTTCGATAATCTGTGAGAAGTCCTTGGGCTTGCCGTCCTTACGGTCAGGGATATGAACGCAGCCCTCGAAACCGACAGCGCCGGTGGTAAAGATCTTGTCCATATGTTCCTGCTTGGGGGGAACGATGCAGTTTGAGGTAAAGAGGATCGGGCCGTGAAACGATTCAATCTCCGTTTTCTGCATCCACCAGGCATTCCCGTAGTTGCCGACCAGGTGTTTATATTGTTTCAATTTGGGATAATAATTGGCCGGCAGCATCTCACTGTGGGTATAGATATCGATCCCCTTGTCTTTTGTCTGCTCCAGGAGTTCATGCAGATCAACCAGATCGTGGCCGGTAACAAGGATACCCGGATTTTTACCTACCCCAAGATTGACGGTGGTTATCTTCGGGACACCGTAACCGTCGGTGTTGGCACTATCGAGCAGCGCCATGGTCTCGACCCCGATTTGGCCGGTTTTAATGACCATGGCCAGAAGGTCGTCTTTGGTAAGCGAAGGATCGACCAGGGCATTAAGTCCTTCCATCAGAAATTCGAAGATTTTCCGGCTGGGCTTTTTTAATTGATAGGCATGTTCGGCATAGGCGGACATGCCTTTCAGGCCATATTGGATGGTGGCCTTGAGTGAACGCTCATCTTCATCTGCTATCTCCAGCCAACCACCGGCCCCGCTTGCAGCCTTGGCAAGGATTTCAGCCTCGTCTTTACAGGAGTAGGTTGCACATTTAGGAACGTCAACGGTAAGGGCCTTGCCATACGTCTTCTGGTAAGCCTCCAGCACCTTCCCTTTCAAGCGCTCACGTAGGACGAGACCCTCTTTGATGGAGCGTATGAAATCGGTCCGGCTGAAGTTGGCGTTGGTTATGGTGGAGAAAAGGCCCTTGGTGATAAAGAAACCAATTGCTTCATCATAGATGTCAAACTCCTTTCCCTTGACTCCCCAGACCGAAATTCCCTTCAGCGTCCAGATAAAGAGATCCTGCAGGTTAGCTACTTCTTCTTTTTTGCCACATACTCCTTGGACAGTACAACCGGTGTTTTTTGCCGTTTCCTGGCATTGATGACAGAACATTGACATGTTTATTCTCCTTAGTTCTAAGTGATGGATGGGCTGAAAAATATGCAGGTGGTGTAATTGAAAAGTTAACCAATTTTATCCATCTGATATCCGTATTGCAAGGGACCAAGAAGAAAACGTTGCTTACCGTGTCCAGTTTTTCTCGGTTGATTCATACCGGATTAATGCTGATTTTGATTTATCATACACATTGTTTGTTCAAAAAGACGTTTTTAGGAATAATCCCATGAATGACATCAAAGACAATATTCTTGAAAAAACCAAAGTAGGGGTCGATGCCAAGACCCGTGAACCGCCCATGTACAGGGTGGTTTTGCACAATGATGACTATACACTCAAGGAGTTTGTCGTAGAATTATTGGTTCATCTGTTTCATAAAAGTTCAGCCGAAGCCACTGCGTTGATGTGGCGCGTTCATAGAGAGGAAAGAGGCGTGGCCGGTATCTACCCGCGTGAGATTGCCGAATCCAAAGTAGAAACCGGGATCACATTGGCACGGGGAAACGGGTTTCCTTTGCAGTTGAGCATGGAACCGGATACCTAATGATCATCGAGAGGTGGTCGATACTGGGTTTTTTTGACAAAGGGCAGGTGCCGGTTCAAGGCATCGATAGCGGATTCTTCCATGCTGTTCACCCTGTCAATGAGCTGCTCGAAGATGATCTTGAGCCGCGGATCATAGAACCGGTGCAGGCTGGTATTGGATACCGCTGCAAATCCACGAAAAATTTTGTGGGGCGACCCGGCGCCGGGGTCGAAGGTCTGGATGCCGTTCTCAATGGCCCATTGGATAGGGGCATAGAAGCACATATTGAAATGCAGATCTTTGACAGGCCTTTCACAGCCCCAATAGCGGCCGATCAGGTGACGATCTTTCACCAGCAGCATCGACATGGCGACAGGGACTGAGGATGGGCTCCTGAAGGCAGCGATGATCAACAGGCGGTGACGGTAGTCCTGAAAAATTCGCTGGAAAAAATCGCTGTTGAGATACCGGGCCGCCCATGGGCCGTAGCGCTCATTGGTGCTGAGATAATACCGGTACATGAGCGCGGCCATATCGGTTGTTATGTCATTACCGGTGAAGGAGCGGACATCGATGCCTTGCTTCTCCATGCGCTGGCGTTCACGACGGATATTGTGCCGCTGGGAAGACTTGAAGATCTGTAAATACTCTTCAAAGCACCCGAAGTTTGAATTTTTCCACAGATACGATTGATGCCGCCAACCGATAAAACCGCGCGAGGGTAACCCCGCAAACCATGGCACGTCGACGAAATTCAAATGGCAGCAGGAGAGGTGGGCATTATGACAGTACTGATCGATAGCCGAGAGCATGCTGCGCATCAGGCCGGGCTGATCGACATCTTCCGCCATCAGGAACCGATACCCCACAGACGGTGTTGCCGGGCTCATGCCGACCATCTTGGGATAATAGTCGACCCCATACTCAGTGGCCAATTGCGCCCACCAGTGGTCGAAGATAAATTCTCCGTCGCTATGGGTTTTCAGATAAAGCGGTGCCGCCCCGATCAACTCCCGCCCGCTCCAGAGGGTTAAATGATGCGGTTGCCATCCGAAGCGGGGGGAGATACTGCCGGATGCCTCCAGGTGATGCAGCCATTGCCATTCCAGCAAAGGCGTCCGCAACGGCAGGGCCAGTTTGTCCCACTGTTCGCGGTCCACTCCATCGATGGAATCAAACCAACGGACTGTCCACGACTCCTTCTTAGTTGTTTCTGTTTGGAAATGCTCTCGGCTCTGCCCTATATTCCGTCCATGTGCTGTTCCCGATAAGTCCTAATTGTTTCTTTGTTGACAAAGCTTCGGATCTTGTCGAGGCAGGCATCATCGGTACAGACATAGGGCATTATTTCCGTGAGCACCTCAATCATCAGGCGTTTCTGTTCGCTTTGATCAAGTTTAAGCACGGCGGCTTTTATTTCTTCAAACCTCATGGCTATTCTCCCAATAAATTTATTCCCGCATAATTGCGGATTACTGACCAATCTCAATCGGTTCAGGTCAAGTGATATTCTGGTAGTGGGATTGCTTTATTATAGAGGGGGTCCCCCATAATAACCCTCATCTCAGTTCAGAAATCAAAGTCAAAAAAGCCTCGCTTTCTCATCCAATATAAGAATTGGCAGAAGATAAACAAGATATTCCAATCAAAAGGCAAAGCAATAGAATTTTTCATCCAAGATTATTCCTTCCGTGCCGAGGTAAAATCGTAGTCTTACGATAGCTTTCAGGCAACTGGAAGTGACAGCCGACGGCCTCAGAAAGATGGAAGGCAATAGACTTGGATGCGCTATGGCAAGTGTTCAATTCACCATCCGGGTCTTAGGTGTCAGATAAAAAAAGGGTTTAACAGCAAGTTATCACTGTTAAACCCTTTATCTTCAGCTGGTCGGGATGAGAGGATTTGAACCTCCGGCCCCCTGAACCCCATTCAGGTGCGCTACCAGGCTGCGCTACATCCCGTTTTGTGCCGTTTTCTTACCATGCGAGCCTCCGGCTGTCAACCTAACTCTGTCCATCGGCGCGATTTTACAATTACTTCTTCTCCGCGAGTATTTCCTGAACCCGGCGAAGCTCATTTTTGATTCTGCTCAGGCAGGTGGAGACATTGAGCTTCTCGGGAGCGGGCAACTCTTGCGGGATCTCTTCACCGCTGGCCAGGAACCGGCGCGCGCCGCAGATGGTATATCCCCGGCCATGTAGTAAGGCCTTGATCTTTAAAATGATCTCGACATCCGCCCGGCGATAGAGTCGTTGCTTGGAGTTCGCCCGTTTGGGGCGAATCGCACTGAATTCGCTTTCCCAGTACCGCAGGACATGGGGAGCCACATCGGCAATTTTACTTACCTCACCAATCTTAAAATAGAGTTTGTCCGGTATTTCCACTTCCATATCGGCGGTCTCTACTCCTTTGAATGATGGTATAAGGACTAATCGTTCAGCTGCTCACGTAAGGTTTTGCTTGGTTTAAAGCTTACCATCTGCCGCTTTTTTATCAAGATCGATTCTCCTGTCCGGGGATTCCGTCCGTTCCTCGGATTCTTGTCCCTGAGCGAGAAGGTGCCGAAATGAACGATCTTTATCGGTTCGCCTTCCATCAGGGCTGTTTTCATCGTATCAAAAAAACTGTCGACGATCTCGGAACAGCTGCTTCTCGGATATCCGAGCTGGTCGGCAACGGCCTCGGCAAGCTCTTTTCTGGTCAGGTTATTCTGTTTCATAGTTATGCCTCACGGATAGCCCCTTCGAATCTGCTGGTCAGCATCGCCAGAATCTTCTGATGGGACTTTTCTACGTTTTTTTCGGTCAATGTCTTGTCGGCTGAACGATAGGTGATGGACAGGGCAACGCTCTTGTAGCCATCCTTGATCGGTTTACCGGTATATATATCAAAAATTTCACAATGTTCAATAAGCTTTTCACGACTGTCCGCCACGGCATGCAGCAGTTCTCCGGCTGAAATGTGCAGGGGCAGGAGCAGGGCGATATCCCGTTTCACGGCAGGGTAGACCGGAAGTGCTGAAAACGCCTTCGGGGCAGCCGCAAGGGCGCAAATCGTCTCGAAATCAAGATCGAAATAGTAGACGTCATGCTTGATGCCGAAACGCTTCAGGATATCTTTTTGTATCTTGCCCAGTGTGCCAAGAACCTGAGCATCCTTGCAGAGAATCAGGGCCTGCCGGGGATCGGCGAAATTTTCCAACTGATCAGCGGATGGAATCCGGAAGCTGAGGGGTTCAGGCAGGGAGGCATCCAGCAGGCGCAGTTCGTCCAGCAGGAATTCCACCGCACCTTTGGCATCGAAGATGTCAACCGGTTGCGATTTAAAGTAGAGTGGAGAGCCGGTGCCGTGCAGGTTGCCCGAGAGCACACCAGCAAGACGTGTCTTTTCGATGGGCTGCTCGTTGCTGCCCGTCGGTGTAAAGACCTTGCCGACCTCGAAGAGTTTCACCGCGGTCGTCTGGAAGCTGATATTCCTCTTCACGTTTTCCAAAAGCCCCGGAAGCAGCAGCGAGCGCAGTATCGCCTGCTCTTCACTGAGCGGATTTAAAAGCCTGACCACGCTGCGGCGCTGGTCGTCTGCGGCAAGCTCCAGCTTTTCCAGATGATCCTCGGCGGTGAAACTGTAGTTGATCGCCTCAGTGAAGCCGATGGCGGTCAGAATCCGGCAGGCCTCATGGCGTTTCAACCTGGCTTTGTCTTGTTCCGGATAGCTGAGGCCCACCTGAGGCAGCGAGGTCGGAATGCTATTGTAACCGATCAGCCGGGCCACCTCTTCCACCAGGTCGGCCTCGCGTTCGATATCGACCCGGAAGGACGGCGGAGTGACGGTGATGGTGTCCTCGTCTTTTCTGGTGCAGCGGAGAGCGATGGATTCCAGAAGTTTCGTAATCCGATCAGCGTCCAGATCCATACCGATCAGATCGGAGGTCCGGGATATCCGCAGAGAAAGAGACAGGGGTGATTTCCTGCCGTCATAGACGTCCATGCCCTCGGGGCCGCAGCTTCCCCCTGCGATCTCGCAAAAGAGGGCTACCGCTCGATCCATGGCATTGACTGTCCCGTCCGGATCAACACCGCGTTCGAACCGATACGAGGCCTCGGTGGCCAGATTCAGCCGGCGGGCGGTCTTCCTGATCGAGACCGGATTGAAACAGGCGCTCTCCAGCAGGATATCGGTCGTTTCGTTGCTGACCTCCGAATTTAATCCTCCCATGATGCCAGCCACCGCTACGGGTCTGTCGCCGTCGCAGATCATCAGCATGTCGGCATCGAGTTTTCTCTCGGTGCCGTCCAGAGTGGTGAAGGTCTCTTCGCCGGGCCGGGGTGTCCGGACGACGATCTTTCCCCCTGCCAGATTCCGGAAATCGAAGGCATGCAACGGCTGCCCGTATTCCATCATCACATAATTGGTGATGTCGACGATATTGTTGATCGGCCGCTGGCCTATGGCAAGCAGTCTGGCCCGGAGCCAAAGCGGTGACGGACCGATCTTCACCCCTTTGATCAGGCGGGCCGCATAACGCGGACAGAGATCGGGGGATTCGACCGTCACCGAAAATTCGCGGCTGGGGGTTGTAATTGCCGCACTCTCCACGGGAAGGCAGAGAGGTCTGCCGGTGATGCCTGCAATCTCTCTGGCAATACCGATCACCGAGGCGCAGTCGGGTCTGTTCGGGGTCAGGTCGACCTCGATCATCGTGTCGGCAAGCTTTGCAGTCTTTACAAAGGACTGTCCATGGGGGGTGTCCGGCGGCAGTTCCATGATTCCGGCATGGTCGGTGGACAGACCAAGCTCACGTTCGGAGCAGAGCATCCCCGAGGAGGCAACGCCGCGGACCTTTGAGGCCTTGATCTTCAGGCCGCCGGGCAGAACCGCTCCCGGCAGCGCGATAGTCGTGACCAGCCCTTTTCGGGCATTGGGGGCTCCGCAGACGATCTGCAGGGTCTCGGGGCCTACGGCGACCTCACAGACCTGCAGGTGGTCGGAATCCGGCAGCGGGGAAGCTGAAAGGACCAAGGCGGTCTGCAGCGGTGCAAGCTCGGAGAACACCTCTGTCACGGCATCCACCTCCAGGCCGAGCATGGTCAGATGATCAGCGATCTCAGCGGCGGAAATTCCGTCCGTATTGACATATTCTTGTAACCAGTCGAGGGTGAACTTCATCGCAATATGTTCTGTGTTGAGAAAACCAGATTAAAACTGTGACAGAAAACGCAGATCGTTTTCATAGTACAGTCGAATATCGTTTATACCGTATTTCAGCATCGCCATCCGTTCAATGCCTACTCCGAAGGCAAAGCCGCTATAGATATCAGGATCGTAGCCGACCATCTTGAAGACCTCGGGATCGATCATGCCGGAACCGAGGATTTCAATCCAACCGGTTCTTTTGCAGACCCGGCAACCCTTGCCGCCGCAGAAGACGCAGGCGATATCGACCTCGGCGCTGGGTTCGGTGAACGGAAAAAAGCTGGGCCTAAAACGCAGCGCCAGATCCTTATCGAACATCTTCTGGGTGAAGACGGTAAGCACCCCTTTCAGATCGGCGAATGAGACCTTTTTATCGACCAGAAACCCCTCGACCTGATGAAACATCGGCGTATGGGTAATGTCGGAATCGCAGCGATAGACCTTGCCGGGGGCGATCACCCTGAGCGGCGGCTGCTGGGCCTCCATGATCCGCGCCTGCATCGGCGAGGTATGGGTGCGCAGCAGGATCGACTCGCTGACATAGAAGGTGTCGTGCATATCCCGGGCCGGATGGTGAGCGGGAATATTCAGGGCCTCGAAATTATAGTGATCATGCTCGACATCGGGACCTTCGGCGACCGAGAACCCGAGTCCTTCGAAGATCGCGCAGACCTCGTTCATGATCTGGGTGACCGGGTGTAGTTTGCCGATGGTCGGCTGACGGCCGGGCAGAGTCAGATCAACCCTGTCGCGATCGGCCTTGGCCGCTGCGGCACCTGCCGAGAGGGCGGACTGTTTTTCCTCGAAGAGACGTTCGATCTCGGCCTTGACGGTGTTGGCCAGCTGGCCCAGGCGCGGCCTGTCTTCAGGTGTTGCAGAGCCCAGGCTGCGCATGATGGTGCCAAACGACCCTTTCCGGCCTAAGAACCGGATCCGGAAGTCTTCCAGCTGAGCGATTTCGGTCAAGGCGTTAAGCTCTTGCCTTGCCTCATCCTGTAGGCGTTGTAGTTCTTGCTCCATGGATTTCACTGACAATGTAGTGCTGAAGAGTTACGCAATAAACAGCATGCCGGTTTCGATTTGCAAAAATCGGAACCGGCATGCACGAAAACAACACTATGGTGGAGATGCAATCAGCCGTTGGCGGCAGTAGCCAGCTGTACCACCTTGGAGAAGGCCTCGGCATCCAGAATGGCCATATTGGCAAGAACCTTCCGATCAAGTTCGATTCCGGCTTTTTTCAGACCGCCGATGAATGTACTGTAATTGACATCATTCATCCGGGCACCGGCATTGATACGGGCAATCCAGAGGCGACGGAAGTCACGTTTTTTTGTGCGTCTGTCCCGGTAGGCATAGACGAGGGCGCGATCGACGGTCTCCGTGGCTGTTTTATAGAGACGGCTGCGGCCACCGATATAGCCCTTGGCAAGTTTCAACAGTCTGTTTCTTCTTCTCCGTGCTTTAAAACCTCGTGTAACGCGTGGCATTGCAAAACTCCTTTATTTTCTTCCGGCACTCTTCTGAAAAGGGGTGCCGTACCTGTTGGTCATAACCGCGCCTGGAATCAGGCATACCGGCGGATCTCCGACGGCATTGCGGCAGACCGAAAAATTACATGTAAGGAAGGATCTTCCTGATGGACTTGATATTGGCTGAATCTACCAGATCCGATTTTCGAAGACCACGTTTTCTTTTTGTTGATTTTTTGGTCAGGATATGACTGGCGAAGGCCTTGCTTCGTTTGATCTTTCCTGTACCGGTTTTTGAAAAGCGCTTGGCGGCGCCCCTGTTGGTTTTCATCTTTGGCATCGTAATACTCCTTTTCAATCCATATTCAACGCTGTGGGGCGATGCAGGAAACCCATCGCAGAGCACTGTACATCATCCCAAAGCCGTGCTTCAATACTCTACAAACGTACATTCTCGAGCGCTGATCCGGGTTTTCAAACCAGTATCAGCCCTTGGGGCCGATGAACATGATCATCTGCCGGCCTTCCATCTTCGGCGACTGGATGATGTTGCCATCCTCAACCAGGGCCTCGGCGATTTTATTCATGGCTTCCATGCCGAGGGACTGGGAATAGACGATCTCTCTGCCCCGAAAACGCATGGTAATCTTGACTTTGTTCTTCTGGGCCAGAAACTTCTTGATATGATTAATCTTAAAGGTTAAGTCGTGTTCTTCGGTCTTCGGTCGGAATTTAATTTCCTTGGTTTCTACAGTGGTCTGTTTCTTTTTTGCTTCCTGCTGTTTCTTCTTCTGTTCGTAGCGGAATTTGTCATAGTTCATGATACGGCAGACAGGTGGGTCGGCAGCTGCAGAAACCTCAACCAGGTCCAGCCCTTCATCATAAGCTTTTTCCCGGGCTTCAGCGGCAGTTACTATCCCCAGTTGAGATCCGTCGCTGCCGATCAATCTGATCTTTGGATAACGGATTTCATCATTTGTGATTGCCTGACCTTCTCGTTGTACCGGAACAGTCTTCCCTCTCTTGTTAATAACTCCACCTCCTCGGATCTACGAACTTAAGAATACCCTTTATGTCGCCTCGGTCCGGAGCGGTCTTAACGCTCCTCAATCCCTCGGCCCGCGCGACATTCTTCTTGAACCTTCCTGATAAAATCGGAGATCGTCATGGCGGGCAGGTTCTTTCCGTCACGCAGGCGCACCGTCACGGTCCGGTCTTCCTTTTCCTTGTCGCCGACGATCAGCATATAGGGGATCTTGGCAAGCTGTGCTTCCCTGATTTTATAATTCAACTTCTCATTGCGTAAATCTTTTTCGATCCGGACCCCGGCCTTGCGCATCTGGGAATAGACCTCCTCGCAGTAGTCGGCCTGATCGTCGGTGATATTCAACAGACGTGCCTGGACAGGTGCGAACCAGAGGGGAAAGACCCCGGCATAGTGCTCGATGAGGACACCGACGAAGCGTTCAAGCGAACCCATCAGTGCCCTGTGGATCATGATCGGCTGGTGTTCCTGATTGTCCGCACCGGTATAGGTGACCTGAAAGCGTTCCGGGAGATTGAAATCAACCTGGATGGTCGAGCATTGCCAGGAGCGTCCCAGCTGGTCTTTGATCTTAATGTCGATCTTCGGGCCGTAAAAAACTCCTTCCCCCGGATCGAGCTGATAACTGAGGTTTTTCTTTTCCAGGGCCTGTTTCAGGGCATCCGTGGCCTGTTGCCAGTGGTCATCGCTGCCGACGTATTTCTCCGGCCTGGTCGACAGGTAGATATCGTATTCGGCAAACCCGAAGGTCTTCAGGATGTGCAGGTTCAGGTCGAGGATGTTGAAGATCTCGTCTTCGAGCTGTTCGGGACGGCAGAAGATATGGGCGTCGTCCTGGGTGAAGCCGCGTACCCTGAGCAGTCCGTGCAAGGCCCCGGCCCGTTCGTAGCGATAGACGGTCCCCAGTTCGCACCAGCGGATCGGAAATTCACGATAGCTGCGTTTCCGGCTGTTATAGATGCCGATATGAAACGGGCAGTTCATCGGTTTGAGCTGATATTTGACCTCGTCGATATCCATGGGCGAGTACATATTCTCAGCATAGAAATCCAGGTGTCCGGAAGTCTTCCAGAGGTCCTGACGAGCGATATGCGGTGTATAGAGCAGCTCGTAATCGTGACGATAATGTTCGTCCTTCCAGTAATCTTCGATGAGTCGCCGTAACTGCGCGCCTTTCGGTTGCCAGAGGATCAGACCCGGACCGATCTGGTCCTGGGTGGTGAACAACTCCAGCTCTTTCCCCAGTCTCCGGTGATCGCGTTTTTTTGCCTCTTCCAGGGCATCGAGGTATTTTTTCAGGTCCTTCTTGTCGAAAAAGGCCGTCCCGTAGATCCGCTGCAGGACATCGTTTTTCTCATCGCCCCGCCAGTAGGCACCGGCGACCCGAAGGAGCTTGAAGGCCTTGATAAAGGTGGTGTTCGGCAGATGGGGGCCGCGGCAGAGATCGGTGAAGCTGCCCTGTTTATAGAGAGACACCGTCTTGACGGCCAGATCCCTGATCAGTTCAAGCTTGTATTTTTCCCCTTCAGCTGCAAAAGCATCGATTGCGGTTGTGCTCGAAACTTCCGTGCGGACAAACGGAGCGCCGCTTGCCACGATCTCTTCCATCCGTTTTTCGATCCTGTCGAAATCCTCGGGACTGAAGGGCTCATCTCTTAAGAAATCATAATAAAAACCGTTTTCAATGGCCGGACCGATGGCCACTTTAACACCAGGTCCGAAGATATCCTTGACCGCCTCGGCCATGACATGGGCCGTACTGTGTCTGAGTATGGTGAGTCCTTCCTCGGTCTCAATCTGGATCGGACTGATGACGGCATCTTCTTCCAGGGCTGTACTCAAGTCAACAACAATACCGTTTACACGGGCGGCGATGGTCCGTTTCTGTTGTTTGTTGGATTGGAGTCCGGCCAAGGCCTTTCCCACCGACGTGGAGGCGGGGACCTGGATGGTTTCTCCTTCTTGCAATGTTACAGAGAGATTGGTCATTGTGAAATAATCTATATAAAAACAAAGGCTAAAGAGCGGACTTCCGCAAGAGAAGTATCCTTCCTTTAGCCTTTAATCTGGTAGGCGCGGGCGGGGTCGAACCGCCGACATCTACCACGTCAAGGTAGCGCTCTCCCACTGAGCTACGCGCCTGCTTCCCACAACGTTCTTCCTTTTGGAAGGCTGTGTAAAAAGTTGTAGTGAACCTGACTCAATTACCAATAACGGCTTCCTCTGTCAAGAGGAAATATGATTTTGCCGAGCAAACCGGGCAATCTTTCAAATTACCGGACTTCGGCTTTCTATGGCCCTGGCCAGGGTATATTTATCAGCATATTTGATGTCCATCCCCATCGGGATGCCGCAGGCAAGGCGTGTCAACTTGACCTTTTTCCCCTGAATCCGGTCGATCAGAAAGGAGGCGGTGGCCTCGCCGGGGACGGTGGAGCTGGTGGCGATCAGGATTTCTCTGATGGTGCCGCTGTCGATCCTGCCGATAAGCTCGCGGACTTTAATTTCTTCCGGACCTATACCGTCGATGGGGGATAAAACGCCATGCAGGATATGGTAGTGACCGTGGAAGATCCCGGTTTTCTCAACGGCCATCAGATCTCCGGGCTGCTCCACGACACAGACCAGGCCGCCGTCCCGGCGCGGATCGGCACAGATCGCACAGGGGTCGTTCTCGGAAAAGGTGAAGCAGCAGGAGCAGAGTTGGATTGATCCATGGAGCTCCGACAGGGCAGCGGACAGTTCCGTTGCGATCCCCGGAGGCCGGCGCAGGATGTTGAGTGCCAGTCTCATAGCCGTTTTCTTGCCTATACCCGGGAGATCGGCCAGGGCCAATGCCAGTCGTTCCAGTGCTGGAGGGATGATCTGCATGGCGCGGGAACTAAAACATATCCGAAATACCGGGGATATTCATGCCGCCGGTCAGCTTTCCCATCGCCTGTCGGCTCAGTTCTTTAGCCCGGCGCAGACCATCGTTGGTGGCAGCGACGATCAGATCCTGGAGCATGTCGGCATCGCTTGAGGAGAGTATTTCTTTTTCAATAGCAATAGCCAGGACCTCTCCTTTGCCATTGACCTTGACGGTAACCATGCCTCCACCGGCACTGCCCTGAACGCTCTTCTGGGCCAGTTCCTGTTGGATCTGGATCAACTTGGCCTGCATCTGCTGGGCCTGTTGCATAATACTGTTGACATCCATACACTCTTCCTCTCGAAAAATCGGTGAAACGGCGGCCTCTTGCAATCCGCCTTCTTATCTGCTCCTGGGACCGATCCGGATATCTCCGATCTGGCCATTGAAAATATCAACGGCCATCTGGACCAAAGGATCATTTGCCAGGCGGTGCCGTTGTTTCTGCGGGCTGTCGGTATCGTCACCGTTGTTTTTGTTCTCCTCTGTCGGGAGGATGAAACGTACTTTGAGCTCTTTCTGGAAAAAATCAAGGACGAATTCGGTCAGAAGAATGCGATTTTCCTTGCTCCGCAGAAGGGCGCAGTTGGCCGGATCGGAATAGTGGAGATGCAGTTCGTCACCCTGCTGCCGGGCTGAGTCGGCCCGCTGCAGATCTTTCGACATCCATACCTTCCGGTCCTGCACATAGTCGATAAAGCCGGGCCAGTCCCGTCGCACGTCACGCTCATGGGCGTGGATCTGTGGAATGGGGTTGGCCGCATCGCTGGGGATGTCCGCAGGAGGAACGGCAGCACCTGCATTTTCCATTTCGGGCAAACCGGGTTCCGACAGGGATTCCACCCGTGGAACGGTTGGGGGCGAAGAAAAAGATCGCTCAGCCGGAGCAGGCAGAGGCACGGTCCGTTCTTTGCCGGGAGAAGGTGCCTGGATGGTTTGTTCCCGGGGGGGAGCGGGGGCTGTGGCCAGCTGTACTCCCTGGCCGGAATTTTTAGGAGCACCTGCGAGCAGTTGTTGCAGCTGCCCGAGCAGGGACGCGACCGGGACGACATTTCCTGCCTCAATAATCTTTAAAAAGGTTGTCTCGAGGGTGAGTCGCGGTTGCATGGAATGTCCCATCTCCTCCACCGACTGCATCAGAAGAGCAAGTTTCAAGTGGATGGTTTCCATGGAGAAACCTGATGCCAGTTCCCGGTGGATCTGTATCTCCTGATCCGGCATATCCAGCATTTGGCTGCAGCCTTCGATCTTACAGAGTATCAACATCCTGAAGCATTCCAGCAGGTCGGCGCAGAATCTTTTTAGATCGACCCCGAAACTGAACGTATCTTCAAGCGCAGTCAAGGCCGCCGCCCGGTCGCCTTCAAGAAGCGCCCTGGTGATGGTCAGAAGAACGGTCCGGTCGATGAGGCCCAGGACCTGGACGACGTCTTCAGTGCTGATCTTCGTTTCGGCAAAGGAAAAAACCTGATCAAGAAGGCTCAAGCCGTCCCGGACGGAACCTTCCGCCTCCCGGACGATCAGAGCCAGAGCAGACGGTTCGATTTCCTTTCCTTCCAGAATCACCAGTTTGTGAAAATGGTCCGTCAGTTCCTGTGCGGAAATACGTTTGAGTTCATAGCGTTGACATCTGGACAGGATAGTGATCGGGATCTTGTGTAACTCAGTTGTCGCAAACATGAAGTAGACATGCTCCGGCGGTTCCTCCAGGGTTTTCAACAGTGCGTTGAAGGCCTCGGTGGTGAGCATATGGACTTCATCGATGATGATGATCTTGAAGCGTGCCGAGGTGGGGAGAAAACGGATCTTTTCTTTCAGCTCGCGTATCTCCTGAATGCCGCGGTTCGAGGCGCCGTCGATCTCATGCAGATCCAGTGCTGCGCCCCGCGTGATCTCGAGGCAGGAATTGCAGTGGTTGCAGGGGATGTTGCCGGTTGTATCCTCGCAATTGATGGCCTTGGCCATGATCCGGGCCAGGGTGGTCTTGCCGACCCCGCGGACCCCTGAAAACAAGATGGCATGGGCGACCCGGTTGCGGGCAAGGCTGTTCTGCAGGGTCTTGACCACCGGACGCTGGCCTACAACCTCTTCAAAGGACTGCGGCCGGGATTTTCTGGCGAGAACGAGATAGGACATGTTGCACCGGGAGAAGGAAAGGAGCCTCTTTCTGAACGGTCTCTAAAAAGATGATAGCCGGGCACCCCCGCGGCACACAAAGAGGGTCACTACCGTTGCTTCCTCCCGGACCTGGCGGGGTTCGTGATTCTTTGTTGCGCAGGACCCGGCTATCAAACTGAAATCATAGATGGCAGAGAGGGGCGAGAGTCGGCGTTTGCAATGAAACGTCTCGAAGTCACTTCAGAGAACTCCCGGAAAAACCATTCTTGCAGACTCTTCAAAAACACAGACCGCATACGGTTCCCTCATTTTGCATTGCCCTTATATCCGGTTTCTTTTTCACAGTCAAGGATATTCATCCTGCAGGAGTGTCAGGGCAAGGGCAAATGGATGGTAAATCTGGCGCCGCCTGATCTTGATGTCCCTATTTTGATGGTCCCCTGATGTTCCTGAATGGTCTGTTTGACGATAGCAAGCCCGAGCCCGGTCCCATCGGTACGTTGGGTGAAAAAAGGTTCGAAGATTCTTTCATGGAGATTGGGATTAATCCCCGGACCGTTATCACTGATATCGATGATCACTCCTCCCTGTCCGTTCTCCTGTTCCTGCTCTTTGGCCTCAATATCGATGTGTTCTCTTGCAGGCGGACAGAAGGCGACACCGTTTTGAATTAAGTGGCTGAGGACGGTAAAGAACTGGCGTTCATCAGCCCATATATCCAGCTTTTCGTCAAAATTCAAAGTGATCCTGCAGGTGCCCGGCCAGGACGGGTTTGCCTTGCAGACCTGGAGGACCTCGCTCAGACAGCCGCGGAAGGAAAACCACTTTTTATTGGCTGTTTCAGGCCGGGCAAATTTCAGAAAATCGGCTATGGTCAAAATCAGACGGTTTGATTCCCGGATGATGATGTTCGCCAGTTCGTAATTCGGTTGGGTTTCTTCGGACTCATCGGTGGAAAATTCAGCGGCGAGGACCTGGGCCGAGCCGGAGATCGCCGTTAACGGATTCCTGAAATCATGGGCGATTCCGGCACTCATCATCCCGATTGCCGCCATTTTCTCACGCTGGCGCAACTGGCGTTCGAGTATCTCGATTTCACTGATATCACGGAGTGTTATCAGTTTTCTGTTCTCATCCCGGTCTTCTGTCTCGTGTTCCTCTGATGAAGGAAGTTCGGATTGCGGCAAGCTGGATAGGGAATAGCCGATTCTGATCGTGGTGCCGTCACGTTTAATAAGGTCGGCTGAGAGCCTGGAGGCCTCATTTTGCAGGTTGAGTGTGGGAAATAGTGTTGCGATTTTTTGCCCGATCATAGAGGACGGAGCATATCCGGTAATATGAGCGGTGGCCTGGTTCACCGAGGTGATGATGTCGCTCTCGCTGAGGGTGATGATCCCGGTGTTGATGTTGTCGAAAATTCTCTTGTAGAGGATCGTCAGTTTGTCATAACTCCTGATGGTGCTCGAAAGCGCCGCTTCCGTCTTTCGTAACCTGATACCGAAAAGGGCGCTCAGCAGGGCGGCGAGAAAAAAGGTCAGGCCCTTGACGGCAAAATGTTCGAGACTGAAGGAGAGGTTATGGACCGGGACGAAGTGATAGATGGAGAAATAGTCGGGATAGTAATTGTTGTGTTCCAGGCCAAGGATCAGGCCATATTGCAGGGTAGCGGCGGCCGCGGCGATCAGTCCTCCTTTTCTGGGGGTTATGAGACCACCGGCGATGATCGGAAAAAAATAAACCGTGGAAAAAATTGACCGGGAGGCACCGGTGAAATAGACGAGTATTGAAGCAAAAACAGTGTCCAGCAGGTTCTGGACAAAGGCGAAATAGCGGAGATGAGATGACAGGGCGGCCAACAGAAGAGCTGAACCGATGGATGTCAGATAGACGGCCAGGATAAGCAGGATGAACAGATGCCTGGGGAGTACGATTATCTCGAATTCGGGGCTGCCCAGAAAGACGCTCACCCCCAGAAGCAGGGTGTAGAGAATAACCCGCAGCAACAGCATCCATTGCAGCTGATGTTTGAGAATCCCTTCAATATCATGAACCGGAGTTGATCCGGAAATCAGGGCCTTAAAATCCATCTGAATTATTCTATACCGTATTTTTTGATCTTATATCTGAGCGACCGGAAGCTGATCTGCAGAAGATCGGCGGCCTGGATTTTCGAGTTGTTGGTCTTCTCCAGGGCATAGGTGATAAGTTTTTTCTCCAGGTTGTCGACTACCTTCTCCAGACCGATATCGAAGAGTTCTTCCTCGCCGGAGGCGGCCTGGAAGACTGGAGAAGAGACGCTGCTTTCCTGTTTTCCCTGACGAGCGGCAGCCGACAGGGAAAGACTCTCCGGCAGGATAATATTGGAGCTCTCCATGGCCACGCCACGTTCGATGATATTTTCCAACTCTCTGACATTTCCGGGAAAATCATAGTTCATCAGGACCTGCATCGCATATGAAGAGATTTCCTGAACTTCTTTGCCCAACCTTTTTGAATACTTATGCAGAAAATGATGGACTAAAAGCGGCACGTCGCCTTTTCGTTCCCGCAAAGGAGGCACCCGGATCGGAACCACAGCCAGCCGGTAGAAGAGGTCCTCGCGGAACCTGCCGGCTGCCATCTCGTCTTCGAGAATCCTGTTGGTGGCCGCGATAATACGGACATTGATCTGTTGGATTTTGGTGCTGCCGACTGGTTTTATCTCGCGCTCCTGCAGGACGCGCAAAAGTTTTGTCTGGATGAGCGGGGTAAGCTCGCCGATCTCGTCCAGAAATGCCGTACCATTGTTGGCCTGGGCGAAAAGTCCCGGTTTGTCGCAGATGGCCCCGGTGAATGACCCTTTTACATGGCCGAAAAGCTCGCTCTCCATCAGTTCGTCGGGGATGGCGCTGCAGGTGATCGGTATGAAGGGATTGTCGGCGACCTTACTGCTGGTGTGAATCGCCTGGGCGACCAGTTCCTTGCCTGTTCCCGATTCGCCATAGATCAGGACATTGGCGGGAGTAGGCGCTATTCGCCGGATGATATCGTAAATTTTCAACATTTCCCGGCTCTGTCCGATAATTCCCGGAAAAGAATCACTCTTCTGGGAGATCGGATCGGACTTGTTTTTCCGGGAGGTCGCCGAGTCGACCACCGACTTGATCTCCTCAATATTAAAGGGCTTGCTGATATAGTCAAAAGCGCCGTTTTTCATGGCGATGACGGCGTCATCAGGAGAGGCGAAGGCGGTAATCATGATCACCGGCAGATCGGGATTCAGCTCTTTAATGCTCCCCAGAAGATCAAGGCCGCTTGTACCCGGCATGCGGATATCACTGATCACGAGGTCGAACGGGCCTTCTTTCAGGATGGAAAGTGCAGTTTCACCATTATTGGCCGTTTGAACCTGATACCCCTGCTTCTTGAGCATGATTTTCAGAAAATCACGCATGCCCTGTTCGTCATCAACAACAAGAATTGATATCATCTGCAGTAACCGCTGAAGTATTAAATCGGAAAAGTATTCCGGCGACTATCACCGACTGGGATATAACTGAAAACACATCGTCTTTTAATCACAACCACAGTCTACATCATCAAAAAAATAATTCCAACTGAAGAACCGTCGATTACCGGGAAATGTCGGCGAGCAATTGATGTGCTGCCTGACTGCAAGCGAGCTGATTTTTCCGGGCAACGGACATCCTCTTAATAGAATGTTCTCGTTTGGACGCAGCCGACCTGGACGGGCAACTCTCGAGGTAGACCAGGGTGACCGGGCGCCTCCCCCGTGTATATTTGGCCCCATTTCCAGTCGAGTTATGCTCCTGGAGCCGTCTTTTTGGATCGTTGGTGATCCCGGTATAAAGGGTTTTGTCCCTGCACGAAACGATATAGACAAACCAGATTGTTTCCGCTAGAATTGGTTCAGCACTGCCTGCGCTAATCATTGCAAATGCACCTTCCGGGTGGTAAAAAGACCACGATCATTTCGTAAGAAGAGGATAAGGGAAAAAGGAAAACTGCCAACGGACAATGACGATTACATGAATAAGAATAACACGGCGGAACATTTTGATAAACAGTCTTTAATCGAACACCTGCGAGATCTCCGTTCCTGCCTGATTTTCTCGTTGCTAGCAGTTGCTGTGGGTTTTGGCGTGGCCTATGCCTATGTCGAACCCATCGGGATCTGGTTTTTTAAGCCGCTGACCGATGTGCTGCCCAAAGGGACCTCGCTGATCTTTACCTCATACCAGGAAGGGTTTTTTTTTATCTGAAGCTCGCGCTGGTCTCCGGGATTCTGCTGGCCACCCCGGTAATCTTTTCTCAGATCTGGCGGTTTGTCGCCCCCGGTCTTTTTAAACATGAAAAAAAGGTTCTGATCCCTTTTACCGTCCTCTCCACTGTCTGTTTCCTCAGTGGTGCGACCTTTGGATATCTGGTCGTCTTCCCGCCTGCCTTCCGCTTTCTGGTCGGCTATAACAATGCTTTTTTAACCTCACTGCCCTCCGTCACTGAGTATTTTTCCCTTGCCCTGCATCTTCTGCTCGCCTTTGGCGTGATCTTTGAGATGCCTGTTTTTATGGTTTTTCTCGCCAAGGTCGGACTTGTCAATGTCGCCTTTTTGAACCGCAACCGCAAGTATTCTATCCTGATCAATTTCATCGTCGCGGCGATTCTGACCCCGACGCCCGATGTGGTCAACCAGGTGTTGATGGCGGTGCCCTTGATGATCCTCTATGAGATCAGTGTGGTAGCGGTGTGGGCCTTCGGCCGGAAGAGTCTTTCCAGTTTTCACAAGGAAGAAGATCCCCCTCTGGACGAGAAAAAGAAACGTGTGGATATGAAAGAATAATGTTAACTGGCTTTCTCATTTTTTGTGCGCTATAAATAACATATGATCCTGAGTGAAAACTCGTCTGGTCTGCCTTATTGTTTATCCCGTACACACGAACCATACAAAAATTGAACACTGAACATGGAGGTCTCTATGACTTTACAGGAAGGATTCCGGAAGGTACTAGAAATCGGACGGCCCCCCAATGTCCAAAAATTATTTCCGAATTCTCATGCACTCCTGGTCAGCGGCAAGGTCATCGACCGTGCCTTGACTGCCAAAGGAAAAGCGATGACCATTGCCGCCAACGGCAGGTCCAATTTCGTCATCCGGGGAGCACTTCAGGCCGCCCAACGCGCTGATGCTACGATTATCATTGAGATTGCGAGGTCCGAATCAACCTATTGTCCGGTTAACTTTTACAACATCGCCCGGCAAGTTGATGCAGCCTGCAACGAACTGGGAATCACAGTCCCGGTTGCGATTCATGCCGATCATTATGGGATTAAAAAGGTTGAAGATATCCCGTATGCGAGGATGGAGATTCCCTCGATGTTCGAGGCGGGCATCACTTCGATCGCAATCGATGCGTCTCATATGCCCGACGATCAGAATCTGCTCGCCAATCTTGAATTGAACCAGTTCATCCCCGCCTGGGCAGGGCTTGAGACGGAAGTGGGCGAGATCAAAGGGAACGAAGGCCTCTCGACTGTTGAGGACGCCTCGTTTCTGATCAAGGGTCTGAACGCCCATGGCATCAGTGCCGACTGGATCGCGTTGAATAACGGGTCGGTGCACGGCATTGAGGCCAGCGGTCAGGGGATTCAGGTGCAATTGACCGCTGAGATTCATAAGGCTTTGGAACCCTATGGGGTGTCCGGTGCGCAACATGGCACCTCCGGCAATAGTTCGGAGCGCTTACGGGAAATAGCCGGGCTGACCCGGACCACCAAGGCCAATGTGGCGACCGCACTGCAGATGGTGTCCTGGGGGGTCAATGTCAACGATTACGGCAACGCGATTCTCGATGCCCAGGGGAATCTGCAGAAGGTGAAAGGCGAGGGTGTCTCCGAAGAGACCTGGGAGAAGATGCTGGCCTATGCCGAGTCCAAAGGATGGCGCGGCGGCAATTTCAAGAACCTGAATCTGCCGATGGATACGCTTCTCCACGGGCAGACTAGAGCGGTCAGGGAAAGGATGTGCAGGCGGGTGGAGGACTTCGTCTATAATATCCTGGTGCATGTCTTTAACGCTCAGGGAACGGCGTCCATCGCCAGGGAGATCATCCTTGCCGCCGGATCTATGGATCTTGGGAAGAAGGCCGACAGGAGAGAAAATCCTGCCGACTGGACAAAAGAGAAAATTATTGAGCGGGCCGGGACACTGAATGTCAATGCGGGACCGCAAGGGAACTTTGAAGATTGATCTTATGAAAAAAATTCTGATTACCGGTGCGGCGGGTTTTATCGGGGCGCATCTGAGCAAAAAACTCATCGCCGACGGTGCCGAGGTTGTAGGTCTTGACAACCTGAACGATTATTACGACCCGAACCTCAAACGGGCCCGTATGGCGGCGCTTGCCGAGTGCGACCGGTTCCGGCATGTGGCCCTTGAGCTTGCCGACCGCGCCGCCATGGAGCGGCTTTTCCAGGAACACGGATTCGATGCCGTGGTCAATCTTGCAGCTCAGGCCGGTGTGCGGTATTCCCTTATTAATCCGCACTCCTATGTCGACACGAATATTGTCGGTTTCGTCAATATCCTGGAAGGGTGCAGGCATTCGGGGGTCAAGCATCTGGTATATGCCTCTTCCAGTTCGGTCTATGGGGCCAACACCCGGATGCCCTTTTCGGTCCATGATAACGTGGATCATCCGGTTTCTCTGTATGCCGCGTCGAAAAAGGCCAATGAGCTGATGGCCCATGCCTACAGCCACCTCTTTGGCCTGCCGACCACGGGACTCAGGTTTTTTACAGTCTACGGACCGTGGGGCCGGCCCGACATGGCCTTGTTTTTGTTTACTAAAGCGATCCTCGAAGGCCGGCCGATCGATGTCTTCAACAACGGCAATATGGAACGGGATTTCACCTACGTGGATGATATTGTCGAAGGGGTGGCCAGGGTGATAGAAAAGATCCCCGAGGGCGATTTTGCCTGGAACGGCGATGCCCCCGATCCGGCCATCTCGTATTGCCCGTACCGGATTTACAATATCGGCAATAACAGGAAGGAGAGGCTGCTGCGGTATATCCAGGTCCTTGAGGATTGTCTCGGCAGGCGGGCGGAGAAAAACTTCCTGCCGATGCAGCCCGGCGACGTCCCGGCCACCTTTGCCGATGTCGATGATCTGGTCCGGGATTTTGACTACAAACCCGATACCACGCTTGAACATGGAATTGCCGAGTTTGTCCGGTGGTATAAGGCCTATTATAAGGTCTGAAAGATACGGCTGAGGCAGGAAGTCCCCCCGTTTCAGCCATGTATGAATTGCTTCTCTCTGAGATCGATTCTGTGCTGCTCCCTGTGGAGAAAGATGCAGCACCGGAGGGTGTCTATTTATTCATCAGTTTCATCGCGGCCCGGATGATGGCCGGAGAGTCGAGGTTACTGTCCTTCCACAGGGTTTTCTGCGGGCCATGTTCGATAAAGAGGTCCGGGTGGGCAAGGGTGCAGGTCTGTATCCCGTAGAGTCGACGGCGGCTGAACAGCTCCAGAATGGAACTGCCGAATCCGCCCTGCCGGACATTGTCTTCGATGGTCACCACCCTTCCGGTCCGTGTGGCCCAGGAGCAGATGAGATCCCCATCCAGCGGTTTGATGAAGCGCGGGTTGATGACGGTCGCGTCGATGCCGACCTTTTTCAACCCCTCAGCAGCGCGGAGCGCCGGGTGGACCCGGTTGCCGATCGGCAGCAGGAGGATGTCGCCGCCTTCTACTAAAACCTCGCCTTTACCCATCTCAAGTTTGTGCAGATCTGTTGTCAGCTGGACATCTTCGCCGGATCCCCTCGGGTAGCGGACCGCCGCCGGTCCCTTGTGGAGAACGGCGGTGTAGAGCATGTGTCTGAGCTCCTCCTCGTCCTTCGGGGCCATCAGAACCATGTTCGGGATAAAGCGCAGGAAGGAAAGATCGAAGACGCCATGATGGGTGGGGCCGTCATCTCCAACCACTCCGCCCCTGTCGATTGCCAGTGTGACCGGCAGGTTCGGGATGCAGATATCATGGATGATCTGATCCAGTGAGCGCTGAAAGAAGGACGAATAGACTGCGACCACCGGCAGGATTCCCTCCACTGCAAGTCCTGCGGCGAAGGTCACCGCATGCTGTTCGGCGATCCCGACATCGAAGAAGCGCTCGGGAAACTCTTCTGCAAAGCGGGTCAGGCCTGTTCCGGTGACCATGGCGGCCGAGATCGCAGCAAGCCGTTTCTCCTCTCGTGCCATCTGCACCATTGTGCAGCCGAAGATTTCCGTATAGGTGGCCGGTTTTGATGACGATTTTGGCTGTCCTGTGGCGATGTCGAAGGGGCCGATACCATGGAAGGATCCGGGATTATCCTCGGCCGGTTTATATCCTTTGCCCTTGGTGGTCAGGACATGGATGAGGACCGGGCCGCGGGAGGTGTCCCGCACGGTCTCGAGCGTCTCGATCAGATCTTCGAGCTGATGGCCTTGGATCGGGCCGATATAGTTGAATTTGAAGGCCTCGAAGAGCATGCCGGGGGTGAAAAAGCTCTTAAAGCTCTCCTCGCTTTTTTTGAGCACATTGAGGATGTTTTCTCCGACATTGGAGAGCGAGTTCAATCGTTCTTCGATGTGGGCCTTCACCCGTCGCATGGTCCTGCCGCTCAATTTCCGGCTCAGGAAACTGGAGACGGCGCCGACGTTCGGAGAGATGGACATCTCGTTGTCATTCAGGATGACGATCAGGTTCCGGTCCAGATGGCCGGCGTGATTCAGGGCCTCGAAGGCCATACCGGCGGTCATGGAGCCATCCCCGATAATGGCGATGGCCCGGTTGTTCCTTTTCTGGATGTCTTTAGCGAGCGTCATGCCGAGGGCAGCTGAGATGGAGGTTCCGGCATGGCCTGTTTCAAAGGCATCGTATTCGCTCTCCTGGAATTTCGGAAAACCGCTCAGGCCCTTATATTGCCGCAGGGTATGAAAACGATCCTGCCGTCCGGTGATGAGTTTATGGGCATAGGACTGGTGACCGACATCCCAGATCAGTTTGTCCTTAGGGGTATCGAAGACATAGTGAAGGGCGATGGTGAGCTCGACCACGCCCAGGCTCGGGGCCAGATGGCCGCCTGTTTCGGCAACCGTAGTGATGATAATCCGGCGGATTTCTGCAGCAAGAGCAGTCAATTCAGGAAGAGAGAGGTTCCTGATGTCCTTTGGCGACCTGATCTTGGCAAGTCGCGAAGGATAGGTCTCCTGCATCGGGTACGTCAACATAATGGGCTTAACACCTTCTATAAAAACATCATTCATCAATACTGACCTGTAATCGGATCAGTTGGATCTGCAGTAAATATAATCAGCGATGGCCCGCAGGGGGGCTGCTTTTTCATCAAAGCCTGCCAGGGCCTCTTTGGCGGCGGTCACCGCATCCAGGGCCTTTTTTTTGCTCGCCTCGATTCCGAAATAGGCAGGGTAGGTCGCCTTGCCCCTTTTCGCATCTCCGCCTGCGGTTTTGCCCAGCTGCTCCGTGGTGGCGGTGGCGTCCAGCAGATCATCGATGATCTGGAAGGCGAGTCCGATCTGGTTGCCATAGTCGATCATGCATTCAGTCTCTTTCGGGACTGCTCCCGCACCTACGGCCCCGGCCTGGACGGCGCAGGTGAGTAAGGCGCCTGTCTTGCTGCGGTGAATCGTCTGTAGAATTTCAAATGGAAAGTCTTGATTTTCATAAGCAATATCCAAAGCCTGACCCCCAACCATTCCTAACGATCCTGCCGCCCTGGCGATAAGGTGGGTGATCTGCAGCAGCCGTTCCGGAGGAAGGGCGGATTCCCGGCCGGTGAGCAGATCGAAGGCCCAGGTGAGCAGGCCGTCACCGGCGAGGATTGCCCCGGCCTCCCCGAAGAGTTTATGGTTGGTCGGTTTTCCCCGCCGCAGATCGTCATTATCCATGGCCGGCAGGTCGTCGTGGATCAGCGAGTAGGTATGGATACATTCCAAGGCGCAGGCGACGGGCAGAAGATTTTCTCGCAGTGATCGGTCGGGATCGATGGCAGCGGCGGCGGCAAGACAGAGAATCGGGCGGAGACGTTTGCCGCCGACAAACAGGCTGTAGCGCATCGATTCAAGATGGCGGGCAAACGGTCCCTGGGCCTTGAGCATATATTTTTTCAGGGCCGTTTCGACAATTAGCCGCTGTTCATTCAGGTACTGTCTGATCTCCACCATTCGCTCCAGCAAAAGGAGTTGCTTCCAGTCGACCGTCTCGTTCAAGAAGAATTTCAACCTTCGCCTTGGCCTCTGCCAGCTGGGCATTGCAGAACTCCGCCAGCTTGATTCCTTCGTCAAATTTTTTCAGGCTTTTTTCCAGGCTGAGGTCACCATCTTCCAGTTCCGCCGTGATTTCTTCCAGGCGGGCAAGCGCCTCTTCGAATGATTTTTTAGCCATATTAGATAGTAAGGTCATGAAAAAGAAGGTTGAATCGTTTTTCCTTTCAGGATAGAACTACATGTCGGCATTTTTGACCGAGCATTATATTACACTATACATCAACCTTGCAAGAGTTCATTAGTTATCTTCTTGTCCGGGGCCTAAGAACAGCCAGGGGAGGCGCTTGGAATGAAACAGGCCATTGAACGATTTACCAGCTGGCTGGAGACGGAAAAAGGGTACTCGCTCCATACCGTGCGCGCATACCGGAGCGATATCGGAGAATTTGTCCAGACCTTGACTGAGGGCTGTCATCCTGGAAATATAAGTGCGACCCATATCCGCGGATTCGTGGTCGGATTGCATGGCCGTAACAATGCGGCTTCGGTGGGGAGAAAACTCTCGACGCTCAGGACCTTTTTTAAATTTCTCCAGCGTGAAAAGGTCATTCAGGCTGATCCGCTTGCAGGTATTTCCGGTCCGAAGGCCGGCCGGGCCATCCCGGTATTCCTGACTGTCGATGAGGTCTTTCTGCTCCTCGACGCACCGGAGGGAAAAGGCGGTTTTTTCCTCCGTGACCGGGCTATCCTGGAACTGCTCTACTCCACCGGTATCCGGGTGGCGGAGCTTGTCTCCAGAAATCTTGCCGACCTTGATTTTGATGCTGAAGTGCTTAGGGTGAGGGGCAAAGGAAATAAGGAACGGCTTGTCCCCGTCGGATTACCCGCCAAGGAGGCGGTCTTTGCCTGGCTGCCGCAACGGCAGCAGTTGATGACTGCCAGGGCGGGACGTGGCAGGAGTGTGGAGAAAGACGCCCTGTTTCTAAACGGCAGAGGGAGTCGCCTGACCACCCGCAGCGTCGAGAGGATGGTGCGGATGTGCGGAGAACAGGCCGGTATAACTCAGATTATCACTCCACATGCACTCAGGCATTCGTTTGCCACCCATCTTCTGGAAATGGGGGCCGACCTGCGATCGGTTCAAGAACTTCTCGGCCACGCCAGTCTTTCTACGACGCAGATGTATACGCATCTGACTTTGGATCACCTGTCCGAGGTCTATGACAAGGCACATCCCCTGGCCGGTAAAAAAACGGAAACAGCCCCTGGTTGATGATCAGCCGGGGTTTTTAAAAATATAATAAAATGAGTGAGATAATGAAGATACGATCAACGACGATTCTGGCAGTACGGCATAAAGGAGAGGTTGTCATTGCCGGAGACGGCCAGGTTTCTTTTGGCAATACGGTCCTGAAGCACCAGGCGAAAAAGGTTCGGCGGCTCTATCATGGCCAGGTCATCACTGGTTTTGCAGGCGCCACTGCCGATGCCTTCACCCTGTTCGACAAACTCGAACAGAAGCTGGAACAATACAACGGCAACCTGATGCGGTCCGCCGTGGAGTTGGCCAAGGACTGGCGCACTGATAAGATGCTGCGCAGACTGGAGGCGATGCTGATTGCGGTTGACAAGGAATCCTCTCTGTTGTTAACAGGCAACGGCGATGTGATCGAGCCCGATTCGGGTATCCTTGCCATCGGCTCAGGCGGTCCCTATGCCCAGGCGGCAGCGCTGGCCCTGATCCAGCACAGTGACCTTGATGCAGAGAAAATATGTCGGGTGGCAATGGAGATCGCCGCCGGTATCTGTGTTTTTACCAATCATTCCATAGTTGTTGAAAAAATATGAAAAAAGTACATTCCCAAACCCCCAGAGAGACCGTTGCCGAACTCGACAAATATATCGTCGGTCAGGCCGACGCCAAACGCTCGGTGGCCATTGCCCTCAGGAACCGGTGGCGACGTCAGCAGGTACCCTCGCCGCTCAGGGAGGAGATCGCCCCGAAAAACATTATCATGATCGGACCTACCGGGGTCGGCAAGACCGAGATCGCGAGACGTCTGGCGACCCTGGCCGAGTCGCCCTTTATAAAGGTTGAGGCCTCCAAGTTTACCGAGGTCGGCTATGTGGGAAGGGATGTCGAGTCAATGATCCGGGACCTGGTTGAGCTTGCCATCAGTATGGTCAAGGAGGAAGAAAAGAAACGCATTGAAGGGCTTGCGGCTGCTAATGCCGAGGATAGAATCCTTGATCTGCTTCTGCCGCCTGTCCCTGCTGCCCATGACCTTTCACCGGGACCGGCCGGAGACAGCTCGTTTGTGCTGAGAGAATTTGACGGGACTGACAGCACGCCTGTGAAGCAGATCGACACCTCCACCCGGGAGAAATTTCGTCAGATGTTGCGGGAGGGCAAGCTGAACATGCGTGAGGTGGAACTGAGCCTTAAGGAATCGCATCAGCTGCCGATGGTGGAAATAATGACCACTTCCGGTCTGGAGGAGATGCAGTCCGGTCTCCAGGATGCCTTCAGCAAGCTCTTTCCGAAAAAGAAAAAAAACAGGAAGCTGAAGGTGCCCGAGGCCCTGGAAGCCTTGACCAAAGAGGAGATGGAACGTCTTGTCGATATGGATAAGGTGATGAAGGAGGCGCTCAAACGCACAGAAGAGTCAGGTATCGTCTTCCTGGACGAGATCGATAAAATTGCCTCAAGAGGCGGGGGCGGCTCCCAGGGGCCTGATGTCTCCCGGGAGGGTGTGCAGCGCGATCTCCTGCCCATTGTTGAAGGAACGACCGTCACCACCAAACATGGCATGGTGAAGACCGACCATATCCTCTTCATCGCCAGCGGGGCCTTTCATGTGAGTAAGCCGTCCGATCTGATTCCGGAGCTGCAGGGACGTTTTCCGATCCGGGTCGAGCTCCATTCACTTGGCAAAGACGAGTTCGTCCGGATCTTGACAGAGCCTGAAAATGCGTTGACCAAACAGTATATTGCCTTGATGGAAACAGAGGGAATAGAGCTACAGTTCGAGGATCAGGCCATTGATGCGCTGGCCCAGATAGCAGTCGAAGTCAATCAACGGACGGAAGAGATCGGGGCTAGACGTCTGTATACCGTGATGGAACGGGTCCTGGACGAGCTCTCATTCGATGCCTCGGAGCGCGAGGAAGGCAAGTTTGTGGTGACGGCTGACTATGTCCGCAAACAACTGAGCGATATCGTCGAGGACCAGGATCTGAGCCGGTTTATCCTGTAGGTCAGTTTTGGTTAAAAATAGGGGTCGAAACGAATTGTATATTCTTGCACCCCTGCCAGCGTAGAGATCATTGCACTTATCCGATCGTTGATGACTGTATGCTGATCTTCCGGAGCCTTCAGGAAAATACTGACATGACCGTCCCGAACTGAAACCGAGGCGTTGGGAAAATCAAAAAGCGCCTTGCTGACCAGGGCGGCAAGGGCGGAATCAGCAAGGATCTTCCGGGATTCGGCAGTTTCCTGGAACGACGGCAGACTTGCGGCCTTGGCAATAAGATCAACAACCTCATCTTCGGTCAGGTGGCCGACCCTGATGACCATGTTGTAATTTTCCGGGTCGACGATATCTACACCATAGAGAAACATTCCCCATTTGCGACGTTCTTCATCGTCTTTTTTCAGGATGTATTGCGCAGTCTCCTCCGGGATATTTTCTCTCTGCATCTCATCGGCGACCCGGCTTTGCGTGTCGGTAATGATCCGCACCTTGAGCACATGCGAGATATTGCTTACGAAATGATGGCCGAAAAGGCCGTGATAGACAATGTTGCCGGTTAAAAAATGCTGCAGGAGAGCCGACCGTATCGCCGTCGTGAAACGCATTTTTCCGTGTGGAAAACGGTCGAGTACGGAAAAAGAATCATTGAGGCCCCGCACCAGTTTGATTTCGGGGAGGTGAAATTCCTTGAGGTCATCCAAGATCTGATCGCGGGATATGCAGTGATAACCGAGTCTTATAGCAAGTTTCTCGGCAATGGACTTGCCATGGTAATAGCTTCCTCTGGATATAGTGATAATCGGCATTAGAACCTCCTTTTGGTTGTGGGGTCATTGTTCCATTTCTTTCGATGCGTTGTCTCCAGGGGTTTCTTTTTGTAAAATAGTGGCTGGTAGCCGAGGATTTTTTCGAGACTGTCGGAAAGTCCCCGGCACGGCTTGATCGTTAGATCCTTCATGACTTCGATGTCTACCTCTCCCAGTCCAGCAAAATGCATGGTCAGCACTAACGGACACTCACCATGAAACTGGTAGATGACCTTTTTAACGGCATCCAGCCTGGGTCTGCTGATCTTATCCGCTTCGAGCCGGATTTTCACCTGTTCGGTATATTTTTCCCGTGCCTCCTGGAGGGGAATGACGGCTTCGGCAATGATCTTGGCACCGCGCTCGTCTTTCTGCACGGTTCCCTGGACAATGACCGGGTCGGTTGAGGCCAGATGCTCTTCGCACCGCGTGTAGACTTCAGGGAAGACGATTACCTCAACCGTTTCCAGGATATCCTCGAGGGTCAGGAAGGCCATCGGATCACCCTTCTTGCTCTTCAACCGTTTACAGGTGCGGATCAGGCCGCCGACCCGTACCGGCATGTCCTCACCCCATTCCGCCAGATTGTGGATATCGGAGTCGACTACGGTTTTCATCTCGCTCATGGCATTGTCGAGCGGATGGCCGGTGATATAGAAGCCGACAGTCTCTTTCTCGAGTGCCAGCCGTTTTCGTTCCTCCCACTCCGGGATGTCCGGCAGCGCAATCTCGGACACTTGGCTACTAACGGTCTGTGGGGCAATGGAAAAGAGTGACATCTGGCCGCTCTGTTTGTCGCGCTGGACGGCCTTGGCCTGATCCATTGCCTGCTCTAGTATCGCATTGAGTTGCGAGCGCTTAGCACCCAGAGAGTCGAAGGAACCGGATTTGATCAGACTCTCGATCACCCTGGAGTTGACCCGTCTGGAGTCGACCCGGTTGCAGAAGTCGGCAAGTGAGGTGTAGCGGCCGCTCTTATTCCTCTCCTCGATGATGGAATCAAGCGCCGAGCCGCCGACGTTTTTTACCGCTGCCAGGCCGAAGCGGATCCGGTCGTCGACGACGCTGAAATCCTGGACGCTCTCGTTGATGTCCGGCGGCAGGACTTCAATATGACGGTCCCTGCATTCACTGATATAGAGGACCACCTTATCCGTATTGGTCATATCGCAGGAGAGCAGGGCGGCCATGAACTGGGCAGGGTAGTGGGCCTTCAGGAAGGCCGTCTGATAGGAGATCAGGGCGTAGGCGGCCGAATGCGACTTGTTGAACCCGTAGCCGGCGAATTTGGCCATCAGGTCGAAGATGTATTCCGCCTTCTCCTCCGGGATGCTGTTTTTCAAGGCCCCGGCCATGAATTTGATCCGCTGCTTCTCCATGTCCTCGGGGATTTTCTTGCCCATGGCCCGGCGCAGGTTATCTGCATCTCCCAGCGAATAGCTGGCGAGGACATTGGCGATCTTCATGACCTGTTCCTGATAGACGATGACGCCGTAGGTCTCTTCCAGGACGGATTTGATCTGCGGCAGCGGATAATGGGCCGCCGCCCGGCCATGTTTCGTCTCGATAAAGTCGTTAACCATTCCCGACTCCAGAGGTCCCGGACGGTAGAGGGCGACGAGTGCGATCAGATCGCTGAACTGGGTCGGGGCCATCTTGACCAAGAGTTCGCGCATTCCGGAACTCTCCAGCTGGAAGACACCCAGGGCGTCGCCTGAGCAGAGCAGGTCGTAGGTCTTTACATCATCCATCGGGATGGTGTCGATATCCAGATCGATGCCGACATCCGCTTTGATATGTTTGAGCGCCTTGTCGATGACGGTAAGCGTCTTCAGGCCGAGAAAATCGAATTTGATCAGTCCGGTCATCTCGGTATGCTTCATGTCGTACTGGGTCAGGGTCTCTTCGTTGCTACCCCTACAGGTCGGCAGGTAGTCAACCATCGGTCCCGGCGAGACCACGACGCCTGCGGCATGGGTAGAGGTATGCCGGGCCAGGCCTTCCAGTGTCTGGGAGACCCGCAGCAGCTCCTCGATCCTCGGGTCCTTATCGGCGGCATCCTGGAGGCGGGGCTCCTCCTCCATGGCCTTTTTGATAGTCATCTTCAGTTGGTCGGGGACGAGCTTGGCGATTCTGTCCACCTCCCCGAACGGGACATCCATGGCCCGGCCGACATCGCGGATGACGCCGCGGGCCTTCATCGAGCCGTAGGTCACGATCTGGGCGACATGTTCGGCGCCGCCGTATTTCTCTCGGACATACTCGATGACCTCAGCACGCCGGTCCTGGCAGAAATCGACATCGAAATCCGGCATGGATTTTCGTTCAATATTCAGGAAACGCTCGAAGATCAGCCCGTACGGGATAGGATCGATATTGGTGATCCGCAGGCAGTAGGCGGCAAGACTCCCGGCCCCTGAACCGCGGCCGGGGCCGACCGGGATACCGCGATCCTTGGCCCAGTTGATAAAATCGGCGACAATCAGGAAGTAGCCGGGAAAGCCCATTGTATTGATGACATGGATCTCGGTATTCAACCGCTCCGTGTACAGTTTTTCCCTGTCCGGGGTGAGTCCTCCTGCGGCCCGCATGCCTGCAAAACGTTCCTTCAGCCCTTTCCGGCAGGCGGAGGTGAACATCGACTCCAGCGTTTCTCCCTCCGGTACCGGGAACTGAGGAAAGTAATAGTTGCCGAATTCGATCTCTAGATCACACCGCTTGGCGATCTCCAGAGTGGTTTCAATAGCCTCCGGGCAATGGGCGAATCGTTTTTTCATCTCGTCTGGAGATTTGAAGTAAAACTCGTCGCTGGAGAAACTGAAGTGCTTGGGGTCGGTTATAGTCTTTCCGGTCTGGATACAGAGAAGAATCTCATGGGCATGGGCCTCTTCGCGGTTCAGGTAGTGGCAGTCATTGGTTGCCACGACCTTGACCCCCATCTCCCGGCCCAGCTCGATCAGTCCGTTGTTTACCGTCGTCTGTTCCGGGATAGTGTTTTCCTGCAATTCGAAATAGAGTCTGTCGCCAAAGATATTCTGCAATTCTTCGGCCTTCAGCCTGGCCCCGGCCAGGTCCTTCTGCTGGATCAGCCACGGGATCTGACCGTGCAGGCAGGCGGTCATGACGATCAGCCCCTCGTTATGGGCGGCCAGCACCTCCATGTCGATCCGGGGTTTGTAGTAGAATCCTTCGAATTGAGCGATGGACGCCAGTTTCATCAGGTTCTTGTAGCCGGTCTGGTTCATGGCCAGCAGCAGGATATGAAAGGCATGGATGCCGGAGATCTGTTTTCTGTCGATGCGATTCTCCGGGGCCATATAAAATTCACAGCCGATGATCGGTTTGATCTTGGCCTTCTTCGCCTTGACATAAAATTCCAGTGCACCGTGCATCGCGCCATGATCGGTGATAGCAACACTGTCCATGCCGAATTCCTTGCATTTATCGAGGAGATCCGATACCCGGATGGCTCCGTCAAGGAGGCTGTATTGCGAGTGGACATGGAGGTGAACGAAACCGGCGCTCATCGTTATTCCTTTGTAAATTCAGTATATTAATGTAAGGTGCTGTCGGGTAGCTGAAAGGCCCGATCAGGATCTTTTAGCAGAGGGCAGACTGGAGCGGTAAGGCCTTCTCTTAATGATACCTCTTACCATGGAACATTCGATTTTGCACTTTCAAACCGGCAACCGATACATCTTGAGAGTCTGAAATTCCCGTGGCGCTTTGGAGAGGGGGAAGACGATGCCGATAAATATGTGTTCGCGTCATCTTATGCTCCTTATTTCATGTGAATACGCGCAAAAAATATAGCGATTGAGGGATGAAAAGGATAATGTGGGGGACGGGATAATCCGGGACGAGGATTTGGGTAACATTTGACCATGAAAGTCTATATCAATGCAAAGGAAATATCGATTTTTAAAGGAGCCCGTATCCAAGATGCCGTTCATGCCTATTCACCCCGTTCGCACAGGATGGTTATCACTGGCACATTGTCTGTTTTTGACCGGTTCGGGAGTCGTACTGAACCGGATGGTCCATTAATCGAGGGACAACGACTCACACTGAAAAGAACACAACAAATATGAAGATCATTACCAGCCTGCTGATTTTTTTTGCTCTCATCTTTCCCGGCTCTCCTTCTCACGTCTCTGCCCAAAAGACATCCGAGGCAACGGAGATTGTGATCCTGCATACCAATGATATGCACGCAAAGATCGATAACATGGGGAAACTGGCCGCCCTGGCCGAGAGTTTGCGGAAGACTCATAAGCATGTTTTTCTGGTGGCAGCCGGGGATAATTTTACCGGTAATCCGATAGTGGATATGGCCAAGGATAAGGGATATCCAATGATCGACCTGATGAACCACTGCGGCTTTAATCTCAGCACCATAGGAAACCATGAATTCGACCTGGGACAGAAAAGGCTGAATGCCAGGATGAAACAGGCAACCTTTCCCTTTATCAGTTGTAACATCAACACCTCCGGTGCCGAGTTGAAACAACCGAAGCCTTATTTCATCCTGAAGGCGGGGAAGATTGAAATACCTGTGCTTGGTATCATCCAGCTTGGACCAAGCGGCATGCCTGATTCGCATCCTTCCAAACTGCAAGGCCTGAAGTTCTCAAAGGGGATCGAAAAAGCAAAGGAGTATAAATGGTTAAAGAAGAAATACGGAATGCTCATCGCCCTGACCCACTTAGGTGTTGAGGGCGATGAGCCTTTGGCAAAAGCCATGCCCGAACTCGACCTGATCATCGGTGGCCATTCGCATACGACAATGACTAAACCGATGATGGTCAATAATGTGATGATTGTCCAGACAGGTTCCGGATTGAAGAATGCAGGGATGACGACCCTCACGGTTCAAAATGGAAGTATTACTAACAGAACCTATGCGCTTATTCCTCTGGATTCCAGAAAAGAAAGTGACCAGAAAGTACAAGCGCTTGTCGATAAGTATAATAATAATGATACGTTGAACAGAGTAATCGGCTATACGGAGGCCCCGTTGGAAGGAGTGCATGAACTTGGGAGTATGATGACCGATGCGGTTACCAGCAGACTGAAGGTCGACTTTGCTTTTCAGAACATCGGCGGCATCCGTATTTCTTCCCTTCCGGCAGGCCAGATCAGGTTGAGGGATGTGTATCAGCTTGATCCTTTTGGAAATATGGTGATCAGCCACAAGATGAATGCTGCAGAGATTAAATCTTTGATCTGTACTTCATTTGACAGAGAAAAACAACTGGAACTGGAGGTATCCGGAATGACCTATTCAGTCCAGCCGGATCAAGACGGAACCTGCAAGGATGTGGAGATGCTGGATATATCCGGAAAGCCTCTTGATGCGGACAAGGAATATACGGTAGGGGTAAACAGCTATATCTCGGCCAGCTTCAAATTCGATCACAGGGATCCGGGTACTTCAACATTTACGACAAGTGCCCAGGCCCTGATTGATTATCTGGGGGCAGTTAAAAAGGTGAACTATTCCGGTGTGAAGCGTATTAGTGTCAAGACCGCTGAATGATGTTGCCCCTTTTGGTTTACTTCGCAGATGACACAAGAAGAGAAGAAAGCGGATGTCTCAAAATGAACACCTATGAGGAGAAACACCAATGACTGACTGCATTTTTTGTAAAATCATTACAGGAGAAATCCCCTCAAAAAAAATCTACGAGGATGATGATGTGCTGGCTTTCTGGGACATTTCACCCCAGGCCCCGGTTCATTTCCTTGTCATTCCCAAAAAACACATCCCTCGGCCGGTTGACATTACAGAAGTGGAAGAGCAGCTGACCGGAAAGCTCCTCCGCATCGGTGGACAGATCGCACAAGAGAATGGCGTTGAGGATGGCTTTCGGGTCGTATTCAACAACGGGGCCAAGGCCGGCCAAGTTGTTTTTCATCTGCATATGCATATCCTTGGCGGCAAGGACAGACCCTGGCCAATGTAAAGGTCGATATATTCCTGAGCTTATGAACCCAGACCTCGGGTTGTTCCACGCTCTATGATTGGAAATCGCGGTGCGATTCCCGTACTAATCGGCTACATAGAGGAAAGATTGTTGTGTTTCAGTTTTAAACTCAATGCTGGGAGGAAAGGATGCGGCCGAATGAAATGCGGGATAAGGCAATTGAGCTCTTCAAACAACGGCTGCATTGCAGCCAGGTGCTGGCCATGGTCGGCATGGAAAAACTCGGCATTTCCGACCCCTCGGTGATTAAGGCCATGGGCGCTTTCGGCGGCGGTATCGGCGGTGCCGGCAACATCTGCGGCGTCTTGGTGGTGCCGTCAGTGTAATTGGGAGCCTGTACAGCCGGGGCAGCCTGGAGGAAAAGGAAAATCCCCGGATGTGGGCCGCTACCAAGACAGTCCTGAGAAATTTCGAGGCACTGGCTGCACCACACGGCGGCATCAACTGTTGCCAGATTGCCCGGGTGGACTGGATGGATCGAGATCAGACCAAAGATTTTTACCGTAATCCAGGGAGCCGCCGCCAGCACTGCATCACCATTGTCGGTGAAACTGCCAAGGCCTTGGGAGAGTTACTGGAGCAGGAGGCGGAGATCGTGGCCGCAAAAAACGAGGGTAAAAGTAAATAAAGTAACCTTTACGGCATCGGTTATCATGCAGGCAATCACTCCTTGCTCTGTGACAGCAGTTCATCGAGAAGCCGGGCGAGCATGGTTTCGGCATCGTGTTGTTCGGCGAACGCATCCGGGCAGCTCTCCGACCACTCCATGGCAAGGGGCAATGGAATCAGATGCGGTGGCGAGCCGTCAAGCGCATGCGCGGTCCTGGAGAGCGCCGACTCTACATCTAAGGGGCGCGGCAGTGCCTCGGCGCCGCGGTTGAGGTGTCGACAGCGCTTTGGGGAACTTGTGACGTTGTAAGCCCGGCAAACGAGCGGTCGAGCGACGTGCAGGCTACAGGACTCGTTTTCCAGAATCGGACAGGCGATAGCTGCAGCGAAGTAGCGCTTACTCACATCGAGCCACAAGGACGAGCTGTCGTGGCCGTAGCCTTGCAGTGCGAGTCGGGGGCGAGGTGCACTTGGATCGAGCATACCGAGCGTTTCCATCCGGTGAACAGTCTGGGAGAAACGCCTGCGGATGCGCTTGCGGTACTCAGCCGGTCCTGCGTCGATGGCCGTTACAAGAGCCGAGGCTTCAACGACCGAGATTGGCACGAGTTGTCTACAGCAGGCGCCGCACCCTGGTCCGCAGGTCACTTTCTTACCTTTCTTAAGAGCGGCTTGTGCAGCTGCATCGGCAACGGCATGGACAATGGTTCGGGCGGAAGGCAGGAGCGCGGTTACCGAACAGGTTGTAGTCGGCATGGGCAGTATGAGGTCGTAAACCCGTTCGAAGAGCTCCAGACGCAACCTATGCTGTTGCTCACCTATAGCTGTTGACATATCCTGCCTCAGGCCTCGCCTCCACTCCTTGCGTGCTCAGTTTGACCTGCCCCCACTAACCGTTCCACATCTAACTGATATGGTCAAGGCCAGCTTAATCTTGGAAACAATCCGGAAACAAAAAACGGGAACATGGCGTTATCCAAGTTCCCGTTATTATTATAATACATGGCGGAGAGGGTGAGATTCGAACTCACGGTACTTGCGTACACACGCGTTCCAGGCGTGCACCTTAAGCCGCTCGGCCACCTCTCCGAAGGGTGGAAACATCTACGGCAAATTGTGAGCTTGTATGTAAACTGTGCATTGAAATTTGGCAATCAAAAAGTACCGACAAGAGGGAAAAAAGGGGTTATGAGGGGATATTAGCTTGTAACCGGTTGAGAGTCAAAATTATTTCCGTCGTTTTCCCCGGAAGAAATCTTTCAGGATCGCTCCGCATTCTTCCGCCAGTATGCCGCTTTCTATGGTAATGGTGTGATTCAGAAGGGCGTCGCTGCCGATATGATAGCAGGACTCAACGGCACCGGCCTTCGGGTCATGGGCGCCGAAGACCAGCCTGTCGATACGCGCCTGGATGATCGCGCCCATGCACATAATGCAGGGCTCGAGAGTTACATAGATGGTCGTACCCGGCATCCGGTAGTTGCCCAAGTTTCGGGCGGCCTCCCGGATGGCCAGGATCTCGGCATGCGCGGTCGGGTCTTGACTTCCGATCGGGCTATTGCCGGCAGCGGCCAGGAGGCGATTCTGATGGATCAGGACGGCACCCACCGGGATCTCGCCCCCGAGGGCCGATTTCTTTGCCTGTTCAAGGGCCACAAGCATCCAAGGTATATGTCTGTCGGCGCTGTTGCTTGCCTGATTGTCTGGTGTTGTCATGGGAGCGGTTCCGGAGTAAGGGGGAAAATGCCGGGCAGAAAATGGCTAACCGGCTGGAGTTCTGATTGCAATTTCAGACCGACTCCCGTATAAGAAAAAGAGACAATTACAAATATGAAATAACATGTACGGTTGTGTAATGGGGGGCTATGTACAACATACTTGTTTATGATTCCGGTCATGGGCGCAACCATCTTATGGAGTCTTCTCTGCAAGGGACTGGTCATCTGACTATTAAATCCGATCAGAAAGAATTTCAAGACCAGATGAACGCCTGCCAGTATGATCTGATTTTCCTGGATATTGAACTATCGGCACGCAATACACTTGATCTTCTTGAAGAAACACATAAAAAGAGTCCCTCTACACCGATAATCATCACCAGTACCACCGAGAAGGCGGAACTGGTTGTGCAGGCCATGAATCATGGGGCCTGTGATTTTCTTGTCCATCCCGTCTCAAAAGAACGGATTGCGATGGCTCTTGAACGGGCGATCGCAATCCGTGATCAGAAATTCGAGATCGATTATCTTCGCCGCAAACAGGATGTGGTCTACGATTTCAAGGATATTGTCGCCTACAGTTCGTGCATGCAGGATATCCTGAAACGTCTGGAACGATTTTCCCTTACCGATTCGACCATCTTGATCACCGGCGACACCGGCACCGGCAAGAGTTTCCTGTCGGGAACGGTGCATTTTAATTCTCCGAGAAAGAAAAAGCCCTTTGTAAAGATAAACTGTGCAAATATTCCCGAGAATCTCCTGGAGTCGGAGCTGTTCGGGCACGAGAAGGGGGCATTTACCGGGGCGGACAAGCAACGTATCGGCCGGTTCGAGCAGGCAAACGGCGGTACGATGTTTCTCGATGAAATCGGTGAAATCAGTCCCGGACTACAGACCAAGCTGTTGCGGGTGCTGGAGGAAAAGGCCTTTGAGCGGGTTGGGGGCAATAAGACCATACATGCCGATGTCCGGGTCATCGCGGCCACCAATAAGGATCTTTCCAAACAGATTGAAGCAGGATTGTTCAGGGAAGATCTCTATTATCGCATCAATGTCCTGCCTATCAGGCTCCCTTCACTGCGGGAGCGGGAAAAATGTATCCTGCCGCTGGCAAACGTCCTTTTAGAGAAATTTTGCAAGTCACTGAAGCGACGAGATATAAAAGGGTTCTCGCCGCGGTCTCTGGCAAGTATTCAGGCCTATGACTGGCCTGGGAATATCCGGCAACTGGCCAATACCATCGAGCGGGCCGTTATCCTCGAGGATGACAGCCTGATCCATGAACATAACCTGTCGCTGCCGGCAATGAAGTCGCAGAAAATTGCAGAGATGCAGGATCTCCCGAATCTTCAGGCCGGTTTGCCCGGCAAGGGTGCATCCCTGGCCGGCCAGGAAAAAGAGCTCATCCTGAAGACTCTGGAAGAGTGCCTGTGGGTTCAGAAAGATGCGGCCGGAAAACTGGGGATAAGCCCCAGAGCCCTCAATTATAAGATCAGTAAACTGGGGATCACTCATTCCCATTGGCGGCGGAATATAATATGAGACTTTTGCAAGAGGCTCAATATAACATAATGTAACAGACTACAGAGTTCCTGGGAGGACACAAATGAACCAACCGATTTCTGTAATACGCACAGTTCTGATGGCCGTGGTGGCAGTTTTCTGTTTCACCGGAGTGGCCGCCGCCGAAGGCGCCCAGAAAATCGACACCTGCACCCTGCTGACCAAGGCCGAGATCCAGGCCGCTGTCGGCCAGAACGTCGGCGATGGCAAGCTGAACGCTAAGGCCAACCCGGCAGTAGGATCCCCCTGCGAATATGTGGTTGGCGATTACGGAGCGTTCAGCATTCTGGTCAAGACGACCGGTTTCGGCGAAACCGCCGACAAGACAATGACGGAGCTGAAAAAGATGAAGATCGCTGTTTCTGAGGCTCCCGGCATCGGCGACAGCTCGTTTTTCTCCAGCCCCGGTTATGGCATGATCCAGCTCAATACATTTAAGGGCTCCAATTACCTGATCATTACTCTGTTGGTGCCAGGTGCCACCGAAGCCGCCGAAAAAACCGCCGCCGAGAAACTGATGCGTACGGCTCTGACGAAAATATGAGCCCCAAGGCAGAAATTTCCTAAAAAACATGCATTGGTTCAACCGGTACACAATCAAGCTTCACCGGGAATGCACGTAAAAAGGAGGAACTCATCATGGACAGACGCCAATTCATCAGGGATGTTTTTCTTTGGTCGGTGGGGGCGACCCTGACGATTCCCCGTTTCAACATCCTGCCGGAGGTGCTGGCCGCAGAAAAGCCGCGGTCTCTGCTCAGTCTGGCCAAGGGAGAGGATTATTTTGCCCTGGTTGCCCGGGTGCTGACCCCCCTTGGAGGTATGAAGAATTTCGTCCGTCCCGGAGACCGTGTAGTCGTCAAGCCCAATATCGGCTGGGATCGCAGCCCGGAACAGGGCGCCACCACGCACCCTCTGGTGGTCAAAGCCCTGGTCGTACAGGCCCTGGAGGCAGGAGCAAGCAAGGTTTTCGTTTTTGACCGGACCTGTAATGAGCAAAGGCGCTGCTATGCCAACAGCGGCGTTGAAAAGGCAATTGTTGAAATCGGCGATAGCCGGGCCGTAATTGAGCACATTGATCCTCGGAAATTCATCCCGGTGGATATCGCCAAAGGCAAATCGATCACCAAATGGGAGATCTATAAAGATGCTCTCGATTGCGACTGCTATATCAACGTACCGGTTGCCAAACATCACGGACTGTCCCGCCTTACCCTGGGATTGAAGAACAGCATGGGGGTGCTCGGCGGCAATCGGGGCTCTCTCCACCAGAACATAGGGCAGAACCTGGCAGACCTGGCGACGGTGATCAGGCCGAAACTGACTGTCATTGATGCCACCCGCATTCTCCTGCGTAGCGGCCCACAGGGCGGTGATATTAAAGATGTGAAAAAGATCGACACCCTGATCGCATCAGCCGATCCGGTGGCGGCCGATGCCTATGCGACCACCCTGTTTGAACTGAAACCGGATGCCATTGCCTCGACAGTGGCTGCATACAGCATGGGACTGGGGGAGATGGATCTGGCCCGGATCCAGGTGGTGACCGCCTGATGCATCTGCCCGGGATACGGTTTTCGTCCTCCGTCTGGCGGAGGATAGGCCAATCTCTCTTTTTTGCTCTCTTTCTTTTCCTGTTCATCAAGACCGATTATGCAGGTGTTGATGAATTGACCTGGGCCGTCAACCTTCTTTTTCGCCTCGATCCCCTGCTGGCCTTTTCCGCCATACTGGCAGGGAAAACGGTCGTCGCCCTGATGCTTCCTGCTTTGGTTACCCTCGTTCTGACCCTTGTTTTCGGGCGATTCTTCTGCGGCTGGATCTGCCCCCTGGGGAGCCTCATCGACGGCAGTCGGCACCTTTTTCCCCCGGAGAGGAACAATTTTGATCCGGGGCGACGTCAGTTGAAATATTATCTGCTTATCTTCCTGCTCTCCTCCACTCTCTTTGGTCTGCCCCTGACCGGTTTAATCGATCCGTTCTCCCTGCTGATCCGAGGCTTCACCTTTGCGGTTCACCCGGCCCTGGACTACGCGACCACCTCTTTTTTTACCTGGACCTACCAGCACGCGCCCGCCTGGTTAAATGCACTGACCGAGCCGGTGTATGCGCTGTTGAAACATATGCTGCCCTTTGCCGCCAAGGTGTACGGGCTGTCTGTCTTTTCTCTCCTTCTCCTGCTGGCGGTCCTTGGACTCAGCTCTCTCGAAAGCAGGTTCTTTTGTCGCAAAATCTGTCCTTTGGGGGCGTTGCTGGCCATTTTCTCCCGTTTTTCTCTGTTCAGGCTCGCCGGAGGGACGCCGGAATGCTCCAAATGCCGGCAGTGTCGCAACGTGTGCCGCATGGGAGCCATCGACGCGGAGCGAACCGTCACCTCTGCTGAATGCATCCTCTGTCTCGACTGCATGGCGCACTGCCCCGGATCCCGCATCCACTATAGCCTGAAAAGACAGGCTGCAGGGGAACAGGCAATCGACCTGTCAAGAAGAGCTGTGATAACCAGCCTCACTGCAGGAGTGCTTGTCCCCCTTATACTGCCGACCCGCTTGCTGGCCCGATTTGCCGACCCTCTGCTCGTCAGGCCTCCCGGTGCCCTCCCGGAGACAGCATTTCTTGGTCGATGTGTGCGTTGCGGTGAATGTATGAAGGTCTGTATCGGCAACGCCCTGCAGCCCGCCTGGCTTGAGGCGGGGCTGGAGGGAATCTTCACCCCCCGGCTTATCGGTCGTATCGGCTACTGTGAGTACAACTGCACCCTCTGCGGTCAGGCCTGTCCGACAGGCGCCATCAGGAGACTGACCAGGGATGAAAAACAGGTAACTGTCATCGGCCGGGCTTATTTCGATAAAAACCGTTGCCTGCCATACGCAAAGGGTGTTCCCTGCATTGTCTGCGAGGAGCATTGTCCGACGCCTGATAAGGCGATTAAATTCCGCGAGGCTAAAGCGCTCAACAGCAAGGGTGAACTGGTTGAACTGCGGAAGCCCTATGTGATTGAGGAATTATGCATCGGCTGCGGCATCTGCGAAAACAGATGTCCCTTGAACGGCGGGGCGGCAGTGATTGTCACTGCAGAAGGTGAGAGCAGGCAGAGGAACAGCATTACCAAGGATGGTTACTGAACTATGTCCGCTCCTATCCAATAGACAGCTGTTGCTCCAGCCGAAGCGGTCGTGCAGACGTTAACAGCGAGAGCAAAGCAACTACATAAGATTTTTTTGTCCAATGTCAGGTGGTTGAAAAAAAGGCAGAGCCATTTCTAGCCCTGCCTTGCTGTGCCTGTTCTGTTAATAGGGATCAGGCCTTCTTTTGCCTGCGAGCTGCGACTAATCCTGCTAGACCAGTTCCAAAGAGGAGCAGGGTGGCTGGTTCGGGGACTGTGCCTGTGCCGGAAACGTCCATGCGCATATGTGGAACTATAGCATTAGAACTATCGGGAAAAGCACCTTCAAAACCTTCTACAAGAGAAAATTGGCCATAATCTACGAAGGCTGAGGGCTCCATGGAGTAAATAGCTCCAAGATTATCGAGCCGTTGACCATCAACTCTTAAAAAATTGATAACATAAGAAGAGCCGGCTAAGAAGTCAAAATTAAAGGTGACATCCCTCCAGCCTTCTCCATTAGAAACATTAAAGATGACATTGGACAACAATGAGCCGGCAGAATGACCATCAGTTGAAGAAAATATTTCATATCGATATGCAAAAGTATTGGCGTTATTTTTTACGCCTAAATCGATTCCAAGGGTGTTCATATGAAAATTATTTTCTACAGTAATCCCTATCCCTCTACCACTCCCCATACCTCCATAATCGTAGTTCAATGAATCTGGATCAATGATTCCTTGATCCATTTGTATGACAGACGCAATTGCCATTCCAGTCATCCCGGTCATCATCAATCCAACCGCCAAGCCTGCAAAAAGTGTCTTCTTCATAATATCTCCTCGTTAAGGATTAAAAAAACAATTTTACTCCAGGGCTCTTGGGGTTCAGCGACTCGACCAAAGCCCAAAACTCATCGTAAATGTCCCGTGTTTGAATGCGTGCCATATATTTGCCTCCGCCAACAGGGTTCTCTGGCATGGTTATTCAGCGTGTCCCAGTTATCTAGGTCTTCGCCGAAGTCGATGTCCTGCAAAACGCAGTTGTTCCACACCTCGCCATTAAGGATAGTAATCGAAGTTGCCTGTGTTGGTGATGGTGCCACGGAAAGCAGTATAACGATGCAGAGCAGCAGTTTCTCAATGGATTGGTAAAAAAGGAGGCGCCATTGTTTATGAATGTTACGATGCATATTCTGCGTATGAATGATGACGTATTGCCAAAAATTCTCAAATTCTTTAGATCCTGAATTTGTCATTTAGTCCTTCTTTGTGATTAATATAAGTAACTGATAAAAATATTTATTTTACACATTGTCCACCCTGTTATTCCAAACTGGTCAACAGATGTCCTCTTCTTTTGAGGGTGGTGCCGTCGATGAGTATTAAAATATCAGGGTCCTCTGTTCTATAAACTTTCGGACCATTGATATTCTCCAGGAAAAGATTCTTTGAATGGATTGTTTCACCCGAACAGTTGGTGAAACAATCCTGGCTGACAACAACCCTTCTGATTTTATGTTTGTTGTCAACTACCATAAATAACCCCACAATTTCCTGTTCTCTGTCGTTCATAGGTCCGTTAAAAATAGTGTTGTGTAATGAAAACCGGCTTCACTCGATCAAACAGCAGTCTGTTTTTTTAAATAAGATTCGTCACCATTGTTCAGATGCCCTTGAAGACTAAACTGCCTCCTTAGTCCGCTGTCGATTGATACCTGGCGCTGGCTCCGCAACAGTTCTTGCAGTGCCTGAAATCTTTTTTAAAATCCTGCTTCCCGAATAAACAACGAGAATGGCGAGCGGAAGGACAATGAACACGACAACAGGCAGCATCCACAAAGAGACAATCACATCAGGGCAAAAAGTCATAGCACACCTCCGTAACAAAAAAGATTTGAATTGACCACATCTTGAAATATAACAATATCATTAACTTATGTTGAATATCATTCTTGGAAACACTCGGGATAAATCAATGTAATTGATATGTTAATGAGGTTGACAGCCAATTAACCACATTCCCTTACTCCTCTCGGAATTCAATCAGAATCTAGTGCCGCCTCCGCCAGCACCAGGTTCAGGCAGAGATGTCGATCGTGGTTTGATTTTTTTGCATCCAGGTCCGCCAGTTGCGGGGTTAGGCAAAGTAGTTGAACCGGAGTTGACTTTCCCACTTACCGACTTGTTCAAGCTACTGGTGCCACTTTTCATGGTTTTTCCTCCGCCTCCGCCTCCGCCTCCGCCAGTATCAGGATCAGGCATAGCGGTCGAGCCAGCATTGGCAACGGTAGAAAAAGCTACGAGAAAAAACACAGCGGTGAAGATGGGAAAAATAGTTTTCATAACAAACCTCCTACAGTTGAGTTAACGAAGCGTTCTGTTCATTCTTTCAAATTCGGGCTAAGCATTTCCGACAGTTGGAGTTGCTTATTTAATTGTTATATGTATACTCAATTTTGCTGCAAATCTGTGTTGTAGTGCACAATGTGTGAATGAACTGGAGCACACTCAGGTGTTTTTTCTATTTGGAGATTTTAGGATGGAAAAAGGAGATTTAGAGCAAAAAAAATCTTTCTTAAAAACAGTTGCGCCTTTTAGCATCATATCAACGATGGGACTGGAACGAGTTGCTGACAGTTTCCATGTCAGGAAATTTAAAAACCGGGGCACGGTAATTCATCAGGGCGATACAACCAGTGATTTTTATGTCATTAAAAAAGGAAAAGTCCGGATCTTGACTATTAATGAGGCGGGAGACGAGTCTTGTCTGCGTGTGCTGGGATCCGGTGATGTCTTCGGCGAACTTTCAGCCTACGATAGTGCCCCGCGTTCAGCATCAGTCCAGGCACTTGGGGCATGCACTATTCTGACAATGAATCATTCTGATTTTATAGTCCATCTGCGGGAAATCCCTGACCTTGCCTTGGCGTTTATTCAATTTCTGTCTGACAAGCTGCGATGGACAACCCTCTTTTCTCATACAATGGCCCAATACGATACTGCTGGTCGGTTGCTTCACCTGATTCTTCATTACAAAGAAAGGTTTGGGCGAGAAATTGTTGCGGGAAAAACATACGAAGTTGATCTGCCTTTAAATCAGACAGATTTGGCATCAATGGTCGGGGCACGGCGTGAGTGGGTTAATCGGTTACTGCAAAAGTGGAGGAAGCGTGGATATATAACATATAATGGTGGCATTATAACTATCCTGGATGTGGTGGCACTTGTTGCGGAAAAAAATCGACGGATGGCTATATTTCAAGATGAAATCTAGTAGACTCACATATTCAGAGAGTCCGATTTAATGGTATGTATTTATAAGTACTTACATCCTGGGGCAATGCGTTAACGGAGTGTCCAAATTGTATGTTTGATACCCCGAAGGCATTAAATTTTATGGGGAATGTGGGATAAAAATGGAAAAGGTTTGTTCTTATTGCCATACGAAAAACCCTGTTCAGTTTAAATTCTGCGGGGAATGTGGACACAATTTCAATAATCCTCCTGAACGCCCTCACAAAACGCATTCTCTGGATGAGAAATTAGAGAAAATCCAACGTTATCTTCCCGAAGAGGTTACTAAAAAAATCCTTTCTCAAAAAAATAAAATAGAAGGCGAGCGAAAAAATGTCACTATAATGTTCTGTGATATCAAAGGATTTACCTCAATAACCGAAAAATTCGGGCCTGACAAAACCTTCGAACTTGTTGATAAGGTATTCGAGATACTTGTCCGCAAGGTCAATGATTATCAGGGGGTCGTTAATGAACTTCGAGGAGATGGTATATTGGCTTTCTTTGGAGCCCCCATTGCCCTGGAGGATGCTCCCCAACGTGCTATCCGATCGGCTTTGGCCATCCACAAGGAGATGAATACATTCAATTATGCGCAAAATCCCGACAATACCACCCCTCCGATTCTATTGCGAATAGGCATCAACACCGGGCCTGTTGTTGTGGGTACGGTGGGAAATGACCTCAGAGTTCAATATACGGCGATGGGTGATACTATAAATATGGCCTCTCGAATGGAGTCGTTAGCTGAGCCCGGAACGACCTGTGTTACGTATGAAACATTCAGGCTGACTGAGGGATTTTTTCGGTTTGAAGCCCTTGGAGCACGAAAAGTAAAGGGGAAAGATCAACCAATTGATGTTTACAGAGTAATTGCGCCAAACTCAAGGAGAACGAGGTTTGATGTCAGTGCGGAGAGAGGCTTAACCTATTTCTCAGGGAGGGAGATGGAGCTTGAGCTTCTCTTGGATGGCTTCAGGAGAGTAAAAAAAGGAACAGGGCAGGCTTTTTTTGTGGTGTCCGATGCGGGAATGGGAAAATCAAGACTTCTCTATGAGTTCAGAAAACGGATTGCCAATGAAAATATAACCTTTATTGAAGGTAAATGTCTCTCCTACAGTAGTCGTGTCCCTTACCATCTGATAATCGACATCTTGAAGTCAATCTTTAATGTCAGTGAAGAAGACAGTGATAATGAAAAAATAATAAAGATAAAAAACCAGTTAGGATTTCTACCGCCAGGTCTGACTTCAGCGCTTCCGCACCTGCTCGAACTTTTGTCAATAAAAACCGGCGATGTTCACGCCATAGAGATGAGCCCTGAAGCAAAAAACGAGAGAATATTGGAAGGAGTACAACAGCTGGTTGTCAAAAGCTCTGAATATCGACCTTTAGTTCTAGCCTGCGAAGATTTGCACTGGATGGACAAGAGTTCCGAGGAGGCTCTTAAATATATTATACATGGCATAGCCGGCGCTCAAGTTATGCTGATATTCACGTACAGACCTGAATTTGTGCCTGCCTGGAGCAGCAAATCATATCATAATCAAATTACGTTAAATAGACTCTCCAACCGAGAAAACCTGGCGATGGTGAGTCATATTTTGGACAAAAAAGAGATTGATAGTCAGATTGAAAATCTGATCCTGGAAAAGACAGAGGGGATCCCCTTTTTTATCGAGGAATTTGTTCAATCCCTTGTAGAATTGAAGATAATTGAGGAGAAGGGGGGGAAATATTTCCTCACTAAAGATATAGGTGACCTCTCTATCCCTTCCACAATACATGATGTAATCATGGCCAGGGTTGATCAATTGCCATTTGCGGCCAAAGAGGTGCTGCAAATTGGATCAGTTATTGAACGAGAGTTCAGCTACTCTTTGATTGAGCTGATAGCGTCTATCCCAGAAGAACAATTGCTGTCCAACCTTTCTCTTTTGAAAAAGGAGCAACTTCTGTATGAAAGAGGGGCGTTTCCTCAGTCCGTCTATATCTTCAAACATGCCCTGACCAGAGAAATTGTTTATGATTCCATTTTGACCCCAAAAAAGATGATGCTTCATGGCGAGATAGGGAAGGCCATTGAAGTATTGCATAAAGACCGTATCGATGAGTATTACGGGGTCTTGTCTCAGCACTATATTGTGAGTGAAAATTTTGAAAAAGGAGCTGAATTTTCAAGACTGGCGGGTAAGCAGGCGCAAAAGAGATCATCATACAGTGATGCAATATCTTTTGCCAAAAATAGCGTCGCTTGTTTAGAACAGCTGCCGTCTACAGAGGTTGGGCAGAAGAATATAATTGAAGCCAGAACGGCTTTATCATATTACTGCATGGGCTTAAGTCACCATTACGACGCTATGCAGGCAGTCGCACCGATAATGAGTTTGGCTCAGAAGCTCAACCATAAAAAAGGGCTTCTCCAGATCTACCTGACTACCGGGAGTTACAAGTCATTTGTTGAAGATGATTTTGAAAACGGAATCGAAGATTTGATCAAAGCAAAAATTCTATCCGAGGATACGGAAGATCCGTTATCCTTTTGGTATGCTGTCTTTTTTCTTGGTTCAGCGTACTATTTACATGCAGACTTTGCACAAAGTTTAAACCATTTTCAACGATCGCTGGAGCAGAGTGAATCAACTCAAAGCGTGTCAGGTAAATGTTTTGCAATGAGTTCGATGGCTGCATGGCCATATGCCCACAGTGGAAGGCTTGACATTGCCTATAAAAAAAGCAAGGAAGCAATAGTCCTGGCGGATGGAAGTGGTGATATCTTCATCCAACATACAGCCCGTACTTCTTTTGGATGTTGCTGTATTTTTAAGGGGTTGTTTGCAGAAGCTGAAAAAAATCTCCTGGAAGCAATAGAGCTGCAATCGAACGCCGGGAACCTTTTCTGGAGAACATTCGGACAATTTTGGTTTGGCGAGTTGTGTTTTATTTGTGGAGATACCGACAGAGCTCAACATCATTACAATCAGGCGAGAATTATTATTGAGCAAAAAAAGGTAATACCCTCGTGGGCAATCTTAAATCAGGTCAAGGTGCTGCAATGCAAAGCCGTCCGGAACAAAAAAGATATCCAGTTGGAGCCTTTGTTTGAAAGTGCAAAGCAAAACAAAATTCAAGTAAACGACGGTATCATCGCAAACAGCATTGCAGATATCTTAATGAATCTTGATAGTCCATATTATGCCGAATCAGAAAAATGGCTCAATAAAGCCATAAAAATTAATAATCGACACGGTAATAAATGGCGTCTAGCTGGAGATTACGCCCTTTATGCCATCCTGTATAAAAATAAGGGCAACCAATTTAAGGCGAAGGAAAAATTTCAAAAGGCGATATCCCTGTATGGAGAATGCGGTGCAGATGGTTGGGTGGAAAAATACAAGCTGGAGCTGGCAGCAGTGGATTCCGGTTAGACATTGTCAGAAAGGAGAGGTGGAAAAGCATTTTTTTCTGAGCAAGTAAAGGTCATTCGAGTAAATCAGCCCAAGCAATGGCCTCAAGATAAAAATCGAGTACCTTTTTATCTTCGATACCTGATTTCTTTTGGGCGTAGCGAAAAGCAACCCAATTTCCGGTCTCGTATGTTTCAATCAATCGTATGTAAATAAATAACTCGCCGGTTCTGTCAATAAGGGCAGCGCTTACTCTTTTGGTTAACGGTAACTGCTTTAACACTTCCTTCATATTCCGGTCAAGCATGGCATCTATGAGGGAAAAAAGACCAAGAAGAAACATTTCACTGCTGTCTTTTTTTAATTCAATACCGATGAGCTGAAGAAAACGGGCTCGAATAACAGCCATCTTGACCAGGGCATCAGGTTTATTTTCCGCGAGCATGCTTGTAGCGATAAGTGAGACAAAGAGTTTGAAACCTTTTTCGCCTAAGTAGCTGATGGCCTGGGTAATCGAGGAAATTGGCTGCAATCTGCCGAAATAAGCAGAATTGATATAGTTGAGCAGTTTGTAGGTAATTGAAACATCATGGCTCACCAGCTCTCCGAGAGCTGAAACATCGAACTCGGCGGCATTTATTTGTGAAATAAGCCTGATCATGGTCATCTGAGAGACTGACAGATCCTTGTTTTTCAGAACTTCGGGTTTCGAGAAAAAGTATCCCTGAAAATAATTGAATCCAAGAGACATTGCTTTTTTAAACTCTTCATATGTCTCTATCTTTTCAGCGAGAAGCTTGCAGTTGTATTTATTCAGAGAGAGAATCATCTCTTCAATTTTTTCAAGTGGCGTTAATCGAAAATCAATTTTTATGATGTCGGTCAGATGCAAAAGCTCTTCAAATTTCTTGGAATAGACAAAATCATCCAGGGCGAGCTCATATCCCTTTTCTTTGAGCTTATTGCAGGACGCAATTATCTCGGCGTTCGGGTCAACATTCTCGAGGATTTCAACCATCATTTTTCCCGATGAAAAGAGATGGGGGGTTCCCTTTGCAATCAAATCCTCTGTAAAGTTAATAAATGCGATCTTTCCTGCAACGATCCTGTCGATGCCGACCGTAAAAAAAGACGATGATAACAAACTGGTAGTCGCTGTCTCTCCATCAATATCAGGGAAATGATTTGACGCCCCCGAACGAAATAACAGTTCATAGGCATAAATTTTTTTATTTCTGTCAAATATCGGCTGGCGTGCTACAAAAACATCCATCGATTCACCTTCAAAAGCATTGTAGCAACCCGAATACACCTTAAGGCCCCAAACAATGGTCCCTTCCACGAGCTTGACGATTATCGGCTTACCGTCAGCAACCAGATTGGAAAGGGTTGGCCTCTGCATATCTATATACTTATCAAATACGATGGAAGAAATCGGTTGAAAAGTCAAGTTTTGACGATAGGGGCAGGAGCCTGCGACCATAAAATGTGGCGAGATACGAGGCTGGCAGAGAGATATTTTTAATTCCCCTCTACCTGCTCAAGCATGGTTTCGATGACTCGCAGGCCCTGTTGCCAGAAGTTAGGATCATTAAGGTCAAGGCCGAAGGGTTGCACCAGCTCATAGGGTGAGGCGGTGCCGCCGGCCGACAGGAGATCGATGTATTTTGTGACGAAGGCATCTCCGTCTTTTTGATAGAGGCCATAGAGGGCGAGCACCAGGAGTTCGCCAAAGGCATAGGAATAGACATAGCCTGGCGTCGACAGGAAGTGGGGGATATAAGACCACCAGATGCCATAGTCTTCGCCCATGGTCACTGAATCGCCGAACATCTCCCTTTGGGTCGTGAGCCAGAACTCGCTTAACCTCTCTTTGCTGAGTTCTCCTTCGCTCTTCCGTCCTTCGTGCATCAGCTTTTCAAAGCGGTTCATGGCCGTCTGCCGGAAGACCGTGGCAAAGATCGATTCCAGCTTTTGGCAGATAAAGGCCCGTTTTTCTTTTGGGTCAGTCAGCAGGGCGAGCTGGGCCTGGAAGACCAGCAGTTCCGCAAAAACCGAGGCCGTTTCGGCCAGAACCAAGGGGGTGTCGCTGTTATAATATCCTTGTCCTGCGGCCAGCACCTGATGGACGCCATGCCCGAGTTCATGGGCCACGGTGGAGACATCCCTAAGGGTTCCGGTATAGTTGACCAGCACATAGGGGTGGGCATCCGGCACACAGGGGTGGGCGAAGGCGCCGCCCCGTTTACCCTGACTGACAGGGGCGTGAATCCATTTTTCGGCGAAAAATCGCTCGGCGATTGCAGCCAGTCGAGGTGAAAATTCGGCAAATGAGGTGATGACGATTTTCCGGCAGGTCTTCCAGTCCACCTTTTGGGAAGGCAGGGAAGGCAAGGGGGCATAGCGATCGAAATCCAGCAGACAGTCGAGCCTCAGAATCTGCTGCTTGACCCGGTAGTAGCGCTGAGAGATATCATAACGGCTGGTGACGGCCGTAATGAGTGTCTCCACCGTGTCGTCAGAGAGTTCGTTTTCCAGGTTCATCGAACCGATCCAGTTGCCGTATTTGCGCAGCCGGTCGGTGATCATCTTGTCGGCCGCCAGGGTGTTGAAGATATGGGTCAGGATATGGCTCTGGCTCTGCAGTCCCTCGGTCAGATCGAGGGCCGCCTGTCTGCGGACCTCCCGGTCCGCGTGATAAAGATCGGTCAGGATCTCCTCTTCGGTCCGTTTTTGTTCACCGAAGCGCAGTTCGCCGATGACCTTTTCGAAAAGCGTCATCCAGCTGTTCCGTCCCACCGGTTGCCGGTCGAGCAGGAGCTTCTCTTCGATTTCCGTGAGCTGATGCGGCTTATAGCGACGCAGGGCCCGGAGGTAGTGGCGGTAGCCGGAGAGTTGCGGGTTGTCGGTCAGCGTCTCTGCCTGTTCCATGTCCATCCTGTTCCAGTCCAGTTCAAAGAAGACGACCTCCCGGTTGCAGCGGCTGTCCAGTTCCTGTATCTCCTGGTAAAGATTACCGGCCTGAGCGTTATCCACCTGGGTGATGAAGTTCAGAAAGGCGTAGGTGCCGAGTCTACCAAGCCTGGTATGGAGCCCCTCCAGCTTTTGTACGAGGCGGAGAAGGCCGTCGGCGCTGATATCCGGAAGGGTCGAGGTAAATGCTTCCTTGATCGCGCAGGCCTCGAGATCGCACCAAGAGATATCCGTCTGCAGTGCAGGATCATTCATAGTGCTGTAGAGATCTTCGATTTTCCAGATGACCTCTGTCGTGCCCAGTTGTTCGTTCAACGTGTTTTCGGTTTCCATGCTCTACTCTTCTTGTGGATTGCGGTTATCTCAAGCCGGCGATAAAGGGACCGACTGCCTCTGGGCCTTGTGCATCCACCAGGCGGATGGTCTGGGAACCGATGACCGCCATATCCGCCTTGCCGATGAGCGCCTGGACGTCGTCCCGGTTCTGGATGCCGAAGCCGACCGCGAGGGGTTTGGCGGTGGCGGCCCGGCAGCGGCGCAGATAGTCCGAAAAATCAGCACCGAATTCGGATTTCTTGCCGGTTACTCCACGCCTGGCAACACAATAGATAAAACCCCGGCCGACCCGGTCCAGCTCCCGCATCCTCTCGTCGGTTGAGGTCGGGGCAAAGATCAGGATGGGGGCGATCTGGAACTCTTCGGCCAGCCGGAAAAACGTCTCTCCCTGCTCGGGCGGCAGGTCCGGGACGATAAACCCTTTAATCCCGGCCTCTTTGGCCCTGGCAAAGAACGGTTCTTCCCCGTATTTGAAGATAATGTTGTAGTAGGTCATGAACAGAAACGGAATGTCGTGGGCGGCAGCCATCTCAGCCCCGAAGGCCAGACAGTCGGCAATCCTGGTGCCGCCCGCGAGGCTGTCCTGGTTGGCCTTCAGGATCACCGGGCCGTCGGCCATCGGTTCGGAGAAGGGCAGCTGCATCTCGATGCAGTCCACACCATTTTCAATCATCTGCCGGATGACCTGCCGATTCACCGTAAAGGAAGGATAGCCAAGGACAATATGGGTCATCAGGAGGATCTCTTTATCTTTTAACCGTTCTTTGAGCTGTTGTTCCAGGTTCATTTATATCACCACTGAGAGTGTCTCTTTGCTGTATTCCAGGCCGCGCTTAATGATGAACTCCTTCCAGGACGGGTCCTTGAAGGCATGAGCGATGGTGAAGATATCCTTGTCGCCGCGGCCGGACATGTTGATGATGATCGCCTCCGAGGGCGATAACTGGGGTGCCTCTTTGAAGGCCTGGACAAAGGCATGCGAGGATTCGAGTGCCGGGATGATTCCCTCCATCTTCATGGTCAGGTCCAGGGCTTCCATTACCTCATCATCGGTAGCCGATTCAAACCGGACCCGGCCGTTTTCCCAGTGATCTGCGAGGATCGGGGATACGCCCACATAGTCAAGGCCGGCTGCAACCGAATGGGTCTCCTTCATCTGGCCATCCTCGTTTTGAAGAAACATGGTTTTATAGCCTTGCGCAACACCCGGTGAGGCGTCCGTGCCGCTGAGCCGGGTGGCATGCATGCCTGACGAGATACCCCGGCCGGCCGCCTCGACCCCGACCAGTTCAACGCCCTTCTCCTGGAAAAAACGGCCGAATATGCCCATGGCGTTGGAGCCGCCGCCGACACAGGCATAGATCCGTGAGGGCAGCCGTCCGTGCTGGGCCAGGATCTGTTTAATGGCCTCAAGGCCGATGATTGACTGGAACCAGGCGACCATCTCCGGGAACGGGGCTGGCCCGCAGGCGGTGCCGAAGACATAGTGGGTATCGTCGATATTAGTTACCCAATCCCTGAAGGCCTCATTGATGGCGTCCTTCAACGTGCGGGAGCCGTCCTTGACCGGGACTACGGTGGCCCCCATCTTCTCCATCCAGAACACATTCGGGCGTTGCCGCTGGACATCCACCTCTCCCATATAGATGGTGCAGGAAAAACCGAAACGGGCGGCCATCGTGGCGGTGGCCATGCCGTGCTGTCCGGCCCCGGTCTCGGCGATGACCCGCTTTTTGCCCATGCGTTTGACCAGAAGGCCCTGGCCGATGACGTTATTGGCCTTATGGGCGCCGGTGTGGTTCAGGTCCTCACGTTTGATATAGATCTGGGCGCCGCCGAAATGCCGGGAAAGATTCTCAGCATGGGTGAGCGGAGTCGGCCGACAGGAGTAGGTGGACATTAAAGACAGATATTCCTGCCAGAAGGCCGGGTCAGCCTTCGCCTTTTGGTACTCTTCTTTCAGGTCCTCGAAGGTCTGGTGCAGCACCTCTGGAATAAAGGAACCTCCCCAGTTGCCGAAGTATCCGGTTTTATTCATTATATTCTCCATGTGCTCCTTGAAAAAAATAGCATGAGCATGATATGATGAGCTGAAATTCTTCTGTCTGTTCGATCAGGGCTGCTGAAAATACTGCCGGAAAAAGCTAAAAGAGGGCTGTAAGACTGTATTTACAGGAATTTACTTGAACTGCAATTCTATTTTCTGATAGAGTGAGCGGTATACAATCTTTTCCTCGCATAAAGGAGAGCCCATGGCCATCGAGAGAACTGTTTCAGCTCAACCTGAAATTGACTCAGGAAAAATTATTACCTTCCCGCTTGGTATTCCCGGTTTTGAAAAATACACCAGATTTACTATTTTTCACAAGGAAGAAAACGGGATCAACGTCTATTGGTTTGAATCGGTTGAACGACCGCCCATCACCTTGACCATGGTTGACCCGACTGTCTACGGTCTCAACTATGAATTGTGGCTGACGGACGAGGAGCAAAAACTGCTGGGTGCCGATGATCCGAATTCCATTGCCATCCTGTTGATCCTGAAAAAAAATGATCAACAGGACAGTGTGATCGGTCTGAATGCCAATATTGCAGGTCCGGTGATCATTAATGTGAAGAACCGGATCGGCCTGCAGAAGGTGATTCTCCGGCCGAACGTGAATGTAAATATCGCCGAGGATTGAAGGTCTGCTGATTTTCAGCGCAGTTGCAGCCTGCAGACTGCGGCGAAATCCTCCGGATAATGGCCGCTTATGAAGCGCAGCTGCGCCTCGCTGAAGGCCCCCGGAGACTCCGGGAGACGGGGTAGAAAGGCGTAGAGCAGGGGTTGGTGGATATGAGCGCCTGCCCCCATCCTTTTTGCATATTCAATGGTTGTCACCATCCTGGCCCCCAATGCGGCAAGGACCTTCTGGGCACAAAGAATCCCGGTATCCAGTGACGCCCTGACCTGTGCATCCGTCTCCAGAATATTGCCCGGAAATCTGCCGCCGGCATCCTTTCTGGTCATGAGCTGCAGCTCCCATTGCGATGTCTGAGCCTTTGGCACAAAAAGCATGACCGACTCGTCCTGCCAGACGATCAGATCGCTTTCCCGGTCGGTGCGACCATCCATTCGTTTGTTATTGGCTATTGCCGTCAGATAGTCGTCAAACAATTCTCTCCCGAAGAGGCCTTTATACTCCTCGATCACTTTGGTGATCATATCGCCGCAGCTATAGGCAGGTTGGGTGCCGACAGGCCGTTCCGGATCACCGCTGAAGGTCTCCACCGCCTCCGGGACCATCGCGTACTGCTGATGGATCTGTTGATGGGAGGCATGCAGCCGGTACCCTGAAGGGGCATAGTCAAAACCGAAGTTCCAGCCCCAGAGGGTGGACGAGCGAGGCAGTTTCCCTTCGTTTTCCGGCTGGATAATTGCCTGTCGCAGGATCTCCAGCTCTTCATTGGTCAGCTGGTGTCGTTCCGGCAGCGGGGTGATACCGATCCGTGCCGCTAAGGATATATAGGTGCGCTGATAATAGAGATGCCTCAGTCCCTTCATATCAGCGGCTGACAAGGTGTCGATAGAGTACCGTACTGCGTCGTCCGCCATATTCGCTGCATAGTGGCCACCGGCAATATAGGAATTTCGACGCAGATATTCGAAGACATGGGTTTGCCCGTCCTGGGGCCATTCGCCCACTATTTCACTGTCACCCTGGGCGCCCGGACGCAGGACCATCACGGTTTTATAGGCATCAGGCAGAGACGGATTATTGGCGATGGCCTCGAAGAGGGCGTGGTCGTGAATGATGGGCCTTGTTTTTCGGCGCCCCTTTTTATACTGCAATCCGGTCGGGGTGCCGTCGGCGGCGTAATCGAGGTCGCAGCAGAGTGCTGCCAGCCGTTGCAGATCCTCAGGGTCCGTTGAGCAGGTGGCAAGCGTAAGCAGCAAGGGAGCGGGAAGTTTTTCCAGGAGTCCTGTGTCAGTCCCGGTTTGGATGAGCAGATCGGAAAAGGAGACATCCTTTCTGGCGGGGAGCCCGATTCTGCCGTAATTGTTTGCAGATGCATCTGCCCATTCCTTGTCGATGAAAGTCGCGCCGCGGAAGGGGAAGGGGTTTGGAATCTCAAATATCCAGTCGGCTTGTGTCACAGTCAAATTCGCCTCCGGAAAATTCATCCTGTTGTCGACGGCACTACGGTCAGGGAGTGTCCCAAGTTTCTGGATTCTCAGCTGAACCCTGAGGTTCGTGACAGTATAGGCGGGCTTATGGATTCCGTATTGAAAACGTCCTTCCGGCGAAATGCAACTGGGAAAATGGCTCATGGAAAGAAAAACCTCTTGCAGAATTACTGGTGACCAAACACGGGAAATTGCCGGTTGATTTAGTACCTTAGAAATTCTTTTCTTGTTATTAAGAAAGAATTTCTAAGGTACGTATCCCGTGTGTCGGGGTTAGAGTGAAAGATCAGTTGTATATTGCACCGCACGATTTTTTCCGGCTTTTTTTGCCTCATACAGCGCTGTGTCAGCCTGCTTGATCAGTTCTTCATCGGAAAGACAAAGCGAGTTCCGGTCAAGGGTCGCGGTGCCTATACTCAAGGTGATGAATGGCGAGGCAGATGAATGCCGGTGGCTGATCTGCAGGTCCCTGGTGTTTTGTAAGATCCTTTCGGCAATAGATAGGGCTCCGGCGGAAGGAGTGTCCGGAAGAATGACGACGAATTCTTCTCCCCCGTATCGGGCGCAGAAATCACCGGGTCGTTCCAAAGACGTTTGGATTATCTGTGCTATCCTGTTTAAACAATCATCACCGGCAGCATGACCGTAGGTATCGTTATATCCTTTAAAATTGTCTATATCACAGAACAGTACCGACAGAGGCTCATTCTTGCGTTTGCTGCGTTTAAATTCTTCCAGAATTTTCTGTATGAACGTGCGTCTATTTGGAATTCCCGTCAACGCATCTATCGCAGCATGCTGTTTGACGATTTCATAGGCGCCGTCAAGTTTTTTCCCGAAAAAGACGATTCCGGCTATCCCCAGTATCCCTATGAGGAAATGGGCAATCACTACCGGGCCGATGGACAGTTCAATTAAGGAGGGGAGGGTAACGCTTATCCCACCCCGGATATCTCCCACCTTATACCCCTGCTGGGCATGGCAGGGAAGGCAGGATTCGGTTGTAACTAGCGGTGACATATAAAAAAAAGATGCATCCGGTCGGCCCTTGATGAAGTACCCTGTTTCTTTTTTTCCTTCTTGAAAGGATATCAGGGCCTCCTTTTCCCGATCTGTTGGAGTATTACCTGGATTCAGAGGCTTAAGACTGGTGATATGGAACTGAATTCCTTTGTAACGTACCGAAATTTCGGATATCTCTCTTGTCATGTAGGCGGGGTTGATTTTTGTCAGTGTCAGGTCCCGGCTGATGCGAAGATCTCTGTCCGCATCTTTCAAATAGGGATTAGGCTGACTTGTGGCCGTGACCGGGACATAGACACTCTGGTGGCCGGCGTTCCATTCCCTGGTGATGACGATTTGATCAAAAAAACTGCGTGCCGACTGGAAGGCGATATCGATGCGTTGCCGTTGGATGTTTTTGATATTCCAACCAAGCGAAACGAGTACGACGACAACCCAGGCACCAATGTTCAAATAAAAAAAATTCTTCATGCCGGATCTTCCTGGTTGGCGTTCTGGGGCAAAGTGTCGCCTTCGTCGTTTTCAGTTTCCTGCCAGATTTTGAGCGCCAACTGGTAGACCTGTGAGCGCGAGAGACCCAGATCGGAGGCGAGACGCCGGCAGGCATCCTTCAGGGTCAGGCCAGAATGATCCCGATACCAGCAAAGCAGGTCTTCGACGGTATCTCCTGTTGCCTGTTCCACCTTATCCGGAGAGATGATCAGGACAGACTCACCGCGACTGACCTGGCTGCTCGCCTTGGTCAACAGTTCGCTGAGTCTTCCCAGTTGCAGGTCTTCATGGATCTTGGTGAGTTCTCTGGCCCAGAAGGCCGGGCGATCACCGAGCACCTCCAGGGCGTCGGCCAGAAGCGCCTGGACCCGATGCGGGGACTCGTAGAGGACGACGGGATAGTCGCATCCACCTAAACTATGCAGAAATTTCCGCCGTTGACCGGACTTGGACGGGGGAAAACCCAGAAAGAGGAAGGAGCCGCAGTCGAGTCCGGCAGACGAGATTGCAGTTGTCAGAGCCGAGGGGCCGGGGATCGGGGTGACGGTGATCTCGGCCTCTCGTGCAAGACTGACAAGGATCGCCCCTGGATCAGAAATTCCGGGCGTACCTGCATCACTGACCAAAGCGATATGCATTCCGGCCTGTAGGTGTTCAAGGAGTTCACCCGCCCGTTCCCTTTCCTTTTCGCGGTAATAGCTGATAAGCCGGGTCTGAATAGCAAAATGGTTCAGAAGCTTTTTGGTATGACGAGTATCCTCCGCTGCAATGAGGTCGACTTCCTTCAGAATCCTGACGGCCCGAAAGGTGATGTCTTCCAGGTTGCCGATGGGGGTCGCGACAACATATAATATCCCTGTTTCGGGACGCTCTGCTTTTTTCATAAAAAGGAATCGGACTCTGAGGTTGATGGAACCCACTCTTCATCCCATTATGCACAAAACATTGATAAAATGCATCTTCTTTCTTGACGGTGTGCGATATGATATTTAATATATGAGCATATAGTCATATATAGGTTTCTCTTGAAAAGCGGAGGGTGCAAAAGAGGAATGAAGGAAGACAAATGCGGGTGCAGGATCATCCATCTTCAGGCGGTCGAAGAGGCCAGGGCGACATCCTTAAGCCTGGATGAATTCGAGAAATTATCTCAGATGTTCAAGGTGCTTGCGGACCCAAGCCGTCTGCGGATCCTCTTTGCCCTGGAACGTCTGGAAATGTGTGTCTGCGACCTTGCCGCTCTTCTGGAGATAACCGAATCGGCGGTGAGTCATCAGCTGAGATTTTTACGCAACGTCAATCTTGTCAAAAACAGGAGAGAAGGGACGGTGCTCTACTACCGTCTGGTTGATGATCATGTGAAAATGTTGACCGACGTCGGTCTCACGCATATCAGGGAGAAACAAAGTGATTGAGATATTTTTAACCATCTTCAGGGCATCCTGGAGTATCCTGCTGGATTCATCGGTGTATATTCTCTTCGGCATTGTCATCGCCGGAATGTTGAATGTCGTTCTGAACCCGGTTTTCATCATGAATCATCTAGGGGGCGGGCGGTTTTCCTCGGTTGTCAAGGCTGCCCTCTTCGGCGTGCCGCTTCCGCTCTGATCGTGTGGTGTGTTGCCGGCGGCAACATTATTACAGAAGAAGGGAGCCAACAAAGGGGCAATCACCGCCTTTTTGATTGCCACTCCGGAATCCGGGATTGATTCGATTGCAATATCGCTTGCCCTCCTGGATCCGATCATGACCGTAATGCGGCCTGTGGCTGCCTTTATCTCGGCAATAGGGGCCGGATTTCTTGAAAATTGTCTTCATTGGAAAAAAAATGAGCGCGAGCTGCCGGTTGATCTGAGCTGTCCTGTTGATAATTGTTGTGACGGCACAGAATGTCCGGCGGAAGTACATGCCCATCATCATTCCTTTTTTGAAAAGGTGCGGGCCGGTTTACGCTTTGCACTTCTCGATATATGGGGGGATATCGCCCTCTGGTTTTTTGCAGGTCTGTTTGTGGCCGGGTGTATTATGGCAATAGTGCCTGATGCATTTATGGAGCGCTGGCTTGGGGGCGGTTTTTCCTCCATGCTGGCCATGCTGGTCGTCGCTATCCCGATGTATATCTGTGCATCGGCCTCTACACCTATTGCTGCCGCTTTAATCTTAAAAGGGGTAAGTCCGGGGGCGGCTCTCGTCTTTCTGCTGGCGGGGCCGGCGACAAATATCACCTCTCTCTCGGTGTTAACCGGTATTCTAGGAAAGAAAAGTACCCTTCGCTACCTGTTGGCCCTTTCCTTCTTTGCCATCATTATGGGCCTGGGACTGGATGAAGTTTATCGATTCTTCCACATCGTCCCCAAGGCGGTTATCGGTGAGGCTGCCGACCTCATCCCTCTCCAGGCTAAGGTCCCCGGGGCGATTATCCTCCTGGGTCTTTCCATCAGGCCGGTATTCCTCCGGATCAGAAAAATTATCAGCCGGCCGCGACCGCCTCTACATTTCCAGAGTGGATTTCCCGAGATCAAGAAGACCTGATAATTCTTTTTATATTTTACCCCGTAGTGGGTTTTATGATATATCTAAGGGGACGTTTTGAATCTTTAGAAGAGGAAGACAAACATTAATGAATAAACATATCGGGATATTAACGGCAGGAGGGGACAGTCCGGGCCTGAATGCGGCCATCCGGGCTATCGGAAAATCGGCACTGGGGAGCGGGAAGATGCAGGTTATTGGTTTTCGCGATGGCTTTCGCGGCCTGATGGAAAACAGGACCTTGCGGCTGGACCGGGACGTTCTCTCCTCCATCCTGACCCTGGGCGGGACAATCCTCGGCACAAGCAGGGACAAACCGCACCGGATGCCGGTTGGTGGTACGGTGATGGATATGACCGATGTGATCTGTGATAACTATGCCCGGCATAATCTCGATGCCTTGGTCTGTATCGGTGGTGGCGGGACACAGAAGAACGCCTATCGCCTGTCACAGCGGGGCTTGAATATCCTGACCCTGCCGAAAACAATAGATAATGATGTCGGCATGACCGATATTTCCTTTGGCTTCAATACCGCTATGGAGATAGCGACCGAGGCCATAGACCGGTTGCATTCAACGGCGCATAGTCACCATCGAATTATCGTGGTCGAGATGATGGGGCACAATGCCGGCTGGCTGGCCCTGGGAGCGGGTCTTGCCGGAGGGGCCGATGTTATCCTGATCCCGGAGATACCGTATGATCTAGTCAAGATTGCGCAAGCGATCCGGCAGCGCCAGTTACGGGGAACCAGATTCAGCATTGTGGCGGTTGCCGAAGGTGCGTTATCGATTGATGATTTCAATATTTATGCGGAATTGAAGAAGAAAAAAAATGAGGTGAAAGAAAACGGGAACGAAAAGACAAAGAAAAAGACCTTTGATGCCCTCGATCAGTTTTCGCGAGCCAGAGCAAATCACGCCCTGCGACTATCTCAACAGCTGGAGGAGATGACCGGGCTCGAATCTCGGATCACCATTCTGGGACATCTGCAACGGGGCGGGACTCCCTCGGCCACAGACCGGGTCCTTGCCACCAGACTTGGCAGTGCCTGTGTGAAATACATCGAAGAAGGGGTGAGCGGGGTGATGGTGGCAGTCCGCGGTGACGGTACCGAAGCCGTTCCATTGGACCAGGTGGTGGGAAAGAGGCATGTCGTCCCTGCCGATCATTCTTTACTGGAAAGTGCCCGCCGCGTCGGGACCTGCTTGGGAGACTGACGAGAGGATGACTGCCGGTTAAAAATTACAAAAAATAGAGGTTGCAGATGAAGGTTATTATGGATCTGTGTGTCGTTCCGATGGGCGTTGGTGTCTCAATTTCCAAGTATGTGGCAGTCTGTCAGGAGATATTGCAGAAGGCCGGACTTAAGACCCAATTACATGCATATGGTACGAATATCGAGGGCGAAAGGGATGCGGTTTTTTCTGCAGTAAGAGAATGCCATGAACAGATTCATCGGATGGGTGCTCCGAGGATTACAACGACTATCAAGATCGGCACCCGGATTGATCGGCCGCAGGGTATTGAGGATAAGGTGAATAGCGTTCTTAAGCATCTGAATCCGTAAGACATCCCTGCAATCGATCAGCAGGATTCAGGTGTCATCATTTCCATCTTGCTGTCTCAAACCGAGACTTCTTTCTATCCGATGTTCGATAACTTTTAGAAGATCTTCGCGTTCAAGGTAGGGACAAGGCTGGTCGTAGGGGAAATCCATACACTGTCTGGGCTGTGCCCTGTGGATGGTGCAACGCTTGCTGATACGTCCATCGGCAAGAAAGATGCAAGAGCCGTCTTCCTTGTTTTTAAATGTATTTTTTCCTTCAAGAAATTGCCGACGGACCTGACCGTCACTTATTTGCAGGTGGCGGCCAATGCGGTTAATATCCTCTGCTGTAATCAGGAGGGTAGAGCCCTTGAGTCGATAGCAGCAATATCCCGGACAAAAGTTACAGAAGACCTTGCTGGTTGCAAGAGAGTAGGGGGTTGGCCCTATCAATAGATCATACCAGAGCCGAGGATCCAGAGTTTGGAGAAGCAAAAAGCCCCTGAGCGCGCGAGCACTCAGGGGCTTTTTGTTATAAAGGAATTCGGCGGCGACCTACTCTCCCACATAGTCTCCCATGCAGTACCATCGGCGCTGAAGAGCTTAACTTCCGTGTTCGGAATGGGAACG
>CAIUQR010000032.1 GCA_903901335.1 uncultured delta proteobacterium | reverse complement strand
AGCCAAAGCGATCTGACGAAGAAAACCCGCTCTTTTATGAAGACCCTGCAGAGAAGACCATATCATGTGAAAAGTTACTTCAGGCATCCGCTCATCAGATATGCTGCTTAATTTATATGTTTAGTCACCGGATCAATAAACAAGAGAAGACTCTCGAAAGATTGAGCTTGACAGGGGGAGGGTTTTGATATAAATGGTTAACCAATATAGTAATAAAAGAAAAGTGGTTAACTTATTGTGTGGAGCAAGGTGAAGATGGCAGAAGCGACAGATACAGAGCGCGGGCTTCGATTACCGGAAATCGCTGAAAAATTTTGGCAGATGATCCTGGAAGATGGTCTGGCGGTTGGGGACAGGCTTCCTCCTGAACGGGTGCTGGCAGAAAGATTCAGGGTTAGTCGGGGTGAGGTGCGTCTTGGCATACAATCGCTTGCGGAAAGGGGAATCCTGACCAAGAGACACGGTGCCGGGACCTACATCTCGTCTGTTTCGGCGGAGGTGTTTGTCAAAGAATCCATGGGGATGGCGATGCAGGTAAAATCGGATCTCCTGGCCGATATCCTGGAGTTCAGAGGGATACTCGAGCCACAGACCGCCTTTCTCGCCGCAGGACGTATCTCTCAGGAGGAGTTGGAGACCTTGAAGATACTGGTCTGTAACCAGCAGCTGAAAACCCGAAGCGGAGAAGGGGATCTGGATGCGGCTTTTCATCTAAAACTTGCCGAATATTCAGGTAACAGAGTTCTCTTCAAAGTCATGAGCCTGATGAGTGATATTCTCTCTGAGAGCAGGGCTGACAGATATCAGAGTGATACACGTCGGACCATCTCCATCGCCGGTCATTTAAAGATCATTGAAGCTCTGGAGGAGAAGAATCCGGAAAATGCTTTTCGGGCCATGCGGGATCATCTCGATGCCGTGGAGGCAATCGTCGGGATCGCTGAAAAATCAAAGGAGTAAAGAGATGAGTGTGACAATTATTTTGATATATCTTGGTGTTGGTGCGATTGCAGGAGTGCTGGCCGGTCTTCTTGGTGTCGGCGGCGGACTGGTCATTGTGCCGATGCTTGTCTATTGTTTTACCCTGCAGGGACTGCCGAACGAACATATCATGCATATCGCCCTCGGCACCTCCATGGCGAGTATCATTTTTACCTCCATTTCCAGTTTTATGGCGCATCATAAGAAAGGTGCGGTGAATTGGTCGGTTGTGAAACGGATCTCCGTGGGCATTGTGATCGGCACGTTTGCCGGAACCTGGCTGGCTTCCGGGCTCTCCACTGCCTTTCTGAAGGGATTTTTTGTGATTTTTCTCTATTATGTGGCCAGCCAGATGGTTCTGGGAAAACAACCTCCCGCCTCCCGTGACCTCCCCGGCAGCACAGGCATGTTTACCGCCGGAGGAACCATCGGTGTCGTCTCCAGTCTGGTCGGAATCGGCGGCGGCTCACTTTCCGTACCGTTCATGATATGGTGCAACGTGCCTGTGCATACTGCCATCGGTACCTCTGCGGCTATTGGTTTTCCGATTGCTGTAGCCGGTTGTGTCGGATTTCTCGTGAACGGCTTCAAGGCAGTATCACTCCCCCCTTTTTCTGTGGGTTTTATCTATCTCCCGGCCCTGATCGGCATCGTTCTGGCAAGCGTCGTCACGGCGCCGCTCGGCGTGAAGCTTGCTCATAGCCTGCCCGTTCCACGGATTAAAAAGATCTTTGCCTTTCTTCTTTTTGCTGTCGCCACAAAGATGGCCTGGGGACTCATCGGATAACGGGACCTTTGGGTAAAATATCTTGAAGTCGGACGGCATGTCTGCTAGCTTGCTTTCCTGCTGGTACAAGTGCCGTTCCGCTCTTTTTTTGAGCGGAAAGCAATACATTTCCTTTGAGTCCCTGGTTCTGATTTATGCTCAATGCCATCTGGATCGGGTTTTTCCTGACTGCCTTTGCCGCAGCCCTGTTCCAGTTTCTGGTCCATGGCCAGCAGGATATCTTTGCCGTTCTGATCAAGGCGGGATTTGATAATGCCAAAACCGCCTTTGAGATTGCGCTTGGGTTGACCGGGGTCATGTGTCTGTGGCTGGGCATTATGCGCATCGGTGAAAAGGCGGGCTTTCTCGTTGTTTTGGCCCGGTGGCTTTCTCCTCTTTTTTCCAGAATATTTCCCGATGTGCCCAAAGGGCATCCGGCTTTAGCTTCCATCACCATGAACATGGCTGCCAATATGCTGGGGCTTGATAATGCGGCCACGCCGATAGGCATCAAGGCCATGCAGGAACTGCAGGAACTGAATCCGGACAAGGACACGGCCAGCAACGCTCAGATCATGTTCCTGGTATTGAACGCTTCCTCGGTCACTCTGCTGCCGGTGACCATCTTCACCTACCGGGCCCAGATGGGGGCAGTTGATCCCACAGATGTTTTTGTGCCGATCCTGATGGCTACCTACTGTTCGACGCTGGCCGGTTTTCTGTTTGTGGCATTAGTGCAACGTATACGGCTGGACAGTGTGGTACTGGCCTGGATCGGCGGCTTGACCCTGGCTGTAGGCAGCATGGCCGCCTGGTTTCTGCGCCTGCCGGCCCAGGAAATGGCGGCACGTTCATCTCTGGTCGGCAACCTGGTTTTGATCGGGCTTATTGCCACCTTTCTGCTTGGCGCCCTGGTGAAACGGGTCAATGCCTACGAGGCCTTTATCGAAGGGGCAAAAGACGGGTTTCAGACAGCGGTGACCATCATCCCGTATCTGGTGGCGATGCTGGTGGCCATCGGCATGCTGCGGGCCAGCGGTGCTCTGGATGTGTTTATGAACGGGGTGAGGGGGATGGTAATGTCTTTCGGGATGGATCCGGCCTGGGTGAGCGGCCTGCCGACGATGCTGATGAAGCCGCTCTCCGGCAGCGGTGCCCGGGCCATGATGGTGGAAACCATGAAGACTTTCGGCCCGGACAGTTTTGCCGGCCACCTGGCGGCGATCATCCAGGGCAGCACCGAGACCACCTTTTATGTCCTGGCCGTGTATTTCGGCTCTGTCGGTATCAAACGGATGCGGTATGCCGTGGCTGGCGGACTGGTCGCCGATCTGGCAGGGATGGTAGCGGCGGTACTTGCAGCCTATCTGTTTTTTGGCAGGCATTTTTGATCATGTTTCCGCCAGGATTGCCCGGAGATCCCGGAAAAGAGCTTCTGCTTGTCTTCACTGCGCAAGCTCGGTTTGCCGCCAGAATACGTCATCGAGCTGGTAGCTGAGTACTTTTTCGTTTTCGCCGGGATTTTTCACCTTGATATAGACCATGGTGATGCTGGAGGCACTGGCACGGATGACGACAAGTCCTTTCCTGTTGATTCCAGCCTTGAGTCCGGGTTCATCATCGCCTGCGGCGTAGAGACAGAGATATTGATACCCGTTGTCTGGCCTGACAATCTTCAGCACCTTGTTCCGGTTCGGCTTCCAGTCCCGGTTTTTGACGACAAACGTTACCTTCCCGGTCTGGTTCACACTTCCTGTTGAACCCCAGAGGGTGCATGGAGTCGATGTGCGGGTGGAATAGAGCAATAAAGCAGCTGTTATCAGAAAGAATATCAAACGGAGCATAGATTTTTCTGCTTACGTTAACGGTATAGATACTCTTATGTCAAGTATGGGCATGAACAACGTGAACATATCAAGCGAACTCGCAGGAGAGGAGGCAGGGAGATTGTTTGAGAAAGTATTTCATTAAAAGATATTGAAAACAGGAACTAACTCTGCTAGGCTTCTAAAATAGACTGGATTTTGTGATCTTGGCACCGCTTTTTAAACGTGTCTGAGTTAAATAAAAACTCACTATTGCCATGGAGACGGATGAGATGATCGTCGTACCTAAAGAAACTCCGATAATTGAAGAATTGAACAGTTATTACCTGAACATTGAAAAACTGTTTCAATATTATCAGGGGATTATTGACGCCGGATGTGCATTTTTTCAGTTACCCTCATCCGAAGGAGTTGTTTTTTTTGATGCCTTCAATCTGATCAATGGGACTTTCAAGGATAAAAACACTCTTGTCAGAGGAAAAGAGGCCATTGATCTGCTTTTTGAGGAAGCAAAATCAAAAAAAATATTGATTTCCATTTATGAGATCCCTCCGGAAAAAATTGCATTCTGGGCCAATGTTGCCAATGCCGAGGATCTCTACAAAGACCTGTCCACAGAATTTACCGATCTCGAAGGTCTTATCCGCAAGATGATATCCGATCGTTTGACCGGATATGTTGAAGTAACTTTTAATTCCAATGATATCGCCTTGTTGTTTTTGCATAACGGCCAGGTGATCGGATCGGTATCTGCGGAAAGCAAATGGCAACTTGTTCAAACCGAAAAAATTCAGCTTGATCTAGTCGAAAAATCAAGGAAAATCGGGGCAATGCTGAATGTTCGCAGAATATTGATAGAACAGATTGCCATGAACGGCGCAGAGAAAGAAAGTGCGAATTCAGCAAATCAGACCCGGAGCAACGGGAATGCAGTGAATCCGCCCTCAAAGCCTGAGGCTCTTCCTTCAGATCAAGGAGGGAGGGCGAAACCGTTGAACATCCGGGAGATGCTTCAGTATCTCATGCTTATCTATGATAAATTTATTTCCAACAACCGGAAGATCCATGGAGATTTTGATACTATTCTGAAACGGAAGTTTGTGGAAAAGGTGGATAAGTATGAATTCCTTGACCCGTTTACGGCAGAATTCAAATATGCAAACGGCAGGATAGAATATTCCGGGCGGGTTGAAGATGCCCGTTTGGCTACCGGCCTTCTTGAATGTTTAAGTGAGATTGCTGCCGAAAATGATATGCAGACATGGCTGGATAAATCGCTTTGGCCATTAAGGGAAAAATATGCCAGTGAAATTGACTTCCTGAAGATAAAATTTTAGTCCCTTAAAAGTATTTTCACACGTTTTCTGTGATGAATTCTTGGTGAGGTGGCATTCCCGTTATCCTGGGGCAGGAAGAAAATTTAAATAGGTGAGGGTTGCTGCATGATGATGCGTTCTGTTATTTGTTCTCTGTTTCCTTCGTTTTCCTGTTTCCTGTTTTTCCCGGTTGCCGACAAGGGAACCGAGCTTGGCCGGGCCCGGAACAGGCGCGTCGAACTGGTCCGCAAATGAAAGGACTACCGGTGAAACGAAAAGTCCGGGAGGCCCGAACTTCTACAAAGGTCGACTGGAAACCCGGCACCATGATCTATCCCTTGCCTGCCGTAATGGTGAGTACCGGAGCCACTCCCGAAGAGTATAACATCATCACCATCGCCTGGACAGGCACCATCTGTTCAGATCCTCCCATGTGTTATATTTCGGTCCGGCCCGGCCGTCATTCCTACGAGATATTGAAGCGGACCGGGGAATTCGTGATCAACCTGACCACCAGGGATCTCGCCTTTGCGACCGACTGGTGCGGCGTGCGCTCGGGGCGGGATTACAATAAATTTGCCGAGATGAACCTGACTCCGGGGAAGGCTGCGAAGGTGAAGGCACCCATCATCGAAGAGTCGCCCTTAAATATCGAATGCCGGATCACGGAGATAAAACCCCTGGGCAGCCATGACATGTTTATCGCAGACGTCGTCAACGTCAAAGCGGACCAGGCGTTTATCAATGCCGGGACCGGGGCGTTCTCTTTAGAAAAAGCGGACCAGCTTGCCTATTCGCATGGGAATTATTTTGTGCTCGGAAAAAAGATCGGCAAATTCGGTTTCTCGGTCCAGAAGAAACGTCGGAGAAAATAAGCGAGGGAGCCTGTGCCGGAGAGAGACACCAGCTCCCTCCAACAGCAAGCAGGAGAGGTCGGACCGATAGCGGCAGTGAAGCTCTCTTGAATTAGCGGCCTCCGAATGAGCGGAGGATCTCGCGGGAGATAATCAGACGCTGGATCTCGCTCGTTCCCTCATAGATGGTGGTGATGCGGGCATCTCTTGTATAACGCTCAATCGGGAAATCCCGGGTGTAGCCGTAGCCGCCCAGGATCTGCATGGCCTCGTAGCAGGCGAGGTTGGCCGATTCCGTTGCAAAGACCTTGGCCATCGACGCCTCTTTGGAAAAGGAGCGTCCCTGCTCCTTTTTGAAGGAGGCATTCATTAAAAGAAGCCGTGCCGCCTCGAGCCGGGTATACATATCGGCTATCTTCCACTGGATAGCCTCGAATTCACAGATTTTCCTGCCGAACTGGGCTCGTTCGAGCGAATACTTCGTCGCATAATCCATAGCGGCCAGGCCGATGCCAAGGCCTAACGAGCCAATGCCGATTCGACCTCCCGCCAGTTCGCCGACCGCGACCCGAAAACCATCATTGGGCTGTCCCATCAGTGCATTGCCGGGGATCCGGCAGTCCTGGAAAAGTAGTTCGTTGGTGGACGAGGCATGCTGCCCCATCTTCTCCTCTGTCTTGCCGACAAGGAGACCTTCCGTTCCGCCTTCCACAAGAAATGTACTGACGCCTTTTCCTTTTGGAGCTTTTGGGTCCGTTACCGCCCAGACCACGAAGACACCTGCGTAGGTGGCGCTGGTGATGAAGATCTTTGATCCGTTCAGGATCCAGTCGTTGCCGTCGCGTACAGCCGTGGTCGTCATCCCGGCCGGATCGGATCCCGCTCCGGGTTCGGTAAGGGCAAAGGCGCCAGCCGGAAAGTCACCGCTGCAGATCTTTGGAATATATTTTTTCTTCTGCTCGTCATTGCCCAGGGCCTGGATGACCTCTCCGACCATATTGTTCACCGACACGGTCACAGCGGTTGCGGCGCAGGCCCTGGCAATCTCGGTCATGGCGACGCTGAAGGCAACGACCCCTGCCTCTGAACCGCCATATTCGTCTTTTATGTTCAGGCCCATGAAGCCCAATTCGGCCAGTTTCTTCAGGTTGGTGAAAAAAATCCGGTTATCCTGCCCCTGATCCAGCCCGGCGGCGGCTGGTTCGAGTTCGGCTGCGGCAAAATCCCTGGCCGTATCCTGGATGAGTTTCTGCTCTTCGTTGAGATCAAGATTCATATCTGGTCCTTATCCATTATTTCCCCTGAAATCGGGGTGTGCGTTTTTCCAGGAATGCCTCCATTCCCTCTTTTTGATCCGGGCTTGCAAAGCAGAGGGCGAACTGGTCGGCCTCATAAGCGCAGGCCCTGGCCAGGTCCATCTCCATACCGTTGGTAATGGCTTCCTTGCTGAGTCTGACGGCAACGGGGCCGCGCGAAATGATCCTGGCTGCAATTGCCTGGCAGGCGAGAAGCAACTGGTCCTGAGGGACGACCCGGTTGACCAGGCCGATCCGGTAAGCCTCGGCTGCATCGATCATGTCTCCGGTGAAGATTAATTCACTGGCACGTCCTTTGCCGATAATCCGTGGCAGGCGTTGGGTTCCGGCAAATCCCGGTATAACCCCAAGGTTCACCTCAGGCTGGCCGAACTTGGCATTGTCACTGGCCAGGCGCATATCGCAGGCTATGGCGAGTTCACAGCCACCGCCTAAGGCAAATCCATTGACGGCGGCAATGACCGGCTTACCCAGCCCTTCGATGGTGTTCATTACCTTCTGACCAAGGAAGGCAAAATTACGGGCGGTAAGCGGGGTCAGTTCCCGCATAAAGGCGATATCGGCACCGGCGACAAAGGCCTTGGTACCGGAACCGGTCAGGATTACGACCTGGACCTCGTCATTGTTTTTAAGTTCCCGAAAACAGGCGAGCGCTTCCAGGAGGGTCTCCTGATTCAGCGCGTTCAGGGCCTTAGGGCGGTTGAACGTGACGGTTGCGATTCTACTCTCTATCTCAAGGAGTATGTTTGTAAACTGCATCGAGTTTCCTCCATTCTGATTTCTTCAAAATACTCGTTTTCTCACTGATCTTACGTTACTCTGGAAGAATCATGATATGGTCGTCTATTTTCGTCAGGGATTCGAGGCCGGTATCGGTAACCAGCAGGGTGTTTTCGATGCCCACGACTCCCTTGCCGGGCAGGATGACCTTCGGCTCCAGCGCCAGAACCATGTTTTTGGCAAGCAGCAGCTTTTGACCCTTGGCAAGAAACGGAAATTCGTCCAGCTCGAGACCGACGCCATGGCCGGTAAACCGGATCCTTCGATCACCGACCCCCATGAAAAATTCGCCATATCCCATGTTTTCAGCCATAGCCACCATCATCTCATAGATGTCCCCGGATGAAATACCGGGCAAGGCGTATTTCTTCGTTTCCTCCTGGATTCTGAGCATGGCCTCATGTGCCCACATCAGCTCGTCAGGCAGTGCGCCAATGGAGAAGATGCGGGCATGGTCGGAGATATAGCCCTGGAGTGCAAACACATAGTCGAAGAGGATGGGCTCGTTTTTCCCGATCTTATTGAAACCCGGTCCCTGGCCGATCAGCGGGCTTACCCCCCGGCCGCCGGTCGGGGATGCAAGGTAGCTGGGTATTGCCGCGGCAGGTCCCGACATCAGATGGCCGTAGAACAGCTCACTGCCGAAGAGCCGCATTCTGACAATGCCCTGATGGCCGAGACTCCGGGCATAGGACTCCAGTTCGCCTGCGAGGGCGACCTCGGTCTTTCCCAGTTGCAGCAGCTCGGGAACTTTAGCGGCAACCGCATCAGAAAGAAAAGCAGCCTGCCGCAGAATTTCAAGTTCGTAGGAGGACTTAATGGCCCGGATCAGGCGTATTTCGGTGGAGACATCGACGATCTTACTGTTCTTGAAAATATCCGCATACTGGAAGTAGAGGTTGGTCGGCAGGACATCGAGCTCCAAGCCGAGAATGGCCGGGGTCGGATAACCATAATCGGCCAGGATTTCCGGGATCTTCTTCGGGCTGACCACCGAGATCACCTGTTCCAGTGCCGATTCGATCCTGGCTCGATCGAACTCTTTGAAGATCATCAGCAGCGGGGCCCCCGATTCTGGCACATAGAGCCATCCCTGCTGGGATGTGGAGGTAAAATAAAAAAGGTCCGTTTTTTGAACGATCAGGGCGCCGCCGACGCCTTTTTCCTGCATGGCCTTCTGCAGGTTTTTTATCCTTGCCTGCAATTCAGCAAGTGGCGCGCCAGGTGTGCACAATTCCACAGTTTTCTCCTAACAAAACATTAATACGTATAGAACCCTCTGCCGCTCTTTCTGCCAAGCCATCCGGCCTCGACATATTTTCTGAGCAGCGGGCAGGGACGGTATTTGGAATCTTTGAACCCATCGTAGAGAGTCTCCATGATTGCCAGGCAGGTGTCAAGACCGATCAGGTCGGCCAGGGCCAGCGGACCCATGGGGTGATTCATGCCGAGCTTCATCACGGTGTCGATATCCTGTGCCTTGCCGACGCCTTGATAGAGGCAGAAGACGGCCTCGTTGATCATCGGCAGCAGAATCCTGTTGGCAATAAAACCTGGAAAATCGTTAGCCTCCGCCGGAGTTTTGCCGAATTTCAGGCAAAGGTCCCAGGTGATTTGAAAGGTTTCCTCCGATGTGGTCAATCCCTTAATGACCTCAACGAGTTTCATTACCGGGACCGGATTCATGAAATGCATTCCGATGACCTTATCGGGCCGTCCGGTCTGGGCTGCGATTCTGCCGATCGGTATGGACGAGGTGTTGGTTGATAAAATCGCATGCGGTGGGCAAATTGTGTCGAGATCTCTGAATATCTTGAATTTCAGGTCTTCCCGTTCAACCGCAGCCTCGACCACGAAATCCACCGACGCCATATCCTGCAAGGTGGTGGTGGTTCTGATCCTGGCAAGGATTATATCCCGTTCGGCCGCCGAAAGCTTGCCCTTCTCGACGCTGAGATCCAGGTTTTTGGTGATGGCGGCAACACCTTTGGCGGTGAATTCTTCTTTGATGTCACTCATCAGGACCTGCAGCCCGCTTGCTGCAGCTACCTGGGCGATCCCGTTGCCCATCTGGCCGGATCCAATCACCCCGAATGTTGTAATCTTCATGTGTTCTCCATGTCCGGTTTGTCTTGGTGCCGAACAGAATAATTAAGGATTTTGTAAATGTTCCGGCTATCTGTTGACTATCAATGCAACCGCCTCGCCGCCGCCCAGGCAGAGGGAGGCGAGGCCCCTCCTGGCATTCTGTCTCTGCATCTGGTAGAGGAGGGTAGTCAGGACCCTGGCGCCGCTGGCTCCGATGGGATGCCCGAGGGCGACACTGCCGCCATTGACGTTCACCTTGTTCGGGTCAAGGCCGAGCACTTTGTTGATGCCGACAGAAGTGCCGCTGAAGGCCTCGTTGATCTCGAAAAGATCGATATCGGCAATCGTGAGGCCCTCTTTTTTCAGGACCTTCGGGATGGCATAGATCGGTGCCATTAAGACATATTTCAAATCGATGGCACAGGAGGCCTGGGCGCCGATTTCGGCCATGATGGTGCAGCCGAGTTCATCGGCTTTTTCCCGGCTCATCAGGACGACTGCGGCCGCCCCGTCGCTGATGCTGGACGCGTTGCCGGCGGTGCCGACACCGCCCTTTTTGAATACTGTGGCCATTTTCATCAGTTTCTCATAATTCGTCTCTTGCGGACATTCGTCAGTGTCGAAAAGCAACGGTTCGCCTTTTCTCTGCGGGATCAGGATTGGAGCAATCTCGTCTTTGAACAGGCCGTTTCTTATTGCCATAAGCGCTCGGCAATACGATTCTGCGGCAAAGCGGTCCTGATCTTCCCGTGTCACGCCCCAGTTCTCACTGGAAAGTTCATTGGACATGCCCATATGAAAATCGTTGACGATATCCCAGAGGCCGTCATGGACCATATGATCCTCGATCTTGCCGGTTCCCATGCGCAGGCCCCACCGGGCTTTTTCAATATAATACGGGGCCATGCTCATATTTTCCATGCCGCCGGCGACGACCACATCGGCATCCCCGCATTGAATGGCCTGAGCGGCCAGCATCACTGCCTTCAGCGACGATCCGCAGACCTTGTTGACGGTGATTGCCTCCACATCCTGGGGAAGACCTGATTTGATGGTGGCCTGCTTGCCGGGATTCTGTCCATAGCCGCAGGGAAGAACCATGCCCATGATGCATTCATCGACGTCGCTTCCTTGAATGCAGGCCCGTTTCACCGCTTCTTTGATAACATGACCACCGAGATCCGTTGCTCCTATGGTACCCAGGGATCCCCCGAAGCTTCCCAGCGGGGTCCGGACAGCACTTACAATTACGGCCTTTCTCATAACATTCCTCATTACGTATATTGTCTCGTATCTTCTCTCAATTCCAGAAGATAGTATAATCATTTTTTCGGAAAATATTTTTCGGAAAAATCAACATGGCAAAGGCCGGACAAGAGAGGGGATTCCGGCCCCCACCATGTGAAAATATCAAACCGACGGATGGCTCTTAATGCTCATGGGTGTAGAAGGGCCATTTGTGGAAGAACCATTCGTTCCAGAGCAGGGGGATGATCCACCAGAAATTCCAGATCAGCGACTCGCCGTGCAGGACTCTGTCGGCAATGCCGTGTGCCATGTGGTGGTTGCCCAGACCCCAATGGCCGAAATTGAGGTAATAGAAAAAGAAATAGTTGAGAATGCACAGCACGATGACTCCGAGGGTGCGGAACCCGAAAGCGCCCCATCCGTCGATATCCTGCATCGGCGCCATATCATCGAAATAGTGGTGCCAGATAAGGAAAGGAATCAGGGTGAAACCGGCAATTTCCGCTGCATGGTACCAGAGGAAACGGGCCATGCTGTCATTGCCGTTGGCCTTCAAGGCCTCTGTCATGTCGGGCAGCCAGATACCGGCAAATTTGACGCAGGCGGCGGCGATCAGGTAACCCAGAACGAAGATGATGAAGAAAGAGACCAGACCTTTGAGAGGCTGGGCCAGTTTGATAGCGGACCACGGCTTCATCCTCCAGACGTTGGGGGTCATAAAGAGGATGACGATCATCCATTCCCACCAACCGAAAACCCAATGAACATGAGGCGTACCGGCTATTTTTGCCCACCACGGAAAGTTCATCCCATAGGAGGTTCCAAACACCTTACCGTACAACATTCCCCAGAAAGGAACGATGAGGGCAACATAAAAGAACATGGTCCACATTGAGGCCCAGCCGAATTCGGCAAGACCGGCCATGGGCTGCTTGAGATCGCTCGGGCGGACAGGCCATTTTGCAAAGAGGATGGTTATGAACGGGTAGCTGAAAAAACCGATGAGGACGAAACAGACAACCGCTCTTTCACCATAACGGGCAGTGCCGGCAACCAATTTCTCCAGGGAGAGTTCCTTGCCGCAGGACACCAGGGCTCCGGCTGCGTCCTTGAACTGGGCGACATAGGAACCGCTCGCCGCCAAGGCTTCGAGGTTGCTCTCGCTGAGGAAATTGAAACCAAGACCCAGCACCCGGTAAAAGACAACATGGATGACCAGCCAGACCAGGATGAGATTGACAATGGTCTGGACAATCCCGCGTGCAGGTTGGGACATGTCCTGGAAAGGCCAGTCACCAAGGAACATGTGCTGCCACAGGCCTACGAGGATCATCATCGCCAGGTAGAGCACAAACGGGTAGGGAAAGGAATGAACTGGTCCCCTGGGGTCGCTGAGGAAATACCAGAGAATCCAGGCAATGCCAAAAAACGTTAAAAACGAAATGATACCGGTGAGAGGCTGTCCCCACCGGGGCTTCAATTCTCCTGCTGCCATACGCTCCTCCTTTTCAAAAACATGAGTTTGTACTTCGTTTCTCCCAGATAATTATCGTAAAGGCCGTGACCTGTCGTCAATCTCTGGATATGCCGCATACTCCATGAACTCTGTTTTCTTGACGCCGATTTCTGCAGCGCCCGAGCGCTCGGTCAGTACATAATCGAAATAATAAAAAATATGTATTCCAATACGTTACCGCATTGAATGAAAGATATTTCATCCATTGAGCGCGTTGCCGACCAAGCGCTCAATCATTTTCGGGATCATTCACTGCCGGCGGGATTTTGTCAATCATTTTTTGAAAAGTGGCAACCAATTTTTCCTCCTGGTTATTCAAGTACTCGAAATTTTTCGACCGGATCTGCTTTCAATATTCGTTTTCCAATAGCTGATCGCCAGGTAGATAAAAATATTCTTTGACAAACATCAATAAGTGTTATTTAGTTTGCGAACCGACCGAGCGCTCAGTAGAAAATCTTGAAGGAGATAGTGGGAGATCGCCTTTGCTTAATATTTCAAATCAGAACTGTGAGGAGTCTCAAATGGGCATGGAAACACTGTACAAAGAAGTTATGGACCTGAACATGATGGAAGATAATGACCAAAAAAAGGCCGTGGCCAAGGCATTTTTTGAAAAGCTCAATTTCATGAAACTTCCGGAGTACTTCAATTGGGCTGAGGAAATTTTCGAAGGCCTGCACGTCAAGGAAAGAGGTGATAAAAAAGCCCTTATCTGGGCCGATATCATAACTAAAGAGAGCAAAAGTTATACCTATAAAGAATTTGCCGTCCGTGGAAATCAGTGTCTGAACCGTCTGCGCAAGGCAGGTGTCGAGAAAGGAAACAACATGTACATGGTTGTTCCGATTGTGGCTGAGACCTGGTTTGCAAGCTACGCATGCATTAAGGGCGGGCTGGTGGCGGTTCCCACAGCCACGACCATGACCCTGAGAGAAATGGAATTCAGGTTTGAGACCTACGCACCAGATGCCATTATTGCGGCCGAACCCTATGCCAAAATGATCGATGAAGCCATTGCCAATATGGGAGTAAAACCCAAGATCAAAATTGTCCTTGGAAAAATGGAAGGCTGGACAAGTTACAGCGATCTTGAACAAGAAGAGAAGACGGCTGCTGCCGCTAAAACGAAATCGAGCGATCTGCTGTTCTGCTTCTTTACCTCAGGGACAACCGGATTGCCGAAGAGAGTAGGGCACACCGCCGTTTCTTATCCCCTTGGTCATCTGTCCACCTCGGTGCTGACCGGAATCAGGACCGATGACATTCATCACAATCTGGGTGCGCCGGGCTGGGCGAAATGGGCCTGGAGCAGTTTTTTCGGTCCGCTCAATGTCGGTGCGACGGCATCGGGCTTCTTCTTTACGGTCCTTGACGGCGAGAAGTATCTGGAGACCCTCTCCGCCCATAAAATCACCACCTTCTGTGCTCCTCCGACCGCCTGGAGGATGTTCATCAACCTGGACACATCCAAATTCGATCTTTCCAATTTGCGACAGTCCGTTGGCGCAGGCGAGCCTTTGAATCCTGAGGTTATCACCCAGTGGAAAAAGCTGACCGGCACCGAGATCCGTGATTTCTACGGCCAAACCGAATCGACGGCGATGATCGGCAACCCGCCTTGGATGAAAGGAAAAATGAAGAGTGGTTCCTTCGGTCATCCCTCATTCATGTATGATGTGGCCCTTGTTGATGATGACGGCAAGGAGCTTACCAAGGCCGATGAACCCGGGCATATCGTCGTCAAACTCGACAAATGGCGGGCGCTCGGTCTGTTTACCGAATATATCGGTAATCCTGAGAAGATGGCCAGTGTCTTCAAAGACAACTATTACTATACCGGCGACCGTGCCAGCATCGATTCCGATGGTTACTGGTGGTTCGTCGGCCGGGCCGATGATGTAATCAAATCGTCGGATTTTCGTGTTGGACCCTTTGAGGTGGAGAGTGCGATGATTGAGCACCCATCCGTCGGCGAGGCTGCCGTAGTCGGCGTACCGGATCCGAAGAGACATCAGTTGGTGAAGGCCTATGTTATCCTGAAAAAGGGTTATGAGCCATCAAGAGAATTGGCCCTGGAGCTGTTCCAGCATACAATCAAGATTCTCGCCAAGTTCAAGATCCCGAGGATCATCGAATTTATCCCTGAGGTTCCGAAGACCATCAGCGGCAAAATCCGCAGAATTGAGTTGCGGGAGCGGGAAGTGACGAGGCAGGAGAAAAAGGAAGGCCCGTTGAAACATGAGTATTTCTATTGGGATTTCCCTGAGTTGAGTAAGAAAAAATAAGCAACCTGGACGATATGGGGGAGGTGGAATTTTGTGTACTTCCCCCTATCGCTGTTTGGAGATATCATCCTGCCCCACCGGGAAAGGAGTAAATTTTTTCTAGTGTTCTTTTTGGTAATTGATTATTCTACCCCGTTCTGAACTTTTTTAGTAGGGCATGTCAAGAAGCGGTCTTTTCATGCCCTTTTGTAATTATATGAAAAAGACTATCACAGGGAGTTGTCAGAATTGAAAGCCGAAGCAAACAATTCGCGTGAAGTAGCGACACAGATCAAGAATCAGGAATTGGTGAAACAGCGGCGACGGCAGATTGTCGATGCTGCTGTCCGGTTGTTTGTCAGACACGGGTATCATAAGACCACCACGCGCGAATTGGCCAAGGAGACGGGCTTATCCATCGGCTCGTTATATGAATATGTCTCTTCGAAAGACGATGTCCTCTATCTTGTCTGTATTGCGATCCATTCGGCGGTCGAAGAGGGGATTCAAGAGGCTCTGGCCCGATCATCACATGGGCGGGAGGCAATGGCCGAGATCATCCGCGAGTACTTCCATGTCTGCAACCGGATGAGTGATCATGTCCTGCTCATGTATCAGGTTACTCATTTTCTGCCGGAGAAATGGCAGAAAAAGGTCCTTGAGACAGAAATCCGGATAACCAACATCTTGGTCGAGGCGATCAGAGAGCTGAATGAAAAGGGTGTCTTTGAGCGGCTCGACGAGGATACTCTCGAACTGCTCGGCCATAACCTTTCGGTCCTCGGCCACACCTGGGCCTTCAGACGCTGGTACTTCGCCAAACGTTTTACCCTCGATCAGTATATCGAACACCAGACCGCCTTTATTATGGGATTTCTCAAGTAGTTGTAATCTTAAATTTACAGAGAGAATCTGTTTAAAAATTCCGACAGGGGGCGAATTGCTTGGTTTATGGGAGAGGGCTGACGATCCATTTTTAATATAGAAGGGCCTTTGGGCCTTTCGATAGATGAATAATAGATAAAAAGTTTGCTTAAAGCCAAGAGTAGACCTGCCCCTCTTTTTAAATCGCTCTAATACCCGCTACCGAATAATACCCGCTACCAGACCAAAGCCGGATCAACGAGTCGTCTGTCAAGAAATCTGATTTTTATGATGGAATCTTTGTTTCGTTCTTACCTTTTTCAGATCTGTTGGGGAATTTTATCTCTTGACATCCGAAGGCCATAAAGATGTTATGTGATTTTCGAAGGTTTGAGTTTGCCAAGTATCACCCCATAGCTAGGAGTCGGGGAATCCGAGAACAGTTGAACCTCGGCAAACAGAAGACCCTTCTCTGAATCGTGATGTATCAATACGCGATGTAGCATGGTCGGAAATGTTTCGAGTGGCTTTGTCAGCGTTCCGACCCAACGACCTATCTCATCTTGTTCGCCAAGAATTGCTGGCAGTACATACGACTTTCCTTCAAGGTCCGCGATTGCTCCTTCCGCATAGGCAAATGCATAACCGATCTTTGCAATCATCCGCGCAAACGCGCAGGGATTAAGTTCAGCAATGATATTGATCTCGGAGGCGCCTAAAGTTCTACCTTTAGTTTTTGGGTCTGTACCAAATCGAATTGTGATGTGGCCTAAAACAGAGATACCGATAGCCTGCTCTACTTGCGACAGATGCCAGGGAGGTTCGAATACTGGGAACGGCAGAAGAATCGGAGCTTCATCAATATTGAGAAGTATTTCGTCCTGTTTGCCGTTTCGAATCACGGAAACTGAAACCTGTGCAGATGCCTTTTTGTGCTTTGACCTAGACTTGAGATCACGGAAGATACGGACTGGCCAAAACGACCCTCGCAAGATGTCTTGTTCAACTTTACCTGTGATAGAAGCGCAGTTACGGCAGCTCGATTTTGGAAGAATGGCGGAGCCACTAAGACCAAAAGGAAGAATATGTTCGTTCTCAAGGTTTTCCTTACCCCCGCAGTAAATGCAACGCCCGACAGGTTTATAGACTCGGCCGTCCAGCACCTTGTGATCAGCAATATTTGTTTCGTGTTTGTTCATCGCTCGGTGAATAGCCGCGGATGCTGGCCGCATAACTTATGTAATAGAAAAAAGGCGTCAGAAAAAAGGGTCAGGCTTGACTTATGGGTATTATAGTCAGTATGTATCGTGGTCGAATTCAATTGTTTCTGGTTAAAGCGCTCCGGCATTGCCCAGACCATTTCGAAGAGCCTCGATAAACGCATAAAATTGTGCAGTCGGTTTCTTCTGCCCATCTGCGTAAAGCGACTCAAAAAAACTTTGCCGCAGTCCTTTGCTGAGTTCGAGCTGGACCCCTGCTCCCGACTTGCCGCGATTACAGATATTCCGTGGCGAGGTTCCCTGCAAGGCCGGTTTTGCATGCTCTTTTGCTCTAAAATTGTATTCTAGCAGCGCAGTCTTCAGGTAGTTTTTTAGTTGGTTATCGAGGCCGCCCATATACACAATCTCGTCTTCACTGTGTTCGCCATGCATGGTAATGACCTTTTCACTGTTTTCGACAAGGGTCAGACAGCGGGGCTCATTAAAGTTAGGGCTGGTGATATGCAGATCTCTATTGCCTTGAGGCTTGATTCCCTCAAACAGGTAAAAGGAAAGGTCGTCGCGGGCGACTGCGAGGATTATCTCCGAGATCCCCGGTTCAATCCGGCCGCCATGCGGGCTCAGCAGCAACGTTGACGCGGTTTTTCTGATGGCCTGACGGATAACGAAATCGGTTCCCTCCTGTTCGGATCGTGCCAATTCCCGATAGTTCATATATTTGTCCGGCATCTTCACACTTTTCCATGAAAATTAGACGGTTATCAGGTAGCGGCGTCCAATCCGGAAACCATGCTCCTGCTGACCAACAGGAACATAAATACCAGCTGAAAGCAAGGATGATTTCGAGAGGGAAAAACGGTAGTTGTTGTGTTGGAGCGAAGGGAGTTCAGAGCATGACGGGTCTGCACGACCCGTCTGCAGACGGCAGGTGTTAATTTTTCTTGGATTTAGGGAGGGGGGTCTTGGTCTGGTAATCTGTATTTTCCAGAATAATCTGGATAGCCCGGTTGGATTTAGGGGAAAACAGGATCGGAGCAGCCAGGTTGATCGTGATATTCTGGTCCGGCGGAACGGTGACAACGGTCAGGACATAGCATGGATCATCGTCTTCAATATGCAGTTGACTCCTTTCCGAAGTATCCGGGACAACGGTGTAATCAAGAAAAAAATTACTGGGGTCGGTCAGGACGAAGGCAATATCGGGGGCGTCGACACTTTGTATCCAGAAAAGAGGACCTTCTTTTCTGTTCGGCATGACGATAAAATCATGCAGTGTTGGAAAACCGATCAATCCGGCTGGAAAATGGATGAGGTTTTTAATATCGTATTCAACCTCACCAAATCGAGTCAGTATCTTTCTCATTTCTTTTCGTCCCCGAGTGATAAATTGTCGCTTAAGGTGTCCAGATCGGTCATATTCCACTGCAAGGCCTCGCGATTCTGGCGTGAAATGCGATCATAGACCTCCTGGCGGTAGATTTTTTTGTCCTGGGGGGCCTCAATGCCGACCCGGATTCCGCCGCCCTTCAATTCTATGATTTTGATGATGATATCGTCTCCAATAACAATACCCTCACCTGGTTTTCTGGTCAAAACCAGCATATATTACCCCATAGATCAACATGTTAGATCAACACTTTTCCAAGTAGGATGCCTTGGCCGGATGAAGAGAGATTGTCCGGCAGGCGACGTCTGTTCTGATCTATCGTATAGTATGTTGAATACAGATAAATGTCAAAAGATATCGGGCTGAAAACGCCTGAGCCGTTGTTGAATAATAACCCGGTTAAATAAATAGGGGGCATGGCATGAAGAGCCAAAACAAAATCAAGAAAATGAACGCGTTATTTCGTAACGGCTCCTAAATATAATCGAGGATGGAGATCTTCGAGACCTTTGCCGTTATATTGAGTGCCGCCTGGAATGCCGTCTGCTGTTTCGAGATATCATTAAATGTGGCAATGGAATCGGCATCCTGGTAGCGGGAGAGGATCTGCTGGAGGTCTATTTTGACGCTCTGTTCCTGTTGGGTTGCATCCTCGACCCTGGTGGCCCTGGTCCCGAGACGGGAGCGAATGATCCTTTCCTGATCTGCGGCTGTTTCAAGATTGGTGAGACCGTTTTGCATGCCTCCCCCAGGACCGGCAGGATTATTGACATTGTTGGCTCTGATTGCCTCTGAGGCTCGGGTGAGCGCCGAAAAGATATCGATCTTTCCCGGTTCCGGCTGGGTTCCGGTTGCCGGAGTGGTGGAGTTGACCCAGTTTGCATTGGAGACGCCCAGAAAAAGTTGATTTCCGGTTATTGTCGCATCCAGGTACTCCCCCGGGGAAATTTGGAGCTTGGTCGGATTGGCATCTCCGTTATAGAGATACGGCCACGTTGTTGAATCAGCGGGATTATAAGGGGTTAAGGGATTATTATAGTTGGGATTCGCCGTGAATGGCTTCGTGTTTTCCTGATATCCGGCAAAGATATACTTGCCGTCGACTGTGGCATTGGCAGAGTCGAGAAGCTGATTTTTCAGCTGGTCGATCTGGTCGGCCAATGTGGCACGGTCGGCATCGCTGAGGCTGCTGTTTATCGCGTTGGTGGTGATCTCCTTGGCGCTTTGCAGGGCAGTTTCTATACTTGCCATATAGCCATCGGTTGCCGCCATCTTGTCTGCGGTTACGCCCATAGTTGTCAGGAAACGGTCAGTGTCGCGTATCTGGGTGCGGGTGGTGAGAACCGGACCAATGGAGGCGGGGTCATCAGAGGGCTTGTTTAATCTCAAACCCGTTGCCCCTTGATTCTGGAGATCCTGCAGTTTGGATGTAATCCGCTCAAGATTTGTCTGCATCAATCTAAATGTCGAACTCTGTGTAACAATCATGCCAAGCCTCCTTCCACAATCGGCTGAGGAATACCCCTAGCTAATTTTTAACCGTCATAAGGACGTTCATCATCTCATCAACCGTTGACAGAAACTTTGCCGATGATTGGAATCCCCGTTGATACTGGATCATATTGATCATTTCATTCTCAAGGGAGACACCGGAGAAGCTGTCACGCAGATTCTGCAATTGATCGACAGCGTCCTGGGAACCGGAAACTGATAACGCATTCTGGTTTGAGGCAAGACCGACCCGGGAGGTGATTTTACCGTAGTAGGAATCAAAGCTGTCCGTGCCGTTAATGAGATAGGTCTTGTCGATATTGGCAATGGTCAGGGCGTTCCGATTGTCGCCGGGGGCGACGGTGGTGGGCGGGATGGTTATCGGAGGGGCATCGGCGGCAGCGACCTGAGAGGCATCGGTAAGCGCGACCGTGATATTACGAGCCGCATCCACTGACGATGCGCCGGGGTCGTTAAAGAAATTGCGTCCGGAGACGGAATCGAGTCCTGCCCCGGCGGCGTGCTGGATATTTACCTGGGTGCTGATTTCATAGGCGAGTCTATCCAGGTCACCCTTTATAGAGGGGATGGTCTGGTCCCGGACCGTCAGCAAGCCTTTTATTTCGCCGCCAACGGAATTAAGGTCAAGATCCCTTGTGGTTCCGGCAGCATGGAGTTTTATAGTGACGCTTGAACCACTGACAGCCGCTTCCAGTGACATTGCCGCGGTACCCTGGACAAGAGGCATTCCGCCCGGCAACTGTACGGCCAGCATTCCTCTGTTGTCGGTATAAGTGGTGACACCGAGGGATTGAGCGAGGTTTTTGGCCAAGAGGTCTCGCTGGTCACGGGCGCTGTTGGCCGTCTGGCCATGAATTTCGATATTGTAGATTCGTTGATTCAGTTCGGCAACCTGGGAGATCTTGGAATTCAGATCATCGATCTTAGATACAATTGTATTATTGACATTTCCAGTGATGGTATTCAGGTCGTTGGCTGCATTGTTGAAGCTGGTTGCCAACAGGTTCCCCTGTTGCAGGACCGTATCGCGCAGAACAAGATCGCTCGGATTGGTGGATAGCTGCTGCCATGAATCAAAAAATTTGCTGACGTTGGTGGCGATATTGTTATCGGTAATATTAAACACCCCTTCCAGCTGTTTAAGGGCGTCCGTCTGGCCGTTTGCGAACCCTAAACTGATGGATTTATCCTGGAGCTGGTTGGTGACGAAGACATCGTGGGCTCGCTGGACATCTGTGACCTTGACCCCCTGGCCGACAAAAAAATCACCGAAATTAATCGATGGATAAGGCGAGAGTTCGGTGTTCTGCTTGGAGTATCCTTCGGTATTGACGTTGGAAATATTATTACCGATGACCTCAATTGTCTTCTGATTGACCTCAAGCGAGGTCCTGCCGGCATTCAGTGCAGCATTCAAGCCAGACATTTCACACCTTCCCGGACAGAAGTCTGCCGTGTATTTGAGAGGGTACGGTGTAAGCGCCGGCGCTGTATGTTGAGGTAACCGTGCGTTTACCGAAGAATTCCATTATTTCTTTGATCCAGCCCAGAGTTGATTTGAAGAGGAAGGCATTCCGGCGATTCTCATTCCGGATCTTCGCGGCCAGCGTCCGGTCCTTTTCATCGAGAGCCTGGACAAGCGCCAGATACTGGACAAGCTCCTCTTTTTCACCCATGGCTTTCAGCATCCCATTCATATCAAGTTTCTTGGCGCATTCTCGCTCCTGGATAATGACATCGAGCAGGCGAGCAAGATAATCGTGGGTTTTTTCAGTGGGCATGACTATTTTCCCTTGAACATGAATTGCAGCAGAGATGAGGCAACCTTGTCCAGATCAGGTCGGTATGATCCATCTGCAACCTGGGCCTTGAGTTCCTGTACCCGGTCAGCCCTGGCTGAATCGCTGCTTTTCTTTGCAGCCTGGGCCTTATGTACATCCTGCAGAACCGACGAGAATTGAACCTGGTCGGTCCCTGTCTTGCCTTGGATCTTTGTATCAGCCTGTGGTTTCTGTGATTTTTTCACATTACCAATCTGGCCGGGACCTCCAATTCCAAAAAAATCAATACTCATAACGTCACCCGATAGTCTGTGTCACCTGGCTGTTGTTTCCTGCTTGCGCCCAGGTATCAAGTTTATTCATAACAGCGTCATAGGTGGCATAGGAGATATCCGGAAGCGTTCCGCCAAAGGCCTTCAGCGCTTCCTTGAATCCTTTATCCACGCCCTCCTTGATCGCGTCGAGTTTGGAGGGGTCCGCTCCAGCGGTTGCTATCGCGAAGTTTACAATACGATCTGATGTTTGATCAACCCCAAAATAGCCATCCTTTGCTATTAGTTTCCGGGCATCTTCCTGAGTGATCTTGCTGAGATCTATTTGACTGTCACCATTAGCGATCTTTGTATCAATGCCTTGTTCCTTCAGCATGTTCAGTACAAGTCCGCGCAGCATGTCAAAACCGTCTCCCTTTGCCGCATTCAGGGAAAGGGATTTGCTGTAGGTGACGCTTGTCTCCGAACTGCTGCCCAGAGTCACCGTATCGGACGTATACAAAAGTGAACCGGCAGGATTGTTTTTCCCAGCCGCCTGCGTCGTATTCAGATCGTTGCTGAGATACTGCTTGGCTGAGTAAGGGCTTGTATATCCTTGGTTACTAACTGAATTTATCATAAAATCCCGCCTCCTTGCGTCTTTGGGCATGCATCCTTGCATGGTTCTTAGATCGTCAAATTCCTTCTGTTAGCTTTCTTATCGGTGGATTTCCATCGAAACTTTAGAAGAAAAATAAAAAAAGATGGCGAAGACGGATGTTAGGCGGAAAGGCACACATGGATTATTTCCTGTTCTCGATGACTCCCTTCATCTGAGTATACATCTTTTCGCCGATTCCAATGCCTTTGCCTTTGGCGGTTTCACGGGCCATCTGTGTATCGAGCATGTCCTGATAGATCTGGGTGGCGTTATCCCTTGGCAGGAGTCCGTTGTCGGGGACATTCTTCCGCATGGCCTGATACATCTGCTGGACGAAAATGGCCTCGAAATCACGACAGGATTCACGCAGTGCCTTGAGATCATGATCTTTTTTCTCTTTTCCGGTGAGTTTGGCAGGGGGGCTCGGTATGGTGTTCGGATGTATTGAAATGTTCATGTCTTCAGTATGTGTTATGTTTGTCTGAATGTACCAGTTCAGCCTGATTTAGAGGACGATCAATTCCCCTTGCATAGCTCCGGAGGCCTTAATGGCCTGGAAGATCGCGATCAGATCCCGGGGGGTCGCTCCAATGGAGTTCAACGCATTGGCAATCTCACCAATACTTACCCCCTGAGGCATATTCAGGACAGTCAGCTGGCCGCCTTCTTCTACTGCGGTGGTTGTAGTCTGCACGGGAGGGGCAACAGGCTGTCCGGCTTCCAGGGGGTTGGGTTGGACCGCTGCGGGCGGGGTTTCTTTGACGATCAGGTTCAAATTTCCATGAGATACGGCAACCGTTGAGAGCTTCACATCTTTCCCCATTACAATCGTTCCTGTGCGCTCATCGACAACCACTCGTGCCACGGAATCCATTTCGACATTCAACGATTCAATATTGGCTATGAAATCTACAATTTTCGACTGAAATGCCTTGGGAACGGTGATTTTAACCGTGCCCGAATCTACCGGGAAGGCTGTCATCGGGCCGAAGGCCGTGTTAATGACCTTGCTGATATGGTCGGCGGTCGTAAAATCGGCATTTTCCAATTGGTAGGTGAGAGTCCCGTTCTCCCCGATTTTGAACGGCACGATATTTTCGATGAGCGCCCCGTTCGATATCCGGCCGACGGTAGGGTGATTTTTCTGGGCCTTGGCAGTCTTGCCGCCAAATGAAAAAGCCCCGATGGTGAGAGGGCCTTGAGCTACGGCATACACCTTATGGTCGACACCCTTCAAGGGGGTCATGATAAGTGTGCCTCCAGCCAGGCTTTTGGAATCTCCCATGGAAGAGACTTCCACATCGATGGTGGAACCCTGTTTGGCGAAAGGCGGCAGGTCGGCGGTTACCATTACGGCGGCAACGTTTTTTATCTTGATGTTGGCAATCTGGGTTGGATCGAGTGTGATACCGTTTCTGACCATCATATTATAGACGGACTGGAGGGTGAATGATGAATTTTTCATATCATCCCCGGTTCCGTTAAGACCTGTCACCAGACCGTATCCGATCAGTTGATTGGTTCGTACGCCGTTGATCTTCGCGATGTCTTTTATTCTGGCAGCAGTCACTGGCTGGACCAGGCAGAGTTGCAGTATGATGGTAAAGACGATTCCGGTTCCTAGAACTGTGATTCTCATGATCTTGCCCATTATGATATTCTTAGAGTGTTTCTGAATCAGAACGGCCAGACGTTATCAATTGTTCTGCCCAGCCAGCCCGTTTCCTGTTTGTCGCTTAGTACACCCTTTCCCGTATAGGAAATCCGGGCATTTAGAATCTTGTTGGAGGCGATGGTATTGGCGGCAGTGATATCGACCGGTCGAATTATACCGGTAATATAGACAATCTGGACCTCGTTGTTGACCATGACCTCTTTGCCGCCCCTGATTTTCAAATTTCCGTTCGGATACACACCAATCACCTGGACGGAAAGCTGAGCTGTGAGATCACCTTTTCTGGCGGTTTTCCCACTTCCGTCGAAGGAATTATTGAAATTTGTGTTAACCATATTGGCGAGATCAAGGTTGGGTGCTGCATGTTTAAGATCTCCGGATTTTTCAAGTCCGAAAAAATTTTTAAGTCCGGCGCCAATTGTTGATGTCTTTCCGGTTGTTGTTGTGGCTTCCTTGGAGGCGCTGTCCTTTTCGGTGATGGCTACATTGATTATATCACCGATATTCTTTGCTTTGTGGTCGGAATAGATCGAGGATGCGTCATTGGACCAGAGGGAGCCGGCCGATTTTTCCAGTATCTGGGGTGTTTGGATCTCTTCCAGTGGTTCCGGAATCTTAACGGGATCAGGATGGGTACTTGCACAGCCGGAAAAGAAGAGAAGGAGTATGCAGAAAATTGGCAGCGTTTTCATATCAGAGTTGTACCTCCACAATGCCTGGGGCCGTCACGCGGCAGTAGATCAATTTTTTTGAGTTGATATTCTGAACCCGGATGACCTGATCTTTGGTCCCGTTCATATTGGCAATACCTGTAGTTGCAAGGTGCATTGCGCCTTTATTAAGGAGAATTTTTACCATCTGTCCTCTGGCGACCATCGGAGGCGTGTCAACCCAGGTGCGCTCGATCACGCTCCCCTCTTTGATATTGCGGTTTATCTTTTTCCCGATGATGTCGCCTGGATCAAGACAAGGAGAACTGTTTTCGGCGATATTTCTGGGGAGAACCTGAATATGTTCCAGGGTCATGATGTCTCCACGTTGTATCGAAGTAGCCGCAACTGCAACCGGGGCGAGGGCCTCGATATGTCCGGCTATCGCAATATTCTTGCGCACATGACCATCGACACTGAAAATAAGCGAGATACTGGTACTGCTCAGGATGCCCGGATTTGACGGGACGACCTCCCAGGTCAGGTTCCCCGACGGCAGGATAAAAGGCAGTGGCAGGGAGGCTGGTTTGAAATGAATCTCAGCCTCGGGGAGATCCTTCCTTCGTTTCTGTAGAAATTCAGCTATGATAGACTGAATTTTTTCAGGACCGACAGTGGTGCCTTTCCGATGAATGCGGATGGTCTCCGGACCGTTCCATTCGACTGAGGCAGGTATCGATAAAGTGCCGGCAAGGTATTGTCTCAGGTTACCGGTCTGGATCAGGATCTCCTGGCCGGGGGGAGGTGAGGGCGAGATGATCTGACTCCCCAGCGCTTGACTCAGGTCGGATTGGACGTCAAAATCGGCAACATCGGCAAGCGAAACGGAGACGCCTTCAACCGTTGCCGATGGCCTGAAGGTGACTTCAAGACCATAACAGGCCTGAGTAATGGAGAAAATAAGACTGCAAATAAAAAAGGTTAACCGGATCATATTAGACGAGGGCGTTCGTTGTCTTCATCATTTCATCAGATGTTGTGATGGTCTTTGAATTGATTTCATATGCCCGTTGAGCTGTGATCATGTTGGCCATTTCCTGGACGATATTGACGTTTGAACCCTCAAGAAAGTTCTGGGAAAGTATGCCATAGCCATTATCCCCCGGTGTTCCGGTAGCAGGAGCGCCGGAGGCACCTGTTTCGGTAAAGAGATTGTTGCCGATTGAAGAAAGGCCGGCACTGTTAATAAAAGTGGCCAGTTCGATGGTCCCTAACTGGGTACTGGCGGTGTCGCCTGCAAGAATTGCGCTGACAATTCCGGTATTACTGATCGTGATCTGATTTGCCCCCTGCGGTATGGTAACTGCCGGCAGAAGGATGTAGCCGTTGGAGTTGGTGATTCGGCCGTTGCTGTCCATCTTGAAGGCTCCGGCCCTGGTGTAGGCCGTGGTGCCGTTCGGCATCTGGATCTGAAAAAATCCGGATCCTTCAATGGCAATATCGAGTTGATTCTGCGTCTGGAGGAGCTCTCCCTGGCTGAAGACCTTGGTGACGGCGCCGGTACCGACCCCCATCCCGACCAGAATGCCTGTCGGAGATTGGGTATCCGTCGAGGTCTGGCTGCCGGGAACCTTGATGGTCTCATAGAGGAGATCCTGAAAATCGGTGATGCTTTTCTTGAAACCGGTGGTGCTGACGTTGGCAAGATTGTTGGCGATGACATCGATGTTCAACTGCTGGGCATTCATGCCGGTTGTGCCGGTAAAAAGAGATCTGATCATAGTGTGAGGCCTTAACTGGTTTGTTGTTACAGGTTTGTAGTATGGATCTGGATTATGAACGAAATTTACGCAAGTGTGCCAAGTTCATCCTGTCTTTCCGCAATAGCCGCATAGCTTTTCAGCATCTTGTTGTAGGTTTCAAAGGTGCGCTGGTTGTTCATCATATCCGCCATCTCCGAAACCATATTGACATTTGAAACCTCAATGCCGCCCTGGACAACCTCCGGCAGTTCGATCGGGACTTCCTGCGCCCCCTCCTTCAGTGTAAAGGTGGTGTCCTTATCTTTTTTCAACTTTAACGGATCGTCTACACTGACAATACCTATTCTCCCGACCTCGGATTGGGTGCCATCGCTGTCGAGGACCGAGATCATGCCGAGGCTGGAAATGGAAATACGGTTGGTGTTGGTCTTTGGAATTGAAATCGGACTGTTGGAATCGTCCAGCACCGGCATGCCGGTAGTTGTGAGGAGCCTGCCGTCGGCATCCAGGGTGAAATCGCCCTTTCTGGTATAGAGAATTCCATTGGGGCCCTGGACCTTGAAAAAGCCTTCACCGTTGATGGCAAGGTCCAAAGGTGCGTCTGTTTTATTAATCGGACCGGTCGAAAAATCTGTGTAATTTTCCCGGATACGGGTGTAATTGATGCCTTGGGCCTGTTTGACCTGCCGAGCTCCACGGAGAATGGATTCAAAGCTGACAGTGGATCTCTTGTAGCCGATGGTGTTGACATTGGCGAGATTAGCGGAGATGTTATCCAGGTTCTGTTCCCGGGCGACTGCTCCTGACAAGGCGCTGTATTTTCCTGAAACCATGTATGCTTACGAGTGTTAATGTTGATAAGGCCGGAAAGGTAAATCGGAACAGGTCTGAATCGATTTAATTTCCCGATAGAATGTGTGTAGTTATATATCGGAAGGGACAACGTGTTTCTTAAGAGGGAATGTCGCTGAAATGACCTGAACGGCGTTCTAGTGTTGAATAGTTTGCTGGTCTGACAATCGGTGTTCCAAACAGCTAAAAGACTAACAGACTAAAAGACTATATCCCAGAGTCTGAATAACCTGATCATTTGGGATGTGCCAGTCTGGAGAGATTTACCAGCTGGTCGGCCTCATGGATGGAGATGGATAATACCGACGCAATTTCATGAGACGACATCCCATTGGCGGCAAGAGAATGCACATAGCGATATCTCTCCGGCGGCGACTTGCTGCGGTTGTAGTTCTGCGCAGACAAACGGGATTTCTGCAGTCTGGTGGTGATCTCAGCCTGGTTCAGACTCTTGTTGAAATCGTTCGATTGCTGGTCTTTTTCCTGGATGAGGGTGAGTTTTTGGCGGACTTCGGTCAGTGTTAGGTTTGTTTCGGCCAGAAGTTTTGCCTGCCGGTCCGCCTTTTTTTTCAAGATAACGGAACGCCAGGTCGCCACGGAACAGAGCAGGAGTGCCAGAAGGATCAAGAGTACGGGGGTATTCATTGCCGACATGCAGAGGTTCCTTTGCGATAAGTTTTCTTCTCTTTTCAGGCCAACCTGGACTGGACCTTGTTTTTTAATTTGATAAGTGCCTGACTGTGCAGTTGTGATACCCTGCCTTCAGAAATCTCCATCACGTCGGCAATTTCCTTCTGCGTCAATTCTTCATAATAATACAACGATATCACCAGCCGTTCTTTTTCAGAGAGTTTTGCGAGTACTTCCGACATGATTTTGGTCAGTTCGTGATTCTCGAGCCGGGTACTTGGTGAGGCGTTTTCGTGATGGTCCTCAAGCGTGTCGAGGAAGGATTTCCCCTGTTCGGAATTATCCAAAGTTTCATTCAGGCTCACACACCCGAGGTGACTGACCTCACTGAGCATCTTCTGGTATTCGTCGATCGAAAGCCCCATAGCCTCAGCCATTTCATGATCATCGGGATCTCTGACCAGTGTATGCTCCAGGTGTGCAAGGGTTTTTGCAATTCTGTTCTGTTTATCGCGCAGGGAGCGGGAAAACCAGTCCAGTTTACGCATTTCATCCAATATCGCACCCCTGATCCGATATTCAGCGAATGTTTTAAAGAGGATATTTTTTGAGATATCGAACTTGTTGGCAGCATCGATGAGTCCTACCATACCCGCACTGCGCATATCGTCACGACTCATGAAAGACGGCACCTGGGTAACCATTCGGCCAACAAGAATATCCACCAGATCAAGATTATCCCGGATAAGTTTGGACCTGTCGTCAGGTTGTGGAGGTTGTGTGTAGAGCATGATCTCTTACCTTCTGCTTCCGAAATTGAGAAGCTTTTTCCAGAAAAACTGTATGTTTCCTTTCGGCTGCGACGGGGGGTGTTCCGAACAGAGTCTGGCGGCCAGTTCATGAAAGGCAATCGAAATTCGGGAAGAAGGAAACATCTCGACAATCACCTTCTGTTTTCTGATCGCATCCAGCATCAGTTTGTCAGCCGGAATGGATCCGAGGTAATCAATAGAAATATCTAAGTACCTGTTGGAGACCATAGTCAGTTTCTTGAAAACGTCGAGCGCCTCATCTTCATTCTGGATCTGATTGACAACGAGGTTGAAATGCTTTTCATGGTATTGGGTGGAAAGGAGTTTCATCAAGGCATAGGCATCCGTAATTGCAGTAGGTTCAGGAGTGGTAACTACCAGAATCTCCTGCGCGGCTGTTGTAAAGTAGGTGACGTTTTCAGATATGCCTGCTTCGGTATCGATCAGAACGAAGTCAAAGTCATTGTGCATGGAATCGAGCCCGTCCAGAAGTTTCATCTTCTGACCGGAGTCAAGACGGGTGAAATTTTGAATACCCGAGCCTGCCGGGAGAATCTTGATACCCGCCGGTCCGTCAAACAGGATTTCCTGCAGTTCCCTCTCTCCTGCGAAAAAATGGTTGAGATTGAAGGCGGGGGCAATCCCGAAAACCACATCAATATTGGCAAGACCCAGATCCGCATCGAGGATCAGGACGTTTTTGCCGAGCCTGGCCAGCGATACGGCAATATTGGCAACGACCGCTGTTTTTCCTACTCCTCCTTTACCGCTGGTGATCGAATACACCCGTGTTGCCCTTTCTTCTCCTAGATCCGGAGCGATTGCAGGCTCGCGTGAATTTAAAGCGCGCAGGGTTTCCGCCTGGTCTGCAGCTTTACGTGATATGTTAATCATGAAATCGTCCTTCGGATTGGGGCATGATGAGCTCCGCTATCTTTTTCTTGTCTGCCTCGAAGAGATCTTCGGGGACCCGTTGACCATTTGTAATATAAGAGATCGGGCTGGTGTTGTGAATCTGGGTGTTGAGGATAATTCCAAGGTTGATACATTCATCAACTTTTGTAAATATCGTGTTGTCAATGCCAAGGCGGGAAAACCGGGCGATGGTTTCAGTCAATTCATCCTCTCTGTTTGTGGCCGACAGGACCAGATGCTTGGCTATTGCCAGACCGGGATGCAGGAAGGTCGACAGTTCGTCGATACTGAGCGTGTCGCGCGGAGATCTGCCTGCAGTATCGATCAGAATGAGTTCCTTGTCCTGGTGCCTGGCGATCGCCTGTTCCAGCTGTGTCGGCGTCAGGACAATGTCGACAGGTAAGTGCATGATTTCACCGTAGACTTTTAATTGCTCGACGGCTGCAATCCTGTAGGTATCGATGGTTATCAGGGCGATGGAATCGGAAAAATTACTGAGATAGCCTGCGGCAATTTTCGCAAGGGTCGTGGTCTTACCGACACCGGTTGGCCCGACAAGGGCGATCCTGTGTTGTTGATCACGACAGGCAAAAGAGGGAGGGCGAACCTCCAGGATATCGGAAATGGTGGTCAGGAGAAAACCGTAGAGCTTCTGTTCATCGAGGAGATCGGTTTCGTTCAGACTGTCTTTGGCAAATCCTGCGATCGTCTGTGCCGTTTCCATGTTGATGCCATGGAACAGGAGCAGGTCCAGTACCCGGCTATGGCCGGAAGACTGAAGCCTTTGGTGTAATATTGCATTTCCAGTCAGTCCGGCATTTCGAGCCTGATTATTATTAGCCCCCGGTCTCTGGTCGAGACGGGCAATCTCTCCGGCGAGATTTCTGACCATGCTTTTCAGTTCATCAAACTCTTTTCGTATATGGGGATTTTCTTCCGCAGGAGGAGATATCTGGACAAAAGCCTGTGGAGGCCTTTCGGGTCTTGCGCCGATTTTAAAGTGGGACTCGGAGGTTTGTATCACCTGTTCTTCTTCAGAAGGAGCGGATGAGACTCCACTGTTCCTGGTGTAGGCCTGATGTTCCGGCGGAGGCTGAGGCTGTACAGGCGCGTTTTTCTCGGACGGTCTGGGCCAGGGGGTGTCAACTGCAGCAGTGATCTCAAGGACCTGCCTGCCAAGAAGACCGAGTTTTCCGCTTCTGACTGTCCGGGTTGAAAGGATTAAGGCGTCCGGTCCAAGTTCTTTCTTGACCAGTTTCAGGCCGGAGGCCATATCGGTTGTTTCAAATATTTTAACCTGCATTCAACGTCACAGTTCCTAATGATTTAACCTTCAAATTCTGTGCAATCTCATTATGGGAGATAACGACAAGAGCTGGAAAATATCGTTCTATCAGACTTCGAACATGGGGACGTATCTGCGGTGCTGCAAGAAGGGTGGGGCGGCGCCCTCCGTCAAAGAGACCGACGGCCTCGCCGATTGAATCCAGAATGACCTGTGCCGTTTTCGGATCGATGGCCAGATAACTCCCCTGTTCTCTGTGCTGGATGGAATTTAAGATGGTGTCTTCAACCGGTTTGGCAAGGGTGATAACGGAGATGGTGTCGTCGACGGCCAGCTGGGAGCTTATTGTTCGTGACAGGGCATGTCGAACATATTCCGTCAGGATATTGGAATCCTGCGTCACCGGTGCCCAGTCGGCCATGGTTTCGAGGATCGTGCGCAGGTCGCGGATGGAGACGCCTTCCTTCAACAGATTCTGGACGACCCGCATGATAGTACCCAGCGAGAGGACAGTCGGTACAAGTTCTTCGACCAGTTTCGGATAGCTTTTGGCGAGATTGTCCAGAAGGCCTTGAACCTCCTGTCTGCCGATAAGTTCATGGGCATGCTGTTTTATAATCTCGCTGATGTGGGTTGCCATCACCGTGGTGCAGTCAACAACCGTATAACCGGCGATCTGGGCCCGTTCCTTCTTGTCTTCGGTTATCCAGATGGCCGGCAGGCCGAAGGCCGGCTCTATGGTCGGAACACCTTTGATCGTTTCGGTGATAAGCCCGGGATCCATGGCCATAAAATGGCCGGGAAGTATCTCCGCCTCAGCGATTTTTGTCCCCTTCAGAGCCAGGGTGTACTGGTTGGGGTTCAGCTGCAGATTGTCTTTGATATGCACTGGAGGGACGATAAATCCATTGTTCAGCGCGAATTGTTTGCGGATCGACTGGATACGGGTCAGGAGTTCGCCCTCCTGAGCAGAGTCGACAAACGGGATAAGGCCGTATCCGACTTCAAGCTCAATCAAATCTACATTGAGCATCTGCTCATAATTTTCTTCGGCCCGGGCCGGTGCGGCAGTCGGCTCTTCAACTACCTTGCCAGCCGCATCTTTTTGTTTGCGGTCAATATAATAGCTCAGTATAGCAAGTGAGATCGAAAGAACCAGGAAGGGGAAAAAGGGGAGGCCGGGGATAAGGGCAAAGATCAGGACAATGACCGAGACAACCACAAGGGCCATACTGTTCTGGGAGAGCTGGTTCTGCAGATCCGAACCGAAGTCCCGCTCGCCTGATGCCCTGGTGACAAGAAGACCTGCTGCCGTCGATATAATCAGGGCCGGTATCTGGCAGACAAGACCATCGCCGATCGTCAGAATTGTATAGTTTTTTGCTGCCTCAGCAATCGGCATGCCCTTCTGGAGGACCCCGATCACAAAGCCTGCGCCGATATTGATCAGGGTGATGATAATACCGGCGATCGCATCACCTTTAACAAATTTCGACGCACCGTCCATGGCCCCGTGAAAGGCTGCCTCGGCACTGATCTCCGCTCTTCTGGTTCGCGCCTCGTTTTCATTGATCAGACCGGCATTCAAGTCGGCATCAATGGCCATCTGCTTGCCGGGCATTCCGTCCAGGGTGAAGCGTGCGGCCACCTCGGCAACCCGGCCCGCACCCTTGGTGATAACCATAAAATTGATCAGCACGAGGATACAGAAAATGACAATACCGACGACATAATTTCCCCCGATCGCGAACTGACCGAACGACATAATGACTGCACCGGCAGCGGACGGTCCTGTTTCACCATGCAGGAGAATCAGTCTGGTCGATGCCACGTTCAGGGAAAGACGGAAGAGGGTTGTTACCAGCAAAACAGCTGGAAAAACAGAGAATTCAACGGCCTTGACCGTATACAAACTGATAACTAAAATAACCAGGGCGATGGTAATATTCAGGGACAAAAACAGGTCGAGCAATATTGGAGGAACAGGAATGATCATCAGCATCAGGATGGAAACTAGCCCGAATGCTGCCATGATATCCGCACGCTGGGCCAGCTGACCAAAATTAACCCTGTTGAATATGCCTTGATCCCCTGTCAATTCCATTACAGTGTCTTACCTTTCAGTGAATATACATAGGCGAGTATTTCCGCCACCGCCTTGAACATCTCTTCAGGAATGGTAGCTCCCAGGTCTAATTTATGCAATAATCGAGCCACGGGAGGGTTTTCCACAAGAGGGATATTGTGTTCTCTGGCTATCTCCCGAATACGCATGGCGATAAGATCGGCCCCTTTAGCGATAATCATCGGGGCCTCCATCTGTTGAGGATTATAGCGGATAGCGATGGAAAGATGGGTTGGATTGGTGATGACGACATCGGCCTTGGGCACCTCCGCCATCATGCGCTTTCTGGCCATCTGCTGCTGGATTGAGCGTATCTGGGCCTTGATAAACGGATCACCTTCGGTCTCTTTAAATTCTTCCTTCAATTCCTGTTTAGTCATCTTCATCTTTTCTTCCATTTCCCAACGGACAAAAAGATAGTCGATAAAGGCAAGAAAGATAAGGAGTGCGCAGACTTTGGCGAGTATCAGAGCGGCGGTCCTGCCGATATAACCGATGATGGTAATGGCCGGAGTATCAACAAGGATCAGAGATTCGTCGAATTTACCAAGGACCGTTTTAAAGGCAATCCAGCCGATCAGGATGACCTTGAAGAGGGATTTTACGACCTCGAGGAGTGAACGCTTGGAAAAAAACCGTGCTATCCCTTTGATCAGATCGAATCGTGTCAGATCAGGAATCAGCGGTGTAGTGGTGAAAAGCCAGCCGATCTGAAAGAAACTGGAAAAGAAACCGACGATGAGAACCAGGAGAAAAAGCGGGGCAAGAAGAAGTCCGACCTGCTGGAAAAGATATACGGCCAGGCTGACGGTTGAAGCGGGGCTGATCACGAATTCACCGCTGGATGTCCAGATCGCAACGAGCAGGGTTCTCAGTCCTTGCCAGAAAGACGGCATATAGAAAAGCCAGAAAAGGAGAAGGGTTGTCAGGAGGGCGGCGGTATGCACCTCCTTGCTCTGGGCGACCTGTCCCTTATTGCGAAAATCTTCGCGTCGCTTCGCCGATGGCGCTTCAGTCCTCTCTCCACCTGTGGGGGTTTCTTCAGCCATGATATTTCGAGATTGTTGTTAGTAAAAATCGAGAATTTCGGGCAAGAATATATATGCAATAAGTGATCCCATGACGAATCCTGATACCGCGAATTGCCGGAAACGCCGATTGGCCTGTGAAATCAGTTAAGGAGATGAATGATGGTGGAAATATATTCAGGAAAAGAGTCAAATTCCCGTCTTAAAAGAATAGAAACGACATCGAGTGTCAAACCTATGACGATAAATGAGATTCCGATATTGAGCGGGAAGGAGAGTAAAAAAACGTTCAGTTGGGGGAAGGACCGGGCCAGAATTCCGAGAATAAGCCCTGACAGAAGCAGTATCGCCAGGACAGGTGCACTGAATTGCAGGCTCAAAGAAAACATTTTTGAAGAAAGTTCAATGAGATAGGGAACAGCTGCATGTGACAGATCGAGTTTTCCCGGAGGGAGGAGTGTATAGGATTTCACCGCTGCGCGAATGAAAATATGGTGCACATTTAAGGCCAGGAATAACAGGATGGCAAAGACGTTCTGAAATTCGGAGAGCAGCGAGGTCTGTCTCTGGTTTTGCGGATCGAAGATATTGGCGGCCGCAAATCCCATCTGATACCCGATAATGGTGCCGCCGAATTCAACGGCTGTAAAGATGAGCCTGGCCATCAATCCGATGATCAGCCCAACTAAAGTCTCGTTGATAACCAGAAACAGAAAGGATGCGGGCAGAAAAGGGGTCTTTGGAATAAAAGGGGACATAATCGGGAAAAGGACCAAGGATATCATTGCAGTAAGACCGGCCTTGAACCGCATCGGCGTCTGGGTGCCGAAAAGGATGGGGATGGCGCTGACAAAGCCGGTGACCCTGGCTGTACAGACTAGAAACGATTGGAATTTATCGATGGGGAGAAGCTGGAGATCCATGATGCTGCTGATCCTAAAAGGTTGCCATGGAATCAAAAATACCGATGGTAAATGCGGTAAGAATTCTGATAATCCAGGGACCGAAGATCAGCAGGGTGAGAAAGACCGCGACGATTTTCGGGATAAAACTCAAGGTCTGCTCGTTGATCTGGGTGGCGGCCTGGAAAATAGAAATCAGCAGGCCGATAATCATGCCGGCGAGCAACATCGGTGCGGAAACGAGAAGGATCGTCTCAACCGCCTTACGGCACATATTAATGGCAAAATCAGGGGTCATGGCGTTTTGATTCCGTTGGAGCACATTTTTAAGAGCCCTTGTTATTGCCCTGTTTTGTAGAAATACTATTATTTCAAACTCTTGACCAATGAACCTACTACCAGCCCCCAGCCATCCACGAGGACGAAAAGGAGCAGTTTAAACGGTAAAGAGATTATAACCGGGGGGAGCATCATCATTCCCATGGACATCAGTATTGAAGCAACAATCATGTCTATTACCAGAAAGGGGATATAAATCATAAATCCCATCTGGAAGGCAATCTTGAGCTCGGAAAGCATATAGGCGGGGATAAGGGTCATGGTCGGGATTGCGCTTCGATCATTCGGTCGGTTTTCAAGGGTGATACCGCTCAACAGGCTCAGCTCTTCTTCCTTGACATGAGAAAACATGAAATTCCGCATCGGGACAAGGGCCTTGTCGAAGGCTGCCTGTTGATCCATTTTGCCGGCGAGATAGGGTTGCAGAGCTTCGTCGTTTATGGTGTTGAAGGTAGGTGACATAACGAAAAATGTCAGGAAAAGAGACAGGCCGATGACTATCTGGGTCGGCGGCATGTTCTGGGTTCCCATGGCTTGACGGACGAATCCCAGGACAATGACGATTCTGGTAAAGCAGGTCGTCATCAATAGGATAGTCGGGGCAATGGAAAGGATTGTGAGGAGGAAGAGCACCTGGAGAGCGGTCGACACCTGTGCCGGCGTATTAGCGTCTGCAACTCCGAAGGTGACGGTCGGCAGGCCGACAGCGAGAGCGGCAGGGGGGAGAGCCAGCAATCCGGCAAGAACTCCTGAACCTCCAAGACCATAGAGGATATATTGCCGGGCTTTTCCTGAAATCATAGGGGAATCTCCGCCTCTGATCTGTCGAGGATTTCGGCGAATGACCCTTTAGGTTTCTGATCGATGGCAGCAATCAGATCGATCCTGTCGTGTCCTGCACCGAGCAGGAACTCCTGCCCTCTTACCTCAACAAGGTAGAGTGATTTTTTCGGAAGAAGATGACGTACTTCCACAATCTTGATTATGCCTTTTTCGGGCATATGTAAAAAAGGCATCTTTTTCTTCATCAGGCCATAGATGATAAAAAGGATTCCCAGTACAACCAGGAGCCCCCAGACAAGTCGCAGGCTTGCGGAAAAGGTGGTGTCAGGTTCTGTGGCACTGAGGGCGCTTTTTACCTGCAAAAATAAAAAAACGGTCAGATATGTAATCAGGCGCAGACGGGAAACCGGTTTCATTGTTATCCCAGTTTTTCGATACGATCGGTGGTGCTGACCACGTCCGTGAGGCGAATGCCGAATTTGTCCCCGACCAGAACAGCCTCTCCCCTGGCAATAAGACGGGAATTCACGTAGAGGTCAAGAGGCTCTCCTGCCAGTTTGTCGAGTTCGATGACATAGCCTTCGCCCATCTTCAAGAGGTCGCGCAGCAGAATCTTGCTCCTTCCCACTTCAACCGAGATCTGCAAGGGAACATCATAGAGAAATTCGAGGCCCCGTCCTGCGGTGCCATCCGCCTTATGGAGAGACCCTTCCGGGGGATGAATAACGGCCTGACTATTTGTTTCAAGCAGTTCTTTGATTTCCTCGGGATCAGGCCGAACCCCTGGTTGTCTGGTTGTTTCCATATCTAGGCTCCTTGCTCAAAAACGCCGGTCAGGCTGATCGCTTTTTTACCATTCAAGACCCCGGGTATTGCATAAAATTTAAGTCTGTCTTCCACAAGTACCTTTAAGGGGGCGTTCGGGTCGTAATCAAGATGAATAATTTCACCTTCTTTTAGTTCGAGAAGCTGGTTGATGGTAAGTGATATTGTCCCGGATTGGGCGATGACGGTGGTGGTCATATCATAGAGTTCCTCGGTGAAGATATCAGTCCATAAACCTTGTTTTGATTTATGGACATTAAGAAGTTCCTTGAACTGTTCCCGTAAGGGATCCAGGGTGGCGATCGGAAAAACCAGGTTGAATTCTCCCGTGATATCACCAATTGTCACATTGAATCTGCTGACGAGAATTTCTGCATCGGGGTCAGTGATCGACACCAGTCTTGGATTGTTTTCAACCTTCAGGAGGCTCGATTTAAGATCGAGCAGGGGCTGGAAAGCCCGGTCAAGATCGCTGCAGGCATTGGTCATTACTGTTTTCAGTACACTGAGTTCAATAGTGGTCAGTTTTCTGTTCAATTGTAAGGGCCCAAGATCTGTCGATGCGCCCAGCATGATTTCGATCATGGAAAAAGACAATTGCTGGTCGATCATGATCAGGGCCCCATATTTTAATGGGGCCAGGTCGAGCACTCCGATAGCGCCGACATCTTTATTTTGAAGCAGGAATTCCTGGAACCGGAAGGAATCAATTCCGGTTTTGACCATAGCGAAGGTTCGTTGCAGTTGATTGGTGAGGGAAATCGAATAGTTCTGGCAAAAGGCATCAAGAATGATATCAAAATTGGGGATGCGCACCTGTTCATCGTCGAAGGTGCCCATCTGAAAGAGATTGAGTGGTTTTGCATCCTTTCCAACAAGAAGGGCTTCGGCCATTTCAAGGTCGGTCGACACCTTTCCCTGTTTGATGGCCGCAAGCAACTCGGCGATTTCCTGTTTGGTGAGAATAGGTTCCACTACACATCCCCTTTGTTCAGGTCATTGGACGACGAATTCAGTGAAAAAGATTGATTTGATCTTTCCTGACTGTACGAAGCCATTGATCTTGCTCATTATTTCCGCCTTTAATTCTTTTTTCCCTTCCAGATCCTGAAGTTCTTCAATGGTCTTGTTCCCGATAAGTAGCAGGATTGCATCACGAATCTGGGGCATACGTTGATTGATTTCTTCCTTGGCGGCAGGAGTGGTCAGTTCGAGTGTTAGGGCGGTCTTGACATAATGATTTCCGTCGGCGCTGATAATGTTGACAATAAATTCTGCGATATCGACCATTGGTCCGATGTCGGCAGCATGATTGAGTTCAGGGACCGGGACGTGTTGACCCGGATCTGTTTCCTTCTTTTCCGGGGGGGCTTTTTTCAGGAAGAAATAGGCGCCTGCTCCCACACCGATGAGAAGAACAAGGACGACGGCTCCAATAATGATAATCAACTTTTTCTTTTTCCCCTTATCCTCAGGGGAAGCGTCTGTTTTCGGGGGTTCTTTTTTTTCTGCCATGAATTTTGATTCCGTTGAGAGATTATCCTACGAAGTCTGAGCCGTATCGTCAAAGTATTGACAATAAGGCCCCCGCCCAGAGATACCTGCAGGCAAGATCATCATTTCTAGGTTTTGTCCGATGATCAAAAGTAGTAATAGTTATAATCCGACATATATTCATAATATCAGCAATCTAAACGCTTTTTGTTTAATGGCCGAAAGCGGGATCTTTGCCTGTTTGCATCATAAACAGATGGGCAGTGTATACTCAAGGATGCAATATTTATTCCAGAAGTATTTCTAGAGAGGGAATGGCGGGGGAAGGGAGCCAAAAATTAGATTTTATAGGCAAATGAATAAGAAAAGGGTGTCGTCAAACAGATGGCATCGACAACACCCTTAGAGAAATAAGTCAAATTTATGACTCGTTACCGTTTCATTTGGATAACTTCATTTAAAAGATCATCGACGGTGGTGATGATCTTTGAGTTGGCCTGAAAGGCGCGCTGGACCGTGATCATCTCGACGAATTGCCCTCCCATGTCAACATTCGACTGTTCAAGGGAATTAGTGAAAACCTTGCCCAGTTCAGGGCCGGGAAGACCGACGCGGGGAGTGCCGGAACTGTCGGTTGCCTTAAACAAATTGCTGCCCACCAGTTCAAGGCCGTTTGGGCTGTTGAATTTACCGAGGACAAGGCTGGATATCTTTTTCTGGACTCCATTTGAGTAGGCGGCGGTTACCGCCCCGGCATTATCAATCGTCACGCCGGTCAGATTTCCTGCCCCGTAGCCGTTTTGTGACTGAGAGATAACTACCGAATCACTCTTGAATTGGGTGGTATCGAAGGTAAGGCCGATGGCGGTTGGAGTCGAACCGTTTGCCCAGTTAAGGTCTCCAGATGCAATGGTTCCGGTAGCGGGGGCCGCCAGTGTTCCATCGGGGAGGAAGGTAAAGGAGCCGGCAATGGTATTCGGATTGCCGCCTTGGCCGAGAGCAGTTCCTGCAGCATTTGCAGCGCTCCAGTACCAATTCCAACTGTTTGCGGTGCCGCCACCGAGTTCATCCTGTTTTCTGAAATAGAGGGTAACGAGATGTTGATTTCCCAAAGTATCATACACTTGGGTGGAAGATGAATAATTAAAAGTGGTTGTATTGGTATAATCAAAGGCGGTGGCTACTGGTATTTCCTTGGCACTGGCATCCAGATTCGTATTTAAAGTCATTGTCGTAGTGACGTTGGCAGGCTCCAGTCCTGCGGAGACAACCTGGATATCCTTTGGATCGCCTGCGATCAGATTGCCGCTGGTGTCATATGGCTTCCCTTGCACTCTCAGACCTTCCGGGTTAATCAGATAACCGCTTTCATCGAAGCGGAATGCACCGGCTCTGGAATAATAGGTTGTATCATCCCCTGTTTTTTTCAGTAAGAATAAGCCGGTACCCTCGATGGCACAATCGAGATTTGAATCTGTTGACTGGAAAGTTCCCTGATTGAAGACATTATCGACCTTGGACATTCCGACACCTCGCCCGACCTGGGATGCCCCACCCGATCCGTAGATGGTGCTTGAGAGCAGGTCGGAAAAGACCGTGCGCGCCCCTTTGAAACCGACGGTGCTGGTGTTTGCCAGATTGTTGCCGATGACAGTCATGGCTTGTGAATCTGTATTAAGGCCACTGACCCCGCTGTACAATGCACTTGAAATACCCATGGTTGTTCTCCTCTTGTTGCGCGCCAGTGTTTTAAAAACAGCTTTCGCTCTGTTAATACATCCTTACAGTGCCGTGTCCACTCTCTTTTGCTCGAACACTTATCATGGTCTCAGTTCGGCCAACTTGTGTGGATATCAGTGAAGTGGATCGTCCCTTTCCGCCTGCAGTAACATTCACAGGGGAATTTTAAGAACCGCTTGACGGAAATGCTCCGAGAATTTTACTAAAATCAATATCTCCGGCCTTGGTGTTGAGAAGGGCCGTCCCCACACCGCTAAGGTCAACGCCGGTGACCTGGGATCTGATAAACGGCGATGCCGCAACACCTGTACTGTCTATACCCTTTGCCTGGATAATGACTTTATATGTGCCGGATGGTACTTTATCACCGTTAAGATTTTTACCGTCCCAAATAACACTATGATTTCCTTTGGTTAAATCTTTGCCGTCAATGGTTTGTACTGGTTGGCCATTGCTGTCCTGGATGAGAAGTTGTACCTGTGAAGCGGCCCCATCAAGTGTGTATCCCAGTTGTACGGGCTCGTTACTATATGAGAACTTGCTGCCCGTGAAGGTGACATCTTTGCCGATCATATCCAGGGCAGAAATCTTCGTTGAGTTATTGGTGGCGGTCACCATGTTGTCCATGCTGCTGTTGAGGTTGGTCAATTGTTCCAGTGAACTGAACTGGGCAAGCTGGGCAGTGAATTCTGTCGGATTGTCGGGGCTCAGAGGATCTTGATTCTTGAGCTGGGTGACGAGGAGCTTCAAAAAATCCGCCTTGCCCATGACAGTATTGCTTGAGGATGTGCTGGAACTTGTTGAACTTGATGTTGCAGCACTTTTTGCTGTAGAGGTAGCTATTGATGAATTGGTAATACTCTGAGAGGTGGTCATATTTTTCTCCTACACTGTCACGTTGACTCCGGAAATGGCGTCGGTTGTTTTAGAAAATGCCTTTTCAAAGGTGAGATCGGCAAATGAGGCCGATCTGGTGGATTTTCCGGGCTGTGAAAAATCATGATTATTGGCGAAATCTTCCTGAAACAGATTGTGCCCATCGACGTTATCGGATGTATTGGTCACAAGAATCTCATCGACCGTGAGTCCCTGCTGTTCCATGAATGATCTGAGCTTCGGGATATATTTTTCCAACACCTGCTGAACCTGTTCGGAATGGGTGAAAATATTCGCTTTAATAGCCCCATCCTTCATCTGGATGTCAATTTTCAGCTCACCAAGCTCTTCCGGATGGAGCTTCAAAACCAGCTTTGATGATGGTGAGTTGGAATTAAGCTGAAAATTTTGCATAACCTGATTCACAAGTCCGTTCTCCTGAGACGGCGTCCACAAGGGAAGGGCATTCGTCCCGGATGTCCCGGTTGCATGTTGTCCTGTCTGCAGACTCTGGGTCAGTGCGCTTCCGAATGAAAATTGTCCTGCCTGTGGACTGCTCCCGGCAGTATCCGGTGATGATGTCAAAGTGACAAGGGTCGTCTGTCGGTGATCGGCTGTGTCTTGAAGCAAGGCATCCTTTCCCGGGGATTTTAATGTGTCTTTCTGGTCGTGTGTTTCAGGCTTTGTCAGAATGCCTGGATGATTATCCTCGAGTCTGGATGGGGAATTTTCCGTGATTTTATCACCTGGAAGCGGTCCTTTGGAGAGAGCGGTGATTACCGTTGCAGTGGCAACACCGGGAATTGCGGTCGCTTGCTGAGCTGATTGAGTTGACGTGTCGGTGATGGTGAAGAGCGGACCGGAAAGGGTGTCCAGGCCGGAGGCCTGATTCTGCAGGGCAGGTTTTTGGTTAATGGTGGACATATCCGCCCCATTGGCTGACAGGATTTTCTGGAGTTGCTGGGCGATCAAAGTATCATGTTCCGTGCCTGCTCCGGTCTGCATGAGGTCTTTGCCGGTGTTTGGGAAAGCGCCTGACTGGTCTTTGAGTATATTCCCGGCATCCGTATACTGGCTATTTGGTTGCAGTCCATAGGTGTCGTGCAGGATATTCAAACCATCCTGTTTTACCATCGGAAGCGCGCCGGGCAGTGCGTCAAGGATCTTTGGGGAGGTTGTATCCGACGGGAGGGGATTCTTGGATTGCTCGAAGGTCAAGGCATCCTTCTTGAAATTTGTAAGGTTCTGGAGAATATTCCGGCCATCTTGTTGCCCTGAAAGGAGACTATCCGGCAGAGCCGGGATTGTTTTCGGCATATCGGATACAGGAGTATCGTTTTTGAGACTGAATAAGAATCCCTGTAACCCCCCGGCAAATATGACAGTGGGATCCGCTACCTTGTCCGTGCCGACCGCTTCAGAATCTGTAACGATTTCGGATGATGTATCTGCTGCTGGTTTTTCCGTCAGGGGATCCTCCGGGGAAGATGACGGTTTTTCGTGCCGGTCTGACCTGGTGGTTACTTTTTCGGGCTGATCGGATCCTGTCGGATTTTTTTCTTCCGGTTTTTCTTCCGGACGAGTCGGTGTGGTTTTCGCGGCAGGCTTTTCAGAACTGTGACCATCGTTTTTGTTCCGGCCGGCAATGGCATGTGAAAGGGATGGTGCAAATGATTGATCGCCGCCGGTGCGGTTTGTCTGATGCTGTCCGCCTGGAGCAGGAGTCAGTGAAGGTGCGGGAATGACGACGATGGCTTCCATAATTTTTATTGTCACTTAACAGTTGAAAATGTTGTGCTGAGTTCCGAGGTTTTCTTTCTGTCGAGAATATTCAAAATCTTTGCAGCTGATTTCGCCTTCATATTTGCCAGAAGGTTAGTTGCCAGCCTTTCGTCCATATTGGCGAGGGCGAATGCTGCCTTGTCAGGAGCCATTTTTTCATAAATTTTAGCCAATTCTTTGGTGCGTTTCAGTTCTTCAGCATCCTTCTGGGTCAGCAGAACTTTGATGTTTTTCTGCATCGCCTGGAGTTCTTCCAGCTTCTGGTTGATTTCTCCAAGTTTCTTATCGACCTCTTCAGTCAATGTCTTTAGCTCCTTTTCTCTCATCGGCAGGCCTTTCTGTTCTTCGGTGGCGTTTGCCTGCGCCTCCTGCATTTTCGTCAGGAGCCGGCGTTCTTCCACCGACGAGAAGGAGGAAGGGGGCTTTGTCGCGGCAGGGAGAGCCTCTTCAGCAGGACACAGGTGATATGAAAAAAGGATTGCAGTCATGAAAAGGAAAAAAAACAGTACAACCGAGGACGGATTTTTCATTGAAATATTCCCTTAAAAGTATTGATAGGTTATTGGTATAATATGATTATCTCTCATGGAAAATAACAGCAATCTCATCGAGCAGGGCAGCTTCTTTTTTATTGAGGTAGTGCTGCCAGGCGGCGTTTTGTTTCTCTTTCAGCTTTTCCATAACCTTTCGTTCTTTGCTTTTTGTTATGGTATTCTCCCGCTCGCGCAGAACCGTCTCTTCCCTTTCGACAAGCGTGTTCTTGAGCAGGTCGAGTTCGTTTTTCTCGACGTTGATTCTCTCTTCATAGCGTATCATTTCAACAACATCCATGCCTTGAGACTGGAGCCTGGCAAGATCTCCCACCAGTATGTTGAAGAGGGCCTCCTTCTGCTGCAGTTGCAGGAGAGTCTCTGCTCGTTTTTTTTCGGCTGCATGCAGTCGGTTCTTGGCTATTTTTTCAAGCTGAACCCGGTAGTTCAGGACCGTATCGAGAGAAAATGGTTTCATTATGGGACGTCAGGTAAGAAAAAACTGGTGCTGATGCACGACTACTGGTCACCGGCACGACGATTTTTGGCCGGTGTGTCGACATCCTTTCGTTCATTCAGGAGAAACCCGAGTTCCTCTTTCGTCTGCTTCAGAGAGGTTGATTCATCAAAATTCTGACGGAGAAATTCATTGATTGCATCAATCTTACTGATGGCAAAATCGATACGAGGATTTGATCCTTTTACGTAGGCGCCTATGTTGATCAGATCTTCCGCTTCCGAGTAAGCGGCAAGGACATTTCGGGCGCGTCCGGCAAGTTCGAGATGCCTGGAAGAGATAATGTCGCGCATGACCCGGCTTGTTGAGTTCAGGATATCAATGGCCGGATAATGATTTCTGGCGGCGATATCGCGGGACAGGACAATATGCCCGTCCAGTATGGAGCGGACGGCGTCGGCAATGGGTTCGGTCATATCGTCACCGTCGACGAGGACGGTGTAAAGCCCGGTAATCGATCCCTGGTCACGGAAACTGCCGGCACGCTCCAGGAGTTTCGGCAGGGTTGCAAATACGGAAGGGGTGTATCCCTTGGTAGTCGGAGGTTCTCCTATAGCCAGGCCGATCTCGCGCATGGCCATGGCAAAACGGGTCACGGAATCCATCATTAAAAGGACGTTTTTCCCCTCTGCGCAAAAATATTCGGCGATGGCAGTGGCGACAAAGGCACCGCGCATCCGCAGCAGGGGCGACTGGTCTGATGTGACTACCACGATGACGGAACGGGCCAGGCCTTCCTTGCCCAGATCGCGTTCAATAAATTCGCGGACCTCCCGTCCACGTTCACCGATCAGGGCGATGACGTTGATGTCGGCACGGGCATATCTGGCCATCATCCCGAGAAGCACACTCTTGCCGATACCTGAACCGGCCATGATGCCCATGCGCTGGCCGGTGCCGCAGGTGATCAGACCATTGATGGCCCTGATGCCGAGATCCAGCGCTTCGGTGATGTTTTTCCGCTGCATAGGTCCCGGCGGATGGGAGTAGAGCTGTTTTTCTTCAGTCAGGAAAGGGGCGGGGAGTCCGTCGTGCGGGATCTCCATCGCATCGATAACCCGGCCAAGCAGATTGTTGCCGACCTTGATGGTTGCACTGTCTTTGATCACATGGATCAGGCTTCCCGGTCCGAGGCCGCGCAGATCGCCAAGCGGCATCAGCAGTGCCTTGGAATTCTGAAAACCGACAACCTCGGCGTACACAGGCGGGCTATTGTTCAAGGGTGTGATCCGGCAGAGCGTGCCGATCGAGGAGTTCGGACAATATCCCTCCACAACGAGCCCGATAATCCGGGTCACTTTACCGGAGACACTGATAATTCTACAGTCTTCTATGGATACTGGATCAAGAGACATAATAATTCTTTAAGGCCGGGGCCGGTTACATAAAAATTCGTCAAGGCATTAGGGAGCGTCAGGTCTTTCCTTTGATCTTCTCCTCAATGATTCGCAGCTGGCCGGCTATGGTGGCGTCAACCATACTGGTACTGGAATCAATACTGCATCCTCCCTGTTCGATGGCAGGATTACCTTGGACGACAATATTCTCGAGGCCGCTGATCGCGTCGATAAAATCTTTTGATTTGGCCTTTATTACAGCTAAATCGGCAGGGTTAACTTCAATGACCAGCTCATCCGACTTGACCGCCTGACGTATAGCATCAGCAACAGTGTCGACAATGGTCCTATCCTGCTCGGTGACGGAGTGACGGATGATCTTTGCCGCTATGACCAGAACAAGGTTCTCCATTTCGGCCATACTGTTATTCAGGACGGTTTCCCGGAGAGTATTGACCTGTTCGCAGGCCATGACAAGGGCCTTGGCGCTTGAGCCGAAATCCTCTTCCGCTATTTTTAAACCGTCACTCAGGCCCTGGTTGTAGGCCTCTTCCCGAAGCTTTTCAAGATCCGGCGGTTTTAATACGGGTGAGATAGAGAGATCATTCTCCGGATCGGACATGCCGGGCTCATCTCCTGCATTCAGGCTTGCTTCTGGAGTGGGAAAATTAGATTTGTAGACCGATTCCGGATGCTTATTGGTGTCTGTTCCGGAAACGAAATGTTTTTCCGCAGGATGACGGCGTTTGAATGTGCTGCCGACAGAAGAAACATCATCCGTATTTTCAGCCGGAATCGTCACCGATTTCCATCCTGGCAGCTCATTTTTCGTGGAGATGATTTTTTCAGGGATAAATGAACCGGGCTTTTTGTAAACCTTAGACGAGCTCATCTCCGCCTCCGGTTCCGAGCACCAGTTTTCCTTCTTCTTCCAGTTTCATCGCGATTTTTACGATCGACTGCTGCATTGCCTCAACCTCGGAGAGCCGGACCGGACCCATCGCGTCAAGATCATCCTTGATCATATCGGCAGCCCGTGCCGACATATTGGCGTAGATCTTTTCCTTCATCTCTTCCGAGGCCGTCTTCAGGGCCATGGTCAGGGAATCGTTGTTCACCTCGCGCAGTATCATCTGCAGAGAACGTCCGTCAAGGGCGATCAGATTTTCAAAGGTGAACATTCTCTTGCGGATTTCTTCAGCCATCTCCGCATCGGATTCCTCGATGGCTTCCAGGATTTCCGTGTCGAGATTGTTCTCCAGGTGGCCGAGAAGATCGACCACCTTATCGATACCACCGAGTTGTTTCTGCTCTTTTCCTGCCACCAGTCCAATCTCACGATGGAGGGCGTCCTCTATTCGGTTGATGACCTCGGCGGATACTTTTTCGATTTTCGCTATACGATAGACAACATCCGCCCGGATTTCTTCGGGGAGACAGGAAAGGATTTCACCTGCATGTTCAACATGCTGGGTCGAGAGAACGAGAGCCACGGTCTGAGGATGTTCCTTCTCCAGCAAGCTGGCGACCATCCGTGCCTGCATCAGGGCAATGGTTTCCAGCGGACGTGATTCAGTGCCGGAGATGAACTGCTCCATAAGATCGTGGGTCCGCGAGCCTTCATCCGTGGCAGCAATAGCCTTCTTGGCGAATTCGCCTCCTTTGACGAACAAGCCGGCGAATTGCGTCTGCGACTCGTTATAATTTTCAAAGACCTTCTGTTTGATATAGTTCGGGATATGATCAATATTTGCCATTGTCCGCGTAACCTGCCTGACCTCGCTGTCGGAGAGCTCCTTGAATATCTTGGCTGTAACTTCTTCACCCATGCAGATGAGAAAAACAGCGGCCTTATTCAGCCCGGTAAGCGTATCTATCCCCATATCCTATCCTTCATTGATCCAATTCTTAATAATGTAGGCCGAAGGCACTGGATTCTTAGAAATCTCTTTGCGCATTGTTACCACGTGGTCCTCAACGATTTCGACAATCTCCTCCTCTTTCTCTTCTTCCAGAGCTTTTTGTGCCGCAAGTCGTTCCCGTTCGAGTTGTTCGACGGTTTTATAGTGTTCCTTTACTTCGCCTTTCATCGTCTTGATGATCGGGCGGAGGAGGAAAAAATAGAGAAGCAGGGTCACGATCGGGATCAGCGCAATCTTGAGCGCAGGGAGATAGTGGTAGAGCAGATTGGACGGTACAACTCCGCCTGCGGCAAGTTTTTCTGCCGGTTGTTCAGTGAACGGCATGGAAAGGATATTGATTTGATCGCCACGAGCGGGATTGAGACCAAGGGCAGTTGAAATCATTGTTTCAAGAGACTTCAGATCTTCCGCTGTCCGGGGCTCCGTCTTGGCCGGTTGGTCGTTTTGAGCAGGGGTGATTTTATCGGCCACCAGTATGGATACCGAGAGTTTTGTAATGGATCCGATAGGATTGATTGTTTTGCTTATGGTCTTGCTGATTTCATAATTGGTTGTTCGCGAGGTTTTACTGGTTGGGGCCTCACCTGTGGTTGCGGGGATGCCGCTGTTGCCCTGCAGGTTTGACTGGACACCCGGAATCCCTCCGGTTGTCTGGCTGCCGGAGTTTTCCTGGTTGACTTGTTCGCTCCTGATCACAGAATCATCCGGGTCAAAAAGTTCCTGGGTTTTTTCCACCTTGGCGAAATCAAGACTCGCACTGACCCGGACCATGGCTTTGTCTTTCCCCATGGTCTTATCAAGCAGATCCTGGGCCTGGATTTCCAGGCGATGCTCGACCTCCTGTTGATAGAGGAGCATATCGACGGAGAGAAGTTTATCCTTGTCGTCGGTTTTTCCTGAATCAAGAATCACACCGTTTGAGCCGATCACGGTTATTTTATCCGGTTCAAGTCCGGCGACCGATCCGGCGACGAGATGGATGATGCCCTGGACCTGTTTTTTCTCCAGGGTCCTGCCCGGGGCAAGGGTGAGAATAACCGAGGCGGTTGCCTGTTTCTGCTCATTTTTGAACAGGCTTTTTTCGGGAAGTGCGAGATGAACCCTGGCACTTTCAACCGGGGCAAGCGAGGCAATCGTTCGGGCAAGTTCTCCTTGCAGGGCCCTGGTGTAGTTGACCTTCTGGACATAATCCGTCAGAGCGAAGCTTTGTTTGTCAAAGACCTCAAAACCGACACCTCCGCCGTTGGGAAGGCCATTGGAGGCAAGATTGAGCCGCGTTTCATAGAGCTGGTTTGCCGGTATCCAGATGTTTTTCCCTTCATTTTTCAGCTGATAAGGAATTCTCTGCGCCTTGAGCCAGTTAACGATCGGTGCGGCATCGTTTTCGCTCAGGTTGGCATAGAGAAGCTGGTAATCGGCTGTCCGAGCCGCGATGATCAGGACCGCGAAGAGAGCAAGGGATATTACCACGACCGCTCCTGTTGCGATCTGTCTGGATAAGGGCCATTCTCTGATCAGGGTGAGCAGGTTTTTCCGCGGTATCGGTTTGTTTTCTGTCCCATCAATGGTTCCATTCCGAGCATATTCTTCAGCCATGAAAAAATCCTTTTTTCATATAGTGAATGAACATAAATTTCTAGCGGCCGTAAGCCGCAATCCGCATGTTTCTTTTAGGGGCTAAATCTGCATCTTCATGATATCATCATAGGCCTGTAGCGCCTTATTTCGAAATTGCACCAGCATCCGCAATGAGATATCAGCTTCTTCGACAGCGATCATTACCTCATGCATGTTCTTTGCTTCGCCGGTGTTCAGTTTTTCAATTGCGGTATCACCGGCGTTCTGGGCCTTTGTAACCTGATCGAGTGTGGAGGAGAGGATGTCTGAAAAACTTTTCTCCGCTTGAGAGGATGCACTCAAGTCAGGCTGGGATAAAGCAAGGGGTGCTTGACTGCTGATGCCGGGTATGGTGGTCATCGCTCGTTACCTTTAGATTTCAAGGGCCTTTTGGACCATTCTTTTTTCGGATTTGATGGCTGTGGCATTGGCTTCATACGATCTGGTAGCCGACATCATATCCACCATTTCCTTCAGGATACTGATATTCGGCATTGCAACATATCCGTCCTTATCTGCATCCGGATGGGACGGATTGAAAAGCTTGCGGGGCGGGTCCTGATCTTCCAGAATCTTTGTTACTTCGACGCCCTGTACTGACCCCTTGACCGTATTATCCAGATGTTCACCGAAAGAAATCGGCTTACTTTGAAAGTAGACGGATTTCTTTTTATAGGGACCACCCTCCGGGGTCGAGGTTGTTTCAACATTGGCAAGATTGGAACTGATGGTATCCAGACGAATAGTCTGCGCCTTTAATGCCGATGCGCTGACACGGAATGAAGCGAAAATATCCATAATCTATCTCCATTTAAAATGGTTGACTGAAATGATTATTGACCGCCCTGAATAATATATCCCAAAAGAGTCAGCTTCTTTTTGAAAATCTGGGCTGCTGTTTCATACATGATTTCGTTTTCAGAAAGAGAAATCATCTCCTCGTCCACGTTGACACCGTTTTTATCACCAATGCCTGTTTTATCAGGGAGTGTAGTCACTTTTCCGGCCACGGAATCAAGGCTGTGTCCTCCAATCGGGATATGGGAAGGATGAGAAGTTGCAAGTGAAAATCCATTCCGGTTCACCGCCTGACGAAGTTCTTGTTCGAATTCGAATCGGGCCGGGGCATACCCAGGAGTCTCAGCATTGGCGATATTGGAGCTGATGATCTTGCCGTTGGCGGCACGAAGGTCCATTACCTTGCTCAGAAGATTCATGCTCGGGTCAAAGAGGTCTAAGGATTTCAATGGTGGACTCCTCGTCTGGTGTCGATACAGGCATCTACGATAAGTTCATGAGAGAAAGTTGTAACTCTTCTGACAGGTGGATGTCTATGCGTCATATTTTTTTCAAAAGGGTAGCGTACTGCAATTCTTTTTTGGCCAGGTTCTGCCATAACGGGTCTTTACCTTTGTCGACAATTTGTTGAAAGAGCTTTACCGCCTTTTCCACCTGCCCCTTTTTTATCTGAATTTCTGCACGTCTGAACTGAGACTGGTCCTGGAAAGGGGAAGAGTCCTGCAGGGTGGAGAAAATATCTTCCGCTTTATCATGGAGACCTTGCTTATAGAGACTTTCGGCGAGCAAAAACCTGGAATTTTGGGAAAGGGGTTCCTGTTTGTCCCAGGGTGGTGATAGGATATCCGTGACCTTTTTGAAGTCATTTTTCTGGAAATAAAGGGTGGCGGCAAGATTCTGCAGATCGAGCGCATCAGGGAGTGGGGAGGGAAGAAGGGTAATCGCCTGATCAATCCTGTTTGCAGCCAGCAAGGCCTTTATTCTGAAGAAAAGGACCTGCTGCATATCCTTGCCGGCAGGATATTTGTGTGAATACTGTGCCGCATATGTATCAACTGCATCAAACTTGCTCTGACGAAAAAGTATCTTGATGAGTGGGAGAAGATAGTCTTCTTCTGCTTTTGTTCCCCCGACTTCCATCAGATACAGATAGGTGTTTTTTGCCTCATCAAAGAGTTCAATTCCCTGATAGGCAATGGCAATATCAGCAAGAAGACCGACATCTAACCAGTTTTTCTCGAAAAACGTCTGGTTCTGTTTGGCGAGAACCAGTGCCTTGACATATTCTTTTTCCCGGACGAGCCGCTGCAGTTCACCCGGAAGGATTTCGATGAGTACAGCCTGTGCTGTTTCAATCAGGTTACCTGACCTGAAATTGCGGAGGAAGGTCATCAGAAGTTCAATACTCTTTTCCTTCTTTTCGTTAATTCTGTAAACTAAAGCCTCCTTGAGAGCAGCTTCTTCAGCTGTTTCCCGTGATGTTGCTCTTTCGGCAATGATCCGATAAGCACGGATACTGCCGGCTTCCCAGTTTTTCTTGGTGAGAAAAAGGAGGTCGGCTTTTTTTATCGCTGCTCTGTAACCGGCATCGGTTCCGGAGAAGGCATCTGAGATTGTCGAGAAATCTGTAATAGCTTCAGATTGTTGCTTGAAATGAAATTCCGACATTGCCTTTCGGTAGCCAACCATGCCGAGTTGGTCTTTGTCGGTGATGTGGTGGGCCAGTTTCTGGTAGCATTGAGTGGCTTCCGGAAAGAGCTTCTGCTGATACAGGGTATCACAGTACCCGTTCAGTGAATAATAATGCTGTTCAATGAGGGGTTGATCGTTGAGCAATTGATAGCGGACATAGGCTTTGATGGGGCTATTGTTGGCATACCAGTAATCTGCCTGTCGTAATTCTTTTACTTTCAAAATTTTTTCAGGATAGGAGATAGTATCTTGGGTAAGGAGCGATTGCATTTTTTTCAGCTGATTGGTTGCAAGTGCGGTTTCAATACGTAAGAGTATGAAATAAGGGGTCAAGGGGTTGTCTGCCTCCACCGACGATTCCATCTCGTGAAGTTTAAAGTCGCCAATATAGGGATCTTCATAGGCTGCTTCTAATCCGGCGAGAAGAAATTTTGCAAAAACAGCAACCGGTTCGCGAGGATATGTATGCTCCAGTAAATATAACTGCTTATATGCTCCGCTGAAATTGCCCGCCCTGAATAGAACTTCGCCATAGGTAAGTGCAATTTTTTTCCCCTTTTCAAGGTCTTTCTCATTTTTTAAGAGCCCGGCCACTAACGGCTCCATCGCGTTCCATTGTCCGGTCGAGGCGAGGGTGTTCAACTCCGCCGGAAGGAGGAGGAGATTTTTTTCCTTGTCGGGAGGGAGAATGCCTATGACTGGAAACGGGGGCAGGGTGTATTGAACAGGGGCTTTGATCGTTACCCCGGATTCATATCGCGAGAAGAATTGACGCCAGTCATGTGCGTAGGGGGAATTAAGCAGCGGGTTGGAGAGATTTTTTGCAGGCTTGCTGGCCTTTTTTGTATTCTTTAAGTTGGAAACGATATCTGTCCTGGTTTTTAAAATAACAGTATCAACATCAATAATCAGTATTAATGTGTTGTCCTTACCAGGAGTGACTTTAGCCCCTCTGGGTTTATAACGGAGGAAAAATGACAGGACCGTCTGTTCTTCACTGACCAGAGGCAGGAATTTGACTATTTTATCGTCCGGAGAAAAATCAAGTAAAGAATCAGCAACTATAGCCTTTTCCAAGGTAAGATTAATACGTTTTCCCGATTGTTGTATTGTGTATTTTGGAGGGATGTCGAAAAATAGATGTAGTTCTATGTTATCTCTGCCTTTTTCTTTAACTATATTTGTTAGGATTGATTTGGTTGAGGCCTGCAGGTTTGTTGTGAAGAAAATAAGTGCGAGTGAAAGGATGATTTTTTTCATGATGGTAAAAAATGGATTGATTTTTTATCATAAGCTTGCAAAATATATACCACAATATACATTTATCATTCAGTCTGTGGATGTGTATTGGTTTTCTTTTTGATATATTTCATTTTGTTAGTAGTACTAATTCTTTTGGCGTGCTTTGCAGGGGGGTGTTTCAGAGAGCAGAAAGGTGTCAAAAATATGACTGTCGCTTACCGAAGATATGGTGTATCCAGAGATCAGCCGAAAAATACCATTTTTAAACGAAGAAAAAATGATAAGTTGTTTGATTATTCAGGCAAGTAACTGATAGTATTTATCCAGTGACAGGTTGTTTGAGGAATTCAGTAACCTTGGAGAAACAGTTCTTATGGATGCAATTTTATTGTAGGTATGGTTCGGCTTATGATATACCAGATGAACGAAGTCTGATTTGAGGCACTCGATACTTTGTATTATTGGAGGATAAAATGGGAAAGAATGTTTTGTTGGTAGATGATTCCAGTACAATGCGAAAGATCATCGGCAGATCTCTGCGCCAGGCCGGGATTGAATTTGATAATATCTTCGAGGCGGGTGATGGTCTGGAGGCGCTTGCGATTCTTGAAAAAGAAAAAGTAGATATAGTCTTGAGTGATATCAATATGCCCAATATGGATGGGATCTCTTTTTTGAGGGAGAAATCAAATCGTGACAATATGAAAGACATCCCTGTACTGATGATATCGACGGAGACCGGAGATGATATCATCGGGGAAGCGAAAAGTCTTGGAGCGGTCGGTTCCATAAAAAAACCTTTTACCCCTGATAAGGTCAATGAAGTTCTTGGACCACTCCTTTAACAGTATCATAACATAAGGGAGGAAGGACTGTGGAAATTAAAGAAAAGATCATTGATGCGGCCATAGAGATATTTTCCACTATGGTGATGATGGATGTCTCTGTTAGTGAAGAAGGTGTCAATGATAGCGGCAGACTTCAAGATACGATTACCGGATTGATCGGTCTGGCCGGGACGCATAAGGGGGTATTGGCTATTCATATTCCTCATCCGGTTGCTCTGGCAATCACCAGTAATTTTCTTGGTATCGATATCAGTGAGATCAACGAGGACGTCGAAGATGCTGTCGGTGAACTTGCCAATATGCTGGGGGGGAACGTCAAGACGGTTCTGACAGAAAATGGCAGGGACATTGATCTCTCGTTGCCCTCCACGATTTCAGGATCTTCGTATCATTTTCAACCATCGAAGGATGTTGAAAAAGTGGTCGTTCGCTTTGAGACGGCACACGGTCCTTTTTTGATTGAACTTCAATTAGAGAAATAAAATCGGATAGTTATTTTTAAAAGTAATATTTCTGGACCTATAACAAAATATCCTTGCTATGGAAAATGACGAATTTAAGCTTGATCGAGAGATAGTGGCAGCGACTAAAGATGTTTTTTCCAGCATGGTAATGATGGAGTTGGAAGATGGCGTGCCTCTTACCGGGAAAGGCGGTGAATTCCCGTCCAACATTTCCAGTATGCTCGGGTTGGGGGGAGGTGTCAGGGGTATACTTGCCATTCATTGCCCTGAGACTGTCGCCAAAGTTATCACCGGGGCATTTCTCGGGATGGATGTTGAGGAGCTGAATAATGATGTCAAAGACGCAATAGGGGAACTTACCAATATGGTCGCAGGGAACCTGAAGATCTTTTTTGCGAATTTCGACATTGATGTTAAATTGGCAATTCCTACTACAGTAATAGGCGAGTCATATCGTACCAGCGGGCTTTTCGGAGCAACACGCATTGTCGTCCCTTTTGGTTGCGCTAACGGTACCTTCTGGATTGAATTGAAATATATGCGAAGCAATTAAAACCATGGTTACGATATCTTTAAATATTTTTTTTCTACTTGCCGATAGATGATTACGGTGTTCTTAAGAATGGAAGTTTGCTTGATTTGATCGGAAATCCCGCTTCAACACTCCTATGAAAGCTCAGCAGAGAATTGACAAGATACTCGAATCCGTAACGAAAAGGATTCAAGAAGAAGTTACCGGATTGATCGGAGCTGCCCTTACCCTTTCTGACTCACGTAACTCTCTAATTTCCAAGGGGGATTTTTTTGATCAGCCTGTCGGTAAACAGATTGCCGTCAAACTGGATATTACCGGTGGTGTGGAAGGTGCCGGATGTCTGCTGGTGGGCATAAAGGATGCGATACGTTTAGGCGGCACACTTATCATGCTCCCCCTGCATGAGCTTGAAAAGGTGATAAGTAGTGAAGAATACAACGATGAGATACAAGACTCCTTCGGTGAAATTGCCAATATAATTTCCGGGTCGTACACAAAAGTTTTTGAGGAGATGTACCCGGATGCCTGTCGATTCATACGTAAAGAACAGGAAATAATCATCCCGTTGAAGGTTGACGTCGAATCTGATCAGCCTGTTCCAAACCAGCTTTTATACCAGATCACCTCGTCGATGAAACTCGATAATGTTGAGATGGGAGAGATTACTGTACTTCTTCCCGCCTCTGCATTTGGTCTTGAGCAGGCAGAAGAGACAAAACCAGCTGGGAAGACATCCCGGAGCGAGCCGGTTGACGATGTTCAAGAGAAAACCGTTCTTGAGGAAGAAAAACCTGATGTTCCGGTAATTGATGTCAATAAGCACCGAAAGCGTGTCGACAACTTGTTGAATGACTGTCAGGCAAAAATGCAGGAAGAGGTAAGCGGACTCCTGGGGGTTGAGGTTCAGCTGAGCGGGCTTGAAAATCGCCCGGTTACCAAGGAGGATTTCTTCCTTGGAGAGGTCTCCGGAAAGCAGGTTCTCGCTCATATGAAAGTAATGGGGGGGGAGGTCGAGGGGAAAAGTTTTCTCTTCGTTGGCTTGAAGGATGCCATCCGTATTGGAGGTATTTTAATTATGCTTCCACCGGCTGAGCTTGAGACTGCCGTGATGGAAGAAGAGTTTACCGAAGATGCCAAGGATGCCTATAATGAAATTGCCAATATAATAGCGGGAGTATACACGGGATTTTTTGAAGAGCAATATATCAAAAGTCTGAGGTTTGTCAGAACGGAACTCGAACAGGTTATCCCCTTGAAAGTGGAAACGGCAGCCGATGAACCAATTCCTGACCAGACCTACTATATGAGCAGCAGCACTGTGACTATCGAAGGAAAGGCTCTGGGTAAGGTGCAGATGCTCTTCCCGATCATGTTGCTCCAACTTGAAGGTCTGACGCAACCACAGGCAACAGAGGCAGAACGGGACTGGAAAGGATCAGCAGTTTCCGGTAAAAAGGAAATACCACAAACATCAGTTTTACCTGCAGAGGCAGAAGGACATGAAGGAAAAGGAGGCGCTGATATTCTTTTGATCAGTGATGATGACAAGGAGGCGGCAAAAATTTCGCTGGTTCTTGAACATGCAGGTTTTACCGTTAGAACGCTTTCCTTTAAAAATAATGTCAATAATTATATTTCCGACAGTCTGAGAGCTGTATTTCTCGTGATGCATGAAGTTGATGAACAGGCCTTCGGGGTTGCAATTAAGGTCAGCTCTTCTTGCAGGGTCCCTCTTATTGCGGCCGGACCGGCGTGGACCAGATCAAAGGTGATCAAGGCCGTCAAGTACGGGGTGAACGACATCCTTCTTACCCCGGCTTCGGAGCAGGATGTTAAGGAAACAATTGAAAATAATCTGGTTAAACTTGCAGCATAACAGTATCAGAGTGGTGCATCGGGTTTCAGCCACCGCCGGATCTTCACGACAGTCGCGCAGTATCTCACTTCAAATCGGCATTTTCAGAAAAATCATCCAATAATCCTATCAATTCCTTCTTTTTCATTTTTTCCAGCAGAGTCGTTCGTTTTAGGTTAAGAAGCCTGGCCGCCTCTTTTTTATTCCCGCCGGAAATCCTCAGTGCCTGCATGATCAGTTGTGTTTCGAGATTATTGATGAGTTCGTTGAAGTCGATCTGACCCTCATTCCAACGCAGATCCGAGATATGCGTTGGGTTCTTTGAAAAGAGATGCGGATTTCGGGGTGTGGATTGTACCTGTTCGGGAGTATCGACTGGAGTTTCCGGACAATTGACGGCAGCAGAGAGAAATTTTTCGGGAAGATCATGGATCTCGATTATCTTACCGCTGAAAAGGATACACATATGCTGCACAAAATTTTCAAGTTCTCTGACATTGCCCCGCCACTCGTAATTCATAAGGACGGATATGACCTGCTTTGAAAAACTAATCGGCTCCCTGCCGCGTTTCTTGGTGTAGGTCTCGATAAAAAATTCGAGAAGGAGCGGTATATCTTCTTTCCGGCTTTTGAGAGCCGGTACATTGAGCGGGATAACACTGAGCCGATAATAGAGGTCTTCCCGGAACCGCCCTTCCTTAACAAGCTGTTCCAGATCGCAATGGGTAGCTGCCAGCACTCTGGTGTCAACAGGGGTAGCCTTTAAGGCCCCGACCGGTTCAAATTCCTTTTCCTGGAGAACACGGAGCAGCTTTGCCTGCAGAGATGCCTTCATGTCTCCAATTTCGTCCAGGAACAGTGTCCCGCCGTCGGCATATTGGATCCTGCCGATTTTATTCTGCGCCGCCCCAGTAAAAGCCCCTTTCGTATGTCCGAACAGTTCACTTTCCAGGAGATCATCGGGAATGGCAGCGCAATTTACAGGTACGAAGTTATTGTTTTTCCTCCTGCTGTGAAAGTGGATGGCCTTGGCTACAAGTTCTTTTCCTGTACCGGATTCACCGCGTATCAGAACATTGGAAAAGTCATCCTCTGCGATTCTGGCGATGAGATCAAACAGGCGTACCATACAGGGACTCTTGCCGATGATGCCATAAAAAGTTGATTGTCCGCTCAGATCAGGGACAGAATGTTCGGGAGATGAGTGAAAAATTTTCTCAGACGCCCTTTTCAGAGCAACCTCGATTTCTGCCGGATGGTAGGGTTTTTTGAGATAAAAAAAAGTATCCAGCTGAAGGATTGTTTTAATGAGATCATCTGCTCCTTCAGGGATAACCGGTATGATTATAGTTTGTGCAAACTGTTTTCGTAAGGTGCCAAATAACGTTAAACCTCTGTTGGATGCCGGGAGAAGGAGATCGAGAAAAAGAATATCAACACCTTTCTTATTCAGGCATGAGAGCAGTTCCTCTTCGTTTCCGGCTTTTCTGAGTATGCATCCGGAATTGCTTCTTAAGGTGTTCAGGATGAGTTCTGTTGCATTCTCAAGATCTTCACGGTTTGATTCGGCAAGGACTATGGTGAGGGAACGCTGCATACTTAAAATCAATAAGAAGGATTGAAAATTAAAAATATCTCGTGCCCGTCATTGAAAATGCTACCGGATGATATCATGACTTGGTCTGGAGAAGATCGGCCAATCTGCTGGATGTTCGGCGCATATTGAGGCTTAAAAGCCGAGCTACTTTCTGCATCACTTTAACCCCGAGTGCTGGGGATTTGTCTGTCAGGATATCAAAACCTTTATCGGTTAAAGTGACCATTGTTGTCGGTTGTTTGGCGATGACGGTGGCTGACCTGGGAGATTTATCAATAAGTGCCATCTCTCCGATTGAACTCCCTTTGGTCAGCCGGGCGATAATTATATTTTCACCGGTCTCAGCCTTCTTCAAAACTTCAAGTACTCCCCTGACCACAAAACCCATGAAGTTGCCTTTATCACCCTCAACAAAGAGAAATTCGCCTCTTCGCAAATGAACATAGCTCATGTGTTTTGCAAGAACAGAGAGTTCGTCAACATTAAAACTGTCGAAAAGAGGAAGATTCACAAGAAAATTACGGGTATCTTCTTCGGAATCTGTCAGCTGGTCTTGTGAGATATAACGCATTGCTTCATCTTTGAGGTGGCAGAATGTGAGTGAAAAGAAGACACATTGGGGCTGTTTTTCTTCATTGGCATAACTATATCATATCAAAAAGGAAAGTAAAAATATTCTTTTTTGAAGTTCAGTGGATGATTTTTTTGCATTGGAGATGAATAGTCGTTGAATTTTCCAATAAGTTATGCTGATATGTAATGTATATATCGCAGATCCTGTCAAAGAGCCTGGAAGAGAATATTATGGATAAAAAGACTGTTTTGGTTGTAGACGATTCGTCGACTATCTGTACCATAATCAAGAACGAATTAACAGAGGTTGGTTACGAGGTTGTTACGGCCAAAAATGGCATCGAGGCCCTCTCCTATATCGAATGGATGGAAAAGTTGCCCGACATTCTGACGCTTGATATTGATATGCCGGTGATGGGTGGATTCGAGGTCTGTGAACGGTTATTGGGGGGACGCGATGCAGAGGATGAAAAAAAACAAAAGGCTGCGAGAATCCCGATTATTTTTGTTTCCGCGAATGACACCATTGAAAACAGAAGGAAAGGCTTCAAGCTTGAAGTAATCGACTTTATCAGCAAACCATTTAAGCGAGGTGATATCACCCGTGCCATTGACAAGGTTTTAAATCCCGAGAAGGAATTCTTAGGGATGCGAGCCCTGGTCGTTGACGATTCGGCCGGGGTAAGAAGGATGATAAAAAGGTTGCTGGCACGAAATGGTATTGAGGTTTTCGAGGCCCAGAATGGCTTGCAGGCGTTACAACTTGTTGAAAATCAGAATGAACCTTATGACATCGTTATTACTGATTATTTCATGCCTGAGATGTGTGGAGATGAACTCTGTCGACTCCTGCGGCAAAGGGAGGATATGAAACAGGTCCCTCAGTTTTTTGTCAGCGCCTTCGATGACAGGGACTCCACACTCGATTTTTTTAAAGCAGGAGCCAGTGATTATCTGCGAAAGCCCTTTATTGAAGAGGAACTGCAGGCAAAAATTGAAATTCATCTTCGGGCAAAAAAATATGTAAACGAACTTGAAAAACTTAACAAAAAGCTTGAAAATCTTGCGGTACGTGATGGATTAACGGGACTTTTTAATCGCAGATATTTTAAGGACGAGTTAGATAACCACTATTTTCAGGCTTCCAGATATAATTTAGAATTATCGTGCATCCTTCTGGACCTTGATTTTTTTAAAAAAATTAATGATACGTATGGGCATGCATTTGGTGATCTTGTTTTGGTGCAGTTTGCCGAAATTCTAATGAAAAGAGTTCGAAAAACGGACATTCCCGCCCGGTATGGAGGGGAAGAGTTTGTTGTCCTGCTTCCGAATACAAGTATTGCAGGTGCTGTTAATCTGGCAGAAAAGATCAGAGTTCTTATTAGTAACCATCTCTTCAGTGATGGTATGTCCAGTACCCACGTACATATAAGTGCGGGAATTTCAACTCTGAAGATCGACAAGCCGGAAAATTCAGACAAATTAGTCTCCTATGCAGATGCGGCGCTATATATTGCCAAAGAAGGTGGACGTAATAGAGTTTGTCAATATGAGAATACCCTATCTCCTTCCGATCACTAAAAAAAAATGCCGGGAAAATTCTATCGGAGCATTGATGCATTGCTTCTCATCCGTATGTGTTTTTTCTTGGCAGGGAGTGTTATCCTGCCGGATGCTGTCTGTCACGCTGAGGCGCCTTTTTTTCAGGCCAAGGTGGTTCGTGTCATCGATGGTGACACCATCGAGATCCAACAAAAAATGAAGACTCAACGAGTTCGTGTCTGGGGAATCGATACTCCTGAATGGGACCAACGATATGGAGCCCAATCAAGCCAATTTACCCGAAGTCTGATAACCGAAAAGGATGTGCAGGTAGTACCGAAGGCAGTAGATAAATATGGTCGGCTTGTTGCTGTGATTATGATGGACAACATGAATGTCGGTGAAGAACTGATAAAATCAGGATTGGCCTGGGTTCATGTATATTATTGTCATGAGCCGATATGTGACAGATGGAAAAGTTTGCAGGAAAGGGCAAAGTCCGAGCATCGCGGACTCTGGAATGATAGTGATCCTGTCGCACCTTGGCAGTGGAAAAAGCAACACCATCAATAATTAAAAAGCAGATGAGGGAAAATGTGAAAAATACTCAGTTCAAGATCTGGTTGTTGGTGAGTCTCCTCCCGCTGTTTAGTTTTGAGGCGAATGCGCATGCCGGGAGTGATAGCGACAGGGTGAAAGAAAACATCAGTACGGTTCAAAAAACAAAATCCTGTCCAGGGTGTGATTTATCGGGCGCCGATCTTAACAGAATGGATTTGTCAGGTGCGAATCTGCAGGGTGCGGATCTTACAGATGCAAAACTGTACCTCGTTAATTTTTCCGGAGCCGATTTGCAGAATGCTCATCTGCAAAGGGCGAGTCTGGGAGGTGCTGATCTGACTGGTGCCGATCTGCGTGGCGCCGACCTTAGTGAGGCTGAATTAAACGGTGCATACCTTAAAGGAGCAAAGTTTGATGGTGAGTTTGTCAAAACCAAACCGTATGAAGAAGAAGGGACACCTGAAATTGAAAAAAAATCAAATGTGGATGATACGGTCAAGCCTGAAAAATCAGTAGGGAAATTAGAGGAAAAGGCTGATCATAAGATTGTGAACATACAAAAAGCAACCCATGACCAGAAACCGGACAAATCAGGCGCTCCTCCTGTGAAGACTGATGAACCCATAAAAGATATATTGGTTTCAGAAAACCTTGTACCTTCGACTGACGTTCACGACCAAACTGACCAGGATAAAAACGTGGGTCCTGCGAAAGAAGACCGGGACAAAGCTAAACCCATCGCCACAGCACCAACCCTTCCCTCTCACGATACCAAATCCCTGCCTGCCACAAGGACGAATGAAGGTCAGGAGCGTGCCGGGAATACCCAAAACATAACTGGCGGCAAGATGAGTGTGGAAGAGGATTCCTCGATTAAAACTTCTGGAAAGGAAAAAGCTCTTGTTGAAAAGGATCTTTTGATAGAGAAACAGGAAGATAAAGAAAAAATTTCTGTGGCAGCCACTATGAAATCAGAAGAGATATCCGGCGATAAGGCAAATACCGTGAAAAAGTTACTGAAAACCAAGAAATGCTATCAATGTGATTTGGCTGGCGTTGATCTCTCAGATAAAAATCTGGGAGAGGCGGATCTGGAAGGGGCGAATTTGACAGGAAGCAATCTGGAGAAGGCCGATTTGAGCAAGGCAGTTCTAAAAGGAGCAGTGCTTGTTGGTGCGAACCTGAAGAAGGCCAATTTAAAAGGGGCGGATCTTTACAGGGCCAATCTGTCCGGTGCTGACCTGACTGAGGCAAATATGGAAAATGCGACGGTTGACGGGACGTTATTTGTTGGAGCAATTGGTCGATAAATGTAGAAAGTTGAGGTATATATTACATCCCCGAAATCTTATTGAGAGCATGAGAGATACGTGATTCTTCGGAATAGTGTTCGTCTCTTAGAATAGTTTCAATTTCATCAAGGAGTCCTTGAAGTTCTGCCGCTTTCATTTCGATAAGCTGGATTGTTTCAGATGCCGCATGTTCGGTCACATCCATTGCATGTTGGAGTTCTTGAGCACTTCTGTAAATTGTCTGTACATTGGCGATCTTATCAAGCCGCAAAAAGAGTTCGTCGAAATTGATCGGCTTTTCCAGATAATCTGACGCTCCCTTTTTCATTGCCTCGACTGCGGTATCAACCGAGGAATGTGCCGTGATCAGTATAACTTCAATGCTGCTGTTTATTCTCTTTGCAATTTCAGTTACTTCTATTCCTCCAATATCACCTGGCATCATCAGGTCGGTGAGCACGACATCCACATGTTTTTCACGTAAAATAGCTTCCGCTTTATACCCGTCGGCTGCAACGAGGACATCATAATTTCCTTTTTTTAAGCGTTGCTGGAGCAGTCGTCTGATGACTGGGTCATCATCGACGACAAGAATTGTAAGATTTTTCATATTTGACCTCTTACAGTTTCTTCTGATAGAATATTGATTTTAAATGTTTCTTTGGTATGAAGCGTGGGCAAACCCCGGTAAGTGATTCCGTGGAACCAATAACCAGGAATCCATCGTCGGCCAGGCTGTCTGCTATTTTATTAAAGAGTTTCTTCCGGTCTGGAAGGGTGAAATAAATTGCAACATTCCTGCAGAAAATAATATCGAATTTACCGAGTGCTGAGAAGGGGAGCATAAGGTTTAACTTTTTGAAATTGACCATGGCCCTGATTTCATCCTTTATTTTCCAGGAATCTCCGAAGAGAGTGAAATATCGTTGGAGCTGTTTTTGAGGAAGACCACGTTCGATCTCGAATTTATTGTATTTTCCATAGCTTGCCTGGGAAACAGCGTTATCGGAAATGTCCGTTCCCAGAAGTGTAATATTGTATCGTGCAAGGTCAGGAATGAGTTCCTTGATGACAATAGCAATCGAGTAAAGTTCCTGGCCGGTAGAAGATGCTGCGCTCCATATCTTGATGCTTGTTTTCAGAACAGGTGAACCGGGTGTTCTTTTATCGATTATTTCCGGCAGGATTTTGTGCTGTAAAAGTTCGAATGGTCCTTTATCCCGAAAAAAAAGTGTTTCATTAGTGGAGATTGCATCTATTATTTGTCGTTCAATAGTTTTTTTGGGGTCTCTTTTGGCTTTATTATAGAGATCCTGATATGAAGTACATCCCAGTTCCTCGGCAATGGAGCTCAGGCGAGTCTCAAAAAGATATGACTTGCTCGCATCTAAAAATATCCCTGAGATATCATAAATGTACTGAGCAATAAACTTGAGTTCGCTGGGATTAATTTTTAGCATCAGTCCTGAAAAGTATCATTCTTAAAAGGATATCACTCTATCCTGGAGAGTTTAGAAAAAGCGAACGCTTTTAATGATCTCATCTGCAATTTTTCCCAAAGGTACGACCACGTCAACTAAACCGGCTTCGATCGGTGCCTTCGGCATGCCGTAGACAATACAGGTCTCTTCGCTTTGGGCGATAATATATGAGCCTTTATTTTTTAATATTTCAATACCTTTCGTTCCGTCAGACCCCATTCCGGTCATAATTACAGCCGTTGTACGACCGACATAATAATCTCCAACTGATCTGAAAAGATAGTCGACAGATGGCTTGCAAGAATTTTCCGGAGGATCGTCCGTGATCTTTATCAATCTGTTTTTCCCATCACTGCCGGCTTTAAGCTTCATCTGCTTGCCGCCGGGCGCAATATAGACGACATTATTTTTCAAAGATTCGCCATCCTCGGCTTCCTTGATGGTAAGCGCACATTTTTTATCAAGGCTTTGAGCCAGAGATTTGGTGAAAATAGGTGGCATATGTTGAACAATCACAACGGGAACGCCCAAGTCTCCGGGAAGTTGGGGCAACATCTTGGTAAGAGCATTCGGGCCACCTGTAGAGATTCCTATTGTGACAATTTCCGATTTTCCCCTGCGGGCAGACGACGGAGACGACCTGGGTGCTGTTTGAGGTTTTTGGGCAAGAGTGCTGCTTGTCCCTAGACCGATTTTTTTAAAAACCGGTCTCTGTTTGGCGAAGATATCATTTTTCCCGAAGAGGGTGGAGGCGATCTTTGATCTTGCAAATGCCTGGATCATTGGATGGATAAGGCGTTTTATCTCATTTTTCCCTTCCGCCAGGTTTTTACTCTGGGGTTTCAGGATAAAATCGAAGGCCCCTAATTCGAGCGCCTTCATGGTCATTTCACTACCATCGTCAGTCAGGGTGGAGAGCATGATTACCCCTATCCCCAAGTGTTGTTTCTGGAGTTCTTCGAGGACCTCCAATCCATTCATTTCCGGCATCTCTATATCGAGGGTAAGAAGATCCGGTTTCAGAGATGCGATTTTTGCCATCGCAATCCTGCCATTATGCGCAACTCCGACCAGCTCGACTTCCGGCAGTTCTTCCATGATGTCGGACACCGCTTTCCGGTAGACGATGGTGTCGTCAACAACGAGTACCCGTATTTTTCTTTGTGTCAACATGTTATCGGTTAGTCATCAATCCGCAGTACCCTGTCGATATCCAGTATACCGATAAGATTTTGCTTTGTTTTATAAACTCCGGTGAAATATTCACCCTGGATACCACTCATGTTTGCAGGAGCCTGTTCCAGCTTCGACATATCCGCAGAGACGACATCGCTGATCTTACTCACCAGGAGTCCCACATGCCCGCCTGCTGAATTAACAATGATATTGCGAGGGTCTTTGGTTGTATCGGTTTCTCCTAGTCCAAGCTTTTTCCCTAGATCGATGATAGTTACAATCTGTCCTCTCAAATTGAGAATGCCTAATACATAATCAGGGGCTTGAGGTACCTTGGTCATCTGCATCAGTTTGTTGATTTCCTGAACTTTCAGGATATTCATGCCACAGAGGCCGTTTCCCACATAAAATGTGGCGAGTTCTATGATTTCTTTATCGGTTGTGATTTTCCTTTCTTTCATGCGTATCCTCTTAAATAAACACCAGAATTCATCTTTATCTTATGAGTTCTGTCCGGCAGACCATTACCGAAAAAACCGGAGAAACACAATTAACATCACTCTGTCAGATAATAAACGTTACCTCAGGGATCAATGCATCCGCTTCATATAATCGTGGACACAGGCCATCAGCCTTTCCTTGTCAAGCTTGATATGATATTCATCAATGCCGACTGACTTACCTTTGGCCACATCCTCTTCTCCGGCGAGTGTCGTTAATGCAACAACAGGCATGCGGATGAATCGTGGATCACTCCGTATTTTCTGGGTAAGTTCGAAACCATTCATGTTCGGCATTTCAATATCCGTTACGACCATCGAAACGATATCCGCATTCTCTTGGAGGAGATCCCAGGCAATCTGGCCATCCTCGCCTTCAATGATATTGTACCCGGCTTCCGTCATATATCCTCTCACCTGATTACGGAAGAAATTGGAGTCTTCGGCTATGAGTATGGTCGGGGGAGGAGCGTCTTCGGCTCCTTGGGTTGCTGAAAATGTTTCTTTGCCCTCGAACCATTCAGGATAGAGTGTCTGGACAATTTCAAAAACATTGACAAGCATTGTCGTGTGCTTACCGATAATCACGGAACCCATGATCCCTGTCTGGCGTAAGGTTATACCATCGATTTCAGTTGTAATTTCAATTGCATCTATAGGGCCGATTGCAAGAAGTCCGATGAGCCGTGAGGCTATCTTAAAGACTATGACAAGCAGATCATCGTGGTCGGCGAGTGGCTGCACTGTAGCGATATCATCGACACAAATGAGGGAAAGACTTCCCTCGCGATACTGCATGACACGTTTCCCGCCAAGGTCCTCGATGTCGGATCGTTTGATTTTTTCAATCCGCTCAACCTGATTCAGAGGGACGCCAAACTGCTCCGTCTCCGAATTCCTGAAAATCAAAAGGGCCTGCTTGTCTTTTTGCGCCCTTCTTGCCTCTTCCTGCGCAATAGCCACTTCCTGAGCTCTGTCCGTTCCGGTAATGGAGGTAAGATGTGCCATGCGGGCCAGATTGGCAACATCGAGAATCAAGGCGATCCGGCCATCCCCCATAATAGTCGCGCCGGCATATCCTTTGCATTGTTGCAGGTGACGTCCCAGAGGTTTGATGACAATCTCTTCGGAATCCTGAAGCCGATCGACAATAAGGCCATATTTCATGGCGCCGGTGGAGACGACTACGATATTGAGGGCACTGGCAGGGGAGGACCTCCGGTCAGAATCTATACGTTCTCCCACATAGTCTTTTTGAGCTTCAGGGTCATTTTCTTCTTGCTGAGCAGTGCGAAAAACAGGCGACGAGAGCCCCCTTCGGTCGGATATTAATTCTCTCCGATCCTCCTTCAGTGCTCTTTCCGAGTCATCCCAAAAGGTACGTTTTACACCGATGACATCTGCAAGGCGTATCAGGGGAAGTAAATTGCCGCGTAATCGGACAACCTCTGCATTTCCGACCCGTTCAACACGCTCTTTAACTTGACTGGCGGGGATGCGAAGCAGTTCTTCCAGATTCACCTGCGGGATGGCATACCGCTCTCCGCCCATCATGATAATCTGGCAGGGGATGATTGCCAGTGTAAGGGGAAGCTTGATGGATATCGTTGTACCATGTCCCACTTCGGATATGATGTCGACATTGCCTCCCAGCTGATCGAGGTTGGTCTTGACGACATCCATACCGACCCCTCTGCCCGACACATCGGTCACTTCTTTTGCGGTAGAAAAACCGGGCAGGAAGATCAGGTTGATCTTTTCCTTATCGGACATGATCTGGGCCTGTTCAATGGTTAACAGCCCCTTATTCACCGCACTTGCGGCTAATACATCTCCATCCAGTCCTTTTCCGTCATCGCTGATTTCGATGACCACCTGACCTGCTTCATGGTATGCCTTCAGGATAACAAGTCCGGTCTCTGTTTTGCCCAGGCGTTTTCGTTCAGCAGGAGTCTCGATACCGTGATCCACGGAATTTCTAACCAGATGGGTCAGAGGATCATTGATGGCTTCGATGATTGTTTTATCGAGTTCTACATCCTTCCCGACGATCGTAAGATCGATATTTTTTTTCAGTTTAGTCGACAGGTCTCGAACAACACGAGGAAATTTGCTGAAGACGTTTCCGATCGGCTGCATGCGTGTAAGCATGATCGCTTCCTGGAGCTCAGAGGTTATAAGATCGATACGTTGCCCTACCCCCTCAGCGTTCCTGAAATCGTCGGATCCGATGGTCTGCAACAGTTGATTTCTGCTGAGAACAAGCTCTCCTGCCAGGGTCATCAATTGATCAAGAAGACTGACATGCACCCTGATGGTTGCCTCAACTTTCTGCTGCGATTTGCCGCTCTCGGCACCAAAGACGGAAGAAGTTGCCGGTGTGGCGGATTTGGCCGTTGAGGGTTTTTTCATTACCGGTGCAACGATCTGCGGTTCAGGTTCATTGTCGAAATCGGACTCATCCTCGAAGTCAGGCTCAGACTCTATATCCGCTTCCGGCTCCGGTTCGGGTTCAGGCTCCGGTTCAGGCTCCGGTTCGGGCTCAGGTTCGGGCGCCGGTTCAGGCTTGGGGGCAGCTTTCGGTTTTGGTTCAGCGGCGCGTTTTGCGGGTGGTTCAGTGGCAGCACGAGGAGGAGGATTTCCTGCGGCTATCGCATTAAGTGGGACAAGATGTTCAGTAATATCAACCTCATTACTTGATTGGACATCTTCTACCATCCGTTGGAGCTGATCAGCTGCAAGGAGCAGAACGTTAATATTTTCAGGAGTCGGAATCAGTTTTTTGCTGCGTATCATACCAAGGATATTTTCCATGGCGTGGGACAGTTCCTGGATTGTGGTAAGACCCATGAATCCAGCTCCACCCTTGATTGAATGGGCAGCCCGGAAAACCTTATTGACCAGATCTTCGTCGATATTTTCGCCTGCTTCCTCGATGGCCAGAAGATCATTTTCAATGTCTGCAAGATGCTCCAATGATTCTTCAATGAATCCCTGTAATATCTCGTCATCTTCAATTTGCATATGTTAGCTCCTTCAGATTAGGTAATATCGAGGTTTACATAATCCATTTTATACATATGGATATTTGAATGTACAGGAAATTTTTATTAAGGAAACATTAGCTGAATGCGCTCAATTCTTTGTTTCCCTGTTTTAAAAAATGCTGTTCTTTGTTCTCTTGAGAAAATAATCAGCAGGATTTATCAATTGCAGTGACGGTCAGATCATAATTAAGATGATGACCGGCCAGCGGGTGATTGTAGTCAACAACGACGGTATCGTTGTTGACTACAAGGATGGTGGTGGGAACTTGGTGCTGTTTTCCATCCTTTTCAATGTTCAGGGAAAGGATAATTCCAGGAACAGGGGTGATTTTAGCGCCGAAGGACTTCCGGTTCAGGGTATGAAGTAATTCTTTTCTTCTGGGGCCAAACCCCTCCTCGGGAGGTAGGCGGACAATTTTTTTATCGCCCACGGCCATGCCTAACAATGCCTGTTCCAGGGTCGGGGGAGCGTCATTATTGCCCAAGATAATAATAAGCGGATTCTTCTCAGTAACAGTTGTAAATACTTTCCCATCGTCCAGTTTTCCCGTATATGTGATGGCCACAGTATCTTTATCTTCTATATATTTCATTAACACGACTCCTTGAGGTTATCTTTTTAAAATGCCTGTGTTTCTATTCAGGGGTATGCTATCTCAAAACTTCGCATTATACAATATCATGAATAAAAATGAAATTGACAGGAGCATGAATATGAATAGTAATATCTTGACAAAAAAATTCGCCTGCATAATGTAGTCTCCTCAGCAAATGGATCAAATTGATCCTTGGAGAAGGTATATATTCATTAAATACAAGTCGTTGTCGATGTTATGACTTGCGTAACGAACATCTGAATAATTGACAATACAATCAAAGAATGTGTTGTCCTGGATAATTGGATTGAAGATGGTAGATCTGGATTTTTCAAAAAACACCGATGGGTTGCTTCCGGCCATTGTTCAGGAATACGAAAGTGGTGATATCCTTATGCTTGCCTATATCAACCGGGAATCATGGGAAAGGACATTGCAGACCGGAAAGGCCCACTTCTGGAGCCGGTCAAGGAAAAAGATATGGCTGAAGGGGGAGACGTCCGGTCATGTGCAGATTATTCACGATATCCTGATTGATTGCGACAATGACACCGTGGTATTTAAGGTGGAACAGGTTGGCGGCGCATCCTGCCACACCGGGTATCGTTCGTGTTTTTTCCGCCGCATTAATGGTCTGGAATTGCAGATAATCGGCGAGAAAATATTTGATCCTGATACGGTGTATCGGAAAAGCTGAAGGATTTCGCACGAGAGCGAGCTGTACTATAAATCAGGAACCAGGGAAGGAATCAAGATCGGAGAAATTATGAAACAATTGAAACTCGGTCTTCCGAAAGGAAGTCTGGAAAAAGCAACAATCGCTCTTTTTGAGAGTGCCGGCTGGCTTATCAAACCTGCTGCCAGAAATTATTTTCCTGAGATAGACGATCCTGAACTTGCCTGCTCGATCTGTCGGCCCCAGGAGATGTCGAGATATGTGGAGAGCGGAATGCTCGACGCGGGGATTACCGGCAAGGATTGGACCATGGAGAATCAATCCGAGGCCGTTCTCGTCTGCGATCTGATCTATTCGAAGGTCAGCAGAAAGCCGACCCGCTGGATAATTGCAGTCGCCGGTAACTCTGACATCAGAAAAATCGAGGACCTTGAGGGGAAAAAAATTTCCACGGAGCTTGTCAACGTAACTCGGCGGTTTTTTGAAGCAAAAAACATAAACGTCGAGATTGAATTTTCCTGGGGAGCAACCGAAGCCAAGGTTATTTCAGGCCTTGCCGATGCCATAGTGGAGGTGACGGAGACAGAAAGCACCATTCGTGCGCATGGCTTACGTATCATCCATGAACTGATGGAATCGAACACCCAGTTTATTGCCAACAAGGACTCGTGGACGGATCCATGGAAGCGCGAAAAGATTGAGAATATCGCCATGTTGCTTCAGGGGGCACTGCGTGCCGACAGGATTGTCGGTCTGAAAATGAATGTATCGCAGGAGAGATTGGACGAGGTCGTGGGCTTGCTTCCGAGTCTGAATGCACCAACGATTGCAAATCTGTATCAGAAGAGCTGGTTCTCTGTGGAGACGGTGGTTTCCGAGGATGAGGTGCGTGATCTGATACCAAAATTGAAGAAACATGGCGCTGAGGGGATTATCGAGTATTCTCTGAATAAAGTCATTTGATTTGATACTGCTTCAAGATAGCATTTGTAGGGGCGCAATTCCTTGCGTCCAATCCGGGCGTAACGCAATACGCCCCCACTCCCTGGAAAAATAATGGACTTATTGAACCCTCAATTTTTGCTCAGTGTGCACAATCTGAAGCAACTGCCTGAACCGGAATTCCCGGAGGTCGCCTTTGCCGGCAGGTCCAATGTGGGAAAATCCAGTCTGATGAATACACTGTTGGGCCGCAAGAATCTGGTCAAAATCAGTGGACGTCCGGGAAAAACGCAAGGCTTGAATTACTTCCTGGTGGGAGAGCAATTGTATTTTGTCGATTTGCCTGGTTATGGTTATGCAAAGGTTGAAAAAGGTATGCAGGCGGGGTGGCAAGCCTTAATTACGACCTACCTGGAGACACGCGCGACTCTAGCCTGTGTCGTTGTTATTCTGGATATCCGCCATCCTCCTAAGCCCCAGGATACGCAGCTGATCGGCTGGTTGAGACAGGCGGAGATTGCCATCGTTCCCGTGTATACAAAGATAGACAAACTCTCCGGCAATGAAAAGAGCAGGAATGCGGGGATGCTTGATGCAGGCCATACTATCCATCCCGATGATCGTGTCCTGTTTTCTGCGAAGACAGGGCAGGGGAGGGATGAATTGGAAAGGGCTATTTCTGCCTGCATTGACAAGTGGATTCCCGGTGAGTTTTCGAAGGTCCAGTGAGTAAACTCACCTCCACTGCAGCTTGATACGTTTCGTCTTGAAAATCTGCTACTGCTCAGATTTTAGGACTGAAAGGAAGGCTTTCTGGGGGATTTCCACGTTTCCAATCGTCTTCATTCTTTTTTTACCTGCCTTCTGTTTCTCGAGTAGTTTTCTTTTGCGTGAAATATCACCGCCATAACATTTTGCAATGACATCCTTGCGCAGTGCCGAGATCGTTGTCCTGGCAATCACGGTACCGCCGATGGCGGCCTGGATTGCTATCTTGAACATCTGCCTGGGGATTTCCTCCTTCAGCCGTTCGCAGGCATGCAGTCCCCGGGCCCTGGCATTAGAGCGGTGTACCAGTTGCGACAGGGCATCCACTGTTTCACCGTTTACCAGAATATCCAGTTTGACCAGATCGCTTTTTCGGCAATCCTGCAGGTCATAGTCAAAGGATCCGTATCCTTGCGTAACGGATTTGAGTTTATCATAAAAATCATAGATCACCTCGGCCAGAGGGAGTTCACAGATAAACTCGATTCTCCCGGGGATCGGATAATGGTAGCTGGTGTTCACTCCCCTGCGCTCCATGCAGAGTGACATGACCACACCCATATATCTCTCCGGTATTAAAATTGTGGCTTTGATGTACGGCTCTTCCACAGAGGCTATTTTTACAGGATCGGGAAAATGGGCAGGATTATCGACATCCAGCCTGCTGCCGTCGGTCAAGGTGAAGATGTATTTAACCGAAGGGACGGTCAGGATGAGCGAGATGTCAAACTCCCGCTCAAGTCGTTCCTGGATAACCTCAAGATGAAGAAGGCCGAGGAAGCCGCAGCGAAAACCAAAACCCAGGGCCACGGAAGAATCCTTTTGAAAGATCAGAGCGGCGTCATTCAACTGGAGCTTTTCAAGTGCCGTAGCCAGACTTTCATATTCATCGGTGGTGATAGGGTAGATGGATGAAAAGACCACCTGCTGCACCTCTTTGAAGCCTGGAAGCATTGAGGCGCACGGGGCATCTCTTAACGTAATTGTATCTCCGGGGCGGGTGTCTTTGACGGTCTTGACACCGGCCAGGATGTATCCTACCTGGCCGGCCGTCAGTTCTTTTTGCGGTTCCCGCTGGATTCGGAAAATTCCGACCTCTTCAACCTTGTATTCGGTGTTGTTGGACATAAATTTGATAATATCGCCTGCACGAATACGTCCATTGATGATCCTGCAGGAAATAATAGTCCCGCGAAATGCATCATAGCTGGCGTCAAAGATCAGGACCTGCAGTCTCTCGTTCGGATCCCCCTTCGGTGCCGGCAGGTGTTGAACGATGGCCTCAAGTATGCTGGCGACCCCTTTTCCGGTTTTTGCTGAACAGAGCTGAATGCGATCACCTTCCAGTCCGAGATCCTCTTCTATCTGCAATGCGACTTTTTCGGGCTCGGCAGAGGGGAGATCTATTTTATTGATAACAGGGATGATTTCCAGGTCGTTCTCCATGGCCAGATAAAGGTTGGCAAGAGTCTGAGCCTCGATACCCTGAGATGCATCGATGAGGAGCAAGGCTCCTTCGCACGAGGTCAGTGCCCTGGATACTTCATAGCTAAAATCAACGTGTCCGGGCGTATCAACAAGATTGAGCATGTATGTTTTGCCATCTTTTGCTGTATATGGTAAACATATTGTTTGACTCTTTATGGTAATACCGCGTTCACGTTCAATATCCATATTGTCGAGAATCTGGTCCTTGAACTCCCGGTCCGAGATGAGATTGCACAGCTGAATCATACGGTCGGCAAGTGTTGACTTGCCATGATCGATATGTGCAATTATGCTGAAGTTTCTTATATTTTTTATGTCCATAAGGGAAATTCTTGCATTGGAATATGCATGATGCGATTTTTTTCAAAAGGAGAGGAAACTACAATATCTATCATAAAAATGCGAAGAAGAAAATAGAATTTTCCTCTCCGCAGGGGTCTATGATAGAATTAGACAACGAGAAGTTTCCCTCAGGCAACCGGAGAAAATACGTGCAGAACAAATACTGATTGCACTTTCAAGAAGCTTGATTACTCTTATTTTCTCTTTACAACAGAACGATTTCAAGATTTGCAGAGATAAAGATACATGACCAGACAAACAGAAGACAATTCCTATAACGACGAGATTGAACCTCAGGAACATCCGCTCGTTACCGTTTCCGAAGATGAGAACCTGCCGGTCCTCAGTAATCCGGCCCTCCATCGATATCTGCAGGAAATAAGCCAGTATGAGCTTTTATCTCGTGAAGAGACCGATGAGCTTGCCGTACGATTCCGGGAAACGGGTGACCAGGATGCCGCCTACCGTCTGGTTTCGGCTAATCTGAGGCTTGTAGTTAAAGTTGCTATGGATTTCCAGAAGTATTGGATGCAGAATTTCATGGACCTCATCCAGGAAGGTAATGTCGGGCTCGTCCAGGCCACCAAAAAATTTGATCCTTATCGCGGGGTGAAATTTTCCTATTATGCGGCTTATTGGATTCGTGCCTATGTCTTGAAATTTATCATGGATAATTGGCGTCTTGTCAAAATCGGCACTACCCAGGCGCAGCGCAAACTGTTTTTCTCTCTCAATAAGGAGAAAAAATTACTGGAATCCCAGGGATTTGAAGCGGAGCCGAAGTTGCTGGCGCAACGTCTGAGCGTCAAAGAACGGGAAGTCGTCGAGATGAGTCAGCGTATGGACAGCTGGGATGTTTCCCTTGAAAGCCCGGTCCGTTCTGATTCAGATGATGAGCAAAAAAATTTCATTCCCACTGACGGACCTGGAATCGAATCCATGGTTGCCGGAAGGGAGATGAAGTATAAATTGAATGAATTGCTCGATATCCTGAAGGTCAAATTGAACGATAAAGAAAAGATGATCCTTGATAAACGCCTGCTCACAGATGAGCCGCTTACTCTGCAGAATATCGCCGACAGTTTCGATATCTCTCGCGAACGGGTCAGACAAATCGAAGTGAATCTACTTAAAAAAATGAAAAAATTTTTCGAGGCCGAGATGCCTGATATCGTAGATTTCTTTGATGGAGATAAAATTGTTGTTATGTCGAATAGCAGGGAATAAGGTGTGGGATCGGCGAAGAGATGATTGATTGTGCCGGGGGAAATATTTTCCTTGAAATGATACGGGTTTTTTTATTAAAAGGAAACTTCGTATATATCAGCATTGATGAGCATAAATGCTGAAAGCTGTACAAAAGTGTATCACTTAGCAGGTGAACGGTCTTTCCTGTGGGATTTTAAGTGCCGAATCCCATAGGATTTTTTTTTCAAGATGGAGCAGAAAATGATTCAACGTATTCCCATGTCTAAAGCAGGTTACCAGAAATTGCGCGATGAACTGTCAAGACTGGAGCGAGTAGAGCGTATTGAGGTTGTAAGGTCGATTGAAACTGCTCGAGAACATGGTGATTTAAAAGAAAATGCCGAATACCATGCTGCCAAAGAACGACAGGGACATATCGAAGGGCGGATTCGCGAATTAAAAGATAAGCTCGGGCGAGCGGAAGTTATTGACTGTTCAAAAGTTTCACAGGAAAGGGTTGTCTTTGGTACAGTCGTCAGTCTATTGGATATGACGACGGAAGAAGAGATCTCCTATCAGCTTCTTGGTCCGGAAGAGTCGGATGTGAAATCAGGATCTATTTCGGTGCTGTCTCCTCTTGGACAGAGTATTCTCGGCAAAAAAGTCGGTGACGAGGTTATTGTCAAGGCTCCCGGCGGAACTCGTGAGTTTGAGGTTATGCTGATTGCACCATCCTCTTTTGCATGATAATGATACTACTTATGGACGGGGAGCGGAAAATTTAATTCGGGTCTGCAGACTGCAGGCCGGTTTCTAATAGGCAGGTTTCGGCTGGACGAGCATCCCCGATAAAAATATCTTTATTATCTGGCTTGCTGTTTCTTCGACTGTATAATTTGTTTCAAGTGATATATTCCAAACTCTTGAGATTTCGTCAAGGCTTCCAAAAAACGCCCTTTTGGCAATACCTGGCAGTATGTCCGGACGGTAGATATTCTGTTCCTGACCAAGTTTTATAATGTCCGAGATGATATTGACATATTCGCTGAATTTATTATTACGATAATCCTTGATGAGTTTGTTGGTCTGGCGGAGTTCAATCTGGATCACTTCGGCAAGGTTTTTATTCTTTTTCATAACCGAAAGATGCTTGGTTGCGAATATTTCAAGCATTTTTCTGGGATCTGTCTCCTCTGCGAGCAGCTTTTTTACCTGGACAATGATGTTCCCGATCTCTTCTTCAAAAACCGAAAGGAGAATATCGAACTTATTGTTGAAATAGAGATAAATTGTACCGTCTGCAACCTTGGCTTCTTTGGCGATATCGGATATTCTGGCGTTGAAAAAGCCTTTTTGGGCAAAGACCTTGGTTGCGGCAGTAATTATCTTTGTATGTTTATTGACAGCTTTCATCAGATAGGTGAGCGTAAATGTCAATGATGATAGAATGAGTAAAAGGGCACTGAATGGCCATTCATTCATTTAATCCTTTGGCGGCAGTTTGTCAATATTTGGGGACATCATATTTTTAATAAGGAGAGAGGATTGATGAGAGTACTTGTGGTTGGATCCGGAGGTCGTGAACATGCATTGGTCTGGAAAATTCACCAGAGTCCCAGAGTCAAAAAAATATTTTGTGCGCCAGGCAACGCCGGTATCGGACATCTGGCCGAATGTGTTGATATTTCCGTTACCGATATAGACAGCCTGGTGGTTTTTGCCAAAAAAGAGCACATCGACCTCACCGTAGTCGGGCCGGAATCTTCCTTGATGGCGGGTATTGTCGATGCCTTCGAAGAAAATGGGTTGCGGATTTTCGGCCCCAGAAAGAACAGCGCCATTCTGGAAGGCAGCAAGGTATTTTCGAAGGAATTTCTCAAAAAATATGACATACCTTCCGCCTCGTTCAAGGTCTTTTCAGAGAAGAAGAAGGCAAAAAAATATATTGATAAATGTGGCCTTCCCATTGTGGTGAAAGCAGATGGCCTGGCCGCAGGAAAAGGTGTCATCGTTGCCCAAACCATCGCAGAGGCCAAAAATGCCGTCGATTTGATCATGACCGAGAAGGCCTTTGGGGATGCCGGCGATAAAATCGTCATAGAAGAATGTTTGAGAGGTGAAGAGGCCTCTTTCATTGCCTTCACCGATGGAAAAACCGTCTTTCCCCTTCCCTCATCTCAAGATCATAAGGCGATTTTCGATCATGATAAGGGGCCGAACACAGGGGGAATGGGGGCGTATTCTCCCGCACCGGTGGTAACCGACGAAATCACCGCCTATGTGATGGAAAAAATTATGCTGCCTACTTTGCATGGGCTGGAAGCGGAGGGCAGGCCGTATAAAGGGATGCTGTATGCAGGATTGATGATTGATGGAGACAAGATCAATGTCCTGGAATTTAATTGCCGTTTTGGCGATCCTGAGGCCCAGCCGCTGCTTATGCGTCTGCAGAACGATATTATCGACATCTTCGAGGCGGCAATAGATGGTTGTCTTGATACGATTACGATGAAGATTGATTCCTCGCCAACCGTTTGCGTGGTTATGGCCTCCGGCGGGTATCCGGGGCATTATGAGAAGGGAAAGGTCATCAAAGGCCTTGCCAATGCCTCGAAGGTTGAGGGGGTGATGGTGTTCCATGCCGGGACCGCGATAAAAAATAATCGTACCGTCACTGCTGGAGGAAGGGTTTTAGGTGTCACCGCGATTGGTAAGACCCTGGAGGAGGCTATTGCCCAGGCCTATTCCGCTGTCGATCTGATTCAGTGGACGGGGTGCTGCTGCCGCCGTGATATCGGGGCCAAGGCCTTGAATCGTTCTGCTAAGAGCAGTGAAAAGGCGGTCGTCGGCATTGTTCTCGGCAGTGATTCTGACCTGCCGGTCATGCAGGCCGCCGCAGATTTTCTAAAAGGTATGGACGTTCCCTACGAGATGACGATCGCCTCTGCCCACAGGTCGCCGGAAAGGGCTGTCGAGTATGCGAAAACGGCTAAAAAGCGAGGGCTGAAGGTGATTATTGCCGGCGCCGGCATGGCAGCGCATCTTGCCGGGGTTATCTCCGCCCATACCGATATTCCTGTTATCGGGGTCCCTCTCGATTCATCGCCCTTTCACGGCATGGATGCACTGCTCTCAACCGTGCAGATGCCGCCGGGGGTTCCAGTGGCTACAATGGGCATCGGCAAATCCGGGGCAAAAAACGGCGGCGTTCTCGCCGTCAGGATACTGGCGCTTGAGGATCAGACTCTTGCTGAACGACTTGTTCAATTCAGAGAGAAGATGGTGAAGCAGGTTGAAGAAAAGGCCGGTCGAATTGCCTGTTGATCAAGATATCAATGACCAGCTGTCAGATGAGTTGGCGCAGGCGGTTATATGCCTTCAAGGTGGCGGCATTGTTGCCTTTCCGACTGAAACATATTACGGCCTGGCTGTTGATCCTTTTAATGAGAAAGCCTTGCAGGCTCTTTTTCGTCTGAAGGCCCGGGATATCAAAAAACCGATTTTAGTGCTGATCAGTGCGACCGGACAGTTGGAGAAACTTGCAGATTCCATTCCCGAATTGTATCAACCGTTGATGAAAGATTTCTGGCCGGGTCCGCTGACCCTGATCTTTCCCGGTCGTAAAAATCTTTCGCCGTTGCTGACGGGCGGGACGGGAACCATTGGCGTGCGAATATCTTCAAATACCATAGCGGCCGAACTCTGCCGGAGGTGGGGAAAACCGATTACCGCCACGAGCGCAAATATCTCAGGTATGCCCCCGGCAGTATGTGCAGACGACGTGGAGGCAATTTTTGGTTCTGCGATCGATTGTATCGTTGACGGTGGGTGTACCCCCGCGAGGGGTTGTTCAACTATCGTCGGAATTCGTCAGAGCCGCCTGCAACTCTTTCGGGACGGGCAGGTCGGTTTCCCGATGATTCTTCAGAGTCTTGGAACGGTCGCATGATTGCGATGATCGTTTCTGCACAATTATCAAAAAAAAATTGTATTTTTTTTGGGAAGAAGTGATACTTTATCAAAGGATTTTTAACGGAATTTTCTTGCCTGCATCAATCTGACGGATACGTTTGCAAATGGCAATACATAGGAAATATTATGAATACACTCAACTGGGATAAGAAATTTGCCCTTGATCAGGCTGCAGATGATGCGGAACTTCTTCAGGAATTACTGGAAATATTCAAGGAATCATATCTGTCGGACTTGACCCTGATAAAAGAAGGGATTCAGAAGGGTGACGCGAAGCAGGTTTACAGCGCCTCTCACTCCATAAAAGGAGCTGCAGCAAGTCTAGGCATTGAAGGCATCAGAGAAGTTGCGATGAGCGTTGAAGCCGACAGCAGAAACGGCTCCCTGGATGTAGCAAAAAACAAGGTTCAAGGCTTAGAGGATATGTTACTTCAATTGCAGGAATTGTGATGGAGTGATGAGACCTGCCTGTCCTCCGCTTTCTCGGGAGACAGGCAGGTCTTTTGACTGATAACTTGGTAAAAAAGTACAGGGAACGGCTCCTAATCTCTGGTCAGCTGCCTGTATTTGATCCGATGTGGCTGGTCCGCCGCTGTCCCTAAACGGGCTTTTTTGTCCTTCTCGTAGTCCGAGTAGTTTCCTTCAAACCATACAACCTGTGAATTTCCTTCAAAGGCGAGGATATGGGTGGCAATACGGTCAAGAAACCAGCGGTCATGGCTGATGACCACCGCGCACCCGCCAAAATTTTCCAGTGCCTCTTCCAGTGCCCGCAAGGTATTGATATCCAGATCATTTGTCGGTTCATCAAGCAGTAAGACATTACCGCCCTCTTTCAGCATCTTAGCCAGATGGACCCTGTTGCGTTGACCGCCGGAGAGCAGGCCGACCTTTTTTTGCTGATCAGTTCCGGAGAAATTAAATTTCCCGACATAGGCGCGGCTGTTGATCTCCTTTGTTCCGAGCCAGATCGTATCCTGGTTGTCGGAGATCGCCTGCCAGATGGTCTGTTCGGGGTCGAGCGAATCCCGCGATTGATCGACATAGGAAAGTTTGACTGTCTCACCGATCCGGAGGGTGCCGCCGTCGGGGGAATCCTGCCCGGTGATCATTTTGAACAAGGTAGTTTTGCCGGCACCGTTCGGCCCAATAATTCCGACAATACCACCTGCGGGCAGGACAAAATTCATATTATCCACGAGGATACGTTCGCCAAAGCATTTTTGCACGTTTTCGGCGTTGATGACAAGCTTGCCCAGACGAGGGCCGGGCGGAATGAAGATTTCCAGGTCTTTTGCCAGCTGTTCCGTCTCCTGCGACATCAGTTTCTCATACGAGCTGATACGCGCCTTCGATTTGCTGCGTCTGCCTTTGGGCGACATCTTGATCCATTCAAGCTCCCTTTGCAGGGTTCGTCTCCGTTCGCTTTCCTTTTTTTCCTGCTGCTCAAGTCGTTTCTCTTTCTGCTCCAGCCAGGATGAGTAGTTTCCCTTCCAGGGGATGCCGATGCCCCGGTCCAGTTCGAGTATCCAACCGGCGACGTTATCGAGAAAATACCGGTCATGGGTTACCGCGATGACCGTTCCCGGATAGACTTGAAGATGATGTTCAAGCCAGGTGACCGATTCCGCATCGAGGTGATTGGTCGGCTCGTCCAGAAGCAGGATATCCGGTTGTTTAAGGAGGATCCGGCACAGGGCGACCCGGCGTTTCTCCCCTCCGGAGAGGATGTCGCATCTGGTCTCGGGGGCAGGGCAGCGGAGCGCGTCCATGGCCATTTCCAGTCGGCTGTCCAGATCCCAGGCGGAGAGGACATCGAGTTTTTCCTGTACCGCTGCCTGCCTGTCGATGAGCGCCTGCATTTCATCGTCAGTCATCGGCTCGGCGAATTTTTCATTTATGGCGTTGAACTCTTTTATAAGATCAACCGTACCCTGAACGCTCTCTTCGACGATCTGCCGGACTGTTTTCTCAGGGTCCAGAGTAGGTTCCTGAGAAAGATAATCGACGGTCAGGCCGGGTGATAAAATGGTCTCCCCGTTGAATTCGGTGTCGATTCCGGCGAGAATTTTGAGCAGTGTACTTTTACCGGAACCATTCAAGCCCAAAACCCCTATTTTTGCTCCATAGAAATACGAGAGAGATATATCTTTTAAAACCGGTTTGCTATCATAATATTTGCTGACTTTTATCATCGAATAGATGATCTTTTTGTCGTCGACACTCATTTTTCACCTTCCATACATAAAAAGATCTGCGCTCAAAGTTGAGTGCAATAAAATTCCATGGATAATTGCTGCCTGGAGATAAGGCTTTTTCCGATTGTTGGAACGATATAATTTCGGGAAGATAATCTACTCTGGAATACAAAAAAATGAAAGGGCCAGATTGCCTGCGGCATTCAATCAAGTTTTCGGATGGCAGGACATCTAAAAAAATCTCCTAAATAATTCCTAAAAACTGCCGATAGTACTGAAGAGGGAAAATCATCCTCAATATCTGACCGGTCAAGGAAGACCGGAGACGATTTCTGAAAGCGACGCCAAGGAGGGCCTGCCATGAAAATCGCGGAATCTGCAATACAACTCTATTCCCAGCACACATCGCTTGAAAAAAATACACAAAGAGAGTCCCTGACGTTCTGGAAAAGCGGTCAAAATCGTCAGACGGTGACCGATGCCGACGGCAATGGGCGAACGCACAGGTCTTTGAAAAAAATGGCCATGGATCTTGCTGCCCTGGTCTCTTTATCATCTGAGGCGATACAGAAAAAATCAGTTCAGAAGACGACCGATGCGACCTCCGGGCAAGGTGATTCAATGGTCGATCTCAAGTTGCTTATTTTACAAGACTTGATTGAACGTCTTACCGGCAGAAAGGTGCTGGCGACTCATGTTGGAGATGTTGTCCAGACAGAGAGCGCTCCAGTTGCAAATGGACAGACCGTCCCAACCCAACAAGGAAATTCCCCGGCACAGTCCCCCGGTTTCGGTGCGGTCTATGACTATCACGCCTCACAGTATGAATCCGAATCGACAAGTTTTGCCGCCCAGGGAAAGGTTCTTACCGCAGACGGCCAGGAGATTGATTTTTCAGCACAGCTCAACATGACGAGAGAAAGCTATTCGGAACAAAATGTTACGATTAAGGCCGGTGAGGCCTTGAAAGATCCATTGGTCATCAATTTCAACGGGACGGCCGCCGAACTGACGCAGACCAAATTTCAATTTGATTTGAGCACTGACGGTACGCAGGAACAGATGGCCTTTGTGACACCGGGAAGCGGTTTTCTGGCCCTGGATAAAAATGGGGACGGCACCATCAATAACGGTTCGGAGCTTTTCGGCCCCGGTACGGGAAACGGGTTCAATGAGCTTGCCGCCTATGACAAGGATGGAAATAACTGGATTGATGAAAATGATCCTGTTTTTGCCAACCTGCGGATCTGGGCCAAGGACAGCGCCGGCAACGACCAGCTCTTTACGCTCAGCCAGAAGGGTGTCGGGGCATTGTATCTCGGCAATGTTGCCACCCCGTTTTCGGTGAAGAATGTGGAAAACCAATTAGTTGGCCAGGTCCGGAATACCGGAGTTTTCCTGCAGGAGAATGGAAGTGTCGGCACGCTGCAACAGATAGATCTTGTTGCCTAACGCCACGTTTAGAGATTGACGTTTTTTGTTCTGTGCGGTGCGACATTGACTTTCTCTTATTTTCGCAGCAGCTCTTTCGGCCATTTTGCAGCTACATTTTCTTCCCCTGTGTAATAATCAACAGAGGAGGAACTTTCAAAGACCTGAATATCCGGGAGGATATTCACCTTTCCTGAATCGGGGTAGTCACAGACATCAATGCCGATAGTTGTCCGTACGTCCAGGTACACACAGGGGAAATCTTTGGGGTTATACAGCTGATGTGCTCCCTTGGCCCCTTCTTCAAAAAAGACAATATCCCCTGTAGATACTTTTTGATATCCTTCAGGGGAACGGAGGACAGCCTCACCGGAGAGGATCACAAAGAGCTCTTCTGCGGCTCTGTGAAAATGGTAGGGAAATGAAAACTTGCCGGAATCCAAGGATCGTATGTCGAATTGGAGATGTTTTGCATTCGACAATTCAGCCAGTCGCGGGCTTGTGTGCCACAAAAACTCAGGGATGCGGCTTTCTCTCTTTTCAAATAACGTGCTCTTGGCATTGAATATTTTCGGCATTTTCACCTCCTGAAAACCTGTGAATCAACGGTTTATTCTGTGTGTTATTGGTAGTTGGTGTTTTTATACTCCAGATTTTCTTTTCATTGCACTGCAATGTCAACATTGTGGATTTGATCTCACACACTTGGTGCTGAAAAATCTTAAGAAACAACAGAAGACATCGATTGTACGTATTTTTATACATAACCTCAAAAACTGTAGCAGTCAACTCTTTCGGTATGTATAGTGAGTGAGGAATACGAATTTTTATCAAGGTGGTGAAAAGGAAATATCAAGCGCAGTTTGTTGGATCAGGCTAGATATTGAAACAGGCTGAATTTGCCCGAAAACCCTTTCAGTATCATCTTATCAGGGCAAATCTGCCTGATAATCAGTGGTTAGGTAATCAGAGATGCGGAATATGAAAATTATGGAATGGTGGAACTCGGCAGATATTGTGTCTTTTATGGGTACGATCGCTCAAATTCTGACCGCGATCATGGGGCTAGTAGTGCTGACGCTTGGCATCCGATCTTCTCAACTCCAAAATCGTCAGCAGCAAATAAACAAGCTAAATATTGCACAAGCCAATACAGCGGCGGCAGAGGCAAATGAAGGACTTTCTAAGGCAAACGAAAGAGCTTTAGAACTCGAAAACAAAACAGCACAGGCTCAACTAGAGCTACAAAAAATTAAAGATAAACAAGCCCCCTGGGTACTGACATCTGACCAGGAAACGATGTTCGAGCAATTAATAGACAAGGCGGAGAAAGGCAAGATAGAGATAGCGTATTACCTGCCCGATGGTGAACGCGCTGGTGCTTTTGCTAAGAGACTTGAAACAATATTCAAGGATGCTGGTTACGATATGGCCCCAGAAATTTCGATGGTAACAAATACCTCCAATCCAACTGGAATTCATGTTTTTTACAGAAAAGACGAGGATCGGAATAGGGCTATAGAATACATGAACATATTTAAAAAGATGGGACTACTGTGTAAATATGGAAAATTCGACCAAAATCATGTAGATCTCTGGCCTGGCATGGATAACGCTGTTACGATAACAGTTTACACCAAGCCATAGCAAGCCTAACTATCTAATACTGCTGATTTAGTTCCTTCACCGCAGAGTAGCACATTACTACTATGGCTGTTGAGAAACCAGTGACCGAGATCATTCCAGAATCGCATAGTAAAAAATAGGTGCCTGGCTTGACAAATGGGTATTTGCTATTTCTAAGGAGAAGTAGGAACAGATCTAGTTTTTTCCAACCGTCGGCTTCACGTGCCCCGCAACTGAGTGGGGCACGGTCATCCCCCCTGATCACCAAGTCGCGCCGCCTCGATTTCTAGAACAAAATTTCAGATTTATAGACAGACACTAGTTGAGGATGTAAGGGGAAACAGCAGCGTAATGCAACAACCAGCGCCATCATTATTGCCGGCATAGACACTTCCACCCATGGCTGAGGCGAATTTTTTTACCAGGGCAAGACCGATACCCGTACCTCCTGTTGTGCGAGTGAGATCATTATCGACTCGGTAGAAGTCATCGAAGACCTTTTTTAGGGCATGGGTCGGGATGCCTGGTCCCTTGTCTGAGACAGTAAGGTGAATCTGACCGTTTTTAAAAAAGGCGCTGATTGTTATCTCCCGTTCGGTCGAATGCCTGCCAAATTTGACACTGTTGTCGATCAAATTTATCAAAATCTGGATCAGCACGTCTCGATCATAGGCAAAGGTTGGAATATCGTCTTTGTTTATGACAAGCATGAAACCGTCCTGCTGCAGCTTCTGGGACATGATGGTCTCAATTTCTGTGAGTACATCATCCAGTTGCCCCTCCTGCATATGGAATTGGCGTTGCTTTTTCTCAAGTTTTGCAAGCTCCAGGACATTGTTGATCAATCCGGACAGACGGGCACTTTCTGATCCAAGAATGGCGAGATATTCCTGTTCGCGTTCGGGGGTAGCCGCAATACCCTGTTCCAGCATTTCGATATACATCCGTATATTGGTCAGGGGCGTCTTCAGCTCATGGGTCACGGAAGAAACAAACTGAGAGCGTCTTTCCGACATTGCGACAATGGTGCGAACGCTTTGATAAATGGTCAGCAGGCCAAAAAACATAAAGACAGCCAGAACCGCCAGAGCCACATTCAATGAGCCTCGGGCAGGTGATGCGGGAATGGCATTTGCCTTCAAGGTGACACTGAGAAAATCAAAAGGTGGCGGGAAAACACGTTCTGCGACAAAATTGGAATGCGTAATGAGTGGTCCTGCCTGCACTAGAGTATGGCCCTGGTCTTTGCGCTGCATCTGTAAGGAAGCAAAACGGGCCAGGGGCTGCTGCTCAAAATGAGAAGCACTCAGATGGCGCAGCACCGGTCCTACCAGAAGGACAAAACCTTGTCGGTAGATCTGGTTGTTGATTGCAATTCTTCTGAAGATAAAGACCTGTTCATCGGTAATGGATACAGATTGAAAGGGCGCTACCTCCACTTGAAAGCGATTCCTGGTCTCGGCTGCTTCAGCTGCGATGGTTTCTCTGGGCGGAAAAGGTTCCTGCCTGGCAGCATCACTCAAACTTGTGGTATCTACCTGACGCTTTTTGTCACTGTCTGCCACCCTGGAGGCCTGACCGGAGACGGAAGCTGGCGCCTTTTGCGCTCCTCCATAATCCCGGCGAAGGTTCTTGTTTTCGCTTGCAATATTAGAGGCCTGTTCTGCGGTTATCTCCTCAACCCGTTGTTGTTTCTTGCCGAGATAGGTTTTGCTTGGGGCCTCTTTTGACTGGGTAAGATAGCGTTCAGAGAAACTGGATTCATCTTTCTCTTCTTTCACCGGGGCGATGTTTTTTTGCAGCGGGGCAGGTTTTAGCTGAGCCAGGCCGAACTTTTTTGTATTAAAAACCTGGTTTATCTCTTTTAATTGTCGAAGCAGTGTTCTTCTCTCTTCAGGGACCTCGCCCGTATCAGCGACAAGAGGCGTTTGCATGGAACCATCGGCATTGTTCTGCAGATATCCCAGAATATAATCCTGGTATTTTTGCTGAGCCAGAGGTGATAATTGCGGCAGGCCTTCTCCTTTATCGGCAGGGCCTGCAACACTATGCCCATACTCATCAACCGCTCTGTTCTCTTCGCGCTGCACCAGATCGGCAAGCTCTTTTTCCATCTCATCGAACATGGTCTCGGAAAAGTAGCGCAGTTGCGCCCGCTCCTCCTGTTCGAGGCTGGAGTAGGTTTGCCAGACGACAAAGGCTAACGGGATGGAGATTGCAATAAAAAAGAGCAGTATGAATAATCGTAGTCTCTTCATAGTACCAGCCGGTACCCCTCACCACGGACAGTTTGGATCAAATTCGCCTGCTCAGCCAAAGCAGTCAGTTTTTTTTCTCAATTTGAGCATATGAATATCTATCGTCCGGGTTTCAATGCCGGCATCTGCATAATGCCATACCTCCGTGAGCATCTCCTTTTTGGAAACAATACGATCCTGATGACGATAGAGATAAACGATGATATCCATTTCTCTGCGTGTCAGATCCAGAACCTGCCTGCCGCACTGTGCCCGTAAATTTTTGCCATCGAAGATAATACCTGCGCATTCGATCCTCTCGTCACCGAGGTGTTTGCCGCTGCGGCGTAATACCGCTTCGACACGGACAATCAACTCCCGTAATGAAAACGGCTTGGGTACATAATCGTCGGCACCTGCTTTAAATCCGCTGACGATATCATCTTCCGCCCCTTTAGCCGTAATCATAATGATCGGCTGGGTTGGTTTTTGACGCCGCGTCTCTTTACAAATGGTGAATCCATCCATGGTGGGAAGCATGACATCCAGCAGGACCAGATCGAAATGGCCGCCCAGAATCGCATTCAACCCCTCTTGGCCATCGGCAACTCCTTTGACGCTATAGCCATTAAAGACAAGCACATCCGACAAACCATTGAGGATGGCCGGATCATCTTCAACGATGAGAATATGCGCTTTGGACGTGTTCATTGGGTGCTTTCTCTTTGCAGGCGTTGTTTGGATTCTTTCCCGGTAGATCTTTCTCAGCTTATTTCACCTTACAACACACCCAAGCGTAATCAAAGTAAAACTTATGTAAAAATATCGAGGTAACCTTTTGCATTTGTTTGAATTGTCATTTTTCCACCCTCAACGTACCATTGTAGAAAGGATGAAGCGCACCATCGTCAACCACAAAAAAAGGAGCTCGCCATGCAAACGTATAAAAAAGGCTTTTTGACAATTCTTCTTTTGATCGGCATCACCAGTGCAGCTTTGGCATATATAGGCTCGACGACCTCTCCGGTCGATATAGTGAAACCTGTAATCCCACCGAACAGTAAAGGTGTCGTCGCCATTGATACCAAACTTGTACAGGATAAAACCTTAAAGGGTTCGGAGGGTAAGGTGGCTGTAGCATTAACCCTTACCGGTGTAAATCTGCCGCAGGAGAATGAGGCGGAAGTCCAGCCCATCGACCTGGTTGTTGTCCTTGACCGCAGCGGTTCAATGGAAGGACAGAAGTTGAACGATGCCAGGACGGCTGTCATACGGCTGATGGAAAGATTGACGCCCCGGGATCGCCTGGCGGTTATAACCTATTCAGATGAGGTCCAGATTGTGTCCTCCCTGGTCCTCATGAACACCACCAATCTTGAAAATCTGACACAGACTGTTCGGCGTATTTATGCAGGCGGCAGCACTAATCTTGGCGGGGGGCTTGAGCAGGGTATTGCGATGCTCTTACATGCCGATGGGCCTCAACGGCAGCGCAAGGTTATCTTGATCTCAGATGGTCTTGCCAATCGGGGCGTTATCGCCCCCGGAGCTTTGGGAGCCATGGCGGCAAATGGTACGGAGCATAATGTAGCTGTCAGCACCGTCGGTGTGGGCTATGATTTTAACGAAGTTCTGATGACCACCATTGCCGATCACGGTTCAGGCAATTACTACTTTCTCGAAGATCCGCAGTCTTTTGCCAAAGTATTTGAAAAAGAATTTGAGACGACACGCAACATTGTCGCAGGTAACCTTGAAATACGGGTTCCATTACATGACGGTGTGCAACTTATACATGCCGGCGGATACCCCATTACCAAAGAAGGGAATGTTGCCGTTGTTCACCCTGGCGAGTTGTTGGCCGGACAACAACGCAATCTCTTCCTCACCTATCACGTTCCCGCCGATAAAGAAGGGAATTTTTCCCTTGGAACAATTGATGTTCAATACCAGCATAATTGCGAACAGCAGACCATTTCCACTACTGAACCGTTAACCGTAGCCTGTGTCGAAGACCAGAAGGCGGTGGTTGCAAGTATCGATAAAAAGGCCTGGTCCGAGCAAGTTGTCAAAGAGGAATACAATAAGTTGAAAGAGGATGTGGCCACGGCAATCCGCACAGGAGCAAGAGAAGAAGCACTGCAGACGATTCAGGAATACGAGGATCATAACCGCACCATTAACAGCAGTGTCGGTTCTGCGGCTGTCTCTCAGAATCTTGACAGTGATGTGAAGGACCTGCGGCAAAATGTGGAAGGAACTTTCAGCGGAGCGCCTGCAGCGGTTGAGGTGCAGAAAAAACAGCAGGCCAAAGCCCTTCAATATGAAAGTTATAAGATGCGACGAGACAAAAAATAAAAAAAGGAGAACAATAATGGGCATTATGACGAGAATACTGCGGCTCTGGAAGGCCGATGTACATGGGGTCATGGATCAAATGGAAGACAAAGAGCTCTTGGTCAAACAGTACCTGCGGGAAATGGAAAATAACCTGCAGAAAAAAGAGAGCCGCCTGCACCAGCTGGCCGATGCAACACGTCAGATTGACAAGAACCTCAGCGGGCGAAGACTGGAAATCGACAAAATAGAAAAGGATCTGGCCCTTGCACTGCGTAAAGAAAACGACGAAATCGCCAGGGCGTTGATCCGCAAACAACGTATCCAGGAAAAGCACTGTGAACGGTTGCAGCAGCAGGCTGAAGATCTGAGCGAAGAGCAGAAACACCTCAGCCAGCTTCTCGACAAACAACGATTGCAGTATGAAACATTGAAAGCAAAGGCATCAGGTTTTTGCAGACGGGCAGAACAGACTCCATTTTCAGAGGCAAATACTGTCTTCAACGAATCATTTGCCTTCACCATTGATGAAGATGAGATTGAGCTGGAGCTGATGCGAAGAAAAGAGAGTTTGCAGAAAGAAGGAGGTGCAGCATGAACAAACCAATACGTACGACATTGATTTTTGGCTTTTTAAGCGCAGTCTGTTTTATTCCGTTAAGCTCAATTCCTCATTACTGGCATTGGCAGATAACATACAAACTCTCTATCCTGATCACCCTTGCATTGTATAGCGTACTGCTCTGTCGCTGGAGCAGGACGCCTCTGGTCACCATTCTCTTTCCTTTGCTGCTGTTTTTGGGTGTTGCTCTCTGGTCTCACACCCATTTCGGTTTCCTGTTGCTGACCCTGGCTGTCTTCAGCTGGATTCGCAGCGGTATCTGTTTTAAAAATGTTTCGATACGGGCACTTATTGCTGAGATTCTGACGATGGCGGGAGGGACCGTTTTTCTCCTCTTCTGGTGGCCGGCAACGAGCATTAGCCAACCTTTGGCTATCTGGCTGTTCTTTCTTGTCCAGTCACTTTATTTCTATATTATCCCGGGTGTTGCAGGACATGACCAATTTTCTGTTTCATCGGACTTGTTTGAGCAGGCCTGCCGGGACATGGAACGGCTGCTTGAAGGCAGTTGTGATGGTCGATGATTGCCTGATGTAAACCGGTTTTGCGGGAGGAAAATAAAAGTTTTAAGGTTTCTGAATAATAATAAAGCATCCAATCCCGCGGATCGCTCAAAGACGAGAGAAAGGAGGCTTTGAAAACAACATATAGTGGTTAGGTTGTATTAAAACGGGAATGACAGCTCATTATAACGAGATCACAATATGTTCGAAATCATTGACCTGGTGGAAGTCTGATTGGAGGAATATCAACCTGTGGAACGTTTGGCTGAACAGTCACCGGCTGAACCTGTGGCGAGCTGGTAGCCCAGATCTCAAGGGTGTAATTGCCGGGCGGAATATTGTACAGGTAATAAAGGCCGGATTTGTCGGAATAGACACGATTAGATCGCACATTTGACGCAGAGAGGAGGGTTACAGCAATGCCGTTTGCCGAATAAATCTGTCCGTTAGGTGTTGCTCGTTCAAGTTTTCCACGGATGTTAGCCGCTTCTGCAGAAAATATACATGTACATGTAACAAGAGCTAGGGCAAAGACAATGATCATTATCCTTTTCATCTACCATCTCCTTGTTGTGGTGTTGTTTGATGGAGTTCATATGGTGTTGTTTGCTGGAGCTCAAATTTTTCAATTGTGATCGATTTTGAAGCTCGGTCCTTTTTAATGCTTATTGGTGCTGTGCCGCCTAGTGCTGCGGTTATATTATCATCTAGAGGGATATCAATCGAATTGAATCCATCATGTCCCACGGAAATAGTGGGGAATTTCAATTTATTCCCATCTATTTTGGTGACAGGGACATCAAGAAAAAAAGTGCCGCCTGTAGAGGTGGTTACATGAGGTGGATTGACTGTAATATCGGTCTCAAGCAATTTCTCCGAATTGCCGAGGACCGCTTGACCTGAAACGTGCCAGACTTCATAATGAGTATTCGGCGCCGGCCCTATTTTTAGTATAGGCACTCCAATGAAGACTAAAATGACAAAGTAACCGGCAAATGCACCCTGGAATTTTATCTTCATACCCTTGAAAGGACCTTCTACATCACCATCACTCGGCAGAAATTTAAACAGGATAAAGGATGGTAGCAAGGGTAGGAGAACGACAAGAATCAGGAGCAATACAAAGTAGCTTTGATCATTCATCTTTCAGACCTCTTTGAATGTGGTGGCGAAATATTTGCTGACATTTCGGTTGTCACATGGTCCAAACAGGGTATACCAGTAAGCTCAAATTGTAATGATATTCTGATATATACAAAAGACAGGCTGATCTTGCAAGGGGAATCCTGTTAGGGGTGCTATTATGACGGGATATCATCCAGATAGCGCTGTTAACCAGGTGTCTTCCATCACTCTCTTTATGGCCACTCGATTACGAATAATTGAACGACCTGGCTGGAGAATGTTTGCAGAGTTTAAGTCTATGAATTTTCAGAAAAAATATCCGTGAAGAACTGAGGAGCTCTTCACGGACAAAGTTGTCAGGCGGACCCTTTGGTTTTGAAAATAAAAGCCCATTTTAATAATAGCTATATCGTTTTTCGTAACCCTTGTTCTGATCCAGAAGATAAAGAAAGTAGCCATTGACCTTACCGATCAGTTCATATGTCTCGTCATAGGGCGCAGGCAGGCCAAAAATGAGATTTTCGGTATTCACCCCGGCATTCCAGGCAGAGAGAACCAATTCCAGCTTGCCGTCAAATTTATAATTATACTTCGAGATAAGATAGCAGGTGAGCAGGATATTGATTGCCGGATCGAAGAGGTCGCTTTCCTGGAGATTCTTCAACCTTTCCGAATCGATATATCGAAACGGGACATTGGTCCGGGAGAGTTCGAGGGCCGCCTCTTTGCCGGTTGAGAGGAGTATCTGCGCGAGCCCCAATGCCTTTTTTTCGGAAACGGCATTAGGGTCGCAGGCGGACTCGGCAAGGATTAAAGCCCTGATAAAATCGGGACTGACTTTATGATCGGGACGGAAATATGAAATATTGGAATAGTAAGAGATGAGATGGTCATAGCGGGAGATTTTTTCAAGACTGCTGAACGAGATGGTTGTGTACTGGTATTTTTTAAGAGATATTTTCAGGTTGCAGAGGCCGGACTGCGGAAATAGAAAAATGTAAGCCAGACAGAGAGAAAGCGTCAGTGAGGCATGTTTAAGAGGGGACATCATTGTTTCTCTCCGGGCAGATGTTTTCGGGAAAGAAAGTGCAGGATTGTCTGATACAGCAGGTAAGGGTCCTGACTGCCGGTTAACTCACGGATAGAGTGCATTGCCAGGCTGGGTGCTCCGACATCGACCGTTCGTACCCCAAGTTGGGACGCAATAAGCGGACCTATGGTGCTGCCGCAGGCCATATCGCTTCTCATAACGAATTCCTGCGTTTTGACGCCAACTTCGTTCGCCAGCACTTGAAAATAGGCATTGCTGAAGCTGTTGGTTGCATAGCGTTGATTGGCGTTTATCTTGATCACGGGCCCGTGATTGAGCTGTATGCTATGGGAAGGGTCCGATTTGTCAGTGTAATTAGGGTGGACACCGTGGGCGTTGTCCATGGAAATAAAAAAGGATTTTCCAAGACAGATCTGCCGGGTTTCTACCTCAGGAATAAGACGTTCGATGGTGGCGACAGGCAGGGAGCCAAGAGCACCTGTGGCCGATGTCGAGCCTGTCTCTTCGTGGTTGTTGCAGATAAACATGCAATTGCCGTTGCCATCAGCCTCAAGTATCGAGCGCATCCCGACAAAGCAGCTTAAAAGATTATCCAGGCGGCTGGCGCTGATAAACTCATTCTTGTAGCCGACATGGCAGGGAGGCTGCGCGTCATAACAGAACATATCGAAGCCAAGAATTTCTGCAACATCTCTGTCCTGATATTCCCTGGATATCTGCTCCCTAAGGATTGTCTTGAAAACGGGAAAGGTGTCGGATACAACCTGTGAAATAAGGGGGATAAGATGCTGTTGGGCGTTTATGGGATGAATTTTATTGGCCTCTCGGTCAAAATGAATAGCCAGGCTGGGGATGATAAGCAGGGGGCGATTGAGATCAACAAGGAGTGTCTGCAGGGAATTGTCGACCGTCCGGCAGCATACCCTGCCGGCAACAGAGAGAACCCGGTCGAACCACGGATTCAGCAATGCGCCGCCATAGATCTCCACACTCAATTGATGATAGTGCTGGTTGTTGATGTCAGGGAGTGGCTTGATCTGGAGACAGGGACTGTCGGTATGAGCGCCAAGGATCCTGAAACCTTCCGTTGCATAGGCCTTCGAACCTAGAGAAAAGGCGATAAGGGCTCCATCTTCCCGTATTACAAAATAAGTATTCCCTTCTTCGAGTTTCCAGGAATCCTGCTCTCGCAGTTGCTGAAACCCATGATTTCTGAAGCGGGTTGCCATTGTGGAAACCGCATGAAAAGGGGTTGGAGAGGCAATTAGAAATTTGAAAAAATCATCATTAAAAGCGTGTTCATTCATGTCGTCTAAAAAAATAATCCATCAAATACTACATAAAAAGAAGAGGAAAAAGGAAAGGTCTGAATAACGATTTCAGGCGATAGATCCCATAGCCTGATATGAATGTATCATTATTTGTCGTCTGTTACCAGAAGATAGTGGGCTGGATGCTGCTGGAGATGGGGTTGATGGAGAGGGAAGACTGGTGATCGGGGTAGTCCTGGCTTTCTGAACTGATGATGTCCCAGAGCTTGCCGATGAGTGATGCGAATTTGCTTTTTCTCTTTGAATGACCTGTAATTTCTGCCGGGCCTGGATTTCTTGCGCTGATGCTGCAGACGCTATCTGCAGGTCGGCTGGAGATGGGTCGGCAGGGGCCAGAGCGGCCCTTCGTACGGTTTCCATTTTTTGGATGGTGGCCTCCGGAGTGCTCTCGGCAGACATATCTATCGGTACCTCTCCACCTATTGCATACTTGACGCCATCCGGCCCGGTTTGGTAGGAATAGGAGACGCTTCCGGCAGCATACCGCCCGGCGACGGCAAGATGGGCCTGCTCATGGGTCCTGACGTCGGTATCCCGCTTTTTCAGCTGTTGGATTATTTCCAGGTCGTGTACCTTTTGTGCCTGATCTTTTTGCGCTCCTGTCTCTTGGGGATTTGCTGGGGCTCCACCTTCTGTTTTTGGGGAACCGGTTGGATTCCGGACAGATAGTTCTCTGCCTTGGCCGGAGAGGGTAACCGTGTCCTGGTATTGGCCGTTGTTCTCAGCGGGCCGCAGGCTTCCTCCGGCAGCGATTCCTGAATGATCCTCATTTGTTGCAGGAAAACGCTGATTGATCGCGGGACTGTATGTTGAAGAAATACTGATCATTCCAACTCCACTGACGATCTGATTATTAACCGTTTCTGGAGGTACTTTAAGGCATGATTTGATAAAAATCAATTCATGCCTTAAAGGTTAATGCAGTAATACAAGAGCGGGTGCTGAAGAAAGATACAATACACCGACCATGATCGAGGGATCATCATCGCTCAAAGAGATTTCCCAGTCCGCCAAGAACTGATCCTTCATCTTTTGTCGAATACCCGGCTTTACCTTGTGGGGCGGCCTGGAATATTCTTCCGGCAAGGCGCGAAAAGGGTAACGATTGCAGCCAGACATGACCCGGTCCGCGGACGGTGGCGAAAAAGAATCCTTCTCCGCCGAAAATTGCCGATTTAATACCGCCGACGAACTCGATGTCAAAATCAACGGTCTGGGTCAATGCCACCAGACACCCGGTATCAACCTTCAGGGATTCACCCACCTGCAATTCTTTTTCGATGATTGTTCCGCCGGCATGGACAAAAATAAGACCATCGCCTTCCAGTTTCTGCATGATGAACCCTTCACCGCCGAAAAGGGCTGTGCCTATTTTTTTCTGGAATTCAACTCCAATCGCGACACCTTTTGCAGCACAGAGAAATGCTTCTTTTTGACAGATTAGTTTGCCGTTATAATTCTTCAGATCCAGAGGAATAATTTTACCGGGGTAGGGTGCGGCAAAGGCAACTTTTCCTTTTCCTTGTCCTTTGAAGGTGAAGACCGTGGTGAATAGACTTGCTCCGGTGATCAACCGCTTCCCGGCACCCAGCATTTTGTCCATGAAACTCCCCGATTCGGAGGCCTGACTGCCGTCACCGAAGATGGTTTCCATCTGGATTGCGTCCGACATATACATCATTGCTCCGGCCTCGGCAACGGCGCTTTCATTGGGATCGAGTTCAACCTCGACAAATTGCATCTCAGCGCCGAAGATCTCGTAATCGATTTCATGTGCCTGAAGTCCTGATATGCCGGGTGGAGATTGTGCCGAAAAACCTACCGCTTGATTGAGTTCAGGAACCTGAGAGATGGGCAGCCAGTTTTGGAAGCCCTCTCTCCAGACGAGGGTGTCCTGATTATAGATACCATTGCTAAGTGACTGTTGGATGTGATGCAGTGGAAAAGGCCCCTGCTGTTGTCCATTAATTGCTACGTACCAGGTATTCATAGTAATTTTTCAGGAGATTGATTTTTATAAGGAGATGGCTTTTCCCATCTATTGATATTTTTCCTTCAATTCATAAAGCTTATCGAGATATCTTTCCTTGAATCGTAATTGATTACCGCTGCCTTCAATATCTGCTATCAGGGAATCAACGGCTTGTTTGATCTGGATTCCATCTCTATTATTTGATTCCCGGTTTGCCTTGTCGATAATGAGAATTCCATAATAGGTAACAGTCATTCGTGTGACAGGGTCGCGCCTGAACAGATAAAGTCTTCCTCCCATTGTATTTAGAAAAAAGCCGGCATATTCATAGAGGGCATATGGGGGAATACGTAAGGAAAGATTTTTTTGAAGATCGTCGGGAAATTCGGACAGGGCATAATAATCGGCAAGAATATCTTCAAGATAGGGCTTTTCCTGGTCGAGTATGGTTTTCAGGAGGGTGATATTGTCTTTGCCGATAATCCTGAAAAAATGAGCTGTATTCTTTACGATTGTGAGGAGATCGTCTGTCTCACGCGTGATAACAGGTCGATTATCCAAGAGTTTTTGAATAAGCCCCGTAAAATGGACATCGCTTGGTTTCTCAAGATGAAATGATTGCAGATATGGCTGTGCATCCAGATGAGAATAAAAAACGTTGATCTTCTCTTCCGCCTGTTTGGGCGATTCGGCTGTTCCAGAGGGCATGGAGGCATCGGTTGCAGGCGATGCGGGCTGTTCGCTCCCAGCCATGGGTGCTGTTTGTTGACTGTTATCAGATGGTTGGTTGCCCTGCGTGACTGCAGGTGGTTCACCTCCCTGTGGGGAGTCCTGTGTGGATGGCCCTTTGGAGTTTTCCTGCCTGTTATTCTGCTTGAGAGCATGTTTTAACTGATCATACTCATCAGAAAATGTCCGGGTGATTTTCTCCCAGATACCTGATTGTTTCTTTCCTGCTTCCTGGACAGAGTTGCTGCCCTCCTGCCGGTTTGAGGTCAGGTAAAAAAGAATACCAATAACGAGTATGACCAGAACCGGAATGAAAAGAAGATTCGATGAACGCTTCTTTTTTCGAGACGATGGATTTTCTTTGTATTTTTCAGGTTTCATTGGTGGATGGATACAAGGATAGAAATAATAATGACATGATCACTACAAAAAAATATACTGCAAAGGCCTGGCAATGTCACGCATGTTTTGTAAGCGGAAATGCTGGATAGAACAGTTGCCAAAAACAAAACATAGCGGAGTTGAGATGTATATTGTATTGTACAGCCAACACATTGAATTGTTGTCCCTTCTTCAAAGGCGCAGGTTTTATACTTGACTCAAGATCTTTAAGGAACTATTCTACGTCGTCAAATTTGAGAATAAATAGAACGTTAAGTATGTATAAGGGGATGTCCTTTTTGGCGGATTTTTAATTATTAATTTGTATGGAGGAAAAGATCATGACTATTTGCGTAGTTGGCCACTCAAACCCGGATACCGATTCTGTGACTGCTGCAATTGCGTTGACTGCACTTATGAAGGCACAAGGTGCTGATGTGAAGGCATGCATGCAGATCAATGCCGCCGGTTTAAACCCGGAATCCAAGATGGTTCTTGACCGGTTTGGTCTGGCAACTCCTGAGGAACTCAAGGACGCCGCCGGGAAAAAGATTGCCCTGGTCGATTTCAGTGATATAGCCCAGGCACCTGCCAATATCACCAGTGCCGAGATCGTCACTGTAGTTGATCATCACAAGATTGGCGATATCACCACCAACAATCCGATCCTTTTCAGGGCCGAACCTGTCGGATGCACCGGCACCGTATTGAACAAGATGTTTAAAGATGCTGGCATCAAAATTCCGAAAAATGTTGCCGGCGGAATGCTTGCTGCAATTTTGAGTGATACCGTAAACTTCAAATCCCCCACCTGTACGCCGGACGATAAGGCCGCAGTTGAAGATCTGAAGAAGGTAGCAGAAGTAAAAGACACCGAAGAGCTCTTTATGGCTATGCTGAAGGCCAAATCCGCGGTGGCCGGTATTCCGGCAAAAGATCTGCTTTTCCGTGATTACAAAGATTTCGATATGAAAGGCAATAAGGTGGGCGTTGGCCAGCTTGAGCTTGCCACACTTGATCAGGTTGCTGATATCAGAAGTGCTCTTATAAAAGAAATGGAGAAAGTCAAGGCTGACGGCCGTCATTCAGTACTTCTTATGCTTACCGATGTTGTCAAAGAAGGAACCGACCTCGTTGTCATTTCAGATGATCCTGCGCTTATCGAGAAGGCGTTCAACGGCAAACTTTCCGGAACATCCATGTGGATTGACGGTATGATGAGCCGGAAGAAACAGACCATCCCTAACTTGCAGAAGGCATTCGGTTGTTAATTTTCCAGATGCTTTTTTGAATCCGGCTGTCTTCAGCCGGAGGGGTTCTTAAAAAGACTGGATCAGGATCTCCTGATCCGGTCTTTTTTTATGAAATTACTGGAATCAGCCTTTTGGACACTGTATCAATTTTATTTTTTCTTCATAATTGAATTTAGGATCCCTTTCCCTGGTATGGCAGTTGAGGCAGATGTGTTTTGCAGGCTTCCGGATAGGCTTGATATTGTCGGGGTTATTGACATGAGCTCTGCCGGCTCCATGACAGACCTCACATCCCACCGCCTGCATTGAAGACGGAAGAGAAAGGAGTATGTCGGCAGGATCCTTTTGGGAAAGATTTGTTTCATGGGTCACATGACAGGGGAGACATTCCAGATTATTTGCCTGCCCTGCCTTGACAAGTGGTGTGTATGATCCGGCATGTTGAGTCGATTTCCAGAAATCCCCTTGCAGATGATGGCAAGGCAGGCATTGCTCAAATCCTGTAAATACTGTTTCAGGTTCTGTTGTTTTCTGAGCAGTTGTTCCGTCCTGAATAGTATTTATTTGTTTGGAAGGTGTATTCAGTCTGTTGATCCGTTGTTGAATTCCAGAAACGATTTTTTGAATAGCAACACTTTCCGGCAAAGTGTTCCCAAGGGCAATAAAACTTGATGAAAAGGTTGAAGGAAACTTGTCATCGACATTGTTTTCACGTTGTTTATCTGACACTGACTCCCATTTGCCGTTGTTTCCCCAAACAACGTCCAACCTCCCAAGATATTTTCCTTGTTGAACGGTTTGGGTGATAAGGGTGCTGTTGTTTATGATCGGGTTGAGGTTGCTGAACTGCGGATCCGCAGAAATAATAATATGGAGATCGGGATAGCGCTGGGCGATCTCAAAGTTATCATTTTTCGGAAGGTTGGAGAGCAGAATAATATAGTCGCATTTTTTTGATATTCTCTGCAATAGAGCTGGTAGAATTATATGCCAGTCACCTAAATGCAGGTTTGCAGGAAGGGGCGCGGCACCTGTCAAACCGATGATTCCTGTTGTGGATTTACCTGTTTTTTTGATTATGAAGGGAAGGAAAACAGGTGAATCGTCTGCATTGAGAAGGTTGGCTGATATCCAGGGAAAACGGGAGTTGCCCTGTTGTTTAAGAAAGTCAGTACCTGCTGCAAGGTCAAGGGGACCGACGGCTACGGCATCGTATCCCATCTTTTCGTAAGCCTCCAGTATTCCAGCGGCTGTTATTTTTTCCTGAGACTCCTCGGGTGGAAGTGAGGATCGTTTGAAAAGGAGATTGCCGGCATCAAGGACGAGAAGAGATGCATTGTGTTGTCCCCGGACAGTTTCTATCTGGTATGCTTTTTTGGACAGACCGCCCAGTTGGTTGGCGTGTCAGCCACAGCCTTCGATTTCACCATTCACATTTCCCGAATAGAGGAGCAGAAGCCGATCTTCAGCATGTGCATCATGCGGAAGGATTATGCTGAATATGAAAAACGAGAAGATAAAAAATATTGCAAGCTCGGAGTACGTATCTAACCAGTTATTTTTACTGAGAATTTCATTCATGAAATGTGGGGGAATCGAGGGTGATTTGCAGTCTCTGCACGGACTGTCCTCTCGGGTTTGAGAGGTCGGCATTGCGGCTATTATCGGGACCTGATGAATTATTCCTTTTATTAAAAATTATCATATATGCTATAGTGATGCAATGAAGATAATGAATGCAGTGTATTTCTTCTGGAAAAATTTGATCAAGTTTTTATGTATTTGAAATGTCGAGTCTTCATATGCTATCATGGCATAGAACAATGTGATTCTAACTTGATCTCAATACAAACTACCCTTTTTCTTGCATCGGTTTATTTGAAATGAAAAATCATAATACTCGTATACCTACCAGAAAAATATTGGTCGTAGATGATGAAGCGTTGGTCGCAGATATGACCCGGATGGCGCTCAGTAAATTGGGTCACAATGTCTACTGTGCATATAATGGTGAACAGGCTGTCGAATTGACGGCAAAGATTCATTTCGATTTAGCGGTAATAAGCGCCGTTCTTCCCGGGATCAGCGGAATGGGAACCTTTGAATTGATGAGAAAGGGTGAACCGAATTTGACAGGAATATTGGTTTCAGGGCAACCCGATTTCAGTTTGGTTGTTGAGGCGATGAATCAGGGCTTCAATGGGGTTCTTGAAAAACCGCTGGAAGTAAACAAACTGGTCAAGGTGGTCCAGGAAGCCCTGGAGTTTGCCAGATTCCGGGAGGAAAGTTCACGCCTGAAAACCCTTTTGCCGCTCTATAAGCTTGGTGAACAATTCATGTCCGCTACTTCTGCGGAACAGGTATACAATGAGCTTCTGGAGGCAATTGTTCAACAGATACATGTGCCGTCGCTTTCTCTAATGATGTTTGACGAAGAAATTGGCCGACTGAAAATAGTTGCATCACGTGGAATGAATGAAGAGTTGATCAAGACGATAAGCATAAAACCAGGGGAACAGATTGCCGGTTGGGTCTATGAGAATGGTAAGCCGGTCATTTTGAATAAATTGACGCAACACCACTCTCCCTTCTCGCAGTTGCTCAAGCGGAATAATATTGCAGCCTCAATTTCCTTTCCGCTGGTTTCGAGAGGAAAGGTGATAGGCGTTATCAATGTCAGTCAGACGGACTTGACCATTGAATACAGTCAGGCGGATATTGAAATGCTGTCTATTATCACTGGTCAGGCCGTCATGGCCCTTGAGAATGTGGCCTCGCTTCAAGAAAGAGAAAATAACATCAGGATGCGGGCTATGCTGGAGCAATATGTCGCCCCTGAAGTAGCAGAACTGCTTATGGAAAGCAAGCAGAACCTGATGGATGTCGGTGGAGTTCAGGAAATTACGGTTCTTTTTGCCGATATCCGCAATTTTACATTTTTAGTACAGCATCTGCCGCCGGAAAAACTGCGTATTTTCCTCAATTCCTTTTTTGACATCTTTTCGAATGTGGTTTTTTCCTGGAAAGGAACTCTGGACAAGTTTATGGGGGATGCTGTTCTGGCGATTTTTGGTGCTCCCATTTCCCTTGAAAATGCTGGTTTTGCCGGTGTTTCGGCAGCCATCCAGATTCTGCTCGAGTTTGAAACCCTGCGAAAACAATGGATGGCTACGTCTGCATTGTTCAAGGATGTCGGTCTTGGCATCGGGATGAGCAAGGGAGAGATGTTTCTTGGCAATGTAGGGTCTTCACGCCGTCTTGATTATACGGTTATCGGGACGGATGTAAATATTGCCCAACGCCTTGCTGCTGATGCGATCTCCGGACAGATTCTCATTACCGGATCTGTCCGCGATGAAATCGGGGACAATTTTCCGCTCAAGGAAGAAAAAGCAAGGGTATTGAAGGGGCTTGAAAAAGAGGTAGTGCTCTATTCGATAGTACCATCGTAAAATTAAGGAGTACGCCAATCAAGGATTAGAATAGATTTTTATTATATACATTCAACTATATACAATAAACGTCCCGTACTGATCCGATCCCCGTGGCAGAGCTGCCTTCCACGTCGTAATTCCAGTTGTCCGTTGACTAATACTTCGCCGTTCTGAATTATAATTTTTGCTTCCAACCCATTCTGAACAATACCGGTATGTTTCAAAAATTGCCCAAGGCGGATAGGCGGGCTGGAAATTTTAATTACTCTCTGTTCCGATTGAAGTATTGATGGTAAAGTGGGCTCTTGGGGAGTCATATCCGGCCTGAAGGTAAAATAACGGCAATAATAACCGTTAGGAAAAAATAGAATATTGAAAAAGAACGCATGATGCCGCAATTTGAATAACCTTTCATGTACATGAAAAAAATGCAGGTGTCTATCGAAATGGATTTAACTCAATAAGAGGTACCTAAAGTGAAGTTATGTGATCCTGCATTGTTTCGGCAGGAATGCTATATTGGTGGAAAATGGTTGTCCGGACAGAAAACAATTCCTGTAACCAACCCTGCTGACGATACGGTGGTGGGTTTTATTCCTTCTCTGGGCGGAGGGGAAACCCGACAGGCGATCAAGAGTGCCAAAGATGCTTTTCCGTCCTGGAGCAGGATGACTGCCCAGAAAAGATCTCAGATCCTCAAACGCTGGTTTGCAGCTATTTGTGATAACAAAAACGATCTCGCCTATATCATGACCTGCGAACAGGGTAAACCTCTTGCAGAAGCTCTTGCAGAGGTCCTCTCCGCGGCAGCATATATAGAGTGGTTTGCCGAGGAAGCGAAACGGGTGTATGGCGATACCATTCCGATGTCACAGGAGGGGAAACGTATTGTCGTCCTGAAAGAGCCGGTGGGGGTGTGTGCGGCCATCACCCCATGGAATTTTCCTTCAGCAATGATTGCAAGAAAAACTGCTCCGGCCCTTGCTGCCGGATGCACCGTCATTGTCAAGCCGTCCGAGCTTACACCATTTTCCGCACTTGCACTTGCTGAACTGGCGGACCGGGCCGGCGTTCCACCGGGAGTCTTTAATGTGATAACGGGTCCGGCAGAAGAAATCGGTTCTGCATTGACCGAAAGTTCCGATGTGCGCAAGGTGAGCTTCTCCGGTTCGACCTCGGTGGGGAGATTACTGATGCGTAATTGTTCGGATACCTTAAAAAGAATCTCTCTTGAGCTTGGCGGACATGCACCGTTCATCGTTTTTGAAGATGCTGTTATTGATGTGGCAGTCGCAGATGCAGTAGAATCGAAATTCAGAAATTCCGGTCAGACATGCGTGTGTGCGAATCGGTTCATCATCCATGAAAGTGCGTATGCAGAGTTTGTGGAGAAATTTGTCAAGGCCGTTGAAGGCCAGCTTTTTGTAGGCTCAGGGCTTATTGCCGATAATAATCAAGGGCCTCTGATCGATATTGATGCAATAGAAAAACTCGAAGACCAGATTCAGGACGCCATACAAAAAGGAGCCAGAATAGCGACAGGCGGAAAAAGGATTCCGGGCAAGGGGCTCTTTTTTGAACCCACGGTACTTCTTGACGTGACATCGGAAATGAAAATTTTAAGAGAAGAGACCTTTGGACCAATTGCCCCGATTTCTCAATTTATAACCGAGACGGAAGCGATTACAATGGCAAATGATTCCGAATATGGCTTGGCTGCTTATTTCTACAGCAGGGATGTCGGGCGAGCTTGGCGGGTTACGGAAGCGCTTGAATATGGAATGGTTGGTGTCAACACAGCGCGTTTATCATCGGAGGCAGCCCCGTTTGGTGGTGTGAAAATGTCTGGTATTGGGCGGGAAGGATCGAAATACGGCATGGACGAATATCTTGAAATAAAATATATGTGCATCGGCGGGATTTAAGAGGTGACAGGTACAACATAGCCAAATCAGACCTTTTGTTTTAGTTAGGTTGAATTGATGGTTTTTTATTTGCACCGATGGTTGACAGTGAATATATGAGTAAAGAGCCTGCCTACCATCGGTCCACCCCGTAGATGATCCAGGAATAACAGGTGTCGTTCCTTACAGTGTATTTTGATATGAAAATTTTGTGCGATCCTGCCAACGAGTAGAGATCATGTTAATAGATATCAGTGATTTCATAATTAAAATTCGGAGGGTAAAACATGAGTAAAATAACAGATAACTGTCGAGTATGTTGTTGTTTCCTTGTTCTATGCACATTGTTGTTGTTCACTGGTTGCGCAGAAAAGAACTATAACATGAACACTAACACCGACTCTAATACTGACTCACAAGACGAAATACCGATGCCTTCCACCAGTGTTGGTTCGTATCCGGATATAGAGCTTCCCTCAGATATGAAGTGGGACGGCCGGGGGAGCATGGCCATAAACACAGACTCCTTCTCCGGAGGAATTCTGAAATATAGCGGCAGGGTCGAGACGAACTCGCTGAAGGATTTTATGATTGCCTCTATGAAGAAACACCAGTGGAGACATGTCGGGGAGGCCTCGTATCGAAACATGCTCCTCGCCTTTACCAAACCCAATAAGACGTGTATGGCTATCATCAGTGAAGGGTTTGGCGGTTCGTATGGCTTATCCTATATAACACTTTATGTTACAGTAGATAAAATAGCCGCCAAAGGCAGCTCGTATGATGAGCCTACGAAATCCAGAGGCATGAACTCGTATAACGAGCCTGCGAAATCCAAAGGTGTAAACCCGTATTCTGAGCCGGTGAAATCCAAAGGCAACAATCCTTACGATGACCAGATGAAATAATTTTCCGGCTGAGAGTTATGTAGAGCTTATTTTAACAAAACTGCTGTTCTACATTCTACATTTGACAGCAGTTTTTGAAATATTGACACGTTAATCCTGTTCGTGTTGTCCCCTATCTATGGAAATTGATAAAGAAAAACAGGTTCTGGCAAGATTTGAGACGGCCCGAAAGCTTGATCGTGCAGAAAGAGAGCGAGCTCACGCACGTCTCTTGAAGGGGATAGGGGAGTTGGCGGAACATAACTTCACAATACTCTCCAATGATGAATTTGTTGAAAAACTGTCCCGATACCTTTGCCATACAGATTTTTACAAGGATCATGAATCGGCAATGGCTTTGTTGGACAGTATCGGTATCGGCTGCTGCAGTGAAGACCGGAATGTGAGAGAACGGGCGCTAGCAGTGCTTTCTTTTTTTTCAGAACATGCTCTTGAAAATAACAATTATGATTTTATTCGGAAAATAGCCGGTATACTTAAAAAATGGTTGGAAGAAGAGATAGAATATTTGTCAGGATTTGGCGTTATTTGTCAGCAAATTCAGAAAATCGGACTGAAATTCCTTGGGAATAATTTCTGGAACGAGGCAGAGGAATTACTCGTTCTGTTGAATAAAATCCAGAGCGGTGTTTTAGGAAAGAGCAACACCATTAAAGGTATGGTTGCTAAGACTCTTGATAGTCTGGCAAAAAAAGACGTCCTCGGAAGTCTCACCCTCATCTATCTCGATCTGTCGGACAATAACTATAAGATTGCCGGAAATCTTTTAAAGAATCTGGGGAGGAGATCTGTCATTTTTCTTCTCAACAGGCTGATGCACTCTGAAAACAAGGAAGAACGTTTTCATCTCATGCATCTCATTCCGGAAATCGGGGAAGTTGCAATTTCCGTTTTTGTGGAGTGCCTGAAAAAGAACCCCCCGTGGTATGTTATACGCAATATCGTCTTTATGATTTCAGAAATTGGAGATACCTCATTTTTTAATTTGATTGCGCCATATCTCCAGTATCCTGATATTCGAGTACAGCAGCAGGTGATTATCTGTATTCGGATGTTCGGAGGCAAGGAGATGCAGGAAAGGCTGCTGATTGCTCTCTCTAAGGTCCATGATGAATTGAAGATCCGGCTCGTCATGAAGCTTGGCCGATCCGAGGGCAACGACGTGGCTTCTGCACTTCTTGATCTTTTTGAAAAACGCGGATCATTTTCAAAGTCTTCCGCAGAAGAACTCCTGGAAAGACTTTGTCTCGCCCTGAAGGCCTTTCCATGCCAAAGAACCGTAAAAAATCTGAAACTGTTAGTGGAGGAACGAAAAGGAATCCGAACAGATACAGACAAAATATTGATAATTGCAGAGGAGGTTTTATCAGTCGTCGAGCCGAAGGTGCGGCACGATGCAAAAGGTGAGATAGATGAATTCGATGATTTATCTTTCGATTCCGATCCGGCCCTGCAACATAATGCAAAGAAGCAAATTCGCGATTTAATAGAAGAGGTACAAAAGGTTGTCGGAAACGGCAACATAGGGAAAGCAACTGAAATGTTATCTTCAGAGGCAATTAGAGCGGCAAAAGACAGGGATTTCAAGGTAGCTGAATTATTACGGGATAAGATGCTGGAGATAAATCCGATGGCTTTATCTCAGGTCCTGGAGGTCGGAGAGATAATAGAAGAGGAGAAGAGTTCCACCATCACCGGTCATCATATCGAGATCTGGAGTACGCTTTATGAAAAGATGACCACGGAAGAGTTCAATGCACTGCACTATGCCATGAAACGTGAGACCTATAATCCGGAAGAAACGATAGTGAAAAGTGGAGAAACAGACCCGAGTCTTTTCTTTGTCAACTCCGGTCTAATCCGTTTATCCTGCATATGCGGCAATAAGGAAACTTTTTTGAAGCGTTTACAGCCTGGAGAAATAATAGGCGTCGCACAGTTTTTTTCTGCTTCTGTCTGGACGGTTTCTCTTGTTTCTCAGAATACGGCACAGATCCATGTGCTTGAGCGGGATCGTTTTATAGCCTTAAAGGATAAGTTTCCGGGGCTTGAGACAAAACTCCATGAATTTTGTCTGCAGTATGATCTCGTTCCCAGGCTCTTACAGATGACGGGAAGTGACAGGCGAGAATATGCAAGATACCCCCTTTCGGTAGTTATCGACAGCAAATTGCTTGATCCTTACGGGGGCAAGGAACAGCAGCATGCGGTTCAAGGAGAAGTGATTGATATTTCCAGAGGAGGGCTTGCCTTTTCTCTTGGAATAGAGAATAACGACAATGCGAAATTACTTCTCGGAAGACAGATTATTTCTGAAATCCATCTCAAATCCGGGGATACTCTCAAGCGTTTTGGAATAATTGTCGGGGTTAAATTACCACAGATTATTGATCGGGATTGTTCCGTGCACGTGAAATTCTATACATTGATGAGCCAGACAGACATGATGCGTCTTAAAAAAGTTATATATTGATGATGGAGATGGCTTTAAGTACGCAAGGTGTCAAAGATAAAGTTATTCTTCAGAATCTTGAAATTTCCCCACCGCTTGCCTTGGCGCCCATGGTTGGTTTGTCACATTCTGCAATGCGCTCTCTTGTTCAGGAACAGGGCTGTGTCGGCCTTTTATTTACCGAGATGCTGGCAGCCAGAAGTCTTCCCGATGAAAATGAAAAACACTCTCCTCTTCTGATGAGAACTGCTGGTGAAAAACCTCTTTTTTATCAACTTTTCCTGACCGATATTGAGGATATTGAACCAGCCGTGCAACGACTGCATCAATTCGATGCGCAGGGTATTGATCTCAATCTTGGTTGTCCGGCCCCGCAGTTGCGCAGGCAGGGTGCCGGTTGTTATCTGGTCAAGGATCTCGTGCGACTGCGATCTTTGCTCGCCAGACTGCGGATGACCACCACCTTGCCTTTAAGTGTTAAAATCAGGCTCGGGGACCAGCTTGATCAGGTTGCTCTTGCCGATCTTTGCCGGACGCTCACCGGGGAAGGAATTGATCTTCTAACCGTTCACGGTCGGTTGCATGGCGAAAAATTTTGCCGGAAACCTCATTGGGAATGGATAGGAAAAATAAAGGATATGGTTAAAATTCCAGTCCTTGCAAATGGTGGAATCTTTTCTGTAAACGACGCCAGAGAATGCCTGAGGATATCCGGTGCCGATGGTCTGATGTTAGGCCGGGGGGCGGCCTTACGGCCATGGCTTTTTGCCGATATCGGCCGTGAAATCTATGGCTGCCAACCGGAACAACCACGGCTTTCAAGGGAACAGATATACTTCAGATTTATCGAGCTGCTTATGGAGCGTTTTTCAACGGAACGGCAACTTGGCAGACTGAAGCAATTCACCCATTATTATGCCGGGACCTATACATTCGGACACCATCTGGCCACCGCGGTGCAGACGAGCAGTTCGATGGAGCAGGCTGCCGAAAGGGCCAATGATTTTTTTGCAAGATGTGTATGCTGAAGACTCTACATTGCGAAGGGCAGAAAAACGACCTTCAACGGATAAATTTTACTTTCAACTTAGCGATGATCTCCGTCAGTTCCGGCAACCGCAGGAAATACAGAGAAATGCCATAGAGGAGGGCGGCACTGGTAATCAGAAAGAGCATGGCAGAGGCTTTCTGCAGGAGGGTGCCGATAAACCAGGAGGCAAAGACCGTGCGTGCTGCCACGATCAACAGAGACATGCACGTTGTCGCTGTACAAATCTTGAACACCCCTTTCAGCAGATAGGCGATAGAATAGCCTTTCATCTTTTTAAATAAAATCACACTCAGGATCAGAAAATTCAAGAGCATGGTGCAGGACATCGACAAAGCGATAGCCTTATGCTGGAAAGAACTGATGGTTGCAGAGATAATCAGAATATTGACTATCACAGCTATAAAACTGGCAATGACGGGATATCGTGTATCGTCCAGGGCATAAAAGACCGGAACCAGGATCTTGTTGGCCGAATAGGCGAACAGGCCGACGGCATATAAAGAAAGGGCCTGGGCGGTTGCCGTTGTATCGATACTCGTGAAGGCGCCCCGTTCAAAGATCAGCCGGATGATCGGTTCGGCCAGAAGGATCAGTCCTGCTGTCGCCGGTATGGTCAGGCAGAACACCATGGTTAAGGATGACACCAGCGTCTCCCGCATCCCCTGAATATCCTTTCTGGCGGCATGCCGGGCAAGCACCGGCATGGCGGCGATCGAAAATGCGACACCGAATACCCCTATCGGCAGCTGCACAAGCCTGAACGCATACTGGAGCCAGGAGACTGAACCTTCTGCGCAGGATGAGGCGAAATTCGTGTTGATGAAGAGGTTGATCTGGGTTGCCGATAGACCGATGGTGGCCGGGATCATCAGTCGTAATATCCGCTTGAGCCCGGGATCGGCAAGATTCAGATGAAAACGGAAGGTAAAACCTGTCTTGAAGAGTGCAGGCAGCTGCATCCCCAGCTGGAGTATTCCGCCGACCAGGGTGCCAATGGCCATACCCACAATGGGTGGTTGACCGAACCGGGGAAGAAGGTAGGCCAGACCGACACCGCCGATGATTGAGCCCAGGTTGAAAAAGGTTGATGCCATAGCCGGCACGAAAAAACGGCCTTTGGTGTTCAGTATCCCCATAATGACCGCCGCCAGCGAAATAAAGACTAAAAACGGCATCATGATCATTGTCAACTTCGTCGTCAGATACACTTTTCCGGGGATCTCTGCAAAATTCGGGGCAAAAAGGGATACTATGGGACCTGCCATCACAATCCCCAGGATGGTAATGATACTGAGGGCAATTGTAAAAAAAACCAGGACATTGGAGGCCAGCTGCCAGGTCTGATGTTCCGTCCTGTTGGTGTCATAGTCGGAAAATACCGTCACAAACGCTGCGGAAAGCGCACCTTCGGCAAAGAGATCTCTTAAGAGGTTGGGAATCCGGAAGGCGACAACAAAGGCGTCATAAGCCGTCCCTGCCCCGAACATACCGGCAAATACCTGCTCGCGGACAAGCCCGAGAATGCGGCTGCTCATCACCGCGATGCCAACGGTTCCTGCCGATCTGGCGATTTTCCCGCTGTCCTGTGACGAAGTTTTCAATTGTTGTGCCCCAGATTTTTGATAGAAAATAGTGGAAAAACACGTGGGAGAATACCTTTTCCTCTCTGATTTTTCCAGATAATCGTTAAACCCTCTCTAAATAGTCGCCTTCCCGGCATTTCTTTGTTGTTGACTTTGGTCTGTGAAACTGAATATATGAGGGGTGGATTTTTCTTAATGCGAAAAATATTCCAACAGGTAATGGTACACAAGGTATGGGCGAGTGTTTTGTTGAATAGTTTATTTTGAGGAGATATTCATGCAGGATGCAAATATGGTCAGAAATATCGCAATTATCGGACATGGAAACTGTGGAAAAACTTCGTTGGCTGAGGCCATTTTGTTCACTGCAGGGAAGATCAAGAGGTTGGGAAAGGTTGACGATGGCAGTTCCTGCATGGACTATGAGGAAGAGGAGATCAAACGAAATATCTCGATCAGTTCTTCCTTTCATAATTATCTTTGGAAAAAGCATGAGGTGTATCTGATTGATACACCCGGCGATGACAATTTTATCAATGAGACTCTCTTTGCTTCTCAGATATGCGATGGTGTCGTCTTCACCGTCGGCGCGGTCATGGGAGTGAAAGGGCAGACAGTAAAATTTGCTGATTTTGTCGCGGAAAGGTCGTTACCCTGTATCATCAATATCAATAAAATGGATCGGGAGCGTGCCGACTTCGAGAGGACTCTGGAAGAGATCAAGAGGTCTCTGCCGTTTTCCCCGGTTGTTATCAATCTACCCATAGGGGCCGAAGATAATTTCAAGGGCCTGGTGGATCTCGTTTCCGGAAAGGCCTATCTTTTTGACGAAGGCAATAAAGGCACGATGAAGGAGATCGAAGTTCCTGCTGAGCTGCAGGATGATGTCTCCATTTACCGTGAGAGCCTGATGGAAAATGTAGCCGAGACGGATGATGAGCTGATCGAAAAGTTTTTGGAGGAAGGGGAACTCTCGGAGGATGAGATTCGGACGGGTTTGAGACTGGGCGTTGCCTCGGGCGCCATTGCTCCGGTCTGTGTCGGATCGGCGACTCTCAATAAAGGAACGGAAGCCCTGCTCGAAGCGATAAATCAATATCTGCCATCACCCGCAGACCGGCCGGTCAAGGTCGGGAAGGATCCGAAAACCGGTGAGCCGATGGAACGAAGACCGGCTGTCGATGAGAAATTCTCGGCCTTTGTCTTTAAGACCATGGCAGACCCCTATGCAGGAAGGTTGACCATCTTCAGGGTATATTCCGGGTCACTTGCAGGTGATACCTTTTATAATTCCAGCAAGCAGACAAGCGAGCGATTCGGCCAGCTTTATGTCCTGGAAGGGAAGGAGCAAAGAGCGGTCGAACAGATTGGTCCGGGGATGATTGTCGCCGTTGCAAAATTAAAGGAAACAACCACCGGAGATACCCTCTGCGATACCAACGCCCATATAGTTTACGAACCGCTGCGTTCTTTTGCACCCGTCATTTCCTATGCTGTCAGTGCAAAAAAAGGCGAAGAGGAAAAACTCTTTTCTTCCATCACCAAAATACTCGATGAAGATCTGACGCTCCGCGTCACCAGGGAGCAACAGACAGCAGAGGTCCTGCTCTCCGGCGTCGGCCAGGTGCATCTTGAGGTAGTCGGATCAAGGATCAAGCGCAAGTTCGGGGTTGAGATGGGGCTCTCTCTTCCCAAGATTCCGTATCTGGAGACTATTAAAGGTAAGGCTCGGGTCCAGGGAAAACATAAGAAGCAGAGTGGCGGCCGAGGTCAATTCGGCGATTGCTGGATTGAGATGGAGCCGCAACCCTCGGGAGCAGGGTACGAATTCGTAGATAAGATTGTCGGCGGCGTTATTCCGCAGGGGTACCGTCCTGCCGTTGACAAAGGTATCCAGGAAGCAATGGAAAAAGGTGTATTGGCTGGTTTTCCGGTCGTTGATGTGAAGATTTCTCTGGTGGATGGGTCGTTTCATAACGTCGATTCTTCGGAAATGGCCTTCAAAATTGCAGGCTCTCTGGCCTTCAAGAAAGCTGCTCAGGAGGCGGGCCTCGTTCTTCTTGAGCCGATCATGAATATGTCGATCCGGGTCGGCAAGGAACATGTCGGCGATATCATGGGAGATCTGAATTCCCGACGCGGAAAAGTCATGGGAATGGACTCGGATGAAAAAAATGAGATCATCAATGCCCAGGTACCGATGGCTGAGATCCAGGTCTATGCCACGGATCTTACATCCATGACCGGAGGGCGTGGTTCTTTTACGGTGTCCTTTTCACATTACGAGGTGGTCCCCGCCCATATTGCAGAAAAGATAGTCGCTGAAAGAAAAGTCGAATAGCTGCATGTGGGAGAACCTGGGATGAGGGAGGGGGCACAACGATTCAGCTTTGCCGTGGTAACCATGAGTGACAGGGGGTCGCGGGGAGAGCGCGAAGATACCAGCGGTAAACTTCTGCAGGGGCTGTTGCAGGAGGAAGGGTATTTCTTCAGTGCGTATGTGATTGTGCCCGATGATCGGGAGGTAATTGTTGAAACACTTCTTGATCTTATCGACAACAGGAAAATCGACCTGATCGTGACCACCGGCGGGACGGGGGTTGCGCCTACCGATGTGACTCCGGAGGCAATGCAGGGGGTGATAGAAAAAGATATCCCCGGCATGGCAGAGGCAATGCGGGCAGCGAGCCTCCGGATGACCCCTCATGCCGTGTTGTCGAGAGCTAGAGCTGGAATTCGCGGGAAAAGTCTGATAATTAATCTTCCCGGCAGCACAAAAGCGGCGAGGGAAAATATTGAGGTACTCCTGCCCGCTCTTCCGCATGCCCTGGACAAGATACAAGGCGGCACGAGTGATTGCGGCAGATGAATAAAAATTCGGATTCATGCATGTGAAGTGAATGAACCCGAATTTTGCAGAGGATGCTTCAGTTCAGCAGTTCAACCGCCGGGTCGCGTTCATCCTTCCGGGCGGTGATCTTTCCTATTATGAAAGGACCCTCGCCAAGGGCGCTGAACTGATGGACGATATCGTCGGTGGTCTCTTCATCGACGATGACCATCAGGCCGATACCCATATTAAATGTCCGGTACATTTCCTCCCTGCTGACTCTCCCTTTCTTTTCCAGAAAATCGAAAACAGGCGGTATTGACCAGCTGGACCTGTCGATGACTGCCTTGCAGCCTTTCGGTAATATGCGGGGAGTATTGTCAATAAATCCGCCGCCGGTATTATGGACCATGCCATTAATACGAAATTTCCTGAGCACATTCAGGACGGATTGGACATAGATCCTGGTGGGTTTGAGAAGTTCTTCACCCAAGGTGCATCCCAATTCTTCGATCTGCATGTCAACAGTGAGTTTGAGGTCGTCAAAACAGATCTTTCTGACCAGGGAAAAACCATTTGAATGCAGCCCGCTGGAGGCCAGCCCGATGATGGAATTTCCAACCCTGATCTCCGAGCCATCAATTATTGCATCGCGATCGGCAATACCTACAGTGAAACCGGCAAGATCGTAGTCTCCGGGCTTATAGAGACCGGGCATCTCTGCTGTTTCGCCGCCGACCAGCGAACATTTTGCCTGACGACATCCTTCGGCGATACCTCTGACAACCTCGGTTGCCGTATCGATATCCAGTTTCCCTGAAGAAAAATAATCAAGAAAACAGAGAGGGGTGGCACCTCCGACAATGATGTCATTCACACACATGGCAACCAGATCGATGCCGATTGTATCATGTTTATTACACAAGTTGGCGATGATAAGCTTTGTACCGACGCCATCGGTAGAGGAAACAAGGACGGGCTTTTTGAATTTTCCGGTATCGATGGCAAAAAAGCTCGAGAAACCGCCGATTTCATTCAAAACACCACGTTGATGCGTTGAGGCAACGATGTCTTTGATGTTTTTAACAAACGTGTTTCCTTTATCGATATCGACGCCGGCTTCCTTATATTTTGACTGTTCAGGATTATTCATGTTCAGAAATGGTATAGAATCATTATTAGAATGAAAAGAGTTGCTCGTAAATGGTGAAGTCTGTTATCGTCATTATTCTCGTTTTTGTGGGTTCCAGCAAGGAACATTGGCAGCAATGCCCATTGAGTGGTCCCCCCAAAAAAAAGAGGCCCTTCTTTCGGGACCCCCGATCTCCTGTCATATTATTAGGTGTATATGGAAAAAGCAATTGAATAAGACGATATCCTTTCAGATAGCCTGAACCTGGCGATGGTCAATGTCTTCATTGACGCAAAACAATAACAAAATCGTTTAATTGTTTCCAATGAAACTCTTGCTTCTTCTTGTAGGAATGGTGTTGATTCTTGAAGGTCTGCCGTATGCTGCAGCACCTGATATGATGCAGAACTGGTTGCAGAAACTCAGTCAAATGGACCCCAAACAACTCCGTATCGTCGGGATCGTTACGGTGACAAGCGGGCTGTTAATATGCTGGCTTGTCAACAGAGGTGGCTAATAAGGAAGGTACAAAACGTTTCTCTTTCGACATGTCCTTTAACCTGGCATAACACAATCCTTCATTTCCATCCAAATCAGGTGTCATCCATTTTTCACAAACATGTCAGCAAACAATACCACTACAACCACTGGTAAAGGCATAGTATTGATCATCGCCGCCGCGATACTGTGGGGAACGACCGGGACATCCCAGGCGCTTGCACCGGCTGCCAGTTCACCCCAGACCATCGGAGCCGTACGTCTGCTGGTGGGCGGCATGTCCCTGGTTCTGCTCGCCCTGTCACGGGGAGGACTGCGGCGACAGGTGTGGCCTGCCGGCCTGACGCTCCTTGCCGGCTTTTTTGTCGCAGCCTATCAGGTCTGTTTTTTCTGGGGAGTCTATCGGACCGGGGTTGCAATCGGCACAATTGTCGGGATAGGTTCTTCTCCTGTCTTCGCCGGTCTTCTCGATTTCATTTTTCAGAGGAAAAAAGTTGGACGGCGCTGGATTGTTTCAACAGGTATGGCCCTGTTCGGCAGCTCGATGCTGTTGTTGGATTCCCGGGATCTTCATGCTGATGGTATCGGTATACTGCTCTCAGCTGCCGCCGGGTTTTCCTATGCGGCCTATGCCCTGGCGATGAAACTCATGTTACCCGGCAAAGCAGCCGAGGATGTGACCGCAGTCATTTTTTGTACCGGAGCGCTGTTTTTATCGCCACTGCTCTTTACCGGAGATCTGCACTGGTTGACCATCCCTCGTGGCTGGTTGTTGATGCTGCATCTGGGGGTTCTGGCCACAGGGGTTGCATATTGGCTTTTTGCCAGCGGTCTGAAGATTGTTCCTGTTTCTTCAGCCGTTACCCTGTCTCTTGCCGAACCAATGACGGCCGCTGTCCTCGGAGTCTTGGTTGTTGGTGAGAGGTTATCCGGGACGGCATGGTGCGGGCTCCTTCTTATTCTCTCCGGTCTGCTCGTACTGGCTTTACCGACGCGTGTATACAGGGCACGGATCATGCGTGATGATTGACATCAGGAAGGGGCATAAAAAAAGGGTGTTCAGACGAGCACCCTTTTTTTAATACAACACGTTTTCAGGAAAACGGCTTAAAGCAGATCAGCAATCGCGGCTTTCTCGCTCAGCAATTCATTTTCCGTGAGGCTCATACGCTCACGGCTGAAATCACTCACTTTCAGACCGGTGACCTCTTTCCATTCACCATTTTCACAGGTAATCGGAAAGGAATAAATGATATCATCATTGATTCCATAGGAGTTTCCCTTGCTGTAGACACCCATGCTGACCCATTGGCCTTTGCTGCCGAGTGTCCAGGTACGCATATGGTCAACGGCGGCGGAGGCGGCGGAGGCGGCGGAAGATGCTCCCCGTGCCTTGATGATGGCCGCTCCACGCTGCTGCACGACAGGAATAAACGTATTGACATTCCAGTCATCATCGACCTTTGATTTTACCGGCGCACCGTCAACTGTTGCGTAGCTGATGTCAGGATACTGGGTGGCTGAGTGATTGCCCCAGACAACCATTTTTTCCACCTTCGTGGTGTGGCTGCCGGTCTTTTCGGCAATCTGAGACAGAGATCTATTATGATCGAGTCGCATCATAGCGGTGATGTTGCGAGGGTTCAGATCGGGGGCGTTTTTCAGGGTAATGAGGGCGTTCGTGTTGGCGGGATTACCGACAACAAGGACTCTCACGTTTCGTTTGGCATGATCGTTCAAGGCCTTGCCCTGTACGGAGAAGATGGCGGCATTTGCCTTCAGAAGATCGGAGCGTTCCATGCCCGGCCCGCGTGGGCGAGCACCTACAAGTATTGCAAAATCAACATCTTTAAAGGCAACATTGGGATCATCTGTGGGGATGATGCCATGGACGAGAGGGAAGGCGCAGTCATTGAGTTCCATTACCACGCCATTCAATGCGCCCATTGCCGGAGGTATTTCCAGGAGCTGCAGAATAACGGGTTGATCATCACCAAGCATACTGCCACTGGCAATGCGAAAGATAATCGAATAGCTGATCTGGCCGGCTGCACCTGTAATTGCAACACGTACTGGGGATTTCATTGTTGTTCTCCACTTTTTGAAATTAACGAATAACCTGCAACCATTACTTATCAGTAGTTGATACGCTCTTTGCCTCCGCGCCCAAAGGCGAACATCGTCAATGTTCTTTCCGTTGAATGCAGCAGGTTGGAGGATAAAACGGAACAACTGTGTTTATTCGATGCGGCTTCCGAATTAAACCCTTATAGATTAATATCCGCCCCCAAAAAAAGCTACAATAATGTAAATACAAGACAGTGATTCGTACACCAGGCATACCGTGACGGAACGGCCTCAGGGGTAACGAACTGCTTGCAGGAGAGCGGTGAAGAAGAGGCATGGGTGTTTGTAATTATATATAAAATAAATAACATATATGTATTTAATATCTTTTGTCGGAGTGGTCCGTGATGCTTTTTAATTGCTATTCTCCAGACGAATATTTCCAGGTCGTAGAGCATGAAATATCTTATCATTAATAAGTAACAGCACGCTAAGTAAATTTGATAGAAAAGGTTTTGGTCGCGCTTTTTGTATGATAAACTTGCCTCCGGTGTAATGACGTTACTCGGATTGGCTGTTGTATAGTGGAAATTGCAGAAGCTGAACAATCAGGTGTTTTTCTGTTTTCTTCGCGCCTCCAGGGTCAGCTTTCTTGCAAGTTCACGCATATCGCGTGTTTTATCCGATTCATCGATGATCTCACGGCCGACGATTTCCTCAAGAATGTCTTCCATGGAAATAATCCCGGTCATTGAACCGTACTCATCAACGACCACAAAAAGATGCTGGCGCCGGTCAAAAAAATCGATGAGAATGCGATTAAGGGGAGCGGTTTCGGGTACAAAGTGAACGGGTTGCATGAGCCTCGACAGAGTGAGCTGTAATTTACTTTCGGCTGCGGCAAGAAGGACATCTTTTCGCATGATGATTCCGGTAACGTTGTCAGGTTCCTTGTCGTAGACCGGCACACGGCTGTGACTGCTCAGTTCACTCGACAGTTTCATGGCCTCTGCCACGGTCAGATGCTCGTTAAGTGAAAAGGTGACGGTCCGGGGAGTCATCACGTGACGCACTATTTTGGTTTGTAATTCAAGAATATTGGCTATGACCCTTTCCTGATCGGCCTCAATTCCACCGGATTTAAGGGAAAGGGCGGCAATGGTCTGCAGTTCCTCCGCCGAGTAGTTCCCTTCATCTTTGCTCTGAGGAAGGAGTCTGGTGATTGATCGGCAAGTCCAGACAATCGGTTTGAGAAAGAAGACCATCCAGTGTAAAGGGACGGCGACAAAGGGGGCAAGTTTGATGGCAAAACTTACTCCCAGAGTTTTTGGGATAATTTCTGATAAGATCAGGATAGAGAGAGTAAAAGCACCTGAAAACCAGATCAGATTTTCATCCCCAAACAGTTTTGCTGCGGCGGCTCCGGCAATGCCGGCACCAAGTGTAGTGGCGATGGTGCTCAGGGTCAGAATGGCGGTGATCGGTTCATCTATATCAGTTCTCAGATTCTGGAGGAGGTCGGCGGATGAGTGACCGGATTTTTTCAACATTTCAACCTGACTCGTCGATATTGAATAGAGAACGGCCTCACATACGGAGCAGAATGCTGTTATGCAAATCGAGAGGATGACGGCGGTCAGAAGTGTGTGCAACACGAAAGTCTCCATATTTATTGATTTGTCGTTTGTGATTTGATTAATAATAATCAAATTGTCATTGACAATCAAATTGTTATCGCTTTAACGGAAAGAGACCGGGATTGATTCGGATCAGACTCCGGCATCCTTGATAATATCACGGGAGTATACACCAGGACAGCGATATTCTGATAAACGTTTAAAATGGAGTATTTTAAGGAATACGGATGGATTTTACTCAATTTACGGTGGCCTCGGAAGATCTCGGAAAATTCGGCGGTGATGTGTTTATCTATTGTTTTATTCAATCCGACAAGGGATTTGAGGATTGTGATAAGGCCATCAGTAATCCTTTGCAGAAGGCATATGAATTAGGAGATTTTTCGGGGAAGAGCGGCGAGCAGATACTTTTATATCCGGAGTCCGAACAAACCGGATCCGGGATACCGGCAAAGCGTATGGCGATTTGCGGCATCGGCAAGATCGGCCCCGATACTGCAGTTACAGAGATTCGGGAATTGTTACGAAAATTTGGTGGCGGTATTGCGAAGCTATCGGAGAAGGTGAAGGCTTCGCGAATCATGATCCGGCTCCCCGAGCTGGAGAAGATAGATGTTGTACAGACGACCGAATGCATAGTCGAGGGAGTGGCTCTGGGCGACTATCGCTTTGTAAAATATAAAAAGCCTGATCCGGAAGAAAAAATCTATCCGGGACTCCAGGAGGTGATCCTGGTTTCCGATTCTTCCGAGACATCGGTCCGCCGGGGCATGGCCATGGGGGAAAACGCGGCCAAGGCTGCCTGTCTTGCCAGGGATATGGCCAACGAACCGGCGAATAAATGGACAGCGGAGAATTTTGCGATCCTGGCACGAACATTGGCCGGGAAATATGCGATGAAATGCCGGGTCCTGGAAAAAAAGGATATGCGGCGGCTGAAAATGGGTGGGATTCTGGCGGTCAACCAGGGGTCATCGGAGCCGCCGAAAATGGTGATCCTTGAATACAGTGCCAAAAAAAATAAACAGACCCTCCTTCTCGTCGGCAAAGGGCTGACCTTCGATTCAGGTGGGATCAGCCTGAAACCTGCGGCCGGGATGGAGGATATGAAATATGACATGTGCGGAGGGGCTGCGGTCCTTGCCTTCATGCAGGCGGTAGGTGTTGAAAAACCGGACCTGAATATTATTGCGATGATCCCGGCAACCGATAATATGTCCGGGAGCTCAGCTGTCAAACCGGGCGATGTTATCAGTCACTATGGGGGAATTACATCCGAAATTGTGAACACCGATGCTGAAGGAAGAATGATTCTGGCTGATGCCCTGGCCTATGGAATCAAGAAATTCAAGCCGGATTGCGTCATTGATCTTGCGACATTGACGGGAGCTGCAATAATCGGCTTGGGGCATCATTACACCGGGCTGTTAAGCAATAACGATGCCCTTGTGAACCGTCTTGTCGAGGCGGGTGAGCGCAGTGGCGAGCCGCTTTGGAGGCTGCCGCTGGGGAAGGATTACACAAAACAGATTGACTCAAAGGTGGCCGATATAAAAAATGCGGGCGGACGTGACGGCGGGACGATTACGGCGGCGGCCTATCTGGAAAAATTTGTCGGCAAGACGGTCTGGGCCCATCTCGATATCGCCGGGACCGCTTGGGATTTTACTGAAAAATCGTATATACCCAAAGGACCTTCGGGGATCGGGGTCAGGACACTTCTTGAGCTGGTCCGTAACTGGAAGAAGACTGATGGTTAACTGGAGAGGTGAATGTCTGCGCCTGTTTTTCTGTAAAAAGATATGGTGTAAGCACTTGAAAATAAAAGATAAGGAGGATGGCTTCCATGCGTATAGTACGATGTAAAGGCAATGAAGGCCAGATATTTACAGGTTGCCAATTTAACAAAACGACTGCCACTGTTATCCGCGGAGATATTTTTTCCGGAATGGAGGTGACGAACCAGAAGGTTGTGGTGAAAGAGCTGCTGTCTCCTGTCAATCCTGCTGCAATTCTCTGTATCGGTTTGAATTACAAGTTGCATGCGGCTGAAACAGGTGCTTCTCTCCCTGATTACCCGGTCCTTTTTATGAAGAATCCGGGGGCTGTTACCGGGGCAGGGGCGAACATTCAGATCCCGGTTTCCTGCCTGGAACCGCTCCAGGTTGATTATGAAGCAGAACTTGCCGTAATCATAGGTAAAACAGCAAAGAACGTCAAGAAGGAAGATGCTCTCGGATATGTCCTTGGCTACACCTGCGCCAATGATGTTTCAGCCAGGATATGGCAGAAACATTCCGGTGGAAAACAGTGGTCCAGGGGGAAGAGCTTTGATACCTTCTGCCCGCTGGGGCCGGAACTGGTTACTGCCGATGAGATTGCCGATCCGCAGAAGCTGTCCGTGGAATGCAGACTCAACGGGAAGGTGATGCAGCATGCGTCCACCTCGGATATGATCTTTTCCGTGGCGGAGATCATCGCCTTTCTTTCAGAAAGTACCACCCTTCTGCCGGGGACGGTCATTCTGACCGGTACGCCAAATGGAGTTGGTTTTACACGAAATCCACCTGTATTTCTAAAACCCGGGGATGTGCTGGAAACCGAAATAGAGGGTGTCGGCATGATGTCGAATCCGGTGGTGGCCGAGAGGATTTGAATTCCGACTGACCTTTGTCAAGAATCACTTCTCCTTGATTCCCAACCCGGTGTCCGGCCAAGAGAAAGGCCAATTGCGAATATCCCCATGATACTGAACAGGATCATGGCGGTTTTCATAGCCAGGAGAAATTCCTTCCCGGTTTCCACTGTCACAGGCCGGTCACCGAGAAAATGCGACAGCAGGACGGTAATAATGGTCATGCCTGTCAACATGCCTGTCGTTCGCATGGTGGCAATTAAGCTGGAGGCCATACCGTACTCACCGGGGCCGATACTGCCCATGATGGCGGTATTGTTCGGTGAGGAAAAAAAGCCGAAACCCAGGCCCATAAGGAGCAGGATGCCGTAGATCATCAGAAATGGGCTTGTCGCATTCAGCATTGCCGACAGAGCAATCCCCAGGGTGCAGAGGGCCATACCGGCTGTTGCGATAAAGGCCGGCGGGTATCTGTCCGACATCCTGCCGGCATATGGGGAGCAGGCCGCCTGAAGAAGTGGCTGGATAATCAGGATAAGTCCTGTATTTTTAGGAGAGACACCTTTGATGACTTGGAGATAGATACTGAAAAAAAACATGATCCCGAAGGATGCCGCATAATTGAGCCAGGTAGCAAGATTACTGAATGCAAACATTTTGTTAGAGACAACCCTTTTCAAGGGAAAGAGCGGAGAGGAGATTCGTGTCTCATATACCAGAAATGCAGCAAAAACGCCGATGCCGCCACAGGCAAACCACCAGGCCGAAGGAAAATCATGGACCTCCACGATTCCGACTATTATTCCAAACAGTGCGGCTATATAGAGGATGCTGCCCACCCAGTCAAATGCCTCCCCTTTGGAGCCGGTCCATTCGCCTTTCAGCCGTGTCACGGCAAAGATCAAGGTAATGAGTTCCACAGGGACGGCACTGTAGAAGATCCAGCGCCAGTTCAAAAACTCAACCATCAATCCTGCCAGAGTCGGTCCGGCCGAAATGCCGAGATATACACTACTGACAACCACTCCCATAGCCCTTCCGAGCCGTTCTTTGGGAAAAACGGAGGTGAGTATGGCAAGGCTTGTCGAGGTTATCATGGCTGCGCAGACGCCTTGGAGAAAACGGAAAAGTATGAGAAATTCAATTGTCGGTGCGAGTGATAAGGCGAGTGTGGCCAGGATAATCAGGAAGTTGCCGGTAAGAAAGATCCGTTTCCGTCCATGGATATCGGCGAATCTGCCCATGGGGAGCAGGAACAGGGCTACGCCAAGTATGTAGACCATTTCGATCAGTCCAAGATGAACGGCACTCGCTGCAAATTCATGACCGATCGTCGGCAAAGCAACCCCTACCGCCGAGAACATGAAAGGGGTCAAAAACTGAACTGCGGCAATCACCCAGAGCGTAGCGGCAAGAGATTGTTCTTTTTTTTTCATGCTTTTCATGCAGTGTTATCAGGGGTCGGTATATATGGATTCTGCTGTGGTGGTCGGCCTATTGATTTTTCCGCTCGCCTAGCGTACCATTAACAGACAAACGGGATTGCCGCAAGCAGGCCAAACCTATGTGGTTAATGCCCGAGTCCTCCTCCTTCACTGTGTCGGTTATACAATTCTTGACAAAATAGCACCTTCCGATATCATCATCGGCAAGGCGGACAGCTGGAAATAGCCCGATTACTGAGTGATGATTTTCACTACCGGAGATTTGATGCCGAACGAGTTTTCAGTTGAGATCCACAATTATCTCACCCAAAAAATTGCCGAAGCTGAAGAGGGTATTGCACGCAAAGACGAACGCTCCTGTTTTTTCAGAGGGCAACTCGAAGAGTTGTACTGGATACGCACCTATCTCAAAAAGAATGTCGACCTGAAAAATTTCATCTACTATTAATCAACATATTGCAATGGTTTACAATTATCTTCTTGATCTTTACCAGGTACTTGCCGAGAGAAAAAATGAAATCGAAAGGCAGAGTGGAGGTCCTTTCGAATCTCCCGAGACCGAACAGTTTCATCGGGGACGTCTCACTGCTCTCAATGATTTCGCGACATTTCTTAAAGAAAACTATCATACAAAATTGCCGCGTCGGATACAGAAGGGGGGAAAATGAACAAACGCTCGATCAAAGACGATCAAAAGTCAAAACAGCAATTGATCGAAGAGCTTGAAGAATTACGTTCTTCCCTCCAGGGAGCCAAGAAGATTAAAGCGGCATTACGGGAGTCGGAGCGGCGACTCTCCGATATAATTGATTTTTTACCCGACGCAACATTTGCTATTGATCTGGAAGGAAGGATAATTGCCTGGAACAAAGCTATTGAAACGATGACCGGTATTAAGGCCGCGTCCATGCTCGGCAAAGGGAACTATGAGTATAGTCTGCCATTTTATGGAAAACGCCGTCCAATTCTGATCGATCTGGTCTTTGTCTCAGATGAGGAGATTAAAACAAAATACCATTTCGTTCAAAAAAAGGACGGAGTACTGCTGGCCGAGGCCGATGTGTCCGTGCGAGGGGAGGGTATTCGCCATCTTTGGGGAAAGGCGGGATCTCTTTTTGACAGTAACGGAAAGATGGTGGGGGCCATAGAGGCGATTCGTGATATCACTGATCAACGAACCGCGGAAAAGGATCGGAAACGGCTGGAAGAGCATTTACAGCGATCGGAAAAAATGAAGGCGCTGGGTACCCTGGCCGGCGGGGTTGCGCATGATTTGAATAATGTTCTGGGTGTGATCATAGGGTATGCCGAACTCCTGCTCTATGGTATGAGCACCGATAACCCTGTCAGACCCCGTCTTGCCAGTATACTTAAAAGCGGTGAAAGGGCTGCGGCCATCGTCCAGGATCTGCTTACGCTGGCGCGGCGCGGTGTATACAACAGAGAGGTTTTTAACCTGAATTCAGTTGTTGAGGAATTCCTGCAATCACCGGAATTTATAAGGCTCTCTTCGCACAACCCTTTTGTAAAATTGACCACCCAACTGGATCCACAACTCAACAATATATCGGGATCATTGATTCATTTTTCAAAAGCTCTTTTCAACCTGGTCGGCAATGCAATAGAGGCCATGCCCGAAGGGGGAAATCTCAGGATTACAACAACCAACCAGTACCTGGATAAACCTGTCGATGGATATGATAATGTAAGGGCTGGGGATTATGCAGTTCTTACTGTTTTAGATACCGGCGGCGGGATAACAGAAAAAGACATGAAACATATTTTCGAGCCCTTTTATACCAAGAAGGTTATGGGCAAGAGCGGGACCGGACTGGGTTTGGCGGTTGTCTGGGGCTCCGTTGAAGATCATGACGGCTATATAAGTGTTGAAAGCAGTGAGGGTGCGGGAAGTGTGTTTACACTGTACCTCCCGGTGACGATGAACCAAATAAAAAATGAAGATCGTCAGAGGGACATTGCCGAGTATATGGGGCAAGGCGAAACCATTCTGATCGTCGATGATATAAAAGAGCAGCGCGAATTGGCCGCAGAAATCCTTTGCAAACTGGATTATCAGGTTGTCCCTGTAGCAAGTGGCGAAGAGGGCATTGAATATCTGAAAAAACATGTGGTCGATCTTGTCGTTTTGGATATGATAATGGACCCGGGCAGGGATGGCTTGGATACCTATACGGAAATGAAACGCTGGCGACCTGATCAGAAAGCACTTATTGTGAGTGGTTTTGCCGAAACAGAACGAGTTACTCGGGCTCAGGCGCTCGGAGCCGGGAGATATTTAAAAAAACCTTATCTTTTTGAGCAGTTGGGTGTGGCAGTGAGAAATGAGCTTGATCGCATTGTCTGATTAGAAATCTCTTTCAAGGAAAAAGGGAAGAATGAATATACCCTGGGGTTTTTTTATTAAAAACCTGTTAGAGGCGGTCTTCCTTTCGCCGGTAGTACATTTTTTAATGATTATCTGTGGGCTCCTGTTGATCGCCCGTACATATCGTCGAGGTCTTGTGGTAGCATGGTGTGGTGTGGTGATCGGTTTGTTTTTTTCTACGCCGGTTACGGTCAATTGGCTGGCCAATCGGTTGGAGTGCTATCCGTCATTGCAAACAGATCAACTCAAGAATGCTCAGGCCATCGTTATCCTTGGTGGAGGAGCGCGGAGTTGGGCTCAAGAGTACGGTAGTGCTTTACCGAGTCGAAATACTCTGGAGCGATTGCGATACGGTGCCCGTTTAGCCCGTCAAACTTCGCTGCCGGTGCTTGTTTCCGGTGGTGCACTGCCTGGTCGAGAGCCGGAAGCGAAGATCATGGCAGAATCATTGAAGACGGACTTCAGTGTCACCGTGCAATGGATTGAAAATCAATCCCTCAATACAGCTGACAACGCCCGCTACAGTGCCAAAATCCTGAAGGATGCCGGTGTTAAAAATGTTGTTCTGGTGACGACTGCTGCACATATGCGCAGGGCGATGAATGAATTCAGGCGCACTGGACTTACTCTCATACCTGCACCAACAGCCTTTTTTTCCGACGAACCGGCCAAAAGGGAATTTTACGAATATTTTCCCAGCATATCGGCTGGCTCTATCGGTTCGATCGTGGTGCATGAATGGGTTGGAATCCTGGCTCAGGATATCAAGGACAATCTTGGCCTCTAGAACGATACACACGGAAAAAGCGGATGATAGCAAAAAAAAAGCCGCTTAGAGAATTCTCCAAGCGGCTGGATTGCATGGTGACCCCAAGGGGACTCGAACCCCTGTTACCGGCGTGAGAGGCCAGCGTCCTAGGCCACTAGACGATGGGGCCTTGTGGTGACCACTTTAATACAGGACAGAACTTTTGTTGTCAAGATTTTGTTCTTCCTTCCAGGGATGTTTTTCGTCCTCGTCCAAAAAGTTCGGTCTTCAGTCTGAGCCAGGTGGACACCTCTCCGGTAAGGAATTCGGGGGCGCATCGCCATCTCCAGTTTCCCTCTTTGGTGCCGGGTGTGTTCATCCTGCAGTCACTGCCGAAACCAAGGAGATCCTGGAGTGGAATGATCGCAAGTCCGGCCGTTGAAGAGAGGGCCAGGTGTATAAGATCATGGTGTATGCCGCGAGTATCATTGTTGTCTCGATTGGCGAATTGTTTTATTCGTGTCCTGTCCGCAGTGTTGAGTTTATCGCTCAGGTACCAGCCGACGGTTGTGTCGTTATCGTGTGTACCTGTGTAGACAACGCAGTTCGAGGTTTCAAAATTATAGGGGAGGAAACTGTTGGCAGAATTATTGTCGAAGGCGAACTGCAGGATTTTCATACCGGGGAAACCCAGTGAATTTTTCAGTCTGATGACCGCCGGGGTGATATCGCCAAGATCCTCGGCAATAATATCGAGTTTGCCTAATCTGGAAATAAGTTTTGTAAAAAACGGTTTTCCGGGGCCTTTTATCCACTGCCCATTGACAGCCGTTTCCTCATCAGCCGGAATAGACCAGTATGATTCAAATCCACGGAAATGATCAATCCGTGCTACATCAAACATCGTAAAGGCTGACGCGAAACGTTGTGTCCACCAGGTCAGCAGGTTTGCCTGGACAGATTGGTTCCTCCATAGGTAGAGCGGATTTCCCCAGCGCTGGCCGGTTTTGCTGAAATAATCGGGCGGGACTCCGGCGACGCGGGTGGGGAGCCGGGTGGTCTGATCGAGTGAGAATATTTCCTGGTTTGCCCAGACATCGACACTGTCAAATCCAACATAAATCGGCAGGTCGCCAAACAGGTGGATATCCAATTCTCGAGCCCGGTCATGCAGAGATGTCCATTGACGAAAGAATTCAAATTGCTCAAAGCGGTAATAGTCAATGGTTTCTTGCTCGTGAGCCGTAACCTTAGCAAGGGCGTCAGGATCATGGGCGGCAAGATCGCCTGGCCACTGGTTCCAGCTGATGTGAGAGAATTTTTCCTTCAGGGTCATGAAGATGGCATAATCGTCAAGCCACGGTGTCTGTTCAAGAAAAAGCTGATATCCGCTCTCCTTACCGGCTGAAAAATTACGATAGGCCTCCTGCAGCAGGGCTCTTTTAAAGGGGATGACCTTGGAAAATTCGGTGGTATAGGGTGAAAAAACAGGGTGATCATCTCTGCTTTTCAGGCTGACAAGGCTGTGCTGGTAGAGGAGTTCGGGCGAGATAAGAAGGGGAGAGCCGGAAAAGGCAGAGGTGCTCATATACGGGGAGTTATCAAAAATCGGATTGGTCGGACCAACCGGGAGAAATTGCCAGTAGCTTTGGCCGCAGTCGTACAGAAACTGCAGGAAAGAATGACTGGACAGCCCGATGTCTCCAATCCCGAAGGGAGAGGGGAGCGACGTTATATGAGCAAGTATCCCACTGGTTCTCTGATGTGCCGAAAGCGTTTTCATAATTTATCAAGAAAAAATTATTCTATTAAATCTGATATCCCAAGACCTTGCCGAGTATTGAAGAAAAAAGGGGCAAATACATTTGCTGTCATCCTTGTCTATGGATAGAGGGATGTTATAATATGTTCGTATAGACGGATTATCGGGTATAGGCACGGTGGTGACAAGGTTTATTTTTTAAAGCCTGGAAGTGATTGCGTGTGAGAAAAGCCGTCTTGAAACTTTTTACATGAAACAAAGGGTGGCAGAGATTTATTAATTTGCCATTAAAGGAAGAATGAGGTAATAATACTCTTTTTTGAATATTCGTGTTATGCTTGCGGTTTTTGTCCGCGGGCATTTTTTTTTGTCATTGGTGCAAACGTTGGTTGTAAGCGTTTTATTCTTGTCGTCGACACGGTAGGCTCTTGCTGTACTGCAGCAGCTATTAACTGATTTATCATATAAATTTCAAGCAATGGGGCATTACTTGGTGCTGTCTGAATTAAAAGAAAATCTGCTGAAAGCCGGAAAATCTGAAGGTTGCATCAGCTTCACTGATCTCAACGAGTTGTTACCCGATGAGATCAAAGACCCTGAAGCGATTGAAAAGATTTTTAATTTTCTTGGAGCCCATAATATCGAAATAGTCACGATCGAGAAATCGGGCGAGAAGAAAACCCTGTCAGGAGAGGTCTGGGAAAAAAAGGACGAATTCGCTGTTGGCGATCTGGATGATGATGCAGCAATTATCCTGCCGGAAGATGACTCTCACGAGGCGGAGGAGACGACCACCACCTATCTGCGGGAGATGGGCCGGTTTGATCTGCTTACCCCTGAGGAAGAGGCGAAATACAGTAAGACCATCCGCCAGGGATTTGAATCGATCATTGCCGCCATTCGGGAAGATCAGTCGGGGGTGCATGAAATTCACTTTCTCTGTGATCGTATAGACCTTTGGGAAAAACGGGATCCAACCTTAAAGCCCAAAAAACAGCAGCTCAATTTCATGCGGTATAATGTCGTCAGTGCGGCGAAGAAATACCCTGAGAAACGCGATTTGTTTGAATTGCGGGCCAAGCTTGAGGCCTATAGCCGCTCCATCGAGGTTGCTAAGGATACGATGATCCGGGCCAACCTCAGGCTGGTAGTCTCGATTGCCAAACGGTATATGCATCAGGGACTGACCCTGGCCGATTTGATTCAGGAAGGGAATCTCGGTCTGATGCGGGCCGTTTTCCGCTTCGATTACACCAAAGGCAATAAGTTCTCAACTTATGCCAGCTGGTGGATCAGACAGGCCATCACCAGGGCCATCCTGGATAAGACCAGGACCATCCGGCTGCCGGTGCATTTCCTTGAGCTGAGGAGCCAGTTCTTCAAGGCCTTTTATGCCCTGTTCAAGGAACTCGGCCGGGAACCGACACCTCTGGAGATCTCCAACACCACGAACCTGCCGATGGATAAGATCCTCTCTATCCTGGAGGCCTCGCGGGAACCGATTTCTCTTGAAACACCGGTAGGTGATGATGATTCGACCCTGGGAGATTTTCTGGAAAATCAGGAGTCCCAATCCCCCTATGATGCGGTCCAGACCAGAGAGCTTGCCGGTCGGGTGACGGAAATCCTTTCCACCCTCAGTGAACGGGAGGAAAAAATTATCCGACTCCGTTTCGGTATTGGTGAAAAGGCCGAGTATACCTTGGAAGAGATCGGGAGACGATTCAATGTCTCGCGCGAACGTATTCGTCAGATAGAAAAAAAGGCCTTAAACCGGTTGCGGCATTCAAGCAGGCGGGAAAAGCTGAAATTTTTTATAGATTAATTTCTACAAATTCCAGAGATGAAGCCGGGTGCTAAAGCCCGGCTTTTTTATTGTATGACTACAGAAAGTTTTATTAGGCAGGCCGGGCTTGAAACCATCCTGGAAAAGATTGAGGCCGGTGTCCGGTTGTCAGCAGAGGACGGGCTGCACCTCTACCGTTGCGACGATATCCTGGCTGTCGGCTCTCTTGCCGACAGAGTACGCAGCCGTCTCAATGGAGACAAGACCTACTTTATCTACAACCAGCATATCAATTATTCCAATATCTGTACAAATCTCTGTAAATTCTGTGCTTTCGGCAAAGAAAAAGAATCAAAACTCGCCTATCAGATGACGGTCGACGAGGTCAGGAAGAAGATCCGCGACCGTCTGGATGAGCCGATCACCGAGATTCATATGGTCGGTGGCCTTCATCCGGATCTGCCGTTCAGTTACTATCTTGATCTCCTGCATGGGATTAAAGAGATCCGGCCTTCGGTCCACATCCAGGCCTTCACCTGTGTCGAAATTGCCCATCTGGCTGAGCTTGCTGGCAAATCTGTTGCCGACACCCTTGACATTCTGAAGGAGGCGGGGCTCGGTTCTCTGCCTGGAGGCGGGGCCGAGGTCTTCAACCCCAGGATCCGGCAACTGACCTGTGACAAAAAACTGCCAGGGGAAGAATGGCTGCAAGTGGCGAAGACCGCGCACCGGCACGGGCTGCGTACCAATGCGACCATGCTCTACGGTCATATCGAGACTTTGGAAGAGCGGGTTGAGCATCTCCTGGCCCTGCGGCAGGCCCAGGATGAGACGGGAGGATTCCTGGCCTTTATTCCGCTTGCCTTTCATCCGAAAAATACGGAGATGTCCTCTCTTGCCAAGACCACCGGCATTGATGATCTGAAAAATATTGCCGTGGCCCGCTTGCTTCTGGATAATTTCCCGCATATCAAGGCCTATTGGGTGATGATCGGACCGAAACTGGCCCAGATTGCGCTGTCGTTCGGCGCCGATGATATGGACGGTACGGTCAAGGAAGAGGTGATCACCCATATGGCCGGAGCCGAAACGGAGCAGGCCATCGGCAGCGACACCCTCGTTCGATTAATAAAAGAGGCCGGACGTATTCCGGTGGAACGGGATACCCTCTATAACGTTATCCGCACCTATTGAGTCATGGCAAGAGACGATAGACTGAAAATGAATGTGGACCGGATATCGGAGAAGGTCATCGGTGGCGATCGCCTTGTTGACGAAGATTTTTTGGTTCTGGAGGAAAAGGCCGAACTCTATCAGCTGGGTTTCCTGGCCAATCACATCAGAAAACGGCTCCATCCCGAAAAAGTGGTGACCTACGTCATCGACAGGAACATCAACTACACCGATATCTGTATCTCCGCCTGTAAATTCTGCGCCTTCTTCAAAGCCCCCGACCAAAAAGACGGCAGGGTGCTGACCTTTTCCGAGCTTGCCGGAAAGATCAAGGAAACACAGGATCTGGGCGGCACCCAGATCCTTCTGCAGGGCGGATTGCATCCCGATCTGCCGCTGGAATTCTATGAGGATATGCTCCGGTTTATGAAAACAACCGGTATCCATATTCACGGTTTTTCGCCGCCTGAGGTCTGTCATTTTGCGAATATTTCAGGCTTGACCATAACCGAGGTCCTGCAAAGACTGATCGCGGCAGGGCTTGACTCCATCCCCGGCGGAGGAGCCGAAATCCTCTCCGACAGGGTCCGGCAGGCAACCGCACCGCGGAAGTGCAGCGCCGATGAGTGGATTCAGGTCATGGACGAGGCCCATCAGCAAGGACTCCGGACCACTGCGACGATGATGTTCGGTCATATCGAGACTGCGGCAGAACAGCTGGAGCACCTGCGCCGTCTCCGCCAGCTCCAGGATCGAACCGGCGGATTCACCGCCTTTATCCCCTGGCCGTTCCAGCCTGACAATACAGCTTTGGCCGAATTTGGTGGAATAGAAAAGACATCCGGTCTCACCTACCTGCGCATGCTTGCCCTTTCCAGGATTTACCTGGATAATTTTGCCAACATCCAGGCCTCATGGGTTACCCAGGGACCGCAGATCGCCCAGTTGGCGCTTTTCTTCGGGGCCAATGATTTCGGCAGTACAATGATCGAGGAAAACGTGGTCGCTGCTGCAGGCGTCAGTTTCAGGCTCTCCGAACAGGAAATCAAACGATTGGTCAGTGCAGCGGGCTTTGAACCGAAACAACGTCTTATGGATTACACCCTGGTCTAGATGAGGACGCATACTTCGGCACTCTATTCGGCTCCCTGGGTCCTGCCGATAACAAGCCCTGCGATTCGGAATGGTGCGGTAGCGGTTAAGGATGGACGCATAGAGGCGGTTGGTCCCGTGGCTGAAATCCGCACTGAATTTGGCGGCAGGGAATTGATCAAATGCCAGGGGGTGCTGATGCCGGCTTTAGTCAACGCCCATATCCATCTCGAGCTCTCTCATCTGACGGCAATCAGGCGACCTGCGGCTGGGCAGAAGATGTGCGACTGGATTGAGGATTTGATCCGAGCCAGAGGCAACTGCAAGCTCACCACTGAAGAGAGGGAGCGCTACAGGCAGCAGGCCCTTCAGGATCAGCACCGATCCGGGGTTATTCTGCTTGCCGATATCGGCAACGAGCCGTATCCATCGATTCCGGATCTCCCCGATTTTCCGTTGGTCCTCCATTTCCGGGAGTTTCTGGCCCCGACCATACTGGCAACGGAGGCGGCAAAAACCGCTCTTGAGGGCCTGCCTGACTCCGTTGCGGCTACCCCCCATGCTCCGTATTCGACCTCTCCTGAACTTATTCGTGTATTGAAAAAAAGGGCAAGACGTCTGGGGCAGGTTATTTCACTGCATGTTGCCGAATCGGCTTCGGAAATTGAATTTCTCCGGTCGACCACCGGGAGTTTTCGAGACTTTCTTGAGCGACGCGGGGCGTGGGATGCAACGTTTTTGCCAGGAGGAAACGATCTCGATGGGACCGTCATGTATCTCCAGCAGCTCGGAGTCCTTGATTCCAAGACCCTTTGTGTCCATTGTGTCCATATAACTGAGAACGAGATGTACCTGCTGGTGGAAAAAGATGCCCATGTCTGCCTATGTCCGGGGAGCAACCGGTTCCTGCGGGTCGGTAAGGCTCCTGTTGAAAGCATGCTCCGGCACGGGCTGCTGCCAGGCCTGGGTACCGATTCGATTGCCTCCAATAAGACACTCGATCTTTGGCGGGAGATGCGGATTATCAGGGAAGAATATCCTGAGGTGGACCCGGGGGAAATCCTGGGGATGGCAACCCTAGGCGGGGCTGCAGCGCTCCAGTGTGAAGACGATTTCGGGAGTTTGTCTCCCCGGCGAAGAGCGATTTTTCTGGAGTTATATTCGGAGGAATTTGATCGGATTGCCTCCGGAAAGGAACTTTTAGATATCCTGACACGAAAGGGACGGCCGCAATCGGTCTCCTGGATTGGTTGCAGGTAACTGTTGGAAAAAAGAACAGGTAAAGGTCTGATGGATACTCCACCACACAAGAAAGTCCGGGTCGGTATGGTCAAGTATGTGAATATGGCCCCGATTTATGAAGTCTGGAAGAGAACGATCAGGGAAGAGGGATGGGAACTCGTCGAGGCTCCGCCATCGGCCCTTAATCGAATGCTTGCGGCTGGAGAAATAGATCTCGGTTTTGTCTCCGCCTATGAATATTGCGTCAGACCGAAAAACTATCAAATACTTGCCGATCTTTCCATCAGTGCCAACGGGCCCGTCGGTTCCGTTTTTCTTTTCTCTCGCCTGCCGGTGGAAAAACTTACCGGCCATACGGTGCTTTTAAGCAGCCAGTCGGAGACATCCGTCTGTTTAGTGAAAATTCTGCTGGAGGAATTTTTCCAGGTGCAGCCTGCGTATATCTCGGGTGAAATTTTTCATGCGGAAAATATTTCCCATACGGCGATCCTGGCCATTGGCGATGAGGCCCTGCGCCTGGCGGATCGGTTTCCGTATCGGCTCGACCTTGGTGAACTCTGGAAACGGCATACCGGGCTTCCCTTTGTTTTTTCTTTGTGCGTGGTCCGGGAAGAATTCTGTGCACAAGAGCCCGGCCTGGTAGCAAGAGTCCATCAGGAAATCCTGCGCTGCCGGGATGAAGGCCGAAAGGATCTGTTGGCGATCTGTGAGCTGGTTGCTCCGCGGGTTCCAATGACACCGCAAAAATGCTATGAATATTTAACCGCTATTGAGTATGATCTTGGGGACAGGAAGAAACAGGGTGTGACGAAATTTTTCCAGTATTTGATCGATGGCGGGGTGGCTGAGCGGGATGCCTTACCTTTGAAAATCAGACCGCTCCAAACGTTATCACCTGAGAATTCATCGAGTTAACATGAAAAAAGAGAAAGTCGAAAAGAAATATCTTGTTGCCGTGACCGGGGCCAGCGGGATGCTCTTTCTCCAGCCGTTCCTCAGATTGTTGGGCGAGCAGGGTGTCATCGTGCATGGCATCTGCTCGGACGCAGGGCGGGACGTCTTGTCCTTTGAAGAGGGGCTGATCCCTGAAGATCTGCCGGTCGTCTCGCAATGGTTTGATCTGCATGACTTTTCCGCCCCGCCATCCTCCGGTTCCAGCGGTTATTCCGGGATGGTTGTTCTTCCCTGTTCGATGGGAACACTGGCCGCGATTGCCTGCGGATTATCGATAAATCTGATTCATCGGGCAGCGGATGTCCTGTTAAAGGAAAGGAAAAAACTGATCCTGGCGGTACGAGAGACACCCTTTAACAGGACTCATCTGCAGAATATGTTGCAGGCGCATGACGCCGGAGCCATAATATGCCCGCCGATGCCAGGTTTCTATCTGAAGCCGCAGAGCTTGGAGGCGGCGGCTGAGACCTTTGCCTGGAGGCTTGCCGATCAGATCGGCATGCCGGTGACGTCGAGAAAATGCTGGGGAGATAAGGAAGAATGCTAAGGAAAATAGGCATATTGCTTGAGATGATCAAATTCAAGCTGACCATCTTTGCTCTGCCGTTTGCCTTTACCGGAGCCTTTCTGGCTGCCCGCGGTGTACCACAGCTGCGTGTCATCTTCTGGGTAGTCCTGGCCATGGTCGGGGCCAGGACCTGTGCGATGGGGTTCAACCGGATTGTTGATTCCAAATTCGACGGGGCCAACCCGCGTACCGCCGACCGGGCGATTCCCGCCGGCGAGGTGAGGATGGTTGAGGCCTGGTCGATGGTCATCCTTGCCGGGGTGTTTTTTTTCTTCGCCTGTTATCACCTGAATCGTCTGACGATGATGCTCGCGCCTTTTGCGCTCTCGCTTACCCTGTTTTATTCGTTGACCAAACGGTTCACCTCTTTCTGCCATCTGATATTGGGGGTGGCGTTGGCTCTTGCTCCGCTGGGAGGCTGGGCCGCCGTGCGCGGGGATCTGACGGGATATCCCTTCGTGCTGTCGATCGGCGTCCTTTTCTGGGTGACCGGTTTTGATACCATCTATGCCTGTCTGGACTCGGATTTTGACCGCGAGGCCGGACTCTTCTCTCTGCCTGCGAGACTGGGGCGGGAAAATGCGTTCAGACTGGCGGTCTTCTTCCATATTCTGGCGTTTGTCTTTTTCACCCTGACCGGTGTGCAATCCGGTCTGAACTATTTTTATTACATCGGTATAGTCCTGACTGCCGGCGCTTTATTTTATCAGCATATTCTGGTCAATCCGAAAGACCTCTCACGTATTCAGGCAGCCTTTTTTTCGATGAACGGCTTCATCAGTCTGACCTTGTTCATTGCCACCTGGCTGTCTCTGGCCACCACCAGATAATATAAAATGTACTCGAAGATTATCACACTCCTTTCTCTCTTCCTGCTCTTGCAGGTGACCACAGCCCTCGGAGGGCATCCCGGTATTTCCGGCGAATCCTCTGAAAATGCATCCCCAGCTGAGGCACAGGCATCGACGGATACTATTCCTTTCGGGAAAATAGCGCCGGAAATCGCAGAGATCGCGTATTCCGGCGGAGAAAAATTCGTCTATGATATCTCCTGGACCGGCGGCATCAAGATCGGAGAGCTGCGTCTGGAGATCAAAAAGGTTCCTTCCAAGAAGGACACCTATGAAATACTGGCAAAAATTTCTACGGATAACGGGATGTTCAGCTACATTTATCCGGTCAAAGATACCCATGTAACAACAGTCACCGGCGATGAGAGGCTGCCGGTCCACTACGAGATCTGGCAGAAAGAGGGGAGAAGCTACACCGCTCATCGTGTTCTCACCTATGAGCAGCAGGAAGGAAAAGTGATCTACACCAAGGACGGGGACCCGACCAGGGAGTTTGCCATCAGCGGGACCACCCATAATGAATTCTCCTCCTTTTTCGGGAGCCGTGTGATGCCGCTGGAGATGGGAAAACCGTTCAAGGTGCCGACTTTCGCAGATGACAAACGCAATGAAGTTGTGGTTGAGACCATGCGGAAAACCCATCTGGAGGATACCGTTATCGGACCGGTTGATACAGTTGAGGTCATGCCGATTTTGACCTTTACCGGCCTGTACGACAAACGAGGGGATACGGTTATCTGGTACACCAATGATGAATGCCGGGTCCCCGTTCTGATCAACTCGAAAATAGTGATCGGCTCTTTAACCTCCACCCTAGTCTATTACAGCAACCCCGCCTGCGAAAAATACAGTCTGGTTCAGGCGCAAAATTCCAATCAGAGGCTGAAGCATTGATGAACCCGGCAATGACGCAAGGTGTGAGTCCTCGAAGAAATCTCTACTACTCTAATAAAGTTGAAGGAGCATGACGGTAAAAATGGATGCTATAATTACAACCGAGTTTGCAGATCTGAATCTGGTGCATCGAGGCAAGGTCAGGGATATGTATGCGATTCCCGGCCACGACGATAAACTGCTGATGGTGGCAACGGATCGGATCTCTGCCTATGATGTGGTTATGAATGCACCGATCCCGGGGAAAGGGAAGATCCTGACCAGCTTGTCCCTTTTCTGGTTTGATCTGCTGGGAGATGTCGTCGAAAATCATCTGATAAGTTCCGATATTCAGGTCTATCCCGATGTTTGCCGGCAATATAGCGAACAATTGGAGGGCCGATCCATGCTGGTGCACAGAACCCGTCCCCTGCCAATTGAATGTATTGTCCGCGGCTATATCTCCGGTTCCTTCTGGAGTGCCTACCGGAAGTCTCAAGACGTTTGCGGATTCTCCTTACCTGCTGGAATGCTGGAATCGGAGAAATTCCCTGAGCCGCTTTTTACCCCATCGACCAAGGCGGAGCTGGGGACGCATGATGAGAATATCTCGATTGCGGAGATGGCCGAAACAGTCGGCTCCGCACGGGCGAAAGAGATAGCCGAGATCAGCATCAACCTTTACCGGCGAGCTGCCGATTATGCCCGCGGCAAGGGGATAATCATTGCCGATACAAAGTTCGAACTGGGGTTGAAGGATGACAGGTTGATCCTGATCGACGAGGTGTTGACCCCGGATTCTTCACGCTTCTGGCCTCTTGATGCGTATAAGCCGGGAAAAGGACAACCTAGCTTTGATAAACAGTTCCTGCGCGATTATCTCTCCGGGCTCGACTGGGATAAGACCCCGCCTGCTCCTGAGCTTCCAGCAGAGATCATCGAGAAGACACGGCAGCGATATGCCGAGGCATTGGCGCGGATAACCGGCAAACGGTAAAGAAGATTCACCGGGGATGGCCGTTTTGAGGCTTATTGTTCCCGGATCGGTTTTTTGTGCGGCAGCGGCGGGATCTTCCGAAAGCGGTCTCTCATATGTCTGATGGCGAGTATCGGGTGGTGCAGGAACATCCGGGGGCCGGCGAATCGCATGACCTCTATGATCTTCAGGCGCAGCTCCGGTTTATAACAGTGGATCGGGCATCTGCCGCAGGTTGGTTTTCTCTGCTGATACGGACAGCCTGCAAGCCGCAGACGGGCATAGGCGACAAGGGAACTGCATCCGTCGCAGAGATCTCCGGTCCCGCCATGATGAACACGACAATAGAGAGCCACCATGGCCTCCACTGTCCTTCGCTCATTGTCCATACGAAATTGTCCGGAATCCATGGGCTAGTGTGTCCCCAGTTCGTTTAAGATCTGCGCGCAGACATCCTCCTGGGTCAGAGCGTCGCCTGGTACCGTGATATCTGCATAGCGCATATAGAGGGCCAATCGTTCATCAAACAGATCCGCGAAGCTCTGATCCGGTCTTTTGGCAAGTCCTCGTGTCGCATAGTTCCGGATCCGGGCCTGCAGGGTAGCCATCGTGGCATGCAAAAAAACCACAATTCCGTTCTCTCTTAAGTGAGACATAGCGGTATGGCTGTAAGCAGCACTGCCGCCGGTGGCAATGACATGATTCCGGCAGTTGACCGACAGGAGTACCTCTTCCTCAACCTTTCTCAGAGCCATATATCCATCGGTATCAACAATGTTCTGGAGAGATCTGCCATCCCGCAGCTGGATGAGAATATCAGTATCGATAAAGTTCCGGGAAGTGATTTTGGCAAGTATGATACCAACGGTGCTCTTCCCCGAGCCGGGCATTCCGATCAGGACAATGTTGGATTTGTCCTTTGTCATGGGTATCTGTTTTGAGAATACAGGCGCGTCTGCCACTCCTGCCTGATTCTTTTGGCCTTCCGGTAGCGTGAATGCCAGTACTGGTCATCCAGATTGGATAACATAACTCCTCGGTTCTTCGATACATGAATGAAGTTTTTGTTTTCCAGGTAGATACCGACATGGCGGTCAAAGAAACCGGTTGAGAAAAAAACAAGATCGCCCGGCAGGAGTTGTCTCCCTGTAACATCCTGTCCTACTTCGATTTGTTCATCGGTTGACCGGGGTAATTGTATACCGAACCGGCTTTTGAAAGTGAGGTAAATAAAGCCCGAGCAATCGACTCCATTTCCGCCGAGCCCGCCATACTTATATTCCGTTCCCTCCCATTGCCTGAGCTGCTGATACAGTGTTTTTTTGACAAGCGGTGTGTTGCTCAGATCAACAGGGGGAGTGTTGTCGTACGCACCCCGTAATGTTCCGACCCTTGTCTGGTTGGCGCATCCGGAAAAAAAGAGTAATAAAATTAAGAGGACAGGGAGCGGAAAAATTCGAGAAAGATTCATGGTCAAGAATTACATTGAAGAATACGTAGTTAATATGGGCAGTTATATCTGCCTTAACTCTTCGTTGTTCTAAGAATCCACCTCTCCAGACAACGTTAAATGAGAGGGCAGGTGTTTGCAATCTGCAAAGCACAACATTGTAAAAAAATAATGCATCCCAATGCTGTGCGGACACGAGCGCAATACGTGAAAAAACATAACAATATGAATAAATGCTGACGATAGGATTCTACTGTATATATATGGATTTTACAAAAAAAAATTGAAAAAAACGATTTGCAAGGTGAGGAAATAGAAATTATTCCTCGAATTGATAAAAATCAATTGTCCAGATAACATAAAAAACAACCACCATATTTGAACAGGAGGTTGTTTTTTATGCGCTTTATATGAGGTATCCGGAGCTGATAATCATGCCTTCCAGAGACCGTGCAGATTACAGTACTCGCGGGCAACGACCTTGGCGGCAGTTACCGGAAAGAAGGCCTGCGGTTTGTCGCCTGGTTTCAGGAATGCGATGTAACTGATACCGTCGGCAGTGAGCTCGATCCATTCAATAAAATGCGTATCGACCATGGGGTGTTCAACAGAGCCGACCGTTACCATGTATCCATCACCGGATTTGGTAATCACCGGGACGTGTTTTTCAACCGCTGCATCCGTTGTATTCTCTTTTAACAGGACCATATCCTGTCCGCAGCAGCTCAGTGAACCGGCTCCTCCGTGCAGGACCTCAATAATATTTCCGCATACATTGCATTTGTAGACCTGTAGTCTTTCAGCCATTGTTTTTTCTCCTTAAGTAGTATTTTTCTGGTTTATTACAACCTGACTTGGCCGATATTGATGGTCGGCATGATCGGTCTTATACAGCAGTAAAACCACCAGAGGATAACTTCAGTCCTCGTGGCGGATACGATATTTTAATGTCGGCTGGGTCTCATTCTGGTACAATCATCCGTGAAAATCACTTGGGGGAAAAAGGATATACTTTTCATTGCACGATGCTTTATGAGACAAAGAAAGTCACTGATCTTCCGGCGCGGTTCGTGATGGCACAACATACAATACTCTTTCATAATATGGCTTACCTGTCTGAATTGCAACCTTGTAGACGAAATATCTCGACAGTTCAGAGTTTCGCTGATACAAAAATTATGGCTGCGAAATAGATTGAACCTGCTTTCATTATCAACAGATTGTCTCTTGCAGAGAAATGAGCCCAATGTATAATGATACTGATTATTATTAATGATCTATAATATTGTCAAGGAAATTTAGCAGTATCTGGAGCGACCGGATACTTAACAGACAAACCGGCTTTGCTAGTTGCCTTGTGCGCTACCATGGCCCAGCGTGCACCACAACAATTAAAAGGAGAGAGAAAATGATTGGTAGGATATTAAAATCAGGTATATTGTTTGTCAACTGTGTGGGACTGCTTCTCTGTTCGACTGTCTTTGCAGCTGGTTATGATTATCAAATAACTGCGCAAAAAATGACATTTTCCTGGAAAGTGGACGGCGCTAATCTCAATGTCAAACTGTCAGCTCCAACCAAAGGTTGGGTCGGCATCGGATTTAACCCGAGCAAGGAAATGAAGGATGCAAAGTATGTCCTTGGTTATATCAAAGATGGAAAAGCTATAATCTCGGATGAGTTCGGCACAGGGGATACGAAACATGAGGCCGTTGAGGACCTGGGTGGAAAATCCGACGTTACTCTGGTTGGCGGCTCTGAAGAAGGTGGTGTCACAACCCTTGAGTTTATTCTCCCGCTCGTTGCACAGGATACGAAAGGTGGAAAAATTGATCCGGCTGCCGATACTGTGGTGCTTCTGGCCTATGGACCCGATCATGACGGCTTTAAGATGAAACATAAATTTCGTACCAAACTGACAGTGAACCTTGCAACCGGAAAGAATAAGTAACTCATAAAAACAAATTGACAAATTTCTGATATTTTTCAGACTGATCCATAGACCATTTTTAGTCGGCAGCAAGGAACGAGTAACTGCACTGGCCGGTGCCTTGGGGTATCGATTTTTCCGTAAAACCTGTCAGAGTGGAGTCTTGAGGGAGTGTTCCTTGTATTCCTGAGACGGAGAGGCAAAAAGAGGGGGCGGGGAGAAGGGCATGACTGATGGGACTGGAAGGGTATGACAAAACAACAATCTTTTTATGAAACACCTTCTCCACCTGGGCTGCGTGGTATCTGGGCCTGGTTGTTGACGAGAGATCACAAGCGGTTGGCACTGATGTATCTCTGGGCTATCCTCCTGTGGTTTTCGTTGGCGATGGTTCTTGGGCTTTTGATGCGCATCGAGCTCATGTGGCCAGGACGGACCATCATGGGGCCGGAGACGTATAATGCCATGTTTACCCTCCACGGGGTGATCATGATCTTTCTCGTAGTAATTCCGGCCATTCCTGCAGTATTTGGTAATTTTTTTCTACCCATCCAGATTGGTGCGGATGATGTATTTTTCCCGCGGCTCAATCTGCTTTCCTGGTATCTGTACATGCTCGGTGGTGTGTTTGCTATTATTTCTCTGTTTTCAGGCAAAGGATTTCCCGATACCGGATGGACCTTTTATGTTCCGTTCAGTGTCTCCACCAATACGAATGTTTCTCTGACGGTGTCGGCTGCCTTTATCCTAGGCATGTCGTCGATGCTCACCGGTCTTAATTTCATCACTACGGTGCATCGCATGCGGGCTAAGGGTATGGGGTGGATGCAGATACCGCTTTTTACCTGGTCTTTATATGCCACGGCCTGGGTGCAGCTGCTGGCAACCCCGGTTATCGGGATCACGTTGATTCTGGTGATTCTGGAGCGGCTTTTATCCATCGGACTCTTTGAGCCGGACAAGGGCGGGGACCCCCTTCTCTATCAACACCTTTTCTGGCTGTATTCGCATCCGGCCGTCTATATCATGATTCTGCCGGGTATGGGGGTTGTCTCTGAAATTATCCCGATCTTTTCCCGGAAATCAATCTTTGGTTATAAGGCGATAGTCTACTCGTCGCTGGCGATTGCTATCGCCGGGTCTCTGGTCTGGGCCCACCATATGTTCACAAGCGGAATAAGCGACGTCTCTATCTTCGTCTTTTCTCTGCTTACATATCTGGTGGCCATTCCTTCGGCGGTAAAGGTGTTTTCGTGGATTTCGACCATGTACAAGGGGTCCATCCAGATGACACCGCCGCTTTTTCTGGCCCTGGCTTTTATCTATCTCTTTTCGGTTGGTGGTCTGACCGGTCTTCTCTTGGGCGCCGCCGGCACCAATGTCTATGTTCATGATACCCAATTTGTTGTTTCTCACTTCCATTTCACCATGTTCGGCGGTACCGGTTTTGCGTTTTTTGCCGCCCTGCATTTCTGGTGGCCCAAGATGTTCGGGGTGATGTACAATATGAAGAGGGCATATATAGCCTCCATATTGATAACTATTGGATTTATTTTCCATTTCATCCCGATGATGATTCTGGGGCTCATGGGGATGCCGCGCCGGTATTTTGATTATCTGCCCCAGTATGCAACGGGGAACTTCCTGGCCGGATTCGGGGCCTTTATCATTGTAGCCGGGGTGGCGTTGATGTTCACCAACCTGCTTTTGAGTTTCCGTGTGAGGCAAGAGGCCCCGGCCGACCCCTGGGGCGGGACCACCCTGGAATGGACGATCCCGTCGCCGCCCCCGCTTCATAACTTCATTGCAACACCTGAAGTTAAAGACTTCCCCTATGATTTCAGACAAGTATCTGACCATTACAATACCATGAACCCAAAAGAGCAGGAGTAATGGAGAAAGATATTGATAGAACAGGGATCAGGTTAGGAATGTGGCTCTTTCTCTATTCCGAGATCATCCTTTTCGGAGGCCTTTTTCTGTTGTATGCCGTCTATTTTCACGAATACCCAAAGAATTTCGCGGAAGGCGGCAAAGCGCTTGACCGGATCATCGGTTCAGTGAACACGGTCATCCTCCTGCTCAGCAGTTTTACCGTAGCGGCCTCCATTACCGCAATACGGAGACGGTCCAAAAAACTGGCCATTTTTCTGATTACATTTTCGATTCTTTGTGGATGTCTCTTCCTGGTCAATAAATATGTCGAGTGGGGAACGAAGATTCATCATGATATTTTTCCGAATTCCGCCACCTTACAGAATGGACCACCTGGGACGAATATTTTTTTCGGGCTCTACTATGTGATCACCGGCCTGCATGGGCTGCATGTGATAGTGGGTATGACCCTGCTGGCCGTGAGTCTTGTTTTCGTAATTAACGGAAGGGTGAATGAAGATCGTTTTTCGATGCTTGAAAATTCAGGGCTGTACTGGCATCTGGTTGATATGATCTGGATATTTGTTTTTCCGCTTTTTTATCTTGTACTGTAGACCCACGGAGGGAAGAGATGAAGCAGGAGGAAAGACCAGAACCGGACGACCCCCATGTCATGGGTTACGGGAAGCTGTTTGCGATCATCGCTGCCTTGCTTGTCCTGACCTGTATCACAGTTGCGGTATCGTACGTGAATCTCGGTTTTTATAATGTGCCGATTGCACTGTTGATTGCGACGGCTAAGTCGAGTCTGGTCCTCTTATTCTTCATGCACATGAAATACGAAGGAACGGCCATCAAGGTATCGTTTCTCAGCACCATCGCTTTTTTGTGTATCATGATTAGTTTCACTTTCTGGGATGTGGCCTTCCGATGAGGATATGGAGATCTTGAGATGAACCCGGTAAAAGGCGTAGATCTGGCATTCTGGTATATACTCGGCTTTTCCATTGTCCTCTTAGTGGGTATCACCACGGTGATGATCGCCTTCACGATCATCTACAGGCGAAGCAGACATCCAGAGGCCGCAGACATTCGGGGGAACTGGAAGCTGGAGGTGATCTGGACGATTATTCCGACTCTTATCGCACTCTCTATGTTCGCAGTCGGCTGGTCGTCGTATACCGGGCTTCGCACCGTACCGGCCGGAGCACTGGAGGTTGAGGTGACCGCTCAGCAATTCTCCTGGATATTTACTTATCCGGAGGGAAAGGAGTCCGAAGGAGAGTTGGTTGTCCCCCTTGGCAAGCCGGTGAAATTGAATATCACCTCGATAGATGTTCTGCATGGGTTTTACCTGCCGGCCTTTCGTGTGAAGATCGATGCCGTTCCGAAGATGAAGACCTACGGATGGTTTTTCGCAGACAAGGTTGGTGACTATGATATCATGTGCACGGTCTATTGTGGCACGGACCATTCACAGATGACGGCAAAATTACGGATAGTCCCTACGAATGAATACTTGCAATGGTTGCAGAAAAAATAGCTCGATAAACAGGCCATTTGCGGGACGGGAGATCGGTCCTCCCCTCAGGAGCAGAATGGTGGACTGGCTGCACCTCATCAAGCTGCCTGTATGTCTGCTGGTTGCGTTTTCCACTCTGTTCGGCTCCGTTCTGGCGGGACCAGTCACTCTGTCCGGGACCATGCCGACGGTCCTTGGTATGCTTCTTCTTGCCTGTGGGAGTGCTGCCCTTAACAGCCTGCAGGAAATCCAGCTGGATGCCTCCATGGCCAGAACAAAAGACCGTCCGCTGCCCCAGGGGCGTATCTCCGGTTGTCAGGCCGGGGTACTTGCGCTCCTGCTGATCGCGGCCGGACTTTGGGGTCTTTACCTGGGGTCGCATGTGCTGCGGACGGTGGGCTTGGGTCTTGTTGCTGTTGTTCTGTACAATCTCGTGTATACAACTCTGAAGACAAGGACAGTGGCAGCTATTATACCCGGTGCTCTCAGCGGAGCGTTGCCGCCGTATATCGGTTGGTCGGCAGCGGGTGGTGACCCTCTGTCGGGTACCGCTTTCCTGTTGTGCGGTCTTTTTGTCCTCTGGCAGGTGCCTCATTCTCTTTTGATTGTCCTGAGTCATAAAGATGATTATCTGAGAAATGATATGCCCAGCCTGATAAAACTCTTTCCGGAATCCTCTCTGAAACGGATCCTGATGATCTGGACGGGGGCGTTTTTTACGGTGCTGCTTTTTTTTACCGGGGTACCAATGGGGCTTACCGACGGAGTGAGAGCGATTGTATGGATAAGCGTTTTCGTTGTGTTTATTTCTATCTGCCTGCAGATGCCCCGTAAACGCAGGCCTGATTATCAAGTTCTTTTTATTCAGCAGAATCTGTATCTTTTTTTTATAATGGTCATCTTTATCTCTGACAAGGTGTTCTTCTGCTGAACAATCTCAGGAATTGATACCAGCAAGTTGTTAAATCATTAGGATGGTGAAATTGTGGCCAAAGAAAAAAAAACAAAGAAAAAATGCTGTGAGAAATTTGAGAAAAAAGGGAAGAGATGTAAAAATTGTCCGGGACGCCTTGTAGACGAAGGGAAAGAAAAAAAGAAAAAATTAAAAACACACTGATCTGATACTGTTTCATAAGATATTACGTGATGTAAACAATTTTATGCCAAACAAAATTTGATACAGGGAGGAGTTGAAATGATGAACAAAAAAATAAAAAAGGCCTTGAATAACCAGGTTAATGCGGAGCTTTATGCATCGTATCTGTATCTGTCGATGTGTGCCTGGTTCGAAGCAAAAAGTCTTACCGGTTTTGCCAGTTGGATGCGTGTGCAGGTGCAGGAAGAGATGTTCCATGCCATCAAAATCTTTGACTATATCAATGACCGTAATGGTGAGGTCGTTCTCGAAGCCCTGGCAAAACCCGACTCGGGCTGGGACTCGCCGATGGCGGTGATCGAAAGCGCACTCAAACATGAGCAGAAGGTAACCGCCATGATCAATGATCTGGTCAATTGTGCACTCGAAGAGCGCGACCATGCTGCCAACCAGTTCCTGCAATGGTATGTGGCAGAGCAGGTCGAGGAAGAGGCCAGTTTCGGCGCTGTGTATGATCGCTTGAAATTGGTAGGGGATGATTCCGCCGGACTTTTTGCCATCGATCTCGAGATGGCAAAACGGGTCTTTGTTCCGCCGGCTCCCTGATCGGCATCAGTATTTTTACAGCCAGGCCGGTGTATCGACAGGAATGAAGTCGATACACCGACGAGCGGCTCTTGCGTTTACGGTGGAATTCGGTCTGAAAGAATTGAGGTTAGTTCGCGACTGAAAAGGATTCCTTTTCGGCACCGCACAGAGGACAGACCCACTTCCCAGGGACATCTTCCCAGGCAGTTCCGGGCGCAACGGCATTATCCGGGTCTCCAGTTTCAGGATCATATATATAGCCACAGGGGCATTCCCATTTCTGCATTGTCTTTCTCCTTTTCTTTTTTAGTAAATGTTAATAAAAACGAGAAGTTGTAGGTTGTGATCAAGAAGGAAGATCTTTTCGGAACCCCGATCGATCGATGATCCTTTTTGCCGGTATTAAGGCCGTGGCCGTTGCAGAAACAATATTACCGGCCAGTCCGGGGCCGTCACCGGCCATAAAGAGACCTTTGATTGCGGTTTCCAGGTGATTGTCCGTCTCAATCTGGGTGGCGAAAAACTTGATCTCCGGGGCATAGAGCAGGGTTTCATCATTGGAGACACCGGGGATGATCTGGTTAAGCTGTTCCAGGCCGTCGACAAGATTGGTCAGAATCCTTTCCGGCAGCGCCATTGCAATGTCTCCACAGGTGACGTTTCGCAAAGTAGGTTCGATATAGCTGTTCCTGACCCTGTTCCAGGTAGACCGCCGCCCCCGTTTCAGATCGCCATAGCGTTGCAGGATCGGTTTGCCACCGCCGATAAGAGTAGCCAGCTTGCCGATCGATTCCCCGTAGGACTGGTTGTCCTCGACCGGATCGGTCAGCACGACCTTCGATAAAAAGGCAAAATTGGTATTGTCCGATTTTTTGTTCAGGTAGGCATGACCGTTGACACAGACATAGTTCCGGTAGTTCTCCAGGGCAACATAGCCTCCCGGATTTGTACAGAAGGTGCGGGTCTGGTCGTCATACTTGTTGGTGCGGATAAAAAAAGTCGGGTCATAAATGATGGAGCAGAGATCCTGCATGATTTCATTATGGATTTCGACACGGACTCCAACCTCGATTCCCCGCTGGGAGACTTTGATTCCATGGCGTCTGGCCAAGCCACTGACCCATTCGGCACCTACTCGTCCGGGTGCAACAATTATGTTTTTTGCCGTATAGGTGCCTTTGTCTGTCACGACTCCTTGTGCCTTTCCGGAGTTTACCAGGATGTCTCTTACCTCTTCGGAGTGGTGAAACGTCACCCCTTTCTGTTGAACATATTCGGCCATCCCGGTGATATGGGTGGGGAGGTTTTCGCTGCCCAGATGTTTCTGTTTGATCAGCAGCAGGTCGATACCGTTTTTTCGTGCCTCCTTCCGGATCTCTTTTGCCTTGTCCATATCCGTTGGAAAGACCTGACCATCCATGCCGAAACGGTTGAAAATAGTCTCGGTCTCGTCGATCAACTTCATGGCCTCCGAGGTGCCCATGAACTGAGTCAGATCGGTCTTGCCCAGTTTATGGATGAAGTTCAACTTTCCATCCGAAAAAAGACCGGCGCCCCCGATTCCGCAGAGGATATTACAGGGATCACACTGCATACATCCTTTGTCACCGATGGGACAGATTCGTTGAAGCGAGGGCTTGCCTTTTTCAATCAGCAGGACCTTGAGGCCGGAGTTTTCCCCGAGATAATAGGCAGCGAACAGGCCGGCTGGTCCTCCGCCCACTATAATAACATCGTAATCGGTCTTAATCATATCCATACGGGCTCAGAGTAGAACAGTCTTTCACATTGAAAAAACACCCTTGCCAGCCCTGATTATTCTTCTGAGGAGGTTGTGAGTATGGCAGCAGCTGCCAATGGCGGCAGGCCGAAGGCCAGGCGAACATTGGCATCGATCTCTGCACACATCTCGGGGTGATCCTTAAGAAATTTTTTGGCGTTTTCCCGTCCCTGGCCGATTCGCTCATCCTTATAGGAATACCAGGCGCCGCTCTTGTCGATGATCCCCTGTTCCGCCGCCAGATCGAGCAGGTCGCCGGTCTTGGAGATCCCTTCGCCGAAGATGATATCGAATTCTGCAGATTTAAAGGGAGGTGCGACCTTATTCTTCACGACTTTGACCTTTGTCCTGTTGCCGATAGCCTCCTGGCCGTCTTTGATCTGGTTGATCTTTCTGATATCAAGGCGCAGGGAGGAATAGAATTTCAGGGCATTGCCGCCGGTGGTCGTTTCCGGATTGCCGAACATCACCCCGATTTTCATCCTGATCTGATTGATAAAGATCAGAACTGTATTGCTGCGGTTGATAACGGCAGTGAATTTCCGCATTGCCTGGGACATGAGCCGGGCCTGAAGTCCCATATGTGAATCTCCGACATTGCCGTCAATCTCCGCACGCGGCACCAGGGCCGCCACCGAATCGATGACAATCACGTCAACGGCGCCGGATCGGATCAGGATTTCGGCAATTTCCAGGGCCTGTTCGCCGAAATCAGGTTGTGAAACCAAAAGGTTATCAACATCAACGCCCAGGCGTTCGGCGTAACTGGTATCGAGGGCGTGTTCTGCATCGATGAAGGCTGCCGTGCCCCCGTTTTTCTGGGACTCGGCAATAACATGCAGGGCGAGAGTGGTCTTTCCGGATGACTCCGGTCCAAATATCTCCGCTACTCTGCCTTTTGGAAATCCTCCGACGCCAAGGGCGATATCGAGACTCAAGGCTCCTGTTGAGATAACGGGAACGGGTTCGGTGACATGGGTGCCGAGGCGCATGATTGAGCCCTTGCCGAACTGGCGCTGTATCTGGCTGATCGCATTGTCGACGGTGCCTGCCTTATCTTTATTCGAATCGGTTGCTGCCATTTTTTTCTCCTGAGAATACCTTGGGGATCACCCAAGGGCTGCTAATTGATGGAGTTGATCTAATTTCCCTTTTGTCCGGCTGTTCTTATTCAGCAGGTATTTTCTGACCAAGTTCATGCCGGTGAAGGCCGCGATTTCCTGAATCTGGTCGCGACTGCCGGAAAACCTGAATTGCAGGACCCGGCAGAAGTCAGCTGTGACCAAACCGAAAAAAACCGTACCCACAGGTCTTTCCGGTGTTCCCCCGTCAGGTCCGGCAATCCCGGTGACCGACAGACCGATATCGGCTCCTGTCCGGGTCCGTATTCCTTCCGCCATCGCCCTGGCGACCTCTTCACTGACGGCACCGTGGGTCTCGATAAGTGACTGATCCACATTCAGATAAGTAATCTTCATACTATTGGCATAGGCGGTCACCCCGCCAAGGAAATACTCCGAACTGCCGGGGATAGTCGTGATCTTGTGGGAAATAAGGCCGCCCGTGCATGATTCGGCCATGGCAACAGTCCTGCCGGAGCTCTTCAGCAATGAACCGACAACCAGCTCCATGCTCTCCTGATCATGGCCGTAGACGGCATCTCCAAGGATCGTATCGACCACGGCACAGGCATTCTGAAAGAGCGGTTCCGGATTGTTTCCCCGGACATCCCGGATGATAAGGCTCAGATGGACCTCGGGAAAGACCGGATAGTAGCCGATGGCCACATCATCGGCCAGATTGAGTGTCGCTATCCGGGAGTTCACCTCCATCTCGGACATATCGAAGATCTTGAAAAGCCGCCGGCAGGTGGACAGGCGCGGGCCTGGATACCAGGTGGCAAGGCGCGGCAGGACATGGTCGATCAGGAGCTGCTCCATCTGACGGGGAATACCGGGCAGAAAAAAGACCGGCTTATTGTCATGGACAAGCTGGTATCCGGCCATTCTTCCTTTCGGGTTCAGAGCCTCGGCCCCCACCGGCAACCAGGCAAGTTTTTCCAGGGGGCTGACCGGTGAACCTGAAATTTCGTCCAGATGGGCGCGGATCAGGGACAGGATCTCCAGGTTCGGCATTGTCGGCCGATTCAGGGCCATGGAGACGGCCTCGTTGGTCAAATCGTCATCCGTTGCTCCAAGCCCGCCGGTGACGATAACAAAGTCAACGCTGTCGATGGCCCGTTTCAGGGCCTCACCGATCAGAGAGGGCGAATCGCCGATGGTATGCATGGCATGGATCTCGTAACCGGCCTCAAAAAGCTGGCGTGCCGCAAAACCACTTGTTGTGTTCGCAATTCTTCCCGATGTCAGCTCATTGCCGATGGCTATTATTTCACCTTTCATCTGTTCTCTGTCTGCGGTATCCCAAAAACATGTGTATCAATATTTTCTACAAGTTCGACAGTAACAATGGTATTCATCAGATTGTCATCACCGCCAAAGATAACAGGGATATAATTATCGGTGAACCCTTTCAACAGCCCCTGTTCATTGCGTTTTCCCTCCACAAGGACCTCCCGTTTTCCGCCTATATAGTTCCGGTAGAATTGGGCCTTTTTTCGGTCACCCAGGCTTCGCATACGGTCAACCCGTTCCTCTTTAAGGGCGCGTGAAATCTGGTTTTTAAAGGTGGATGCGATTGTTCCCGGTCGTTTCGAGTAGGGAAAGACGTGGAGATAGGTGCAATCAAGACCTTCAAGAAGCGCTTCCGTGTTGGCGAAATTCTCCTCGCTTTCCCCGGGAAAACCGACAAGGACGTCGATGCCGATGGCTGCATCCGGGATAATTTCTCGACAGAGATCAATCACCTCCGCGAACTGTTTGGCCGTGTAGCGTCTGTTCATCCGTCCGAGTATCTCATCGTCACCGCTCTGCAGAGGGATATGCAGATGGGGCATGAAGTTTTTCTGCCGGGCCATCAGCGTCAGCAGGTTTCTATTAATTTCCAACGGTTCAATCGAGCTCAGCCGATATCGGACTGTCGGCGTTGCCTGACAAAGATCCTGGAGTAGTGCGCCGATATCTTTTCCTTCCTGCAGATCTTTTCCATACATGCCGGCATGGATGCCGGTGACCACGATCTCCTTATGCCCTTCCGCGGCAAAGATTTCCGCCTGTCGCAGTACCTCTGCTGCGGGCAGGCTGCGGCTTATGCCTCGGGTATAGGGCACGATACAGTAGGTGCAATAGCTGTTGCACCCGTCCTGCACCCGTAAAAAAGCTCGGGTCCGATCATTGAAACGTCGAACCGGAAGGTGGCAGATATCGGTTTTTTTTGAGATTTTTCCGATGAGCATGGAAAGATCGCAGATCTCCTCCTGCAGGGCGGCCTTTACGAGGAGATGTTTGTTGCCGTTGCCGACGATACAGAGAGGATTGTCCTGCAGTTCCCTCATCTCAAGCAGTTCCTGGGCCGCCATCTGGGCGTGACAGCCAGTGATGACGATTTTTGCATCGGGACTTGTTCGTACTGCCTTGCGGATGCATTGCCGGGACTGGGCCCCGGCCTTGCCGGTTACGGTGCAGGTGTTGATGACCACGATATCGGCTGCCTCGCCGAAGGGAACAACCAAGCACCCCAATGCCTCAAAGCTGCTCTGGAACGAGGCTGATTCGAATTGGTTGATCTTGCAACCGAGAGTAGTGATGGCGATTTTCTTCATGAACTTGATTGTGTGTCGTTTTCCAGGAATATTTCACCGGAACCAATGACCTCATCGTCCCTGTAGATCACTGCAAATTGTCCAGGGGTGACGGCGCGCTGTTTTTTGCTGAAGGTGAGCCGAAAATAATCCTCGCCGATCCTGTTGACAGTTGCCTCGGCCCCCCGATGACTATAACGGATACGGACCTGGTATCCTGTCTGGTGAACAGGTGGCAGACCCGCAAGCCAGTGGACATTTTTAATTCCGATGTGATCACGATACAGGTCATCCTCCTTCCCGACGACAATTATATTCCCTTCCTTCTCAATTGCCAGGACATACCAAGGGGTTGCATCCGGGATGCCCAGTCCTCTCCGCTGGCCGATGGTATAACGAAACAGGCCACCATGGCGCCCGATCTCGCGTCCGTCTCTGGTCATGATCGGACCGGGGAGGGCTCTGTCCGGCAGGCGCTTTTCCAGGTAGCTGCCAAGGCTTTCCGGGCCAAGAAAGCAGACATCCTGGCTTTCAATCCCCCGGAAATCCATAAATCCATTCTTTTCCGCCAGGGCGTAGGTCTCTTCTTTCATCATGTCCCCAAGTGGAAAGAGGACCCGGCCCAATTGACTCTGGGTCAGCCTGGCCAGAAAGTAGGACTGATCCTTGTCCGAGTCGATCCCCTTGTATAGATGAAAAAGACCATTAGTCTCCTGCACCCTGGCATAATGGCCGGTGGCGATAGAATCCATCCCGGCGGCCAGAATTGCCTCCATGAACAGGCCGAATTTTATCTCCCTGTTGCAGAGCATGCAGGGGTTAGGAGTCAGTCCATCAAAATAACTTCCTGAGAAATAGGCAAGGATTTTTTTTTCAAATTGCTCTCTCAGGTCAATAATGTGCAGTTCAATGCCGATACGGGCGGCAATGTCTTCCACCCGTGCCTGTTGCAGGGCGATATCAGGTTGGACAAGACGCATGAAGTATCCGCTGATCTCGTACTTACTTTTGAGGAGAAGAGCACAGGAGGTGGAGTCGACTCCACCACTCATCGCGATTCCTACCCGTTTTCTTCTCACTGCCCTCCTTGTAATCCCCGGCAGGGGACTTATAAACAGGATGAATTTTCTTCTGATGGAAAAATACTGACCAATGGCTTACAATAACCGACCATGAATGAAAAAGAAAGTGACAATGGGGTTTCTCCCCCTATCCCGGAACTCCTTGCCCCTGCCGGAAATTTTGACAAGCTGGTGACCGCCATCCACTATGGCGCCGATGCCGTCTATCTGGGCGGGAAGGCGTTTGGTTTACGGGCCAGGGCCGGTAATTTCAACGACGAGCAGATGGGGAAAGCGGTCGATTATGCCCATGCCCGAAGTGTTAAGGTCTATGTGACCATCAATATCTTTGCCCATAATCGTGATCTCCTGGGATTGGATGACTATCTCCTTGATCTCAGGCGTCTGGGAGTTGACGGGGTGATTATTTCCGATCCGGGTATCCTGCAGAGGGCAAGGGAGATTGTCCCGGAGTTAAATATCCATCTTTCCACCCAGGCCAATGTGACCAATCATGGTGCGGCGGCATTCTGGGCCGGGCAGGGGGTTAAACGCCTGAACCTGGCCCGGGAGCTGTCTTTAAAAGAGATCCGGGAAATCAGACAGAGGGTCGGCTGTGAGCTTGAGGTCTTTGTCCATGGTGCTCTCTGTATCTCGTATTCCGGACGTTGTATGCTGTCGAATTATATGACAAAGCGGGATGCAAATCAGGGGAATTGCGCCCATCCCTGCCGGTACAGCTATGCTCTGATCGAAGAAAAACGTCCCGGCGAGTATTATCCGGTCGAGGAAGATGAACGAGGGACCTATATTTTTAATGCCAAGGATCTGTGTCTGCTGGAGATGCTGCCGGAGCTGGTCGCCTCGGGAGTGGACTCTCTGAAGATCGAAGGCCGGATGAAATCCATTTTTTATGTCGGCGGGGTGGTTAGGGTCTACCGGGCGGCCCTTGACTATCTGCGTTCACTCCCGCCGTCGGCCTGGAAGGATCCGGCAGCTATCAAAATGCCAGAGATATTTATGGAAGAAATCGTCAAGACCGGCACCAGGGGGACGACAGAAAACTTTATCCGGCAGCAGCCCGGAAGCACGGAGATGCTCTATAACACTTCTCGCGCCGTCCAACCGGCTGAGCCGGTGGCTGTGGTCCTTCTGACGGGGACCCGTCCGTTGGTGGAGGTACGGAACGTGCTGGAGACGGGGGAGAAGATCGAATATATGGCTGCCGGTGTCGATCTGCTGCCCGTCACCATCCTGGCCATGCATACCGAAAAAGGGGAGGTAATCACCCGCGCCAATCCCGGCAACCGGGTATACCTGACGACGGCACCGATCCTTGCGGCTGCACAGGAAAACGGGATATTACGGCGCGAGAAGCCGGGTTCCTTGTAATCTCTCAACTTCTCACTTCAGGGAGATATTTATAAAAGGCCTGGAATAGAGCGAGCATGTATAACCAGGGGAGGCGGTAGCGATTTGAATAATCTGCAAAAAATGTATCCGGCTGCCGCCAAGGATTTCATCTGGCAATGGTTTTTTCCGCAATAGGGACTGACTCCGATACCAGGAACAAAAGAGCGTCGACGATATCACCTGCACGAATCGCAGGTTCAGGAGGCGTTAAAAAATGCCGCAAGGATAGCAAAACTCACAAAGCGCGTTAGATCGCATACTTTTCGACACAGTTTTGCTACGCATCTTTTGCAGGCAAATTACGACATACGGACGATTCAAACAATGCTGGGGCACACTGACGTGAGAACAACGATGATATATACCCACTGTATACCGAGCAAAACCGCGAAAGAGACAAAAAGTCCATTGGGTTTTTGAAATATTTTGAATTCATGACGAAAATATTTAAATATTGCATGTTTTTTGCTTTTATAGCTAATAATCATATTTTGTGCATTACCTGGACGATTTCGTTTAGCTAATAACTTGTTGGCTCAAGGAGAATCCATGGCATTCTTAGGAAAGATGTTCATTGCAGGTTCTGAATCATTTAAGGGAAAGTATAAGTCAGGAATATCGTTTTCTCTGCTAAAGAAATCACCAATAACATACGTTTACGAAATCGAAAACGGCTCGTGGCAAGTTGAGTTTGTAAGGGATTCAATTGAAGTTGTTGCAAGAACAACTTCAATGTTGGATATTGATGCATTGCAATCCCAAGGATTTTCTGCCATTCAGCATGGGTTAGATATCTTGTCAGTGAAAGGCATTGTATCAACACATTTATCAAAACCAGAAACTTCGAATATTGGTGTTTACTGCACTAATGGAAAAACAGTAGCTTATGTCTACAGTTTGTTTGACTTCTCGATGGGAGTTAGCGCGGAGGTTAAGCATATTGATGCATCTGGGAATGAAGTAAAACCTCCACCTCCACCAGAACCAATATGGAATGAATCATTTCGTTATTACCGTCTTTCTCAATCGTCGAGCGACTTATTTGAAGCATATAGGAATCTATTTTTAGCATTTGAATCGCTCCTAAACAAGATATGCCCAAAACAGCGCGGAGAGAAAGAAGGTAAGTGGCTGAAGAGGTGTTTGTCGCTTGTCAATTCTACAACAAGTCTTGCGCATTTCACTCCAACAGGGAATGAGGATGCAGTTGAATATATTATAAGGTCTCAATATACCGATATTCGATGCAATCTACAACATGCAAAGTTTCCATCAGCAACTCTTCCTCACTCCTGCATTAGCCCAATAAATGTAAAACAAGCTTACAGTGAACTCATCAGAATATGGCGTCAGATCGCAGGTTCATATTTCAATATACCTACCGGTGGTGGCGTTATCACATATGCAGGATTTGAAATGATGATGACAAGTGGGCTTAATGAAGGTGCAACAATATCTTATACATCAGATGATTTACCTCCTCATAGCGACGACACAATGGTTAGTCCCCAGGGGTTGCCAGTTTACGAATTCGTCTCCACTCATTACAAAGGACAAACTAGGCCAGGAGTGGTTCGATTGAATGCATACGAGGATACATCAGATTTATCAAAGAATTACAAGAAGCCAATTCATCGAGTATGTTCAAAAACAAGGTCTGCCTTAATTGGTGTCGCCTGCATCGAAGAGGGAATAATTGTGTCTGGTGTGGACGGCTGGGAAAGTATTCAGGATTTTAGACTTATCAATGCATCGCAACCAATTACTGAATTTCAGACTTGACCAATAAAAGACTGATCGGAGTCGCATCTTTAATTATTATTGATAAGATGCACAACATCGGAACGTAAAAACATAGGAGTCGCAAAGTTTCCAACCGGGCCTTTCACCAGATGAACTGGTGAAGGCGGCGTTAACTGCAACAGATTTCGAAGTTCCACAAGGAGGAGTAAAATAATGAAGAGAATCGCTTACATCTTGTCCGGCATTCTATTTATTTCTTTTTTGACTTTGGGGGTTGCTCTCGCCCAAACAGATATCAAAGGAAGCAAGGATCACCCATTGCTAACCCGCATGCCCGACTACTATATCTGCCATTATAACGTATCTGAGTTTGCCGGATTCGATCCGACGGTGATTGGGGGCGAGGAAGTCCACTGGGAAGGGAAAGTATACTCCTGCGATTATTCGCGGAAGGATGGTGGCCGGCCAATCAGTATGCTGCAGATCGTGCGAAACTACGAAACGGCGATCAAGCAGGCCGGGGGAAAAGTCCTCGGAGGCGATGAAAGGCGGATGGCAGCCGAGATCAGAAAGGAAGGCGTCTTAACCGGGGTCTATGTGGAAGCGTTCAATGACGGTTCGGATTACAGTCTTACGATTGTCGAGTCGCAGGCGATGAAGCAGGACGTCGTAGCAAATGCCAATGTGATGCGGAATGACCTCGCCGACACAGGCAAGACGATAGTCTACGGCATCTACTTCGACACCGCTTCGGCCACAATCAAGCCTGAGTCGGAGTCTGCTCTGGTCGAGATGTTGAAGCTGCTTAACGGCTCCTCCGCACTCAAGGTCTACGTCGTCGGCCATACGGACAGTGTCGGCAGCCTCGAATCAAACCTAAAACTTTCTTCCGACCGCGCCGCTTCCGTGGTTAAGGCGCTTACCGGGCGAGGCATATCCGTGTCGCGCCTGAAGTCCGCTGGAGTCGGGCCATACTCGCCGGTAGCCTCAAATGAGACGGATGAAGGCAAGGCGAAGAATCGTCGAGTGGAGTTCGTCAAACAATAGACCATTGTGAAAATGGGGACGCAGTTATGTTTTTGTGTTTTGTATATTAAAGCATATCTTCAGAAGTAGAGGATAATGGGCTGCATGGAACCTAAAAACATTACTGCGTCCTGTTTCCATGTGTAGCGGGTCTCCCGGGGTAAACACATGTCTTTCCGCACACGAGCGCCGAGTATACGTGTCTGGCCTATAGTAGTTAGAGGACTTTATCCTGTGTTGCGGACTCGTCCCTCCAGACCCGCCTCACTCGTTTTCTATTCGTCGCCCCGTGCGTTCGCGGTACGCTGCCGCAGCAGGGCCACTGCCTTCCCAGGCATTATTGCTGGATACCCAGTTGTGATACCGCTACACCCCTCGTCACTACCTGGCTGGGCCTGATACTTGCATAACATACTAGAATGATGTTATATATTATGCGTACCCTTAAGAAACACGTGCCAACCTCGGCACATAACGAAACGTTCCACCGGATCGTTTACGCTCCCGGTGAACTCCCCGTTAGCCTGTAGGAAAAGGTAAAAAAGCATAGGAAAATCGGCAACATTTTGGTATAATGCATTGAAATTTTGGGGAATAAACCGCTCAACCTCTGGTAAGGGGGATTTCCGGTGGACAATGACGCCGTATTCTTATGCCCAGGGTCAGTTCATCCCTGTCTTTTTCAAGAAGCAGATCCGGAACGGCACATTTGAGTATTCTCTGAACTACCTGATCGACAATGAACTTGATTTGTCGATCTTTGCGGTCGATTTCAAAATACAACCATTGCGGCAGCAGGCTTTGTCTGAAGCCGCCACCCCTTGTGGATACGAAGGACAACGGGAGCTTACGGCATGAGAAGCTGACCGGGGGTTGACTCCTCGGCCTCTTTCGGTCGAGGAGTTCCAACGATCCCGTGCGCCGGGGTTATTTTCTTTTAGCAATTTCCTTCTGCCAGAAGACAGGGCCGGTCTTGTGGATCGCCTCGCCGCGGCTGTCGACGGCCACGGTCACCGGCATGTCTTCCACTTCGAATTCATAGATCGCCTCCATCCCCAGATCGGCAAAGGCTACGGTCCGTGATTTCTTGATGGCCTTTGAGACCAGATAGGCGGCTCCGCCGACTGCCATCAGATAGACGGCGCCATGTTTCTTGATCGAGGCGATGGTCGCGTCGCCGCGCTCGGATTTGCCGATCATGCCCATAAGGCCGGCCTTTTCCAGCATCATGTCGGTATACTTGTCCATCCTGGTCGAGGTGGTGGGCCCGGCAGGACCGACTACCTCATCGCCTACCGGGTCGACCGGCCCAACGTAATAGATGAAACGTCCTTTAAAGTCAACACCTTCCGGCAGCGGTTCGCCCTTCGTGTAGAATTCCTGGATGCGGCGGTGGGCGGCATCCCGGCCGGTGAGGATCTTGCCGTTTAAGAGCAGGGTCTCGCCGGTCTTCCATTCGGCAATATCTTTTTTGGTCAGGGATTCGATAAAGACCCGCTTGACGTCTGCTCCGGCCTCAAGCGCGATCTCCGGCCATTCCTCAATCCTCGGCGGAGTCAAGGCCGCCGGACCGCTACCGTCAAGTTTGAAATGGATATGGCGGGTGGCGGCGCAGTTCGGGATCATCGCCACCGGCAGGGAGGCGGCGTGGGTCGGGTAATCGCGGATCCTGACATCAAGCACGGTTGTCAGCCCTCCCAACCCCTGGGCGCCGATACCGAGACTGTTGACCGCCTCGTAGATCTCGATGCGCAGCTCTTCGATCTTATTCTGCGGACCGCGTTTGAGCAGTTCCGGCATGTCGACGGGCTCCATCAGGGATTCCTTGGCCAGCAGCATGGCCTTATCGACGGTGCCGCCGATACCGATCCCCAGTATCCCCGGAGGGCACCAGCCGGCGCCCATCAGAGGCACCGTGCGTTTTACCCATTCAACGATGGAGTCACTCGGATTCAGCATCACGGATTTGGTCTTGTTTTCAGAACCGCCGCCCTTGGCGGCGATGAAGACCTCCAGACCATCGCCCGGGACCAACTCGGTATAGACGACGGCAGGGGTGTTGTCCCTGGTGTTTTTTCTGTTTGTCGCCGGTGAAGCGACAACGGAGAGCCGGAGCGGGTTCTGCGGATTTTTATAGGCGCGGCGGACTCCTTCGTCGACCATCTCCTGGACGGTCATGTCGGTGTCTAGGCAGCACTGCATCCCGATCTTGACAAAGGCGGTAACGATACCCGTGTCCTGGCAGATCGGACGGCGGCCAATGGCTGCCATCCTGGAGTTAATCAAAATCTGGCCGATTGCATCTTTGGCCGCCTTATTTTCCTCCCGGAGGTAGGCGGCATGCATGGCCCGGACGAAATCCAGCGGATGGTAATAGGAGATAAACTGCAGGCTGTCGGCAATGGAATCAACGAAATCAGCTTTTTTAATAGTTCTCATAAGATATCCTTGGTTTATGTTGGTAGTTCATAACATATCAGATTGGATCGGTTCCCTTCTGTAACATTGTTATCATGTTATCGTATTCAAGCACTTCCGATCAATAAAAATAATCCAGAATCAGAAAATTTGGAAGGGGTAACGAGTGTAAATTCTCTACCGTTAACCGATGATCGGAAACCGGCTAACGGATAATGCTCCTGGGAGAATGATATCCCGAACGGGCGGTGGTATTCGGTAACAGAAAGGAGTCTTTGCCGATCAGAGTTCCGGGGCTGGTGACGGAATTGCAGCCGGTCTGGGTGTTATCACCGAGAATCGCGCCGAATTTTCGTCTGCCGGTATCAATGAAACCATCTTTAGTCCTGACCGTGATATTACCATCGAGAAATCGGAGGTTGGCAAATTTGGTGCCGGCCCCAAGGTTGGCGTTTTCGCCGAGGATGGAATCACCCAGATAGGCAAAATGTCCGGCTTTGGCGCGGTTTAAAAAGATGGAATGCTTGACCTCAGTCGTATGCCCGAGAACGCAACTCCTGCCGGTCAGACAATATCCGCGCAGATAGGCACCCTGGCGGACTTCGGTCTGATCGCCGATGATGGCGGGAGATTTGATCATCGCACCGCTTTCGATCAATACTCCTTGCCCCAGTTTGATCTGTCTGCCGAGCAGAACAGTGCCGGCCATGATCACCGTGGCCCCGGCAAGTTGTTCACCGTTTTTGAACACAGCCAGTTTTCCTTTGGTTGTATCTCCGTAGACTATCTCGAAATGCGTTGAATCAAGGAGTTCCTCTTCATAGAGGATTACAGTCTCTCTCAAGGGGACTCCCTCCTTGATCAAACCGGTATAAAAAGTGGGATAAGAAAAAGAATCCATATATTCTTTCAATAGGTTGAGGCCAGTCCAGACATATTCTTCTGTTGGGAATATTTCCGTATGGGGGAAATCCGACAGGGCAAAAAATGATCCGGCGTTTAACATATTCATTCTCCTTGCTTATTGTGAATAAGGATACATAATATTTAGAAATATGCTCAATATGGTTGAAATGGGGCAAGAGTTCAAGAAATAATAACATATGGTAAATAAGCTTGCGCTTGTCATCTTGACTTCATATAAGTCAGTGTTTAGCTTTTTCCAACTTTTTTGATAAATTAAAGATTTTGTGTACAATATAAACACAGGGGCAATGATACCGGAGCAGGGGTTGAATTCCTCAAGTGTGTGGTTCGTCGTGATATATGATTATCATGCCGGACCATCATTTCTGTCAGGAGGTCTGTGTGGAATATAATGATTCATTAAGCATCGGTATGGACGATTTTTCCGGCAATGAAGATATGGAAATCCCTGAAGTGTTACCGATGATGGCCGTTCGTGATGTAGTGATCTTCAACTATATGATAATCCCCCTCTTTGTCGGTCGTCCGAATTCGGTTGAGGCGGTGAACGAGGCCCTTGGATCGAACAAATTGCTAATGCTTGTAACCCAGAAAGATGCAACCAAGGACAATCCCGCCGCCGAAGATCTGTACGAAACAGGGATGGTCTGCATGGTCATGCGGACGTTAAAGTTACCAGATGGCCGTTTGAAGGTGCTGGTGCAGGCCATGTCCAAGGCCCGTATAAAGGAATATAAACGCAAGGAGCCATCGTACCAGGTTTCTGTTGAGGTGATTGAAGAAGAAGAGGCCGGGCCGATCACCGTCGAGGTCGAGGCCATGATGCGTACCGTGCGGGAACAAACCGAGAAGATCATGTCTCTTCGGGGTATCCTGTCGGCCGACCTGATGATGATTATCAATAATATCGAGGAGCCAGGCCGTCTTGCCGATCTCGTCGGCTCCAATCTGCGCCTGAAGATAGCCGAATCACAATCTATCCTGGAAGAGTCGAATCCGGTCAAACGGCTGAAGCTGGTGAGTGAGCTGCTGACCAAGGAACTGGAGGTCTCCACCGTCCAGGCCAAGATCCAGAATGACGCGAAAGAGGAGATGAGCAAGTCGCAGCGTGAATACTATCTCCGCGAACAGCTGCATGCCCTGCAAAAAGAGCTTGGTGATACCGATGAGCGTATCCAGGAGATCGAAGAGCTGGAGAAGAAGCTGAAGAAAAAGAAGATGCCCAAACCAGTCCGGAAGGAGGCGAAAAAGCAACTCAGCCGGATGGAGATGATGCATCCCGACTCCTCCGAGGCCACGATCATCAGGACCTATATCGACTGGATTCTCGATGTTCCCTGGGAAAAAGGCACTCGTGACAGCCTTGATCTGGTAGCTGCGAAAAAGGTCCTGGACGAGGATCATTTCGGCCTGGACAAGGTGAAAGAGAGGATTTTGGAATATCTGGCCGTGCGCAAATTGAACACCTCCACCAAAGGTCCCATTCTCTGCTTTGTCGGTCCCCCGGGTGTCGGCAAGACCTCGCTCGGCCAGTCCATCGCCCGGGCCATGGGGCGGAAGTTTCATCGCATTTCGCTTGGCGGCATGCGTGATGAGGCGGAAATCCGCGGCCATCGGCGGACCTATATCGGGGCGATGCCGGGCCGGATTATCCAGGGCCTGAAGACCGTCAAATCCAATAACCCGATCTTTATGATGGACGAGATCGACAAGATCGGCTCCGATTATCGGGGCGATCCTTCTTCGGCACTGCTCGAAGTTCTCGATCCCGAGCAGAATTTCGAATTCTCGGATCATTATCTGAATCTACCCTGCGATCTCTCCAAGGTCATGTTTATCACCACCGCCAATATGAGCGATACCATCCCCAGCCCGCTTCTGGACAGGATGGAGGTTATCCGTCTGTCGGGGTATACGCAGGAGGAGAAACTCGTCATCGCCAATCGGTATCTGCTGCCGCGGCAGCTGAAAGAAAATGGTATCGACACGTCCCATATCAAAATCCAGGACGAGACGTTGATCCATATCATTACCCATTACACCTACGAGGCCGGACTCAGGAATCTGGAACGGGAGATCGGAAAGTTGTGCAGAAAGATTGCCCGGAAGATCGCCGAAGGCGGAAAGGGACCTTACAGTATTACCAAGCAGACGCTGGATAAGTATCTCGGGCCTCCGAAGTCAATCCCCGATTCGGAGATTGAAACGCTGGACCAGCCGGGTCTGGTGACTGGTCTTGCCTGGACGGAGATCGGCGGTGAGATCCTGCATATCGAGGTGAATCTGATGCCGGGCAAGGGGAAACTGATCCTTACCGGCCAGCTTGGGGATGTGATGAAGGAATCGGCTCAGGCGGCGCTGACCTACTGCCGCAGCCGGTCTCAGGAAATGGGGGTTGAAGAGGAATATTTCGAGAAGACCGATATCCATATCCATGTACCTGCCGGGGCGATACCGAAGGACGGGCCGTCCGCCGGGATCACCATGGCGACAGCCCTCTATTCCGCCATCGTCAAGAAAAAGTTGATCAAAGGGCTGGCGATGACCGGTGAGGTAACCCTGCGGGGCAGGGTACTGCCCATCGGCGGCTTGAAGGAAAAGGCTCTGGCAGCCCTGCGGGCGAATATCAACAAGGTTATTATTCCCGATCAGAATAAAATGGACCTCATCGAAATTCCGGCGGATGTCCGGAAAAAGATGCAATTTTTCCCGGTGAAGGACATGGACGAGGTTGTCCGTATCGCCTTCGGAAAATCCGAAAAAAAAGCTGCCCGGGTGCAAAAAAAGGCGTAATTATTCATTGCTTAACCGTTTTTAAGAAGTTGTAACACATGCTTACTCACTATTCTCAAAGGGCTGTCCGTCGGGCAGCCCTTTTGTTCTTTTTCTGCTCGGTTGCATTGGCCGGATGGCTGATGAGTTATACCGGAACAAGAGGGCCTGCCGTCACGGCAGCATCTGTGGTGGTAGCGATTCCGCATGGCACTTCGGTTGATCATATCGGCCATATTCTTGCCAAGGCAGGCCTTATTCATGATGATGTCCGTTTTCCCCTCTATGCAAAGATTGCTGGATACTCAAGGAAATTCAGGGCGGGAGAGTTTCGGTTGGCAACAGGAAAAACCCCTGCCGAGGTTATGAGACAACTCTCCGAGGCCCAACTCGTGCAGCATCCGGTTACAATCCCGGAAGGACTGCGGGCAGAGGATATTGCCAGGATTTATGCCGAGGGTGGTTGGTGTGAGTACAATGAGTTCCTGCAACTTGTCCATGATCATGATTTTATTCAGTCACTGGGGATTGAAAAAGTTGCCGGCCTTGAGGGCTATCTGTTTCCGGACACCTATTATCTGACCCGGATGTCCACTGATGCCAGAGGCATAATCAGGATTATGGTCCAGCATTTTCAAAAAGTCTGGGCGGAACTTAACAAGGGGGACGCCGGAAAGATTGGAAAATATGAAACCGTTATCCTGGCCTCGCTTGTTGAAAAAGAAACGGCAGATCCTGCGGAACGTCCGGTGATTGCGTCAGTTTTTATCAATCGTTTAAAGAAAGGAATGCGCCTGCAATCCGATCCGACCGTGGTTTATGGTATACAGAATTTCTCCGGTAACTCCGGCACCCTTACCAGGGATGATCTGCAGAGATATACCCCTTATAACACGTATATGACACCGGCCCTTCCAGCCGGTCCGATCTGTAACCCGGGCCGGGAGGCCCTGAAAGCAGCCCTCCATCCGGCTCAGGAATCCTTTCTCTATTTTGTTTCGAGAAACGATGGAACCCATCAGTTTTCGAAGACCCTCGTCGAACATAACCGTGCCGTGCAGAAGTACCAAAAGGACAGAAATGTTCCGGAAAAGGAGAAATGATTGATGTTGTGTCAAGGCAGAGATGGTATGTTGACTGTGTCTTGCATGAGATGCTGACAGTACATTAAACAGGGGAGAGCGCCGAGGTGAAAATCGGGCTGGTACAGACAAATCCGGTTATCGGTGATTTTCCGGTAAATTGTAAAAAGATCGTGAAGAGTGCCTGTGAGGCCCTGGAGCGAGGCTGTCGACTTGTGGTCTTTCCCGAGATGGCGGTTTCCGGGTACCCCCCGCAGGATCTTCTGGAACGAACCTCCTTTCTGGATGACCATGAACGCGCCATAGCCGGTATTCTCCGCGATCTGCCTCCTGTCGACGTGATGTTCGGCTGTATCGAGAGACGGCAAGGCCATCCTGGAAAACCCCTCTATAATTCCGTCGTCGTGGTCCGAAACGGTGCCGTTGTCTTCAGAGCAAGAAAACAGCTTCTGCCTTCCTATGATGTCTTCGATGAAACGCGTTATTTCGAACCCGGCCCGCCCTCTGAGCTCTACACCATTGACGACCTCACCTTCGGGGTGACAGTCTGCGAGGATATCTGGCATGATCAGGTCGGCGAATACAGGGTTGATCCGGTTAAGGACCTCTTTACCACTGCCAAAAGGTTGAAAACAACGATCGATGTTCTGATTAATGTCTCCGCGTCTCCGTTTCAGAGAGGGAAGGAGGACACCCGTTATGCAATCTTCCGCTCGCTCATCTCCCGTTTTCATGTGCCTTTTTTCTATGTCAATCAAGTAGGTGGACAGGATTCTCTGCTCTTTGACGGCCGCAGTATAGCAATGGACGGTAACGGGACGGTCATAGGCAAAGGAGCCGGTTTTTCTGAGGATCTTTTTGTCGTCGACACCGACACCTGGCTGGGGGAGATACATGGTCCCATTGACGAGGATGACATTGCGGCGGTCCATGACAGCCTGGTAATGGGCGTGCGGGACTACGCGGGAAAATGCGGTTTCAAATCAGCGGTTTTAGGCCTTTCCGGAGGGATCGATTCTGCCTTGACAGCAGCCCTTGCGGTCAGCGCCCTGGGTGCTGACAATGTCATGGGGGTGGCCCTGCCTTCTCCGTACAGTTCAACTGATTCCCTGGAGGATGCAAGGGCACTGGCTGCGAATCTGGGCTGCCGGTTTGAGGTGCTGCCGATAAGTGAGCTGTTTGCCTGCTACCGGAAGAGTCTGGGGCCGTTGTTTACCGGAATGCGGGAGGACCTGACCGAACAGAACATCCAGGCTCGAATCCGCGGCAACCTGCTGATGGCCCTGTCAAACAAGCTCGGAAGCCTACTCCTGACTACCGGCAATAAGAGCGAAATGGCAGTGGGCTACTGTACCCTTTACGGCGATATGAGCGGCGGACTGGCGGTTATCTCAGATGTGCCGAAACAGCTGGTCTATGAGCTTTCCCGATATGTAAACCGTAACGGTGAGATTATTCCGGTGCGGTCTATTACCAAGGCACCGACTGCGGAGCTGAAACCCGATCAGCTCGATCAGGATGATCTTCCTCCATATGAGATGTTGGATCAGATCCTGGAATTGCATCTTGAAAAGGGTTGCAGCCTGAATGAGATAATCTCTTACGGTTTTGCTGAGAAGGTGGTCCGTGATATCCTGCGGCGTATTCGGATGAATGAATATAAAAGGAAACAGGCCCCGATGGGGCTGAAGGTGACCAGCAAGGCATTCGGATACGGGAGACGGTACCCGAATGTCCAGAATTATAAAGAATAACCTTATATCATACAGATGAAACATATACCTCACATGGAGGATCAACTATAGGCATTGTAACGGGTAATATCGGAGGCCTGAAAAAAAACCATCTGAAGGTCCTGGAAAGGCTTGCTGCCAAACGAGTCGACGAAAATCTGATCATCGGAGTGGATATGGCCAGAACGCTCTGCCAGATCTCCTTTGAGTTAAACAGGCAGATAGGTATTCTTATCCACCGTTCCGGGAAGGTTGAATCCGTGATCGTCGGCACCTTCAACGGGATTATGATTCCGTCTTTGTCGCTTGTTCGTACGGCTGGGGGGCGGCTGAAGGGACTACGGCTCATCCATACCCATCTTGCGGGAGAGGAAATCAACGATGAAGACCTGATGGATCTCCTCTTTCTGCGCCTTGATATGCTCTCTGTCCTGCAGGTGGCGGAAGACGGCTTTCCAGGGCTTCTCTCATCTGTCCATCTCCTCCCGGATACGGTGCAGGGAAAGAGCTGGTCTTTCCTGAAACCCATTCATCCTGCTAACCAGAAAGACTCGTTTAGCGATCTGATAGGTGAACTGGAATCTGAATTCACCCGCAAGGGAGCCGGAAAAAATGTTGATAAAGGGCAGGACAGGGCGATTCTGATCAGTGTCAGCACCGAACCAAAGATAACCGCCGAAGAATCCCTGCGGGAACTCGTTGAGTTGGCCCGTTCCGATCAGATACTGGTGCTTGATTCCGTCCTGCAACGGAGCAGAAAGACCAATCCCCGGTTGATTCTCGGGAAAGGGAAACTGGCGGATATTATGATCCGCGCCCTGCAGCTGGACGCCAATCTTTTTATCTTCAACCAGGAACTCAATCCCTCCCAGGTCAGATCCATCACCGATTTCACCGAGATGCGGGTCATTGACCGGACCCAGCTGATCCTGGATATCTTTGCCCACCGGGCAATGAGCCGGGAAGGAAAACTCCAGGTGGAGATGGCCCAGCTGAAATATATGCTGCCGAGGCTTTCCACCCGTGATGACGCCCTGTCGCGGCTCTCCGGGGGAATTGGCGCCAGAGGACCGGGCGAGACGAAACTGGAGATTGACAGGCGGCGTATAAACGACCGGCTGGCGAGGCTTACCAAAGAACTGGAAGGTGTAACCCGTGAACGCTACCGGAGAAGGGCCAAACGCCGGAAGAAGGAACTGCCGGTACTGTCACTGGTCGGATATACCAATGCCGGAAAATCCACCCTCTTGAACACATTGACGGACAGTCATATCCTTACCGAGGATAAGTTGTTCGCAACACTCGATCCGACCAGCCGCAGACTTCGTTTTCCCGAAGATATTGAGGTTATTATCACCGATACAGTAGGGTTTATTCAGCACCTGCCCGATGAACTCCTGCAGGCCTTCAAAGCAACCCTGGAAGAACTTGGAGAGGCAGACCTTCTGGTTCATGTGATCGATATCTCAAATCCCTGCTTCCGGGATCATATGGCGGTGGTGGAGAAGCTGTTTGTAGAACTCCAGCTCACAGAGATCCCCTGCCTGAAGGTCTTCAATAAAATCGACAAGGTGAACGATCCTGGGCCGGTGATTATCGAGGTGGAAAAAGAGGGGGTTGTGATCAGTGCTGTCCAGCGTGAAACCCTGATGCCTTTTTTGCAACAGGCCCAGAAGTTGATAGGAAAGGTTCTGGACAGGTAGCCTTCAGGGTTGGAGATAAAAACCAAGATCTTTTTCGAAGACCCGGTCGTCAACAAACTCACAGCCGATATATCCGTCCTTCACCGACTTGATGGACACATGTTTGTCAATGGGGGTCTGTTTTTTGTTGTCCAGGGTGAACTGCAGGCGAGCCTTTTGGCCGATTTTGACCGCATGCAGTCCGGTAACACTGAATCCGACGCCGCTGCGGGAGATATTCAGTACGGTCAAACGGCCTCCACCGCTTGCGGGCGGCTCCAGGAGGTAAGTACCCGTCAGGTCAGTTTTTTTTCTGTAATGCCTGCGAAAATCCAGCAGAAGATCCCAGGCATAGTCGCAGCCGCATCGAATCTTCAGGGTATGTTGCCGTCCACGAAACTGCGTTACGGCCAGATTCTTAATGATCCCGCACTGGGGGCATTTGATTGTGGCGATGCCATCAGTATTCACAAAAGATTTCTGAACGTCCATTTCGTGTCGTCTATAAAATCAAGGTGATTCTCTTTTATATCAATATTCGACCGTATCTTCCTATCCACAGCATTTATTCAATCATAAATGATAACCGTATATTTCTCCAGTATTTTTTCTGTCTCAGGATCCAGATCGCCGGCGACTTCATGAATCTGATATACCCGGTTACAGCCTGTACACCGCATAAAAACACGTCTGCACTGGCGTTGGACTTCCAATTTGGCCGAGCATTTTTTACATTGCATAGAATCAGCTCAACAGCTCCTCCCGGGTGAAAATCGACTCAAGCCTGTACCCTTTATCCGTCAAGGCCTTCACGCCGCCTTCCTGCCGCTCGACTACTGTCGCGACCAGGCCAACCTTGAAACCCTGGGCCTCGACGCGCTCGATAACCTTTAAGAGCGTACCGCCGGTGGTGACCACATCCTCAACCAGGGCAACCCGACACCCTGCGGGCATATTTTTTAGTCCTTCTATGTAATTACCGGTGCCATGGCCTTTAGCTTCTTTCCGGACAATAAAAGCAGGAATCGGTCTGCCTTCTAAAAAACTTACCAGTGAAACAGCCGTTACTAACGGGTCGGCCCCAAGGGTCATGCCACCCACTGCCTCGATCGGTTGTTTTTCTCTGGCAATTAATTCCAGCAGCAATTTGCCGCAGAGATAGGATCCTTCGGCCGAGAGTGTTGTCTGTTTTCCGTCGATGTAAAAATCCGAGGTCTTCCCGGAGGTGAGAGTGAAGCTGCCCTCCCGGTATGATTTCTCAAGGAGGAGCGCTTTGAGTCGTTGTCTGTCTTTCATGTTCTGCTATGTTGTTGTATGGGTTCGAAGTGTTTGAGTCTATTTCAATAATCAATAAATGGTACATTCTTTTTCGGGCAGTGAAAAGAAAAAACTCGCCAAGATCAAAAATGCTATGTTATTTTAAAACATTAATATAAGATTTTTCATATCATTTTTTTGTTCTTCATTCTAAGCGCTTGAAAATTCACTGCTCTACTTCCCCAAAAGGAGAAAGTTATGTGTGGTATAGTCGGATATGCCGGGCCACGTCGTGTTATCCCGGTTGTTTTAGAAGGTTTGAAACGATTAGAGTACAGAGGGTATGATTCCGCCGGGGTGGTTTATCTGCAGGATGGGAAGCTGATCAAATACCGGTGCCAGGGAAAGTTGTCGAATCTTGAGGCCATTATCGATGAGGCAATCATGGCCCCGTCGCATATCGGCCTTGGCCATACCCGCTGGGCGACCCATGGCGCTCCGACCACCGAGAACGCCCATCCGCACAGCGATTGTACCGGTGATCTGGTGGTGGTTCATAACGGTATCATAGAAAACTATCATTCACTGCGCGAGGAACTGAGGGCAAAGGGACATCGGTTTACCTCCGAGACCGACACCGAGGTGCTGGCACATCTGATCGAGGAGAATCTCGATGGCGATCTGGTGGCGGCGATTCGGAAAACACTCGATCTGGTGGAAGGATCCTACGCGATCGGTGTTCTTTGGGCCGGCATGCCCGATACCCTGGTGGCTGCCCGGAACCAGAGTCCGCTAGTCCTCGGTATAGACGAGAACGGCCAGGGGTCCTTTATGGCCTCCGATATCCCTGCTCTTCTGCCCTTCACAAAGCAGGTGATCTTCCTGGAGGACCGGGAGTTTGCTCTTCTGACAGCAGGCGACTGTTCTGTCTATTCCCTGCTGTCCGGCGAGAAGATAGAAAAAAAGGTGACAACCATTGAGTGGAATGCGGCTATGGCTGAAAAGGCCGGGTTCAAGCATTTCATGCTGAAGGAGATCTTTGAGCAGCCCCAGGCAATAACTAATACAATTAGCGGCAGGATCAATCCGGAATCAGGGGAAGTGGATATTCCGGAAATTGGAATTACCGACGAGGATGTCAGGTATATCGAGCGGATATTTCTGGTGGCCTGCGGCACCTCGTGGCATGCGGCGCTGGTAGCGAAATACTGGATCGAAAAATATGCCGGTATCCCGGTCGAGGTGGATATCGCCTCGGAGTTCCGCTATCGCCGGCTCATTGTCAATGACAGGGTGCTGACGGTCTCGATCTCCCAGTCGGGTGAGACGGCTGACACCCTGGCCGGGATTCGTCTCGCCAAAAAACTGGGCTCAAAGGTTGTGACTATCTGCAATGTTGTCGGTTCGACGATGACCCGTGAGGCGCACGGGACGGTCTATACCCATGCCGGTCCGGAGATCGGCGTGGCCTCGACAAAGGCCTTCACCGCTCAACTGGCCGCACTTTTCCTGTTTACGCTCTTCCTTGGCCAACGCAAGGGCGTCATCTCGCCTGAAAAAAGCAGGGAGCTCGGTCAGGCATTGATCGGTATCGCCGAAGTGATCAAAGAAAAACTGCCGGTGATCCAGACCCAGATTCAGCAGTTGATTGAGAGCTTTTACAGCTGCCGGGATTTTCTCTTTATCGGCAGGGGCTTGAACTTCCCGATTGCGCTGGAAGGGGCGTTGAAATTGAAGGAAATTTCCTATATCCATGCGGAAGGGTACGCTGCAGGCGAGCTGAAACACGGACCGATAGCACTGATCGATAAGGAGATGCCGATCCTTGCCCTGGTGCCGCAGGATGCGGTCTACCAGAAGGTCATCTCCAACGTAGAGGAGATTAAAGCCCGTCAGGGGCGGCTGATCCTGATCGGGACGGAAGGGGATCAGCACCTGAAAACCATAACGGACGATATCATCTATCTGCCCGCGGTGCATGAAGATATGAACCCGATCCTCTATACCATCCCCGCCCAGCTGCTGGCCTATGCGATCGCGACCCGGCGCGGCTGCGACGTCGACCAGCCCAGGAACCTGGCCAAGTGTGTGACTGTCGAGTAGACGGCAAGACTCGGCATAGCTGCCTGTGTCGGAGAATAATAAAGTATCATACTGAATGATCGTTCGGAATCTTTGTCGGATGAAGCTCGTTCAGTATGATGCTCAGCCATATTCTTACAGCACATCTGACGCCTTCCCTGCATCTGCCCATATTTCTCATTCAAAAGTAATTTTCCATCTACTTTCTCTTTGAAAAGAGACCTTTTGGGGCAGATTCCCTCCATAGGATTGATTAAAATGGGTGAAAAATAGCCCGTATTGAATAGAACAATTTCGAAAATATAACGATTAACAATACGAAATAAATTAACAATAATATTTTTTTGCCATTGGTATATATCTTGCCATAGCCAGAATGAGCTTTTCACGGCTCTTGATACTCATTCCGGATTAATGGCATTTTTTCTTTGTCCTACTTTCCGGGAACTGGCAATTGAAGTTGGATCATTCAAAAAAACAGAACAAAGGAAACGAGAAGATGGCAAAGAAAAAGATTTATCAACATTTGTATGCACAGGTGTTAACGGCAATCGCAATTGGTGTTGCACTCGGCTATTTCGTGCCCCAGGTCGGTGAGTCCATGAAGCCTTTGGGAGACGGTTTCATTAAACTGATCAAGATGGTTATCGCTCCGATCATCTTCTGCACTGTCGTCTCCGGCATAGCCGGGATGCAGGATATGAAGAAAGTCGGACGGGTCGGGGCAAAGGCCCTGCTCTATTTTGAGGTCGTCAGTACACTGGCCCTCATTATCGGCTTGACGGTTATTACTCTTGTTCAACCGGGTGTCGGCTTTAACGCCGATGTCTCCAAACTGGATACCAAAGCGCTGGCTTCCTATACAACCGGCGCCAAATCGCTTTCCACGGCAGATTTTCTTATGAATATCATCCCGAACAGTGTCGTCGATGCCTTTGCCAAGGGGGACATCCTCCAGGTTCTTTTCTTTGCGCTGCTGTTCGGGTTTGCTCTGTCGCTCTTCGGTGAAAAAGGGAAGATTGTCAAAGACCTGAATGATCAGGTGTGCCATGTGATGTTCGGAGTGGTCGGTTTTATCATGAAGCTCGCGCCCATAGGCGCTTTCGGGGCCATGGCCTTTACCATCGGTAAATTCGGAGTCGGGTCTCTTTCAAAGCTCGGAATGCTGATGGGGAGTTTTTACCTGACATGCATCATCTTCGTTTTCGGGGTACTCGGCATCATCTGTAAAATGTGTGGGTTCAATATTTTTAAATTTATCAGCTACATCAAAGAAGAGCTTCTGATTGTGCTCGGTACATCGTCATCCGAATCGGTACTACCGCGGATGATGGCAAAAATGGAAAACCTCGGATGTGCAAAATCAGTCGTTGGTCTGGTTATTCCTACAGGCTATTCCTTCAACCTTGACGGCACATCGATTTACCTGACTATGGCAGCCGTATTTGTCGCCCAGGCCACAAATACCCATCTGACCCTTACCCAGACGCTGACCATCTTGACGGTGTTGATGCTGACCTCCAAAGGGGCGGCTGCCGTTACCGGCGGCGGGTTTATAACCCTGGCTGCAACGTTTGTCGCCATTCCGACGATCCCGGTAGCGGGACTGGCGCTTATATTAGGTATCGACCGTTTCATGTCCGAAGCCAGAGCCTTGACCAACCTTGTCGGCAACGGCGTGGCCACCATTGTGGTATCCAAATGGGAAAATGAGCTTGATGCGGCGAAGATGCAAAGGACTCTCGCCGGCGAGACAGATATCGAGGCGGATGAGCCGGAATTAATTATCGAAGGGCTGGTGCCGGTACGGGAAATGGCAGAAAGGATCCAATAGTTAGAGAGTGACAACTATGTATAAAATTGATTTTGAAGGCGAGAAGATGGTGATTCGTTTTGCCAAGGACCTCGTAGAAAGCGAGGCCCTGTCAAAATTCTTGGGTCATATCAACTCCCAGTCCATATTACGGAAAAGCCTCTCCTCCGGCACCAGCCAGCGGATGAAACTGCAGAACCGGATGAGCAATTTTCCGACCGGCCTGGCCCTGCTGCGTGATCCAGCCCTCAATAAGGGAACGGCATTCACCGAGGAGGAACGGGATGTCCTGGGTCTGCGGGGACTTTTACCGCCACGCGTGTACAACATTGATGAGCAGGTTCAGCGAATATTGTGGAATCTCGGCAGAAAATCAACCGACATGGAGCGGTACATTTTCTTGACAGGCCTGCAGGATCGCAACAAGACCCTGTTTTACCGGCTTCTCCTGGACAATATCGAAGACCTGATGCCGATTGTCTACACCCCGACGGTGGGACAGGCCTGTCTGGAATACGGGCAGATCTTCCGGAGATCCCGAGGCATCTTT
>CAIUQR010000031.1 GCA_903901335.1 uncultured delta proteobacterium | reverse complement strand
TGGTGTTAAGTCAATGACAAAGTAAAGAAAAAATCCAAACCTTTCTATGCTAAGAACCTTAAATATCAGGCATATACGAAAAAGGTTTGGATTTTATTTAGGTTTGGATAACGCAGATTATCCAAACGTTTGGATAATCTGAGGCGGCATGCTGCGACCTATGCTTCAAGATCAGGCACTCCGATTGAAATTGTCAGCAAAGTCATTTTGCGGCATGCTGATTTATCAACGACGCAGAGATACCTTGGCAAGGTGAATGACTCTGAAGCGATCAGATGGATCGAGACTCTCTACGGGTAGATCGACCTGAAGGGGCGGGGAGATTCCTCGCCCCTTAGGGCAATAGTAGACATCTCAACATGGGGGAAAATCGATTTCTGATGATATTTGGTCTGGCAATCTTAAATTATTGATGTTCAGGAACTAGAGAGACGATCGCCAACCAGAAAAACAAACTATTCAAGTCGGGATTTTAAAATCTCACAAGACTTGCATCTTTCGGTCTTCTCTTCGAGAGAACAACCCTGAGAGCAAGCACACAATGTTCCCGTTATAAACCAGCATTGATGTCCACTTTGAAACTCCCAGGCAGGACATTGCTCCTTCATCCCACATTGTTTTATTTCCCAGCAGGGCGAGAGGCTCTTCAGTGTTCCACGGCGATTGCTTTGCAAGAAAAACATTTGCCGCTCAATATGGGAAGGAATTTCTCTCCATCCCTGTTCGTAGCTATGAACAGTCTTTAGGGCTACTCCGAGAAGTTCTGCCATCTCTTTCTGAGTTCTTCTGAGTGATTTTCTGTACTTAAAAAATTCTTCTGAATTCATTGGAACCTCCTTTACGATAAGGCCATATACTACTATGTAGTATGAAAGGTTGGTCTATATTGCAAGGAGAAAATGGTAATTATTTTAGAATGGAGAGAGATGTAAGCCTCTTTTTGGAATACGAGATAATTCACTGACTATCAACAGGAGATATCACCCGGCGACAAGAGATGCCATTTTGCAATCTTGAATTGTAAAGCACTCTTGGTGAATTGACCTTATTCCTGATGCCATCATCAGGCAGGATTTTTGTCTAGTACCTCTCTGATTTTGGCAGCAAGATCGTTTATGGAAAACGGCTTCTGAATAAAATGGACGCCCTCGTCGAGCACCCCTTGATGGGCGATGACATTGGCCGTATAACCGGACATAAACAGGCGTTTGAGTTTGGGATAGAGAGATAGCAGGTTCCTGGCCAGGTCCCTGCCATTCATCTCGGGCATGACAACATCGGTCATAAGGAGGTGGAGGTCGCCTGCATGCTCTTCGGCAAGACGGATGGCCTCTCCTGGTGTCGCAGCGGGCAGAACTTTGTATCCATGAAGTTCAAGCATCGTCGTGGTCATGTCGAGGATCATCGGCTCATCTTCCACCAGCAGGATCACTTCATTGCCGTGCGTCACCGAACCAGCAGCATCTTCCTTGGGCATCGGAGCAACGTTTCCTCCGTTCCGTGGCAAGTAAATCTTGAAAGTGGTGCCTTGCCCCGGCTCACTATAAACATTTATAAAGCCGTTGTTCTGTTTGACAATACCGTAGATCGTCGCCAAGCCAAGGCCAGTGCCCTTGCCCATTTCCTTGGTGGTGAAAAATGGCTCGAACAGGTGCGCCATAGTTTCCACGTCCATCCCGCAACCGTTGTCACTGACCGCCAGCATTACATACTCGCCGGGAGCGAAGCCAGCGTGTACTCTACAGTAGGCTTCGTCAAAAGCTACGTTATCGGTCTCGATGGTTACTTTGCCGGTATCGGCAATGGCATCCCTGGCATTGACAAAAAGGTTGGCAAGAATCTGGTCGAGCTGGGAGGGATCAATGTTGACCAACCCCAGGCTCTTTCCTGGCAGCCAGGCAAGATTTATGTCCTCTCCTATGAGCCGCCGCAGCATTGTCAACACCCCATCCACGCTTTCGTTCAGATCTATAACCTGAGGCGCAATGGTTTGCTTCCGGGCAAAGGCCAGAAGCTGCCGGGTGATATCAGCAGAACGTTGGGCCGCCTTGCGAATTTCCTCAAGGTTGTAAAAGAGTGGCTGGGTTTTATCCAACTGCTTCTGTGCCAGCTCTGCATGCCCCAGGATAACCCCAAGCATGTTGTTGAAATCATGCGCTACACCACCTGCGAGACGTCCAATTGACTCGATCTTTTGTGCCTGCAGCAGTTGCTCTTGCAACTGAATGTTGGCTTTCTCTGACTTTTTAAGCTCCGTGATGTCTTTGATGACTTCAACAGCTCCGGTACGCAAACCGGTTCGATCATAAAGAGGGGCGGCAACGCCCCAAAGATAGGCACCTTCACCATCGTTTAAAGTTTGAATAAATGTTTCCGCATAAACCCTGTCAGCTACTCGCTTGACATGGGAATATGAACTCTCCCTCTCTTTTTCTGAGATATTGAGAAGGTCAATCAGGATGGGCCGGCGTTCTCCATAGAAGGGAACGGCATAGGCATAGTCTCCCTTGCCCAGCAAATCATCCCTTTTAACACCTGTCATCACCTCAGCAGCTCTGTTCCAAACAACAACGCGCTGATCAGTATCGATGATAAAGGTGGGATCCGGCAGAAAGTCTATAATGTCTGTCAAATACTGACGTTCAGCAAGAAGATCTGCCTCCGCCTGCTTGCGCTCGGTGATATCCGCCAATAACGCCAAAATAAAATTGACAGAACCATCGGCGTGACGCACACAGCCAACTGAGAGGTTGGTAAAAATTACCGTTCCATCCTTTCGGATGAACCGTTTCTCGAGAGAGTATTCGTTGATCTCGCCAGACAACACCCGATTGAACTGCGTCACATCTGCAGCAATGTCTTCAGGATGGGTCAGTTCTTCCCAAGTTCGACCAAACAGTTCCTCTCGTGAAAAACCAAGCATCTGAATCAACCTGTCGTTTACTTGCACCCAGCCCTTCTCCGTCGAAGTAATTGCCATGCCAACTATCTGGCGTTCGAAAAAAAGGCGCATTCGTTGCTCACTAATCCGTAGATTCTCCTCGGCCTGTCTGCGCCGGTGAATGTTTACCACCAAATAAACAAGTGCTGCCAGGAGCAGTGTTGAAAAAGCGAGTATGGTTGCGCCAATGGGCTTGGACACCCGGTAGAATGGTTCGGGACGGTTAAAGCTGATGCTTTCGTCGGGAAAGATACCTTCGTCTATCAGATAGTGTTTCATCATCAGGTGATCGAAGAGGTACTGATTCGGGCTGTTTGTATCAACGGGTAGAGAAGAAACCGGTGTGCCGCCGAGAATTTGTAGTGCAATTCTTGCAGCCGCCTCTCCCTGGGCGAGCCCCGTCACGCATTTTCCCCCGACCATCCCGTGATTGATCATCCACTCCGAACGGCCAAAAACCGGGATTGCAGATTTTCTAAATACAGGATCAAGCTGCCAAGGCTCAATATTCCGACCAGTACCATCTTTCCAGAAGCTGACGAAGAATGCCACCTGCTGAGGGTCTGCCTTTTGCAGTGTAGTAGAAAGGTCTTCGTAGCTCATGCGGTCTGTCAGAACCGTCTGGATGTTGTGTGCTACCGAAGAAAGTGCGTCAAGCAGCTCCCGAGTATTGATTTCCCCGGTTTCGGTATGATCGCTGACAATATAAAGCTTTGTGGCATTTGGACGGGCTCTGAAGGCGATTTTTAGGGTGTCAGAAAAATCGCCGTATTCAACAACACCGGTTACCTTGGGGCGTGCAGCATGCAGAGCGGGCTTGTAGTCATTGATGCCGCAGAATACAACAGGAGTGTCCGGCAAAAGAGTCTGGGCATTTTCTGCCAGTAGCTCTAACGCGTTATTATCAACGCAGATAATTACGTCAACTGAAGTTTACCGTTTTTTAAAAACGTTGGTCGAGGGTCAGGCGGGATCGCCCGCGCACGGACATGGAAAATATTCTTTAAATTCAGCAAGATGCTGACGAAAAACAGCTATACGTAAGTATTTGAAATTACGCGAT
>CAIUQR010000030.1 GCA_903901335.1 uncultured delta proteobacterium | reverse complement strand
TTAATGAGAAGATCATACAGTAAAAAAAAAATCCGAACATTTTACTATAAAAAACTTTAAATATCAGGCCTCTATAAAAATGGTTTGGATTTTATTTAGGTTTGGATAACGCAGATTATCCAAACGTTTGGATAATCTGCGACGGCACGCAGCAACATATGCGTCGAGATCCGGAACCCCGATTGAAATCGTAAGCAAAGTTATCCTTCGGCATGCTGATCTTTCAACGACACAAAGATATCTAGGTAAGGTAAAGTAAATGACTCTGAAGCCATCAGGTGGATCGAAACTCTCTACGGGTAGATCGACCTGATGGGGCGGGGGGATTCCTCGCCCTTCAGAGCAATAGTAGTAGTAGTATAAACCAAGGCTATAGGATTGGTTTATAGATTCGCTCTGGCAATATTGATGTTGGATCTTTCCTTAACGTGGCTTTAATGATTGCTCAGAATTGGGGAAGATCAGTCCAGCATCATGCGAATCTTAGCAGCAAGGTCTTTTTTTGAGAAAGGTTTCTGGATAAAATGAACACCTTCATCCAACACCCCACGATGAGCGATAACACTGGCTGTGTATCCTGACATAAAAAGGATTTGCATCCCAGGTTTTTTGATCAAAAGTTTTTCCGACAGGTCCTTGCCATTCATTTCTGGCATGATCAAATCAGTAATTAGGAGATGTATCTTATCGGTAGAATCTTCAATTACTTGAATTGCCTCGCCAGGTGTTCCTACCGCTGTAACGGAATATCCTAAACGTTGAAGCATTATGGAGGTCATATTCATAATAGTCGGCTCATCTTCTACAAGCAGGATAGTTTCATGGCCTCCCTTTGCGGGCTTTTCAGACGCTTCCGTCCTGGCTTGATCCATAGTGCTTATATGCCTGGGTAGATAGATCTTGAATGTCGTGCCTCGTCCAGGTTCACTGTAGACATTTATAAAGCCGTTGTTCTGTTTAACAATACCATAAACTGTGGCCAACCCAAGTCCCGTTCCTTTGCCGATATCTTTCGTAGTATAAAATGGTTCAAAGATATGTTCCAGTACTGCATTATCCATACCGCACCCCGTATCACTCAATGCCAGCATCACGTAGTCCCCGGCTACAAAGTTTACGTCCCTCTTACAATACTCCTCATCAAACACAAAGTTACTCGTCTCGATTGTAATTGTACCGACATCTGAAATTGCATCTCGAGCATTGACGCAAAGGTTGGCTAAGATTTGATCAAGCTGCGATGAATCAATTTTGACTGCCCACAATTTGTATCCGGGCTTCCATATCAAGGCTACATCTTCTCCAAGAAGCCGTTGGAGCATCTTGAGTATTCCTTCTACACTCGGGTTGAGATCAATCACCTTTGGTGCAATCGTCTGCTTACGGGCAAAGGCAAGGAGCTGCCGAGTGATATCGGCGGAACGTTGAGCAGCATCATGGATTTCTCTCAGATCGTGAAACAGGGGGTGATCATTGTTGATCTCGTCCATTGCCATCTCGACATGTCCTAAAATAACACCAAGCATGTTATTGAAATCGTGAGCAACCCCTCCTGCAAGCCTTCCAACCGATTCCATTTTCTGAGCTTGGTTTAACTGACATTGAAGCTTCTCCCGTTCCTCTTCAGCCTGTTTGCGCTCAGTGATATCTCGAGCAGAGGATAATATCATTTGAGTTCCGTGGTAATCGAAGAGCTGGTTAGTGATCTCAACCGGAATGCGTCGTCCGTCCTTAGTTAAATGGATGCCTTCCCAATTAACATAGCCATGTCGAATGAGCTGCTCCATTATCCTTGGGACTTCGGCCAAGGTATCAGGTGCATCGATGTCAGGCGGACTCATTTGTAACAGTTCCTCACGGACATAGCCCAGCCTCTCACAGGCAACCTTGTTGACCTCAATAAAATTGCCAGGTATGCCGCCAGAAGGACCGAGATGGACAAACACCGCATCATTGCTGATATTGAAAAGATGACGGTAGCGTTCTTCGTTTTCTCGAAGTGCTTTTTCCGCCTGCTTACGCTCGGTGATATCAGAAATGGACCCTTCGAGGATGCCCTGCTCCCGATAGTGTCTCAGGGATGCTACACAGTTTCTTACACCTTCATGCTTGTGCAGCATTCTGAATTCATACTCCGACACACTGCCGTTCTCAACAAGCCTTCGGACCATCTCCCTGCGCTCTTCCGGATCTGCCCATAATATTGCCGAAGGCTTTCCCAGCGTCTCTTCACGATTTGTTCCGACAAGATCCAGAAACTTCTGGTTGCAATCCAGGATTTCTGATCCGTTGAGCCTTGTCCTGAACATGGCGATTTCGGAGTTATTGAAGAGGTTTCGGTATTTTTCTTGGTTTGCAAGCAACAACTCATCAGCCTTTTTAATCTCGGTCATGTCCAGACTGGAGGCAGTAGTTCCTTCATATTCTCCTCCAGGACTGTAATGCCCTCTGACATAAACCAACGCTTGTATTATTTTACCTGTCTTTGAAACATATCTTTTTTCAATGGTATAATGTTCAATATCGTGTCGTATCAACTTGTGGATCATTTCCATGCTGTTCGCCACATCATCAGGGTGGCTGATATCTGATATCGTCTTCTTACCAACCAATTCTTCTCTTGAATATTCCAGCATCTGGCAGAAAGCATCATTGGCATCTGTAAAAATGAAACTTTTGTCTGTAAGCGTTATGCCGATGAGTGAATTGGCGAAAATCGAGTGATAGTGATCCTCACTTTCGCGCAGGGCCTCTTCGGTCAGCTTTTGTTCGGTAACATCCTGCCAGATCCCTGAGACATATTTGCCCCCCTGCAGGGTCACCACCACACGGTTACTGATAATCGTATCCCTTAATGTCCCGTCTTTTCTCCGTTGCCTATTCTCGAATTTTCCGCCCCCTGACTCCACCACTTCTTTAAAACGTTTTTTGAATTCATCTCTCTCCAAACTGCCCTGAACGTCGAAAAGGGTGAGACCTGCGAATTCCTCCCTCGAATAGCCAAGGCCAGAACAAGCCACATCGTTGAATTCTATGAAGCAGAGGGTTTCGGTATCGACAAGCACTATGCCCTCTGCTGCCTGATCAATAATAGCGCGGTACTTTTCTTCGCTCTCCCTGAGCGCATCTTCTATCTGCTTACGTTCGGTAATGTCACGAAAAGCGGCAATGAAAACGGAACGTTCTTGCAAAAAGAAAGATCGACCAGTCAGTTCCGCAGGGAAAACATCCCCGTCTTTTTTCCGAAGATATCGTAGAGGTACAGTTATTATTTCATCAGGGGATGTCTGTGTTTGGGTTTTCCGTCGAGTTTCTTCAGGCTCTGCTGAAAGTTCCCAGTTCTTTTTTGTGAGCAACTCCTCACGACTATAGCCAAACAATACTGCCGCTCTGTTGTTTGCCTCCAAAATCTGCCCCGTACCACTTTCAATGAACAGGATCGCATCAGAGCCCGCATCAAAAAGTTCTCGAAATCTGTGTTCGTTCTCCTGAAGCGTTTCCTCCATACGTTTGTGTTCGGTGATATCTAAAGCGGTGAAGGTAACTCCCTTTAAGTGATCCTGAAAATCGATAGGCGTCGAACTGAGCAAAACATCTATAATAGTGCCATCTTTACGTTGCCAGTGTGTTTCAACTGTACCTGTTCCATGCTCCATTATCTGGGCGTACTTCTCGCGGCCAACAAACTCAAATTCCTCATCATTAGGGTACAGAATCCTTGCGCTCTGGTTTATCAATTCCCCCTCATTGTACCCTGCAATCTCACACAAACGGGAATTTACGTGTTTTAATTTTCGATTAACAACTAAGCCGATTCCAATAGGAGCACTTCTGAAAATACTGCTGAGCTGCTTTTGCTCTGCTCGCTTATGCTCAACTTCCGCTTTCTCCAGTTCCTGAACCCGTTGCTCAAGTTCCTCGTAGGTAGGCTTTTGAGACATCATTTGACCTCTGGTTATATAGACAGAATTTGCATATTCTTGCTTCAGGTTGGCATATTGAACGGTCTTTTGAAAATGGTCATTTCCCGAAGACCTTATTTAGGATATAGCCATCATGCATGACAAAGATTGAAAATACAATATGTTTACAAATTTTTTCCAAGTTGTCAGAAACTCGTTTTCTCTGCTTGAAAAAGGAAGCCAGGCCCATTGAGGGTTCTCCGCCATAGAGTCATGAGATTTAATGTGGCAATGTAAAAGTGAATGCTTGACACATCAAATTAAGATGTTCCTGAGATATACGTAACAAAACCTGTTTTTTCTTTTTATATAAACGCCATCATTCTGATTTTAACAGGAATAACAAAAGTTGATGAACTTTGCTCCGCTCTGTATAGTTAGTCCGAATTTCAATACCTGAGCGATATAAAAATTCATTTAAATGGAATTTTTGTTGGTACATTTAAAATTTCATTTATTTTTAGTATATTAATATCAATCTAATAGAATATATTTCCAGATCCCTTGCCCGCTGTTCAATGATGTTCTACAGAATCCAAGCACCCCGCTCTCCATAAAGAATTGCGGGAGTTTTGTTGAATAGTTACAACGCCCCCAGCAGATACCAGTCCGGCACCCCCCAGACGTTCCGGCGCAATTCGACGACCTCATTCCCCGGATAGACCACCAACCCTACTTTTGCCGCATCCGGATGTTCCGCCATGAACGTCTCCACACTTCTGCCGTCTGCTGCGGTCACCCGTTCCGATGATTTGGCCTCAATGGGGATGATTCCGCGCTCACTCGCCAGCAGAAAATCCACCTCCAGCCCGGCGGCGGTGCGGTAGAAATACAGCTCCGGCTCCACCGGCTGGAGCTGTTTCCACTTCAAAAGCTCGGCGCAAAGCCAACTTTCGTAGGCAGCGCCGCTACTGATGGAAAGCTCACCAACTATAGCCCTGTTCAACCCCACGTCCGAGAAGAAGAGTTTCGGACTCTTGACCAGCCGTTTGCTGACGTTTTCATGCCAGGGGGGGAGCAGAACGCACTGAAACGACATGGTCAGCAGTTCCAGATAGCGCTTGATGGTATTGACCGCCACTCCCAGATCCCGCGACACCTCACTGATTGAAAACAGGTTGGCGGTGCGGCTGCATAACAGCTTCTGGGCCAGGGCAAAGGTATCGATGTTCGCCACCTGCCCCACATCGGCAATATCCCGCTCCAGATAGGTCTTGCGATAGTCTTTGAGCCAGTTCAGCCGCTCCGTTTCTCCCGTGCGCTGCCACACCGGCGGATAGCCGCCCCATCGTTGATATTCGTCCCGCACCCCGCGCAGGGTACGCAATTGTTGAGGCGAAACCAAGGGCAGCCGCCCGGCGTCCTGTGGCGAAAGCGCCTGATCCTGCCATATTCGGGAGAGAAGCGGCAGTTCGCCGCCACCGGTCAGTTCAAAAAGGGAAAACGGGTACATCTGGCAGAGCGCCACGCGCCCGGCCAGGGTCTCGCGGATGTTCTTCATCATCAGCAATTGCGACGATCCGGTCAAAACGAAGCATTTCCGCTCGTCAACAGGTTTTTTCCGTTCCCTGTCCACCACCAGCTTCAGCGGGTCGCACAACTGCGGGATTTTCTGCACCTCGTCAAGCACCACCAGCGGTGTCGTGATGCTTTCGAGGATCTGCACGGCCGAGCGCTGAAAACGAAGCCGTTCGTCGGGATCGTCGAAGGAGATGTAGGTAAACGCAAGGTCCAGCCGTTCGGGGAGCAGCATTTCGCAGAGCGTGGTCTTGCCGGTCTGGCGCGCGCCGGTCAGGGCCACAACCTGCTCATGGTTCAGGCGGGTGATTATGGTGTCGGTTATTGATCGCTTGATGCTGTCCATGTCGTATTTATATCAATTGCATTGCAAAAATGCAACGCAATTTTGCAATGCAATTGATAGTAATGGGCGACGTGCCAGGTTTTCTGGTTGTTGGCATTTTAGATCCACTTGACAGCTTGATAACTCCCGAACTTTTTAAAAGTTGAGACTGCTATAGTTATGTTACGTAATAAAGGCCACTTACTGATGTTGACAGGTATGACAAACGATGATGTCGCGCACCATCCATCTCTTTTCCGCTGGAAACACTCAGTTTCCCATTGCATATTGCCGCCCCTGACTCTATTCTGATTGTAGACCCTTGCTGCATTCGAGAAACTAATTCGCCGGGACGTTCCGATAACACTGAAGAAATTCCAATGCTGAACTGGCTTAAAACTCAGAGAAAATGGCTCATCCCGACAGGCGTTGCAGCTGTCCTGATTTTCCTGCTCTTTTCGATCACACTGCACCTGCAGCACCGAAGGCAGCAAGAGAGAAACGGTGCCACGACCGAAAAGACTGCCGGCAAGGGAACTGCGCAGACCCAAGGGCAAGATACTGCGCAGGAGAGACCTGAACAGGTGCCCACTGCCCAGCTTGCCCAGGTCTCCGATCTTCCGCCCCGGATGATCCCTGAGGACAGAATCTCCGGTTTTTCCAGGGAACCCGCTCCCGATGAGGTGATCCGGAAGCTTGAGGCGATGGATGTGTACGAACGGAAAACGGAAGAGAAGAAGCTGACGGATCTTCAGGTCATCTGGCCGTTGTACTTTTTCTCGCTCGCGAAGCGTGGACAAGATAAGGTAAGCGTTATTCTGGACGCCTCTGAAAACGGCTTCGGGGTCATTATCGCAACCGAAATCAGCCTGAAGAAATATCCCGGCATAACCGCTGCCCAGGTAGGCGACAGAATCTGGCTGGCCGGGAAGATTGCCGGGGTCGACACCCATGGCACCGGGCAGATCACCCTGATTACCGAATATGTCGGTTTTTCTGACGAAAAACGCGAATAGTGAAGGAACAGAACGCAAAATATTATGTTACAGATCACAGGAACCATAGCAATCCCGCTCAGTGAGATTGAAATGACCCAGATCCGGGCCCAGGGGGCCGGGGGGCAGAACGTCAACAAGGTCGCGAGTGCCGTCCATCTCCGATTCGAGATCGGGAAATCCTCCCTGAACGGCTTTGTCAAGGAACGGCTTTTAGCCCTGCAGGATCAGCGCCTGACCAAAGACGGCGCGATCGTCATCAAGGCCCAGCAGCACCGGACCTTTGAGAGCAACAAGGAAGATGCGCTGCAACGGCTGGCCGAACTCATACGCAGCGCGACCGTGGTCCGCAAAAAACGTCGACCGACCAGACCGTCCACCTCTTCTCAACAGAAAAGGCTGGACAGAAAAACCCTGCATAGCCGGACGAAGTCCCTGCGGAAGAAGATTTCCTGACCGGCCGCGGAGACCCCGCACAAAAAAGGTATTGCATATTCCGGCTGGACCTGGTATGAATTGCGATCTTTAGTTAGTGCCTTTTCAAAGATGGCTTGTCCGCTCTCGATCACTGTTGGTCCCGACGTTTTATCCCCCTACTCGTCCGCCTGTGATTCATTTTTTGATCGTAAACCGGAGAGTCCATTCTTTCAGGCAATGTATGTGTCAGACCAGAACATGGAAGTTTGCAAATTGATTGCGCGGAACTGGACAGACACCCTCTTCCTTGGCAGATTGAGCATATGCCTTTCCTGCCCGGGATCAAACCAGTTTCACCCATAGGAATTTCCATGTCTTTTGATGACCTTACGACCCCGCTTTTCTCCGATTTCAATCTCAGTCAACCCTTGTTGCAGGCCCTGGATGACGCCGGTTACGAATCCCCGACACCCATCCAGATAGAGATGATCCCCCATGTCCTGGCCGGTCGCGATGTTGTCGGTCAGGCCCAGACGGGCACTGGCAAGACTGCAGCCTTTGCTCTGCCTCTGCTGGACCGCCTCGACCTCAAGCGCAATCATCCGCAGGTCTTAGTTCTGACCCCCACCCGGGAGCTGGCCCTGCAGGTCGCCGAGGCGTTCCAGACCTATGGCGCCCACCTGAAAGGCCTGAAGACAGTGGCCATCTTCGGCGGTCAGGACTACGCTACTCAGCTCACCCAGCTAAAACGCGGGGCGCAGGTGGTGGTTGGCACTCCGGGAAGGGTCATGGATCATATCCGCCGGCAGAGCCTGAAGATGGACAATATCGTCAGCCTGGTTCTGGATGAGGCCGACGAGATGCTCAACATGGGCTTTATCGACGATGTTGAATGGGTCCTGACGCAGATGCCCGAGAAACGGCAGATATCTCTGTTCTCGGCCACCATGCCTGCAAGTATTCGTAAGATGGCCAAGAAATACCTGACAGACTCCGTGGAGATCATGATCAAATCACGGACCGCCACGGCAACCACCATTCACCAGCGCTACCTCCTTACCGATGGGTTTTCCAGAAAAATCGAGGCGCTGGGCAGGATTCTCGAGATGGAACCGTTCAACGGGGTGCTGATCTTTGTTCGCACCAAGATCCAGACCGTCGAACTGGCCGAAAAGCTGGCCTCACTCGGCTATTCCTGCGCCCCGCTCTGCGGCGACATCCCCCAGAACCAGCGGCTGCGGACCGTAGAACAGCTGAAAAGCGGCAAGCTCGACATCCTGGTAGCCACCGATGTGGCTGCCCGCGGGCTCGATGTGGAGAGGATCAGCCATGTGATCAACTTCGACATCCCTTTCGACAACGAGGCTTATATCCACCGGATCGGCCGTACCGGCAGGGCCGGTAGAAAAGGCGAGGCCATCCTCTTTATCCATCCCCGTGAAAAAAGGATGCTGCATGCGATCGAGACGTTGACCAGGCAGAAGATCGAGCCGATGACCGTGCCTACGGTCAGAGATATCAATGCCCGGCGGGTGGAGGCTTTCAAGGAACGGATCACCGACACCCTGAAGAAAAACGATTTCACCTTCTTTAAGGATCTTCTCGACGGCTACATGCAGGAGACCAAAGTCCCGGCAGTCGACCTGGCTGCAGTCCTTGCCGGAATCGCTCAGGGGAATACGCCCTTTTTTCTCAAGGAATCCCCTGCCGACAAACGGCCCGTAAGGAAAGAATCCGAGCGGAACAGAACCTTTGAAAAAACCCCTCGCCCCAAAACCTTCACGAAAAGGCCCGCGAGCGAACCCGAGCAGGGCATGGACAGATACCGTATCGAGATCGGCCTGACGCATGGGGTCAAACCCGGCAATATCGTCGGGGCCATCGCCAATGAGGCCGAGCTCAGCAGCGAGCATATCGGCCGCATCTCGATCTTTGACGATCACAGCACCATCGATCTTCCCTTCGGCATGCCCGATGATATCCTGCGCCTCTTGAAAAAGGTCCGGATCAACGAGCGGATGCTGAAGATCAGCAGACTGGACGCCCCTCGCCATCAACACGCCGACAGGACTGAAGGCCCGCAGAAACCGGCAAAAGGAGCCACTCCCGAGGGTAACAAGATACGGAGAAAGGGACAGAAAAAAAGCGCCGCTCCGACATCACCGCAATTCTGATCCATGCTGAACCAGACATTCTGCCATATTCCGGGTATCGGTCCGAAGACTGAAAGAAGGCTTTGGGAGGCAGGTGTCCTTTCCTGGGAAGGGTGGCAGGATCCGCCACCCTTTACGCTTGCCGGTACTCCCCTGCGAACCATCCCGGCCTTTCTGGAATCCTCGACGAGGGCGCTGGCCTCCGGCTGGCCGTCATTTTTCACCAAGCATCTGGCCAGTGCCGATTACTGGCGCATCTTTCCGCATTTCCGTTCGCAGACGGCCTATATCGATATTGAGACAACCGGCCTGGATGTGGACGCAGAGATTACCACCATCGCTCTCTATGACGGCAACACGGTGCGCACCTATGTAAGCGGCAGGAATCTTGATGATTTTGTCCCCGATATCTTTTCCTACCAGGTCCTGGTCAGCTATAACGGCCGAGGGTTCGATGTGCCGTTTCTGGAGAGGTATTTCAAAATAGAACTGGACCATGCCCATATCGATCTTCGCTATGTCCTGGCCCGGCTCGGCCTGAAAGGCGGTCTGAAAGGGTGTGAAAGACAGATGGGCATCAACAGGGGAACACTGGATGGGGTGGACGGCTTTTTCGCGGTCCTTCTCTGGCGGGAATATGAACGGTATAACGACGAGAAGGCACTGGAGACCCTGCTTGCCTATAATATCGAGGATACCGTCAACCTGGAACGGCTCTTAGTTGAGGCCTATAACAGAAACATCGCGTCTACACCATTTGCGCGGGAGCTGGAGATTCCGTTCCCGGATCCGGCAGCTATCCCGTTCCAGGCCGATATGGAGTGCGTGGAACGGCTGCGATGGATTAACGGAGCGCGGTAGGAAAAACGCCTGAGGTTTATTTTTATAATACTATCTCCATCCCCTCTCTTGCAAAAAACACCTCCGTCTCCCCATAGCGTCCCGGTTCACAGTATGTCCGGGCCAGCTCATCGATCTGGTCGTCGGTGCGGTCGGGATCATGGTGAAACAGCGCCAGCTTTTTAACACCGGCCCGGTTTGCGGCCTCGATGGCATGCTCAAAGGTCGTATGGCCCCAGCCGACCCTGCCCTTTACGTATTCCGCCGCCATATACTGGCTGTCATGGACCAAGAGATCGGCACCCGCGAAAAAATCCTCGATGGCCGTATTCTGTTCCCGGGCAACCTCCTCGCCTTCAAGCGCCATCGCCTCATCGTAATCAGGATGGTCTGGATCCGTTATGAACAGATTCCTGAAGGGCTCCGTATCATAACAGGTGCAGAATACCTTGCCTTCATATTCGAAGCGGAAGCCGAGTGCCGTTATCGGGTGGTTGAGGATCTTGGTCAACAGCATCAAACCACCTCCGAGGTCGATGCTGGGCGCCTCCCGAAGCCTGTGATATTTAATATCCGAGGCCAGCTCGCCGACATTGACCGGAAAGTACCTGTATTTCATCTGGCCGCCCACTACATCCTCCAGAGTATCATCCTCGAAAGTGATGGGCCCATAGACCCGCAGTTTCGTGCCGGGGACATAGATCGGGGTAAAATACGGAAAGCCCATAATATGATCCCAATGGGTATGGGTAAGGAACACGTCGGCTTCGATAGGTCCATGCGGCAGGTCGTTCTGCATCAGAGAGTTGCCGAGTTCCCTGATGCCGGAACCGGCATCAATAATGATTATCCGGTTCTTCTCACCGACCCGTACCTCCAGACAGGCCCCGTTGCCGCCATACTTCTGGGTCCGCGGACCCGGGCAGGGGACAGATCCTCTCACCCCCCAAAACTTGATTCTCATTTTTTCTCCCGTGTTATACATGCAGAAAAATCTGGGCTTTTTCGATTTCCTTTTCGACGTCCTCGTTTATTCCGCCATACTTCTGCCAGCTGAGACCGGTAATTTCAAGAAGATCTTCGATATCACCAACATCAGGGAAAGGATCTCCGGCATAGCCGAAGTCAAGGATATTGATATACATATTGGCCAGGGCCACAAAGGCAACCTGGCGCCTGCACCCCTCAGCCGCATCGCCTGCCTGATGATGATCGCCGATACAGCTGGTGATAACCGTATTCAGTTTCCATTTTTCGGCAATCATCATGCCCACCTCCTGATGATCTATACCCATCAGATCCCGCTCAATCTCGATCAGCGGCCGCTGCTCCTTCCTGGCCAGGGTCAAGACCTCAATATATTCATCTCCGAAGGGGACCTTGCCGAGGTCGTGGAGCAGACCGGCAATAAACATTTCCTCCCGCTCCCCCACAGGGATATCACAGGCTGCGGCCAACAGTTTCGCACTGACACCGACCCCGATTGAATGCTGCCAGAACTGGGCTGTCGGTAAAGCTCTTGATTTTTTTGCACCCGACACACTTCTGATAATGGCGGTGCTCAAGGCCATGTTCTTGACGGTATTCATCCCGAGCATCGTGATGGCACGGGTGAGCGAGGTGATCTTGCTCAGCAGAGAGTAATAGGCGGAGTTGATGAGCCTCAACACCTGGCCCGTCAATACCGGATCCAGGGAAATGACCTTATTCAGTTCGTTGGGGGAGGCATCCGTGCGACTGCAGATTTCAAGAACCTTGCCTACAGTGGTCGACAGGCTCGGCATCTTCTTGATGAATTTCTCTATCTGCTGTCTCTGTTTGTATTTATCAAGTTCCATTCGCTTTGGGCCCAGGGGAAAACGTCAGGATATCTGCAACATCTCAATTATATCAAACCTATGGAATATTCATTATTATTGTATCCAAATATCTGCGACAGGTCAAGGAACAGTGAACGATCGGCTCAACCGACTTTCTCCGGAGAAGGATCGGGCGTCAGGCAACGGGAGGTATGAAAAGCGACAGCCTCACGATAGGTGATACCGCTGCCGCCGAAGATATCGAGTGCGCTGCCGATGGTCGCATCCAGCCGGCCGCGGCCGATCTTATCTATCAGTTCCAGATCGGCAAAGTTCCGGACCCCGCCGGCATAGGTCACAGGGATGGTGACCCAAGCCGACAATTTCTCCAGCAGATCGATCTCGACACCGGCGCATTTTCCTTCGACATCGGCCGCATGGATCAGAAATTCGTCGCAACACTTCCCGAATTCCATCAGTGTTTCCGGACTGATGGTTACATCGGTGAACTTCTGCCATCGGTCCGTGACGATATAATAATCGCCTCCCTTTTTCCGGCAGCTGAGGTCGAGGACCAGTTGACCGCGCCCCACTGTCCGGACGAGACGCGCCAGACAATCGCGATCGATCTTTCCATCCTTGAAGACACAGGAAGTTACGATAACATGGGAAGCGCCCATCTCCAACCAGAAACGTGCATTGTCAGGTGTTATCCCCCCGCCGATCTGCAGACCGCCGGGCCAGGCTGCAAGCGCCTCCACGGCAGCCCCCTCGTTGCCTGCCCCCAGCATTATGACATGGCCACCTGTCAGGTTATCACCCCGGTACAGTTCTGCAAACCATGAAGACGGCTTATCGGCGGTAAAGTTGGTCTGCAGCCCGCCCGGGTCCTCATCACTGAGGGTAGAGCCCACGATCTGCTTTACCTTGCCGTTATGAAGATCAATACATGGTCGAAATTTCATAGTAGATTAATAGCCTGCAGCTTTTTAGTCTGTTAGCTAAACCACTTCAGATTAAACGGCTAACAGTCAAATAGACGAAGCAGCCTGTAATTAAAAAAAAAGCGGATTACCCATCAATGAGCAACCCGCTTTCACCTTTATTCTTCGCACTCTTCAATGAGGAACGAATCTCCCGCAGCCTATCGCACTATGCCTTCATGATCAGCATCGTGGAAGGATCAAGTGCAAGGGTCAGGCCTGCCTTGACCGCGCAGGAGGCACATTTTACAATATCCAGGTATATATTCTGATTGTCCGGTTTGATCGTCAGGACGGTCTCAAACAGGTCATCGACTTCATGGCAGGGCGCCGGCACCCCATCCGAGCTTTTGCGGCTATCCTCACGATGACTGACCGCCGAAAACCAGACCATCTTCAGGCCCTGCTCCTTCATGAATCTTCTCAGGCCAATCAGGGCAGCCCGGCTGTTTTCGTTAAAATCGTAGCCATCGATGATCAGACAGTCCGGCTTATAAATATTCTGTTTGACCATGTCATCGAGCCGTTCCTCCAGTTTTGCCTGGTTGAAGGAGGCCTCCTTGAAGGTCATGATCATCCGGTTATGGAGGATCTCCGAGATCACCTCATGGATATTTTCAATATTCTTGCCCTTCGTTATCAGGGAAAGGATGTCATTATACCAGCTTTTCGCCTTATCAATGGATTCACCAATGGAGATATGCAGCACTTTGTTGCCGCGCATCATGGAGTCCAGCGCAATCTGCACCAGGATCGCCGTTTTCCCGAGACCGGCTCTGGACATGACCAGGCCCATGCTCTGTCCATTCCCTTCCGCTTTTTCCTCCAAGCCCAAAGCCCGTAACGGATTATTCAATACCAATTCTTCTTTTCCCATGGCCTTACCTCGTTCTTTATTCGTTTATTTCAAGCAGCTCATCGTCCGGGGCAAACCCCATCAGACAATCTCAGAATACCATTCCTGTTATGATTTAGCCCTTACTCTTTTCCAGCTGGTATTTTTTGATGAGTTCTTCACTGACACCTCTCGGAACCTGCTTGAACGTGGCGAATTCCATGGTAAATTCGGCCTTTCCCTGAGTCAGGGAACGAAGCGTCGTGGAATAACCGAACATCTCCGAGAGCGGCACTTCCGCCTCAATCGCCGTATAGCTGCCCTCATCCGTGGTCCCGATAATCATGCCGCGACGCTGGTTGATACTGCCCATCACCGCCCCCTGAAACTCGGTGGGTCCCTCCACGGCAACCTTCATGATCGGCTCCATGATCACCGGTTTTGCCTTCAGATACCCTTCCTTAAAACCGCCGATAGCGGCAAGCTGGAAGGCGATATCGGAGGAGTCGACCGCATGGTAGGCACCGTCGTTGATAACACAGCGGACGCCGGTGACCGTGGCTCCCGATAATGAACCCTTCTCCAGACATTTATGAAAACCCTTGTCGCAGGACGGGATATACTCCCGCGGGATGACACCGCCGACGATTTTATCGACGAACTCATAGTCGCCCTCTTCCAGGGGCTCAAGATATCCGGCAACCCGGCCGAATTGACCGGAGCCACCGGTCTGTTTTTTATGGGTATAGTTGAATTCGGCACGCGAAGTGATAGTCTCGCGGTAGGCGACCTGAGGGGCGCCGACCTGGACCTCCGCGTTATACTCGCGCTTCATCCTCTCAATATAGACCTCCAGGTGCAGCTCGCCCATACCAGAGACGATGGTCTCACCCGTCTCGTGGTCAACGAAGGCCCTGAAGGTAGGGTCCTCTTTGGTGAAACGGTTCAAGGCCTTGGACATATTGATCTGGGCCTTGTTATCGACCGGTATCACCGCGAGCGATATAACCGGTTCGGGGATATGCATCGAGGTCATAGAATAGGAGATGCGGTCATCGGTGAAGGTGTCGCCTGAGGCGCAGTCAATCCCGAACATCGCGACGATATCACCCGAATTACAGGACTCGATCTCTTCCATCTCGTCGGAGTGCATCCGGACCAGACGGCCGACTTTAACCTTTTTGCCGGTACGGCTGTTATAGATGGTGTCGCCCTTCTGCAAAACACCCTGATAGGTCCTGACATAGGTCAACTGACCATAGCGGCCGTCTTCGAGTTTAAAGGCCAGCGCAACCAGCGGATCATCAGGATTATTGGTAACCTTCACCTCTGTTTCGTGGTTTTTCAGATCAAGGGCAAAGTTCTCGACATCGGTCGGACAGGGAAGATACTCCCTCACTGAATCAAGCAGCGTCTGGATGCCCTTGTTCTTATAGGCGGAACCGATAAACACTGGGGTAAACTCCAAGGCGAGAGTGCCTTTCCGGACGGCGTCATGGATCATTTGCGTATCGATCTCACCTTCCTCAACCATGATCTCCATCAGCTCATCGGAAAACAGCGAGACCTCTTCCAGGAGGGCCTCACGTTTTGCCTGCGCCGCCTCCTGCATGGATTCCGGGATCTCGGCAATACGAATCACTTCGCCATTATCACCCTCATAATAGACGGCCTTCATCGTCACCAGATCAACGACGCCTGCGAGTTCATTCTCGAGGCCGATCGGCATCTGCATCAAATGGGCGTTCAGCTCCAGCTTATCCCGAAGCTGCTGGGTCACTCGCTCGGGGTTGGCCCCGGTCCGGTCGCATTTATTGATAAAGGCGATGCGCGGAACTTTATACCGGGTCATCTGCCGATTGACAGTGATCGATTGGGATTGGACACCACCAACGGAACAGAGGATCAGCACCGCACCGTCCAGAACGCGCAAGGCCCGTTCGACCTCAATGGTGAAGTCCACATGGCCGGGTGTGTCGATGATATTGATATTGATATCCTTCCAGCTGCAATGCGTGGCAGCGGACTGGATAGTAATTCCCCGTTCCTTCTCGAGTTCCATGGAGTCCATCTTGGCCCCGACACCGTCTTTACCGCGGACCTCATGGATGGCGTGAATCCTGTTGGTATAAAAAAGGATACGCTCTGTCAGGGTTGTCTTCCCGGAATCAATATGTGCGCTAATACCAATATTACGTACATTGCTTAAATCTTTGCTCATGGCTCCTGCCCTCTACAAGAATCTACCGACTGGCATACGTCCAGCCCCCGGCTTATTATCCAGCGGGGAAAAAAGAAAAAAATAAGGAGCTACAGAATCTGTAACTCCTTATTCAACAGTCCTATAAGATGGTGCCGAGACCAGGAATCGAACCAGGGACACACGGATTTTCAGTCCGTTGCTCTACCTACTGAGCTATCTCGGCACTTCATGTGAAGAGCGTTATTTACACGACATCATTTCCGGTGTCAATACTATTTCTTCTTCAAATCCGGCAGTATCTCATTTTTTCGGGATAGTCAGCCCGCCGAGGTCGAGTTCAAAGTCCAGGTCGGCATCCATGTCCATCTCTGCCGGTTTCGCTGCGGGTGCAGACTTGGGGGTTGGAGAAGGGGACGGCTTTTTATTTTCTCTGGATCCGGAGGCATCGATGTCATCCAGGGAAAGGCGATCTATGGCCTCCTCCGGGCCACCCTTGTCCGGGGACATCAACGAAAAATCCATATCCAGGCCATCAAGTTTGAGGTCCAGGTCAACCATATCGAAGTTCATCTCGTCCTCGACACTTTTAGGCTCCGGCGCAGCCGGAATGGTATTCTGAGAAAGAGCGGGAGGGGCCAGATCCGAGATATCTGCCAGTTCATCCGGCATTTCTATCGTGAATTTTTCTTCTCTGATGCCGCTACCACCACCTTTCGGAGTCGTATCTTCGAACTGACTCAGATCAACCTCGATTTCACCGTCTGGAGATCCCGTATCAGGCTCTTCATCGAGCGAAACAGTAAAGTCATCATCCGAATCTCCGAATTCACTTTTCAGGGATGTGTCATCGGGATGGAAGTCAATCCCCTCATCCTCTTCTTTGATCAGGATATTCAGATCCGGATCGACAATGTCAAATTCATCTTCCAGATCATCATGAACCGGCTCAAGATCGATATCGTCTTCAGCGGGCGCGCTGTTTTGGGAAAACTTCAGAAATGACGGGGCGGTCGCACTATAGGTCGTGCCAAGCGCCGCTGATGACAACTCGGAGAAATCTTTGCTGCAATTCAGGCAGGTTGCCAGATGATCAAACGAAATATAGCCACATTTAGGACAACGCATACAAGTTTCCTCTTTTAAATATCAATGTGTTCAAATCACATTGCCGGAACAGGAAAAAGGCAATGCGCTCTCACCGGCATACGGCAAGTATTGCACATTTTTCCCGTAAGAAGCAAGAAAAATATTTAATCAGAGCATGTTACGTATGACGTGCGGTTTTCAGCCGCTACAACCAATCCATCCCGATATCGCACGCCGACGCCGAATGGGTCAGGGCGCCGACGGATATGATATCGACGCCGGTTTCGGCAATCTGCAGAACCGAACCGAGGTTGACCCCGCCGGAGGCCTCGACCAGGGCACGATGATCAATGAGCTGCACGGCCTTTTTCATCGTCTGCAGATCCATATTATCAAGCATGATGATGTCGACCCGAGATGCCAGACTCTCCTGCACCTGCTCCAGGGTCTCCGTCTCCACCTCGATCCGGATGGTATGCGGGACCTTCTTTCTGACCCGCGCCACTGCCTCGGTAATGGAACCGCAGGCGGCGATATGATTGTCCTTAATCAGCACCCCGTCGGTCAGGTTGAAGCGATGATTGTAGCCGCCGCCCGCCTGCACCGCATATTTTTCCAGGATACGCAGGCCGGGAGTGGTCTTCCGGGTATCGGTGATCCGGGCCGGATGCGGTTTGACCTTTTCCACAAACCGGCGGGTCAGCGTCGCTATCCCGCACAGGCGCTGGAGGAGGTTCAGGGCGACCCGCTCCGCTTTCAGCATGTCGACAACCGGGCCTGTGATGGTGAGCATCACGTCACCAGGCGCCACCTCGGTCCCGTCGTCCATGGCCCCGCTGGTCTTTATATCGGAATTCTGAACCTTGAAGACCTCGGCGGCAACCATTCCGGCACCGGCCGCGATGCAGCTCTCCCGGGCGACAAGCTGGGCCGAACCGGTCTGGGATGGATCGAACAATGATTCGGAGGTCAGATCCCCTCTGCCGATATCCTCAACCAGAAAAGAGCGGATCAGACTGCGCAGTTGGTTTTTGTCCATGAGATTCCTTTCTTCGTTCCTTTCGCAGAAGACCTCAGCCCTCGATCTTTTTCAGTTTTTCTTCCGCCTCGGCGATCTTTGCCAGCCGGGAATCAAGGGCGTCCTTCTTCTCCTTTTCTTGGTTGACTACATCCGCCGGGGCATTGGCCAGGAATTTGGCATTGCCGAGCTTGCCGTTTATCTGCCTGAGTTTAACCTCGACCTTGTCCCTTTCCTTGACCAGCTTGGCGAGCTCCGCGTCCACATCGACCAGCCCTTCCAACGGCACATAGATCTCGATGTCGCCGGCGATAAAGGTGGCGGCATCATCCGGCTTCGAGCTCTCGTTTTGCACCGTGAGACCGGACAGTCTGGTCATATCGATAATGGCCTGGGAGAATTGGCTGATGAGGCCCGCCTTTTCCCGGTCAGGACAGACCACAAAAGCTTCGATTTTCATGGAAGGATGGATCTCGGCCTCGGAGCGGATAGTACGGATGCCGGTGATGATCCCCATCAGCAGTTCCATCCGGGCCTCGGCGGCGCCGTCCTGCCAGTCCTCTTGCACGTCAGGGAAAGGGCCCATCATCAAGGTGCCGCGTTTTCCGGGAAGTACGCTCCAGATCTCTTCGGTGACGAACGGGGTAATAGGATGAATCAGCTTCAGGATCGTCTCCAGGACCACCAGAAGGACGCCTCTGGCCCGGCGTTGCAGGACCTCATCCTTACTGAAGAGATCCGCCTTGATCCACTCCACATACCAGTCGCAGAATTCCCGCCAGATGAACTGGTAGAGGGCCTGGGCCGCATCGTTGAAATGGTACTCGTCCAGACCTTGCCGGACCTCCACGATGGTTGCGGCGGTGCGGCTTAAAATCCACTGATGGACCAGCGGCAGACCTTTCAAATCGGCCACGACCTCTTTCTCGGAGCCGTCACAGTCGTCCAGATGCATCATCGCGAAACGGGCCGCGTTCCAGAGTTTGTTGATGAAGTGGCGATAACCCTCGATCCGTTCCTCGTCGAGTTTGATCTCGCGCCCCTGGGCGGCAAAGGCGGTCAGGGTGAAACGCAGCGCATCGGTGCCGAATTCGGCCATGACCTCGAGCGGATCGATGACGTTGCCGGTGGACTTGGACATCTTCTTGCCATGCTTGTCGCGGACCAGGGCATGCAGATAGACATCTCTGAACGGCACCTCGTCCATGAAATGCAGCCCCATCATCATCATTCGGGCGACCCAGAAAAAGATGATATCGAAACTGGTGATCAGCACCGAGGTCGGATAGAAGGTGGCCAGTTCCTTGGTCTTTTCCGGCCAGCCCATGGTCGAAAAGGGCCAGAGCGCCGACGAGAACCAGGTGTCGAGCACATCCGTCTCTTGGACAATATTCCGGGAAGCACATTGCGGACAGCACTCAGGATCGACGGATTCGACGATCAGCTCGCCGCAGTCCGTACAGGTCCAGGCGGGAATACGGTGTCCCCACCAGATCTGGCGGGAGATGCACCAGTCGCGGATGTCGTTCATCCAGCCGTAGAAGTTGTTGTACCAGGTCTTCGGATAGAGATTGATCCGTCCGTCCCGGACCGCCGCCACCGCCTTTTCGGCCAGAGGCCTGACCGACACGAACCATTGCAGCGAGGTCGTCTGTTCGGCAACGGTATGGCAACGATAGCAATGGCCGACCCCGTGGTCATAGTCCTCGATGCGATCGAGAAACCCCAGGTCTTTCAGATCCTCGACCACCTTTTTCCGGCAGGCAAAGCGGTCCAGGCCCTGATACCTGCCTGCCGCCTCGTTCATAACCCCATGCTCGTCCATGACCTTCAGCAGCGGAAGGTCGTGCCGTTTGCCGATCTCATAGTCGTTCCGGTCATGAGACGGGGTGACCTTCAAGGCACCGGTACCGAAATCTTTCTCAACATGGTGATCGAAGACAATCGGTATGGTACGGTCCGTGAGCGGCAGCCTGATGCCGATACCTGCCAGATGGCGATAGCGCTCATCGTCCGGGTGGACGGCCACCCCGGTATCGCCGAGCATGGTCTCCGGCCGGGTGGTGGCCACGACCACAGAGCCCGAGCCGTCGGCATACGGGTAGCGGATATGATAGAGTTTGCCTTTCGTCTCCTTGTGCTCGACCTCGTCATCGGCGAGCGCCGTTTTGCAGCGGGGGCACCAGTTGACGATATAGTCGCCCTTGTAGATCAGTTTTTCCTTGTAGAGCCGAACGAAGACCTCGCGGACCGCAGACGACAGGCCGGCATCCATCGTGAAGCGTTCACGCTCCCAGTCACAGGAACAGCCCAGTCGTTTCAGCTGGTTGATGATCGTGCCGCCCTTTTCTTCCCGCCATTGCCAGACCCGTTCGATAAAGGCTTCCCTGCCCAGATCATGACGGCTCTTTCCCTCGCTTGCCAGCTGTTTTTCGACGACATTCTGGGTGGCAATTCCGGCATGATCGGTTCCCGGCACCCAGAGGGTATTGTGACCGCACATCCGGTGATAGCGGGTCAGGACATCCTGCATGGTATTATTCAGGGCATGGCCCACATGCAGCACCCCCGTCACATTCGGCGGCGGGATCACTATCGAAAAAGCAGGCCGGCCAGGCTCCATCTTTGCAGAAAAGCATCCCTCTTCCTGCCAGCGCGAGAGCCATTTCTCTTCAACTTCGGCGAAAATATACCCTTTACTTAACAGATTTTTATCATTCATTCCTATGCCTTATCATCAACATTTCATCGGGCCAAGCGGCGCCCGCATTCCAGCTCAAAACCACCGATTGACACTACCCTATGATACCTTTGAAATTCAAGCGTTTTATGAACCCGGTTACCGGACGGTCCAGGGTCTAGGCAGGAAAATATGTTCGTACAGCCCCAGGGCGTATCGATCAGTCATCCCGGCAACGAAATCGCAGACCCTTCGATGCGCGGTCTTTTCGTCGGGCCAGTCTTTTTTGTCATCCATATGCTCCCATAGAATCCCCCGTCTTTTTACCAGCCCGTTTTCGAGGAAATAGGCATAGAGATCCCGGATAATCCGCTGCGCCTTCTCGAACTCGTTATGCACCAGGTGGTAGCGGTAGACATTTTCATAGAGGAAGGTCCGGAGGTTGGTGATGGCCTCAAGCATCCGGTCACTGATATGGAGGCCGCCGTCATCAGCCGCAAGCGTCTCGACAATCAGATCGCGGACCATGGTGCTGATCCTCCTGGAATGATGGCCGCCGATCACCGTGCTGATCGCGGATGGAAGGTCGGACTCCTGCAGGATTCCAGCCCGGAACGCATCGTCCATGTCGTGGTTCACATAGGCAATGATATCGGCAATACGGACGATCTGGCCCTCCAGAGTGACGGCCATCTCGGACGAGTCCTTCGGCAGGATATCATTCCGGCCCTTGGAATGTCTGACTATGCCGTTTCGCACTTCAAAGGAAAGATTCAACCCCTTGCCGTCGTTTTCAAGAAAATCGACCACCCGCAGGCTGTGCACATAATGGCGAAACCCACCGGGATGCAGCTCGTTCAGCGTCGCCTCTCCGGCATGCCCGAAGGGCGTATGGCCAAGATCATGCCCCAGCGCAATGGCCTCGGTCAGGGCCTCGTTCAGACAGAGGGCCGAGGTGATGGTCCTGGCGATCTGCGAGACCTCGAGGACATGGGTAAGCCGGGTCCGGTAATGGTCTCCGGTCGGAGCAAGGAAAACCTGGGTCTTGTGTTTCAGCCTGCGGAAGGTCTTGGAATGGGTGATGCGGTCACGGTCCCTCTGGAAGGCCAGACGGATATCGCTTTCCTGCTCCTCCTCCGGGATACGGCGCCCCCTGGAATTCTTGCTGAGCATGGCATACCGGGAAAGTATCTGCTCCTCCCGATCTTCCAGCTGCCTCTTGATGGATTTTCCGATAACCGGCGTAAAGCCCATACCTGCTCTCTATCAGTGCGAAGAAAAACAACACATTTTATTCCGACCTCCTTTCTTTACACATCCTGTCCGGCTAGCGCAAGAAAGAAAAGGCAGAACAGACAGATAAAGAGTGTGCTATAAGAGTGTCCGGTACAGGTTGCCGAGCGTCCTCGGAATTTTCCCTTTGGGCACCAGGTGATTATCCGGACCGACCTCATACAGACCGAACCACTCTTCCGGATCATCCCTGTCATGGCGGGCCGAATCATCCGGAGTCTCACCGCTCTTCCACCACTCGTCCTGCAGTTCGAAAAAGGACACCCCGCAAAACTTTTTCCCTCCCTTGGCCGTACGGATATCCTTCCAGGTCGCGGTAAAGTCCTTCGGCACATCCTTCACCTTGTGGCCGCCAAAGCCCGGCACCCATGGCTTCGGCTCAAAGGGTGAGGTGGAGAGTCCCACCTGGGTAATAAATATCGGTTTTTGTGTCCGGGCCGACAGGTCTTCCAGATAGCCCTGATAGCTGCTGCCGGTAACCGAACCCGGTGGTGAGGTGCGCACCCCCCGGGCGTAGGTATAGATGTTCAGGCAGACAAGATCACCAAGATCCGGGGTCAGAACGTTTTCTTTCGGTAGTTCGAGATCGGGGCGATCAGCAACGGGGCCGATATGTGTCCAACTGGTGTGGCAGTACAGATGCCTTCGGCCATAGCGGCTCACCTCGTAGTCGATGGCCCCGTCAATCAAGCGGGCGAGGGCGATTTCGGTTGGTGTCCGGTTGCTTACTCTCAGGTATTTCCCTGTGTAGTTATGCACTTCGGGGTGACGACTATCGGTCCGGACCACCGCCTCGGCCTGGAGTTCATCTCCCACGGAAAACAAAACCAGCCGGTCCGGCCGACCGACCTTATAGACATGATCGATGGTCGTTTTGATACCCTCCATGGTCTTGGCAAGATACGGTTCAGCCAGAAAGTCGTCAGCGGTACCCGACAGCCAAATATCCTGACCGTAAACCATCTCTGTCCTGTCGAGGGCTGAAAAGAAATTAGGCGGCATATTCATTGGAAAAACATGAAGATAATTTACATTCATATCTTTCATCAACCCAAGGTGCTCCTCGTAACGGGCATCATCACCCGGTGCAGCACCTTGCAGGGGCGTTTCATTGGGGAGATACGGAGAATAGCCGATGCCCCGGAAAAAGACCGGGGAGTTTCGTTTAAGATCAAGCAGCTGTGTACCTCGGACCACAAATCTGGCCGGAGCCGGAGTGTCAGGGGATAAACTCGATGTTTTCTCGTTCACCTCTGTGCCTGCGGCAGCGTGACTCGTGAACGGAAAAAGGATCAGCCAGATAAGAAAAAGAAAAAGCGCTCTTTGAGATTTCATGGGGGTAAGGAGGAAGAATTTTGATAGTCTTCGATCTTCAGGCCGTTGACTGAAACCTGAAAACCTTCTCTTTTGATAATGTGTCAGCCTTACCATAAAATTCACCACGCTCCAACCTGAAAAATGCCGGAAAACGAGGATATCTTTGCAGCAATCCAAAACGTGATTGTTAAGGTAAAAACACATTTTCGCAATTTTCCTGCCCTTTTCGATGGACAGTCCTTGCCGGATCCGTATATATTCGTGAGTCTTTATCGGAAGAAGGACAGCAGGCCTTTCCGGAAGGACCTTTTAAGGACACAGTTTTTCCTCAACGGATTCTATTTTCAAGGTTCCCCGTCGCACTCAAAATTGAGAAAACATTTCTCTCCTGGAGAAGAAAACTTCAACCATTATGACTGCAACCCAGCGGCGCTATTCACTGTTATTGATCAACCCCAGACGAAGGCTCCGCTATTTCTGGGATTTCAAGGAACTCTGCGAGGTGATGGGTAAAAAAGCCCCTGTCCCGCTGCTCTCCCTGCCGACAATCGCGGCCATAACGCCTGCACATTACGATATCCACATTATCGATGAGGAGGCCGAGGCCGTTGATTTTTCTCTGCGACCGGATATTGTCGGGATCACCGCCCTCGGCAATTCCGTTAAAAGAGGATATGAAATTGCCGACAGATTCCGGGAAAAGGAGATTCCCGTTGTGATGGGCGGGCCACAGGTCAGCTTCAATGTGGAGTTGAGCCTGGAACATGCCGACGCGGTGGTGATCTGCGAGGCCGAAGGCGCCTGGCAGCAATGTCTTTGCGACTTTGAAAGGGGAACACTGCAACCGACCTATAAAAATGCCGCCGTCTGCGACTTCAAAAAAAGTCCGGTGCCGCGCTGGGATCTGATCGCAACCGAAAAGTTTATGGCAATACCGGTGCAGGTTTCCCGTGGCTGTCCGTATAAATGCGATTTCTGTGCAGTCAGGAATATGCTGGGGCCACGGCATCGCTACCGGGAGATTGATAATGTCATTGCCGAGATCGAAGCGCTGCCGAAGAGGCAGCTGACCTTTGCCGATGACAACCTGACCGCCGATAAAAAATACGCCCATGCCCTGATGGAGAGGTTGAAACCGCTGAAGATTTCCTGGATGTGTCAGGCAAGTCTCGATCTCTGCGATGATGAGGACTTGCTGACCAAGATGGCTGCGGCCGGCTGCACTTCCATTTTTATCGGTATCGAATCTCTGGACGACGCCTCCCTGCAGGAGGCCGGGAAACACCACAACAAGAGAGAGAAATTCGAACAGGGCATCAAGACCATTCACAATCACGGCATCCATGTGATCGGCTCTTTTATTGTCGGATTTGATTCCGATCACCTCGATGCCTTCGATACGATCTTCGATTTTACGGTAAAAAACGCGATCTCAATGGTTTCCTTGAATATTTTGACCGCCTATCCGGGCACGGACCTCTATGATCGGATGAAACAGGAGGACAGGGTTAACGCCATCGACACCGATATGCTGGGCATCTATCCGACCATGCGCTATATGCATATCTCGCAGGCGGAGATGTTCAGAAAATACTTTTCCGTGCTCGAGAACATGTTCAGCTACGAGGTCATCTTGCAGAAGGCCTGCATAACCCTTGGAAACGGCCGTTTCACCCATTACAACGAGGCGGATATCGGCATCATGGATAAAATTCGGTCCATGATCTACCTGTTCCGCCAGTATCTGGTCACTGATAATCCGGCCAAAAAAGAACTCTACCGGCTGCTCTTCCGCCTGGCCCGAGAGAAAAAGGTGTCGATTGGAAATGTCATCGAATATCTGCTGCTCATCGCCTCATTCAACGGCTACCTGCAGGCAACGGCTGCTCATCGTGCGGAAATCCTGGAAGAAATTGAGCAGGTTGATCCCGGACCGATATGCGCGTAAAAACTACCGGGCAAACTCCCCTTCCAGGCGTTGTATCCGCCCGGCAAAGCCGGTTTCTGAGAATAAAACTTATTGCAGCATCCGGTCAGAATTGATACAGTAATCGATCCGACTGGAGGAGAGAGGCTATGTGCCCAGTACGAATACAAAATCCCTCTGTCCCCCAGCAGGATACAAGAAAGGCTCGATTGACTCCGATTGTCTGCATTGAGAAAAAGAATGACCCGATCAATAACACCTGAAATAGAGAATGAAATCAGAAAGATGGTCTATAGCTATTTTTCTGAGGAATGTGATGTGGACCTGGATGACCTTCGTGATACCACCGACATCATCGAAGAACTTGAAGGTGATTCCCTTATGCTCTTATCGCTTCTTGAACTAGTCAGAAAACGGTATGAGCTTACCATTGAGCTGAAAACACTTGGGCATCATCTGATGGAAAAACCCGCCAATACCCTGGGCCAGGTGATCAGCCTGACCAAGGCCATCATTCAGCACGGCAACAATATTGTTAACGTTCAGCTCTGAGTCGGACCGGACGCTTATCGGATGCGGAGTCGATGGCGAGACGATAGCACGTTTTTCTTGCTATGCGGATCAGAACGATCCGCTGCCGATGGTGTTCTCCAGAAAAGAAGTTGAACATATCCGGACCCTTCCCGACAAGGCTCTGGGCTTTTGCTCCTCTTTCTGCTGCAAGGAGGCGGTATTCAAAGCCTTGGGCGTTCCTTTCAACTTCACCGAATGTGAGCTGTTCTTCGTCCCCGGACAACAATTCCAGCGTCCGGTCCTGTCGTTCTCGCAACAGAACAACGTCAGCGATTGCACAGCCGGTTTTTTTTCTCCGCGAACGGGAGAACAGGTGGTGATCGTCCATGTTTTCGGCAGGAGATAGCGATGGCGAACGTGGTTGTGATAGGCGCGGGACTCGGCGGTCTAGCAAGTGGAGTTAGACTCCTGCAGCGGGGACATTGTGTAACCCTTCTCGAAAAAGAACCCCGGGTCGGAGGGTATGCCGTCTCGTTTCGCAGGCAAAAATTTACCTTCGATCTCGCCCTGCATGTGGTTCCGGCCGGCGGACCGGGCCAGGAATTCGCCGCTATGATCGAGACCCTGGGACTCTCCGATTCCGTTCGGTTTATCCGCCTGCGCCAAGGATTCCGGGTTCATCTCGGCGACTCTCTCTTTCAGATGCCGGGCGACTATGACACACTTCTCGAATCCCTCACCCTGGAATTCCCGGCCGAGGAAAAAGGGATTCGGCTTTTTCGCCATGACCTGGAAAAATATGCTACTGTTTATGCCCGTCTCTTTGACCACAGGGTTTCCGGCTACCGTTCCATCCCGCCTTTTATTCCGAAAATCCCGGCGTTCTTACAGCATTCAATGCTGCCGACCAGGACCTATCTTCAACGTTTTTTCCACGATGAACGGCTCATGGCCATCCTGTTCCAGCCGGCCGTCTTCATGGGTATCCCGATGCGGGATTTTCCGACCGTGAATTTTATGATGATGTTCTTTCTGCTGATGAAAAACGGGATGTACACCATCGCCGGCGGCGGCCAGAAGCTGACGGATTGTCTGAGGGAGCGCTTTCTCCAACTGGGGGGAACGCTTCTCACCAACACGGCTGCCAAGAGGATTATCATTGAACGAAAAAAGGCCGTTGCCGTCCGCGTCTCAGATGGACGGCAGCTGCCCTGTGATGCGATTATCGGGGGTAATAATCTCCCTGATATGGTAAATAATCTCATCGGACAGGCCTCTTTTACTGCGGGGTATAGACGGAATCTGGAGACATTGAAGCCTTCGATCTCGGTTGTCGCCCTCAATCTGGGACTCGACTGTTCGCCAAAAAAACTCGGGATGGATTGCCATATCGCCATGGTCTTTCCCGATGCGGATATTGATGGATGTTTTGATAAGCAGACGAGCAGGATCGAACCCTTGGGTTTTTCCATCACCGCGCCTGGGAATTCGGATCCGGAATGCATCGCACAGGGAGGCCATACCTTGAGTCTTATCGGTGGGACCGCCCCGGAGATGTGGCTTGCAGTGGACGAGGCTCAGTATCACAGGGAGAAGGAAAGGATCAGCCGGGAGCTCCTGGCAATGGCTGCCGCAAGATATCCCGGACTCCGGGAGCATATCGTGATCTCGGATCTGGCTACCCCACGGACCATGGCCAGGTACACCGGCAACCCTCTGGGGGCGATCATGGGGCTGAATTGCACGGCCGGCACGCACAGACACATACTCAAGGCAGCGAAGATGCCGGTTACCAACGTGCTGATGGGCTCCGCCTGGACCAACAGGCTCGGCGGTTTCATGCAGAGCGTGAAGTCGGGCATCCTGGCCGCGGAGCGGATACAATGAAGACCAACCCGTCACCTCTTGTTATAACCGGGCTCGGCCTGATGACCGGTCTCGGCGTCAACCTTGCCGACTCCTGGCAGGGGCTGATCGCAGGCAAAAGTGTCACGGCGCCTTTCAGGAACCTGGACCCGGCACGGCTCTCCTGCCCCTTCGGCGTGGAATTGCCACAGGCGGCGGATGCCCTCTTTCAGAGCCATATCAAAAAACGAAAACGCAGCCAGATGACCCGCTCCACCCAGATCGGCCTGCTCACTGCCGAAATGGCCATCGCCGATGCGCAGCTTGATATGGAACGGCTTGACCGCAGCCGGATCGGGGTGATTCTGGGCTCCACCGGAACCTCTTATGTCCCAGGCGAAGTCGGGAAAGAGGAGATGCGTATCCTGAAAAACATGCCCAATGCACCCGTTTCCTGGATCTCGCTGAACTGGAAACTGCACGGTCCGTCTTTCATCATCGGTACCGCCTGTTCCTCCGGGGTGTATGCGATGGGAGCGGCTTACGGCCTCATCCGTTCCGGACAATGCGACGTGGTTCTCTGCGGCTCCGTTGATTCTTCACTCAATTATCCCGACATCGAAGGATTCTGCGACCTCCTAGCCCTGGCCGAGGCAACCGGCGACCCGGCAACCGCCTCCAGGCCCTTCGATGCGAAACGTTCCGGTTTCGTGATCGGGGAGGGAGGAGGGATCCTGGTGCTGGAATCCCTGGATCATGCCCGTAGACGGGAGGCCCGGATCTATGCGCAAATGCATTATCCGGGATTTTACACCGAGTCTTACAACATCCTCTCTCCGGAGCCGGACGGCAAAGGGATGGCCGGATGCATGCAGCGGGCGCTGCAGGAGAGCGGACTTACCCTCGGTGACATCGATTATATCAATGCCCACGGCACCTCGACGAACCTGAACGATCTCTATGAGACCCTGGCCATCAAAACGGTTTTTGCCGACAGGGCTCACGAGATCCCGGTCTCCTCGACAAAATCCATGACCGGCCACTGTCTTGCAGGCAGCGGCGGGGTCGAAGCTGTTATTTCCTGCAAGGCGTTGTACGAAGGTATCATCCCGCCGACCATCAACCTGACCCACCCCGATCCCAGGCTCGATCTGGATTATGTACCGCTGCAGGCCCGGGAAAAAGACCTGCGCCATGTGATGTCCAACTCCTTTGCCTTCGGCGGCCACAATGGGGTGAATATCTTCTCGGCATATGACCATTTACGCCGAGAAGGAGAGGAAAGGCCATGAATGCGGTCTATATCTGCGGCAGCGGCAGTTATCTTCCCGGCAAACCTGTTGCCTTCGATGATATTCCAAAGATCCTGGGAGAGCTTGATCAGGCTCCGGAAAAGATCCGGAAATGGATCGAGCGGACCCACCCGGTGATGCGCGAACTCCTCGATATTCACTATGTCCACTATGCCATCGATCCCAAGACCAGGATCTTTACCGAGGACAATATCACCATGGCAGTCGCCGCTGCCAAAAAGGCCCTCAAGGCCGCCGGGCTCACGCCTTCGGATATCGATCTGATCTGTTACGGCTCGGCCCACCAGGACCAGATGCCCACCGCCTCGGTCCGGATCCAGGAGGCGCTTGGCATCGAAACCTGCGACGAGGTTTCGATCCATGCCAACTGCACCTCGGCCTACAAGGCACTCTATCTCGGCCATCAGCTGCTCAAGTCCGGCCAGAATCGCAATGCCTTGGTCCTGTCCGCGAATATAGCCTCTTCCGAGCTCCGGGCCGAGTATTACAACCAGCCGCTGGCCGACAAGGAGTCCCTGTTCCTGCGCTGGTTCCTCTCTGACGGGGCGGGGGCGCTGGTGCTGTCCTCCGAAAAAAGGCACCCCCAGGATCTGCGGGTCGAAACCACTTTTATCGAATCCATCGGAGGGAAGCGGCCATCGTTGATGTTCAACCTCCGCCCCGCCCTCTGGCTGAACCCGAAAGAGGAGTTCGAGCTGGGCTACCATCACCTGCGCCAGAGGTTCAGAAACGCCCTCTCCACCAGCGACTTCCAGGAGGAGGGCGGCTCCATTTTCCTGAAGGGGTTTCAGCGCATGATGGCTAGGAGTTCAGTTTCCCTCGATGCCGTTCGCCACTTTCAGATCAACCTGCCCACTAAGCATATCGTCGACTCGATCAAAGAGGAGTTCCTGCAGCTCGGACTGCATGATTCGATCTTTTACTCCAAACTGGACCAGCTGGGCTACTGCGGGCCACCGATGGCCTTCATCTGCCTGGATAAGATCATCCGGGAAGAGCGATTCAACCCCGGTGACTGTATCGTAAGCTTTGTCACCGAGGTGAGCAAATTTATGCAGGCGGGGTATGTTCTGACCTATGACGCTCTTTGACGACACCCGCGAATGGGTCTTCCTCTTCCCCGGTATCGGGGTAAAGCCCTTCGGCAGGGAAGGCCAGTTTTACCGGAAATACCGGACCGTCATCGAGCCCTTTATCCGGCAAGGCTCAGAGATGGCAGGTGTCGATCTTGCTGCCTCGCTTTTACAGAACGCGACCTTTGAGGGTGACCAGTTCAGCCACGAGGTCTTTGCCTATGTGTTTGCCTGCGGCACCTTCCGGGTTTTTGGCGAATATGGCCTCGTCCCGAAGCTGGTGGGCGGCCATAGTCTCGGCATCTATGCGGCCCTGGCGGCAGCGGGGGCAATCTCATTTCCCGACGGCCTGGCCATAATTACAAAGGCCCATCGGCTCGGCCGGAAGTTCAATCCGGAAAAACGTTTCGGTGTTGTGGTTATCATCGGTCTCGATCATGATGAGGTGGCCGAGGTCATTACCGAAAAAGGGCTGACATCGGTGAATCTGGCCAACCTGAACAATGCCAGCTCCGGGGTCTATGTCGGCTATAAAAAGGAGACGGACCGCCTGCTTGCCTGGGCCGAAGGGGCCGGCGCCGTCAAGACCATCCCCTTACCTGTCGATATCCCCTTTCACAGCCCGCTCTTCATGGCGGAGGCCTCACACGAACTGCGGAACTTTCTCGAATCGCTCCACTGGCAGCGGCCGATCTGCCCGGTGCTGTCGGCACTGGATCACAGCCTTATACGCACCGAAGAGGAATTGATCGAGATGACAGCGGCGAATCTCTCCCATCCCATTCACTGGCCAGGGGTTCTGAAAAAGTTGACGGAGATCGGGGTGGAGGCGGTGATTGAATGCGGGGCAGGCGTTTCTCTTTCCCAGCACGCCCGCTTTATCGATGCCGCACCCCGTCATTATAACCTCAGAAATCTCAAGCGGCGGCTCAACTATTGAAACAAAAGGTATTAATAGCAGGATCCGGAAAAATGGCATGGAATATCGGGGACTTTTTCCTTGAAAAAGGCCTTTCCGTCCACTGGGTCACCAGCTCCCCGGAACAAAGGGCGGAACTTCTGCAAAGGATTGCCAAGATACGCCGCAGAACGGCAAAATTCTTCCCGGAGCGGCAGAGTCTGTTCGACGCGGATTGTCATCTTTTGGCCGCAGACGGCATCCCGCTTCCGGATGTCATCATTGAATCAACCCATGAATCGTCAGCCCAAAAAAAAGAGGCGCTGGCATCCCTTTCGCATCTAATCACGGAGCAGACCCTGATCTTCAGCAACTCCTCCTCCCTGCTGCCCCGGACCCTCCACCGCAACTGCCTGGGCGCCCATTTTTTCTACCCGGTGCAGCTGACGGCCTGTGTCGAGCTGATCGTCCCTGAAACCTGCCATGAACAGCGACGAAGAGAGAGTCTCCGATTTTTTCAGGAAAACAGCTGCGATGTCCTTGAGCAGGACGAGAATAACGCCTTTCTGATTAACAGGCTCCTGCTGCCCTTACAGGCCGCCTGCCTGGGCGCGCTGCAGGGCGGAATCCCGGCAAAGGTCGTCGATGAGGCCTCGAAATCGGACCTGATCGGGCTCGGCCAGCTGTCGATGATGGATGCAATCGGTCTTGATCTTATCCATACTGCCGCTGCCAACTATCGGAACCTTGCCGAGAAAACGGCACAGGCAGACCATGACCTGCTGATCTCGGGCCTTAAGAGACTGTTAGACCTCGGCAAAAGGGGAAAGAAGAATAAAGACGGCCTGATGATCGGCTGCGACCTGCCCTGGCCGAACCATACGGTGAGCGCAGTGGAACGGCAAAATCTGCAGCAACACCTTGGAGACACACTGAAAGAGGCCTGCCTTCAGGCATACCGGCGACAAAACATCACCCTTGATCAGCTGCAGATCGTCTGCGAAAGGATCTTTCAGGCCAGGGGATTTTCGGGTATGCTTTTTGCCGGGACAACAGGCAAAAATAAAAAACATCTTTTAATCGTTTAAATAGACTATGCGGTTTCACTATCATACAACAGGCTCAACTGGCTGGATAACCATGGTCAATCCGCCCACGAATGCCCTGGTTCATCCCGTCTTTGCGGAAAAGGAGGAATTGCGCTCTTTTCTCGATAATCGCGAGCTGAAGGCCGTTATCCTGCGCGGCGAGGGACGGCATTTCTGCAGCGGCGCCGATCCTGAGAGCTTTGCCGGTTCTTTCCGCGATGCCAGTGCCCTGCAGGATGCCCTGCAAAGTGCAAAAGAACTTTTACAGCTCATCTCCTTTGCCCCGATTCCGGTGGCGGCAATGATCTCCGGCAGCTGCCTGGGCGGCGGCCTTGAGATTGCACTGGCCTGCCACTTCCGCTTTGCCGCCAAGACCGCGATGTTCGGTTTTCCCGAATGCAGCCATACCCTGATGCCGGGCATGGGAGGGACCCTCGCCTCCCGGCAGCTGCTCCCCAGGCACCTGATCGATCTTATCCTCAGCGGCCGGATGATCGGCGCGGCCGAGGCCCTGCAAATGGGACTCGTTGATTTCGTCTCCCCGGCAAAGAAGATCGAGGAAGAGGCGATACGTTTTCTGGAAGCGCTCACTGCGAGCCACCCGCCGAAGCTGATCCGGGCCGTGATGCGCTCCATCCATAACGGCAGGCGGATGCCGATGGAAGAGGCGCTGGCCGAAGAGACCCGGCTTTTCTGCGAACTGGCGCAGGATGTGGTCACCATGGAATCAGAGCAGAAGAGCGTCAAACCATGAAGAGCGACTCAAAGGCCATCAGATCGGTACTCGTGAATCTGGATATTAAAGAGGTGCAACACGATCCCCTCCTGGGCACCTATTTCTCTGCCGAGGAGCAGGCAGAACTGAGCACCCGGCATATCCGTTCCACCGTCGGCAGCCTGGCCCTTAAACGAGCTGTCCTGCACCTTCTCACCAAGGGAAAGGACGGCGGCCTCAGCGAAAAGGACATTGTGCTGGGCCGACGACCGAATGACCGCCCTGTGCTTCTCTTTTTACCTGATCGCCCAGGCCTCTCTTCTCCAAATATTCTTTTTCTGTCCATCTCCCATACCAGAAGCACGGCCTATGGCCTTGCCGTACTGCAGGAGGATTGAGGTGCAGCAGAAAAGAGTCATCCTGCATCATCCGGACGATATCCTGCATCTGGAGCTCTGCTCGCCACCGGCGAACAAGACTGATCGCCTCTTCTTCGAGGAGCTTTCCCGGATCATCGCGGATATCGACCGGTATCCGGAAACCAGAGGCCTTGTCATCTCCGGTCAGGGCAGGCATTTTTCGTCGGGAGCAGATATTGAAGAATTGACGGACCGGCTCGGGCAGGATGATGCAGCGGCCATTTTGGAGGCGACGAACCGCTCGCTTGGCTCGTTTCAGCAACTCGCCCAGATGCCTTTCCCGGTCGTGGCTGCAATCCAGGGATGTTGTCTCGGCAGCGGTATGGAACTGGCCCTGAGCTGTCATTATCGGATCTGCACCAAAAATGCGCTGTTTTCCCTGCCGGAGACAGGTTTTGGCCTGATGCCGGGCTGCGGCGGGACCATCCGCCTGCCCCGGCTTGCAGGCTTGGGCAAGACCATTGAGCTCATCCTGTCCGGCAAAAACCTTCTGGCTGACGACGCCCTGGACCTCGATATCGTTGACCTGATTGTCGACAAAAACGACCTGCTGGACACCGCCCGCAGGCTGATCGAAAAACATCATCAACATTTTCCTTCCCGGAAATCCTGAAGACATGCATATTGCCCTGATCAACCCGCCCCGCTCGCCCCATAACGGCATCCTCACCCATGCCTGCGAAGAGGCCAAGCAGTTCATCCATAAGAAGCTGATCGGCCCACCGCTGGGACTTCTGACCATTGCCGCCAACCTGAAAGATCACGATGTCAGCCTGCTGGAAATGAAAGGAGAGTATGATCTCATCCCCGACAGTCCGCCTCCTGCACAGATGGTCCTGGAATTTCTGGAGCGGACAAAACCGGGAATCGTCGGTGTCACCTTTATTGCCTCCGAGTTTCCACTGGGCCTTGAGATCCTGCGCACCGTCAAGGCCTTCAATCCAGATATCGTCACCGTCGCGGGCGGTCTGCACGCCACCCTCTGCCCCGAACATTTTCGTGATCCAGGCGTGGATATCGTCTGCATCGGTCCCGGCGCCGGGAGCTTCCGGCAGATTGTGGAGGCAATTGAAATAAAAAAAAGCCTTGACCATATCGGCGGCATCATTGTCCGCCGGGGCACTGAGCTTATCGCCACACCGGCGCCCACTCCAATCCTCGACCCGGCCGGCAAGGATTTCATCTTGCCGGACAGGAGCCTTCTTGAGCGCTGGCGTTCGACCTACCGGGTCGGCAAGGCCCCCGGGCCGTCCACCTATGTCTTCACATCCCTTGGCTGCCCGTACTCCTGTTCATTCTGCTCGATCTGGCCGCAATTTGGCGGCCGCTATTTCCAGCGTGAAGTGGAATCGGTAATCGAAGAGCTGAAAGGCCTGGATGGGTATGATGTGGTCCGGTTCTCGGATGCCAACACCTTGGTCAACCTGGACTTTGCCCGTCGACTTTTCGACCGGATCGAAGAAGAAGGGATCAAAAAGACCTTTATCATGGACATTCGGGTCGATACCGCGGCGGACAACCCCGAACTTATTGAAAAACTGGCGGCAGGCGGCCTGAAGGTGGTCATCGCCGGGTTTGAATCCATCCGGCAGGACGAGCTGAAGCGCTATAACAAGCAGCTGCAGGCGGAGCAGATCGACAAAGCCATAAAAATATTTCACGATAACGGGATCATGCTCCGCGGTAATTACATCATCCCGCCTTCCTATAACGACGAGGATTTCCGCGCCCTGGCCGATTATGCCGCCCGGCATCGAGTGGCCTTTGCCGGGTATACAATCCTGACCCCGTTTCCCGGAACCTCTTTCTACCGGGAGGCCCAGGCCGACATTGTCGACCAGGACCTGGCAAAATACAATATGTTCAACGCCGTCACCAGGACCACGCTGCCGCTGCCGGAGTTTTACCGCAAGGTCAGCGATCTCTGGCTGATCAGGAGGGGGACGGATACTATATAATTGTGGTAACTGCTCAGGTCGATAGCTGGAGTTTTTTAGACTATTTGCTCCCCCCGCAACCTGAGACACGCAATCCGTGCCTATCGCGAACTGCGATTAAAGACAGGAGAATCTGGAAGCCCGATGCAACCGGATTTTCATATTACCGGACACGGTATTATGACCCGACTATCAACTTGTTGAATCAGGGAAAAAACAACCAACCAATGCCATAGTTATAACTAAGAGGATTCAAATTATGGTAGACTATTTTTTCATAATATTCGCGGCCGTTGTCGGAGTACGTTATTTTTTCCTTGCAAATAATAAAAAGACCTATGACGTATGGATCAAGAAAGGAGGAGAAAAATATGCCGCAAGAAATAGAAAAATATTTTTCGTCCTTAGTTTTTTCATATTGATTACAGCAGGAATCTGGCTAGGTTTGGAATCATTTCTTCCTTAGAAATAATTCCAAAACCCAAAAATGGATGAGGTTGATTTGTTGACATACTTCATATTTAAAAAGTTTATTATCAACAATTCAACTACGTCTCTTCTTTTCACAAAATAACAAATAATGCACGCTTATTGCGACCTGCGGTTCAGCCACCAGGAGATCAGCAGCAGGACCAGAAAGAAGGCCAGCAGGCGGCAGAGATCGCCGGATATCTGTGCAATCGAGGAGCCGCGCAGCAGGACATCCTGATAGGCAGAAAGCCCCCAGTTCAGGGGCGAAAAGCCGGAGATCCTTTGCATCACACCCGGCATCGCATAGGGCGGCACCAGGACCCCTCCGAGAGCTGCGGTAATGACAATGGAGATCGAGCCGAACATCGAGGCCTGCTCGAGACTGGTGCACACACTTCCCAGAAGCACACCATAGCCGCAGGCAGCCAGGCTGCAGCAGAGCGAGATAACAACCAGCGGCACCAGGTGCCCATTGATCGTAAACGCGGGTAAGCCTAAGGTAGGAAAGAGAAAATGGCCGATCAGGACGATCAGCAGAATCTGGCTGAAACAGACCCCGACATAGCCGATTATCTTGCCGATAAGTAACGAAACGGACGAGATCGGCATGGTCATCAGACGGATCCAGATCCCCGAATTCCGTTCAACCAGGAGCGATCCGGCCAGCGGTATACAGGTAAAAAAGAGGCCGAACAGGGCCCATGCCGGGATATTGTGCTGGACCGCGCTCGGCGCGCTCTCTTCCCTTTTCGACCCTGCCTGCTCTTCTGAAATCGTCAGAAGGTTCTCCTGCAGATGGGTAAGCCCCAGGTCCGGTTTTTTCCCGCCCCCCCCCATCATCATCTGCTGACCGGCCAGTAGGACGGCAACGTTTTCCTGCAGGGCCTTGACCTTCAACTCCATCTCGATGTTGAAGGTCGCGAGCTGTAAGGCCGCAAGAATTCCGGACCGAAAACCAGGCAGCACCCCGGGATCAAAATAGACCAGGATAAGATCCCCGTCAGAGGCCTTTCCCGAAGGCGCATCGGCCGCAAAAAGCGTCTCTATCCGGGCCTCAAGCCTTGTCGAGGTCCCCTCCGGAATTATAACCCCAACCTGATAATCACCCCTCCGCACCCGCGCTATCGCTTCATCCCGGCGCACCGTCGCACCGTCGAGTTCAACCAGCGTAACCCTCTTCGAATCGTGCAGGGACTGCCGCAGACGGGTCGCGATCTGCCCATGGTCCTGGTCCAGAAAGAGAATCGCGCTTTTCTTTTCACCGCTCAGTTCCATGATATTTTCCTGGACCAGAGTGATGATGATGACGAGCGCTGCCGGCATGAAAAACAGGACCAGAAGGCCTGCCTTATCGCGCCGGAGAAGAAGTGTCTCTTTCCACGTGGAGGCTATGATATGATTAAAGAATTTAAACATCGCGCAACTTCTTGCCTGTAATGGAGAAGAACAGATCGTTCAGGTTGTTAAAACCCTGCTGCCGGGTCAGATCCATGGTCCTTCCCTGCTGGATGATCCTGCCGTCGTCAATTATCCCGACATGGGAGCAGAGTTCCTGGGCCTCTTCCATATAATGGGTTGTATAGATAAGCGTCGTCCCCTGCCGGTTCAAGTCCGTGAGCCGCTCGTGGATGAGTTGCCGGGACTGGGCATCGATCCCCACCGTCGGCTCATCGAGAAAGAGGATATCCGGCTGGTACAGCATCCCGGCGGAGAGATTGAGACGTCTTTTCATCCCGCCCGAGAAGGTCGATACCCGCCTGTTGCGCTGCTCCTGCAGCTGGGTGAACTCCAGGCATCGATCTATCTCGGTCTGGAGTTCTCTTCCGGCAAGGCCATACAGTCTCCCGAAGAAGACGAGATTTTCAGTCGCGGTCAGGTTCTCATAGAGGGCAAGATCCTGGGGAACCAGTCCGATCTTGGTCTGAATCTGCCGGAGGTGCCGATCGAGCCGCAGGCCGAGGATGGTGACGCTGCCGCTGTCCGGCGCCAGCAGCCCGGTAATAATGGAGAGCGCCGTCGTCTTCCCGGCGCCGTTCGGGCCGAGCAGGCCAAAAAAGCTGCCGCCTTCAACCGACAACGAAAAATTATTCAGAGCGGGATCCGTCGCATTTTTGTATATCTTCACCAGTGAGTCAACCTCAATGGCAATGGTAGCGGACCGGGCTCGATCAGAATGTGAGGCAACAGCGCTCATGGACTCATGACACCACTGAAAAGATTCATTATCAGGAAATTTCCCTTGTTTTTTTAAATCGAGCATTTATTGTAACGGCTATTTGGTTGAAAAGGAAGACAATTCCATTATGCTTTACCCCATACTTCACCCAACTGCAGATACAATCCAGGTACAGCCGTGAAAGAAGAAGACAGCAAGGTGGAGAGTTCCCACCAGCTCATTTTATACATTGAAAAAGATGATCAGACCTATGGCCCGGTTCAGACCGGCTCGTATATGGTCAAAAACTATCTTGATGATTTTTTTGCCAAGAAGGCCAGACTGCAAACCATACGCCTGGAGGAGCTGAAGGCCGGAAAAATTTCTCCTTTAGCCTACTATAAAGATCTGGTCGAGATCGGCGAGGGAGACTTGGCCTGCCGGGTCGGCATCAGCCGGAGGAAACTGCGCTTCCAGATGACACCGAAGGGGTTTTCCCGCACCAGTGTCGCCCTGCTTGAACGCTATGCAACCGTTTTCGGCATCCCGGTGGCTCAGCTCTTTCAGGTCATCCTCTGTGAGGAGGAGGGTCTTGCCATCCATAATGAACAGACCGCCCTGCCCTCGGTTATCATCAGCCGCATTTCCGTTCGGGACAGGCAGGCCAGCGAGTTAAGGACATGATCGCCTTTACCCATAAAATGGCTGCGCATTGCGAATCAGGCGCCGTTACAGCCCAGCTGAATCATGCGGGCCTCGCCATCTCCGAACCCATGGTTTTCGGTATCTCCGGCGGCCTTTTTTTTGGGTATTTCAAGCTCCCCACCCTGGATTTTCCGACCTTTGTCCTCCGCAATCAGCCGGGCAAGATCCGTACAGCCGTGCAGAAACGACTCGGTGTTCAGATCAGCTGTCAGAAAAACAGGACCCCGGACAAGGCCATGGCTGCCCTGGACAGCCTTCTCGATCAGGGGATTCCGGTGGCCGTGCAGGTGGACTTTTTCTATATGCAGTACCTCCCGGCCTACGCCAGGGCCCACTTCAACGCCCATTTCGTCAATGTCATCGGCAAAGACGGGGCAGACTACCTGATAAGTGATGTCTACTACCCGAAGATCGCCCGGCTGGATGAACGCACCCTGAAGATTGCCCGGTCGGTGAAAGGCCCTTTTGCACCGGCCGGGTTTCAGTTCCACGTCACCGGCGTCAAGCCTGACGTGGACATGCAAAGCGCGATCAAGGCCGGAATTAAACAGACCTGCTTTTACATGCTGCGCGTCCCGCTGCCCTTCATGGGGATCCGCGGCATCAGATATTTCGGCGACAAGGTGACCTCCTGGCCGAAACTCTGCCGGAATACGGATCATCTCTCCCATGAGATCATGATGATCCATGTTATCCTTGAAGACCGGGGGACCGGCGGCGGCGGTTTCCGCTATCTCTACGCCTCGTTCCTGAAAGAAGCGGGCACCCTGCTCGGCAACAAAAGCCTGGAGGCCCTGGCCAAAGAGATGATGGCCAACGGTGACGAATGGCGGCAGATATCGCTCTTCGTCGCCCGAATCGGCAAAGAACGGGATCTGGGGCCCGTTCGTCTGCAGGAACTGAAATGTATGATCCATCAGAGGGCGCATGTGGAAAAGGATATTTTCGAACGCCTGTCAGAAACTGCGAAAAAATTATAAGAACAAGTGAGAACCATGTCAGACCAAGAGCTTAGACTGCAGATAAAAAAAATGATCATCGAGACCCTGAAGATTGCCGAGGTCCAACCCGAACAGATCGATGACAACGAGATGATCTTCGAGAGTAAACTCCTGAACCTCGATTCGCTGGACGGTCTCGAACTGGTCATCGGGATACAGAAGAAGTTCGGCGTGAGCATCAACGACCAGAGCCATGCCCTGACCATCCTGCAGACGGTCAACTCGATGGCGGAATTTATCGAGTCCCAGCAACATCCATAGAGATGAAAAAGATACTGCTCCTGTCGACGAACCAGGCGACCACGCCGTATCCCGTCCCGCCGCTCGGACTTGCCCTGCTCTACCAGAGACTGCGCGATGCCTACCAGGTCGAATTCCTGGATGGCTATTTACTGTCAAGCGACGAGGTGCGCCGGCATCTGCAGGAGTTCCAGCCTGACTATATTGGGCTTTCCATCCGCAACATCGATGATATGGTGAAGGGTTCCACCCACTCCTATCTCCCCGGTATCCTGGAGACCTACCTTGCCCCGATTAAGGAGAGCAGAGCCAAACTTATTCTTGGCGGTTCCGGTTTCACGATTTTTCCCGATGAGCTGATGAAGGTCTTCGGTGCCGATTTCGGGATCACCGGCGAGGCCGAGGAGGCCTTGCCGCTGCTGCTGCAGGCCCTTGAACAGGGTGGTGAACCATCGCAGATAGCAGGCGTAGTCCTGGCCGGGGAAAATGCGGGGGTCAATCCCACGTCTTCCCTGCCGCTGGACAAACCCTTTTCTTCCGATCTCGACACCCTGTTGAATTACGCCCCCTACAGCGAACGGGGGGCCTATCCGATCCAGACCAAGCGCGGCTGCGGCCACCGCTGCATCTACTGCTCGTACCCGATCCTGGAAGGAAGGACGTTTCGCAAGCGGACGGTGGCCCATGTGGTCAATGAGATTGAGACCACACATGACAGAATCCGGAATCCGGGCCTGGTTTTCGAGTTTGTCGACTCGACCTTCAACGACCCGCCGGGCCATGCCGAGGCCATCTGCGAGGAGATCATCCGGCGCAAACTCTCGGTTACCCTGCGGACCATGGGAATGAATCCGGTTAATATCAGCGGCAATCTCCTTGACCTGATGAAACGGGCCGGCTTTGCCCAGATCGATTCCACACCTGACTCCGCAAGCCCGGTGATGCTTGTAAATTATCACAAGAACTTCACCATCGAACATCTCCGGAAGGCGGCACGGCTAATCCGTGAACATGAGATGCCCACCATGTGGTTCTTCATCTTCGGCGGCCCCGGAGAGACCGAAGAGACACTGCTGGAGAGTTTCGCCTTTATTGATGAGTATATTGGCCGGGACGATATGGTTCATATCACTGAGGGGCTGCGGATCTATCCACGGACGCCGCTTGCGGAACTGGCAATCGCTGAAGGACTCATCCGGCCGGAGACATCTCTGCTCGCACCGCTTTTTTATGTATCGCCGCAGCTTGGTGACGCTGAACTGGCCAATATTATCACCAGGGAGATTGCAAACCGCCCGAACTGTATCCGGCTGACGGAGTCCAGGCCGCCGCCGGAACTTTTACAGGCCGCACTCCGGGAGAGAAAAGAGAGAAACCAGACAGAGCCGATGTTCAGGACCCTTCTGCGCCTGAAACGGCAGCACTCTCAGGGGGAAAGAAATGTATAGAACAATATGCCCATTAAGGATAAACTACCGCTTGATGTACCCGTTCGGACCCCTGCCCGGTATATCGTATGAGATGGAAATATCTCTATTATTGATTTTAAGAGGATACGTATGAATTTTATTGACTTGAAGTCCCAATACAAAGGTATTGAGGCGGATATAGATGCACGAATCAAAAAAGTTTTAGAACACGGTCAGTACATTTTAGGTCCGGAAGTCAAGGAACTTGAGCCTAAATTGGCCGAATTCACCGGAGTGAAGCATTGTCTTGGCGTCTCCTCCGGCACGGACGCCCTTCTGATTGCGATGATGGCCCTTGGTATTGGTGCCGGAGACGAAATCATTACTACACCGTTCACCTTTATTGCGACGGGCGAGACGATTGCGCTGTTAGGAGCAACGCCTGTCTTTATCGATGTAGATCCAAAAACCTACAATCTTGATCCGGGCCTTATCGAGGCAGCCATTACGCCAAAAACAAAAGCGATCATGCCGGTGAGCCTCTATGGCCAGTGCTGTGATTTTGATGCGATTAATGCAATCGCTGTAAGACACAATCTTCCGGTCATTGAGGATGGGGCGCAGAGTTTCGGGGCAACCTATAAAGGGAAAAAATCGTGCTCGCTGACGACCATCGGCTGTACATCCTTTTTCCCGTCCAAGCCGCTCGGTGCCTACGGCGACGCAGGCGCCTGCTTTACGGACAATGATGAATTGGCTAATATTATGCGGGAAATCAGCGTTCACGGACAGGATAAACGCTATCATCACGCCAGGGTAGGAATCAACGGCAGGCTCGACACCCTCCAGGCTGCCGTCCTTCTAGCCAAGTTGGATATCTTTGCTGGAGAAATTAAGAAACGTGCCGAAATCGGAGAGAGATACTCGAACCTTCTGGCATCCGACGGGATCGTGACACCATATATCGAGGCCTGCAATACAAGCGTCTATGCGCAATACACGATACAGGTGGAAGACAGAGAAAAAGTACAGAAGGCATTAACGGAAAAGAATATTCCCACAGCTGTTCACTATCCGATTCCGTTGAATAAGCAGCCGGCCATGAATCAGGGACATCTGAGCTTCAGGGTTGCTGAACACTTGGCCCAAAAAGTTATCAGCCTGCCAATGCATCCGTACCTTAGCCAAACCGATCAGGATGACGTGGCCGCAGCGGTTCTGTCGGCCTTGCACGGGTAAGCCTGGAAAAGGAGCATATTGAGCAGGGTAGGGATGGGGTTGATGCACATTAGGCCTAACTGTTTAGAAGTGGTTGCGCAGGCCCTGATCTTGAATAAAAATTGTTATTTTTAAAAATAATCTACTTGGCAGCAGACAGTGGAACCACCACACGGCGCCCGTCCCAATCCCTGATCCCTTTGTCAGCCGGCAGAATTCCTATTTTGCTATCTGGATGATAAATGCCAAAAGCCAAAGCGTTAACATTCGGATCAACAGGCAATGTAAAGGAGATCGAATCATACCTCCATCTCTGATCTGGAAATATACTCTTATATCTTCCCACAGAAATCTGTTGATTATTGTAAATATTCCCCTGGGTGTCTATTAAGTGAAAAAACATGAGGCGCTGGTTGTTGTTCTCTTCATGTTTCATTTCCTCCCACCATACCTCCACTTTCAACTCATCAGCTTCACGTTTTATCATCAGTGAATGAAGCTTGTAAAGGTCCCCAAACTGGATCTCTTTTTCTGCCGGGGTCGGGCTGTAGGCTGAAATTTGAGCACTGCTCCACCATCGGTGAGGGGGATTCGCCTTGTTAAAGGCTGTGTGCCAGGAGCGAGCGGACACAAACTGATCGACGTCACGCTCAAATTGTGCACCATCTATAATTTCCAATAGACGCACACGGGTTTCTGAAACGATTTGAACACCGTTTTTCTCCGTCAATCCGCTGAGCCATGCTTGAAAAACCTGATTTTCAAGTCCGAAAGATTCAATGGTTTGAATTTGCATTAAACGTTGCCTCTCCGCGTCTCCTCCTACGGGACGGAAAAGAACGTAATCAACGGACAACAAATCGTTAAGCCGCGTCACAAACCCAGTCCTCCAGTTTATCTGCAGTTTGGTAATATAAGTGGGATAATCAGGCCGTACAAGCGCTTCATAACTGCCAATATTTTCAAAGACCATAGCGCCAATCCCAGAATGAAAAGAATACACATTTATATTCCTTTCACCTTGGCGAACTTTTTCCAGAAAAACATTGGCCTGATCTTCTTCTGCGCGCGATGTACCTACAGAGACACTTACTCCTGCCTCCCTTTGCCGGAGGATAGGAGGATTATTCTGCGTCAGGAGGCAGGCCATGTTGACTGTTGGCACCACACAAATCAGTATTATGATGGTTCGAACCCATGTTTTTGCATGCTGCCAGACCTGAATAGCCACAGGAACCAGGAATACGAGCCCCCCAAGCGCAAAGGGGGAAAAATACCTGATTACATGGCCGCCCGCTTGCACAACCAGCCAGTACCAAACGCCACCTGCCCAAACGAGAAAGGCCATCATCAGGAAGCCAACAGTTCGGGGGGATCGACTCTGTTCATTCATACCGCTGCGGCAATGCGGATTACATCCATAAAGGGCTATGATCGCGACGATCCAAATGATCACAGCCTCCCCTATGCTCCAGTGGATCAAAGCAGGCACCCGAGATAATGGTATTGCCAATACATCCTTCGCCACCGCCAATACTTGTTTGGCAAATCTAAAATTTTCGGGCGAAAAATATTTCGATGATACGCAAATGATGATAAAAAATGAAAAAATACCCGCCAACTGGATTACACCAAACATCAAATAGCGGGACCACTCTGAAGGAGAATCAGGATTCTGCCGTGCTTTCAAGACGTTCCATATTGCAAGTATGAACCATGATAAGCCCAAAAGGGCCATGACCATGATCCCCGAGGGTTTGATCAAGAGTGTGAATGAAGCCAGCCCCCCCCCCAGGCCGAGCCAGCGCAGGGAAACAGTGCTCAAACTTCTAATGCATGCAGCGGCAGCCATGGCCGCAACACCTGCCTGAAAATTATCTACCAACCCCCAACGCACAGAAGTTTCCATGTTCTCTACCAACTCGAACTGGTAGAACAATGGTAAGGAAGAAAAGAGCAACGCTATACTCGCTACTCCCCAACCCACGGTCAGAGATCGAGACAGCCCAACCGCCAGGTAGACAGCCACAACCATACTTACGATGGGGAAATAAGCTGAACGAAAGTGAAAGCCATGAAAATCAGATGAATATCCAAAAGGGAAGGACATCAAAATGGTGCCAGGTGGACGAGCTGTCGGCTCAATGTTGAGAGGATTGACCCATTTGCCATGGTCGATATTTTCCCAAAAAGTCTTACCCTTCTGAAAATAACCCAAAGGATCATAGATCGGTGGCTGCTGGCTATTTAAAGCATGTGACCAAATGGAAATGCCTTGAAATATCAACCATACAGTCACCACGATATGTGGAAGCCATTTCTTCCTCGGCAAACCAAAAACTCCATTTTGCAAGCCCTGCTCCCTCAATTGCTTCACCATTAGATGAACCGTATGCGGGTGGCAGCAAAGATCAACATTTTCAGCAAGATCAGACCATGGCGCCAGCGCGATATATTCGTGGCCCCATAAACCCTGTCTCGATAACCGATAGGTACTTCAACAATTTTCAAGCCCATACGGGCGCCGCCGAAAAGCAGATCAAAATCACCAAAAGGGTCGAACTCGCCGAAATATTTACGATGCTTAGCCAATTTCTCATAATGAGTGCGGGAAAGAACCTTGGTGCCACAGAGAGTATCACGGAACCGCTGGCCCAGAACGAAAGAGAAAGCCACAGCAAAAAATTTATTGCCGACCATATTCAGGAAGCGCATCGCTTGGCCTTCCATGGGATACACTAGACGGCTGCCATTGATGAATTCGCCTTGCCCTCCGACAATGGCATTATAGAATTTGGGAAGATCTTCCGGCGGAACAGTCAGATCTGCATCCAAGATCATGAAAATATCCTTGGTAGCCAAAGAAAATCCTTTACGCACAGCATCTCCTTTCCCCTTGCCCGACTGCTGCGCGATTATAATGTTACGGGTTGAACCATATTGTCTCTGAACCTCCTGGATCTTCTCCCAGGTGTTATCAGTTGAGTTTCCTTCCACAAAGATTAACTCATCATCCGGCCCCATGGCTGGCAGCCGCTGAACAGCATTGTCGATGTTACCCTCTTCGTTGCGCGCCGGTACAATAACAGAGACGGATAGGGGAACTGGCAAGGCTCCCGGAACCATCACTGGCCGAGCCACCAGAATATTCAACATAGCCAAACCCTTAAACAAAGGCAACGGGGCAATAAACCTATTCAGGAAGTCACTGATTAACGGGATATATATCGGACACAAAACTCTACTGTCGGTCTTAACCGAATCATATCCCGATAACCGCACCAAATTTTCAACGTCTTCGGGAGCAAGCCAATTTTCTTCCTGTGTCTTTACACGCAATCCCAACTTTGTAGCCAAATTCAGCAAAGGACGCCAAAGTGCGCTATAAAACGTGATAATTACCCGAGTAGTTGGGATGCAATGGTGGTGTAATTGTTGTAAAAACATTTGGATGTCACGCTCATAATGAATGCAACCGCTAATCACAACGTAATCAACTGGGTCCTCATTATTGGGCAGGCTACCATCCCACTTCAAACTCTCCGGGAACATAACCGGCAGTAAATCTGAACTATTGCTGACAAGTGCCATAGTATCTTCTGGCCGCACATAAAACCGGATGTATTTGGCAATCAACTGGTAAAAATACTTCCGCATATCCATAAACTTACTCCCGCTTGTATTGCCCAGAATTTTTCTGCGCTGTGGCTTTGGAAAAAGATAATACCTGGGGATTACTCTCCTTATCCTGGTGAAGGACGGGTCGCTCTTATATACAACGAACCTGCAAATTCACGCAAAAAAGGAACCACCTCTAATGTTCGCCCCATCGCCGAGACCAAACTGATCAAAGATTGAGGCACAGACGGATGCAGCCAATCAAAGGGTGTTATCTCGATATTTGAGTAACCTGCTTTCTGTAGGTTCCTCTTAAGAGTCCACCGCACGAATGCAGTTTCATCGAGAGAGATATATGGAAACAAGCGCCTGAATTTACGTTCCACAAAAATCTGTGGATTCAACATATTAGGTTCAGCAAAGCTTATTACTCCTCCTGGTTTCAGTAATTCATAAATTCTCTGAAGGGCTATTTCCAATTCAAGGTGATGGAGTATCGATGATCCAACAACAGCGTCAAACGGACCATCCACATCGCATTCCTCAAACCGCTTTTCCAGGAAGCACACCGTTTCTTTTGGTAAGTTGCGCGCCCTTGCCTTCTTCAGCAGATCGGCAGAAATATCGACTGCAACAATTCGAGCGCCCGTTTTAGCAAACATTTCAGTGAACATTCCGGTCCCACAACCAATTTCCAACACATGAGTATTTCGACAAAGTGCCGCTCCCATTTCAATGAGTTTGGCACGTCGAGTTGCGCGCACACGACCTGCCGGAGTTCCCCACCCCCAAATTAGTTCTGTATCTTTTCTGGATAGAAACTCTCCGTGATGAATCTCATGCTCAGCCCGCTCACTCATGTTCCCTCTTCCTTTCTCAACATCGCATTTGAAAAAAATATCACTATCAACCTCTTACAAAATTATCCAAAATAGCATTACGAGCAACATATTGAAATAACATACTCTCCGATGGAATACGCTATCCAGATTCATCGCGGCAGGTCCTCCCGGGAGAGTCGAAATGGACGAGGAGAAAAGCCCAAATTCCGTGCTGCATCCGAGTGATCAAATACCAGATCGCTATTCATCCGCTCTGCCATGGCGACGGACCAGTGACGATATCTTGGCAGCAAGCGCAAACAGGCCACCGTAATGCCGAATACTGCAAAGGGTATAGTCAACAGCCGTGGTGAACGATGCAGAGCGGCAAACACCCGGCTCACCATTTCATAATAGGGCACGGTTTCTTCACCGGAAATATTGTATGCACGATTTACCCCGGCAGGAGATTCCAACGCAGCAATACACGCCGCTGCCACATCCTGGACATGAACAGGCTGCCGCAAACCGCCCGCCTTTCCCAACAAGGGGAAAAACCCAAACCGACGAATAAAGCGGATTATCTCGGTAATATTCTTGTCCCGACCGAGGCCATACATCAAGGTAGGTCGAAGAATCGCCCACTCAACCTCTTTACTGGTTGCCCATGCTTTCAGACTTTCTTCACCCTCTATCAAACGAGCGGCAAGAGCCTTTTCGGCCCGATCGGGAGACTCTTTTTTTGTAAAGCGGCTGGTGGAAGAAAGGACCACAACACGGCGCGCCCCACAGGCTTCAAGCACTGTGAAATGCTCATGCAGGACCCAGACGGGTGCTGCACACAGCCAATGTTCTATGAGATTAGACTGACTGCGGTCTGCAACTGAGAGCCTGTGCCAAACGAGACCATCACTCCCTGAAGGCTGTGGCTTTCGTGAAAAGGCGTGAACCTGGGCACCACCTCCTTGCAGAAGTGAAATCAACGCCTCACCGGCCAGACTGGTTGCACCAAGCAAACCAACCTTTCCGCTAATCACACTTTTCTCCGGCAGACCCGTGCCAACCAACGTGCACCGTGGTACCCAGCCACAAGCACAAAATGTAACCACACACCGGTCACCACAAGCGGCCACAATACTCCAGGGTACTGATGCCGAAAAAACTTTCGGTAAAACCTGACCATGCCTTTGTGTTTATGCCATTCGACAAATAGCGGGCGCGTCCGGCCGCATGTGCCTCGGACATGAATAATTTTAACATCCGGTACGAAAAGAATTTTCCAACCCTTTTGCCGGAATCGCATACACAGGTCCAAGTCTTCACAATGTAGAAAATACCCTTCGTCCCATTCTCCGACATTCTGCATTGCCTCACGTCTGATCATCATGCAGGCGCCTGAAGTTGCCTCCATCTCGATAGGGTGATCCGGTAACGGCTGCTTGTGCAAATGAAAATCAAAGAACAGGCGCGGCCACCTATCAGAAAAACGACCTAGCCCGAATGCCCGCACAAAAGACCGCCAGGGAGTGGGTATTGCCCGACGGCCACCGGCTTGTTCGGTCCCGTCCACATTAGTCAGAACCCCCGCCGCCATACCAGCGCGCCCATCTTTCTCCATCGCGGCCAATAATTCAGCGAGGACACCCGGTTTAAAAAAGCAGTCCGGATTAAGGAACAACACGAACGGCGCTGAAGAAACACGCAATCCATTATTACAAGCCGCAGCGAAACCAACGTTGGCTGGATTTTTAATTATCTGCAGGCATGGCAATCCCTGCAAAGCTTCCAGACTCCCATCCGTCGACGCGTTATCAACGACGATAATTTCGATTTCCAGAGGACAATTCAGCAAAGAATCGACACAAGAACGCAACAAGGCACCCGCGTTATAATTGACGATAATTGTTGAAATGACGGCACTCACAGTCGTTTTCCACCTGGTTTTGTTGTAATGATCCGCTTATCCAATTGTCGCCAAATCTCAGCAATTGAAGCAATCCGAGTCTTTTGAATCTGTTGCCGCTTGCACCACATTTTGGACAAGCCTAGCAGGGCATCACGCTTGGCTCGCAGCATCAGCCCACCCCTGCCACGCAACGCAAACCAACCGATACTCACCAGATTCAGCAACACATGCAGCGGCAACAGCAGCCAGAACAAGATGCCGGGCATATCCTTCACGAAGGTCCATACCACGTTTCGATGGCCATGGTACAGAGCGAAATCGCTATGCTGCCCACCAGTTGAACCTGAGCCGACATGATAGGCTACGGAATTGGGCACATAGAGACTACGATATCCGGCCAACCGCAAACGAAAACCGAGATCCACATCTTCCACATAACAAAAGTAATCTTCATCAAAACCGCCGACTTCACGCACAGCACTGCGCCGATAAAGTGCCGCCGCGGCACAGGGCGAGAACACCTCGTGCTCATTCTCCGCAGAAGCCGACACAGGTGTGCCATGCGCCATGCGCCAAACAAGCCCGCTCATGTGGTAGGCATCACCGGCCCCATCCATCTGCATCCGTTCGGCCTCATTCACCAATTTACTACCGAACGCGACAAATTCGGGGTTAGATTCTGCGGCCAGCAACAGCGATTCAAGCCAGCGCGGTCCGGCATATGCATCGGAATTGATGAGCGCAATCCATGTAGACTCTTTTGATGCCGCCTTGATCGCCAGATTGTTTCCGCGTGCAAAGCCCGTGTTCTGGTCGAGCGCGATCAGCCGCACCAAAGGGAACCGCCGCGCAATCCCCAGTGAACCGTCGGAACTTGCGTTATCTATCAAAATGATTTCTTGCGGCTTGACCGTTTGATCCATCAAAGAAGTTAGGCATCGCTCGAGAAACTGTTCTCCATTCCAGTTGACTATAACTACAGTGATCTTCGGCCAAAATTTTTGACCTGAATCTCTCAAGCCTTCTTTATTCATGAGTCTGTCGCAGCCCCCTCGACAATAAGATGTTCTTTCGAAACGAGCAAATTTGTATGCGTAACGGACCTAAACATACCACAGGGAAGGGGTGGAGAGAGGTAAAACTGCTAATTTCTTAATCAGATGTTGTTGATTTTTTTAAAATATAAATGTCTTGGTGTTGCCACCAATTCCCTTGTTTAAAACATACAAGACTATCACCCGTCTGTTTTTCAATTTCATTTAATACGAATTTTTTGTGGGTTAAGGTCGTTCCATATTCCTCGCTTGAAAGGTCTGTCTGTTCACTCGAGTGCTTAAAATAGAATCCAGAATCAGGAATAACAGGATTCCCAATATATTTCCGACTGTCCTTTCCATGGCATGTAAAAATGAGCAATCCGTCGTCCGAAACAGCATTAAAAAGGGATTTAAGCCATCTTCCCCAGGTATGTTCAGGCATGTGAGAAAAAAATGAAAGAGCGAAAACCACATCGAAAGACTCCTGTTGAAAGAAATCTTCAGGAGATTTCTTTGAAAGTATTGCTTTAGTGCGTACTGTATTTACTATAAAATCAATAGCTGCCTCATGGATATCGCAAGCGATGACTTCAAAATCAGGAAAATGTTTTTTCAAATGACGCGTGACACATCCAAACCCTGAAGCAAATTCGAGCAACCGATAACGTTTATCTCGATCAATATTCAGATTGTCTTGGATAAGTTGATAAAGCTTTTTCGCAGAATTGCTTCCATCATTAAAATAATACTCGACGGCACTCCTCGTCCTCTGTGAAAAGCAAGGGTGCTCCAACACAAATTTGAAGATCAAATCTTCTTCATGAATGATAGAACACACACCTAAAGTCGAAGCTATGTCCACACAATATTGACGAAGAATATCATCGAAAACCAAGTATTGATTCACACGACCTCCTTTCATAACAAACGTTTGGTCTTATCTTTCCTTCAATCCACAGCATGCCATTAGACTACACTCCCCCATCTTGTCAAGACACCTAGGAATAGGCACCCCTACCAGGTAGGAACCAATAACCTCTTCCCCCTGAAATAAGGCGGTGTTTATTCATACGTTAGGAGCCTAATTCACTATTGGATTTTACAGTTACAAGCACTTCAATATATTCTGCTCTAATACCTTTAGTAATATCATCTATATAGATAGTATACGTAAATAACCCCGTCGCATCAAATATGTATTTGACGATGTCATACCCCCAATCCATTATTACCAATGAACCTTTTGAATCAATTGGATTGCCGTGGTATACAGGTTGTTGAATGTGTTCAATGGAGCTATTTCCGGACATTTTTACTCGAAGTTTTGAAGCCTTCATTTTATTTACCAGCGGCACTGTAAATACATGCGCGCCACCGGGCTTTAATGTTCGGGCGATTTCCTCAAATACTTTGACAGGATGAAAGATATGCTCCATAACGTCTTGGCTAATATGTAAGTCAATGCTTTCGTCTCCAAAAGTAAGTGCTTCAAGATTCTCGCACCTCACACCATTATAAATATCCCCCAGTTTTTGTTCTGGAAAAAATTGAGACGGGATATAAGTTTTACATTCATGAGCCAATCGAACACTTGCGCCCCTGTTGCCAGGTGATGTCTCATGGATAATCAAATCTCGCCAGTTAGGATAGAACTGCTCTATAACCAGCATGAGCGCACGTTCCCTTGGGATACTTCCACACTTTACACACAGGAAGTGATCTCGTAGCCAAAGGTCTTTAGCAACAAAGGACGCGTTTTGGTTGCAAGTAGAACAATACCCTTCACTTTCCAAAATATTATCCCTAGCTGTTTGTTGTTTTCTTTTTAACAAACGCAGTAGTTTGATCATTGAGATTATCCGGAATATTTTACCTACCTAATAAGTCAACCGTGGTTTTCAGGAATTATCGGCGCTAACCTTGTCTGTAGACTAATAATGTAATCTGCAGCCCTTAATCTAATATTCTCGACAACTTGATGCTTTTTTTCGACAAACAGCTGGATCTCAGCTATTTCCTGCAACAGATCTTGATCGACACTATTCCCAATAACACTTCCCCCATGCCGTCGATGGCTGTTTGCCGTACGTGGCGAAAAGGCAATATTACCATGAGAAAGGGCGTGGATATACACAATCCAATCACCAGCTTTCCTGAAGTGCGCTATCTCTTCGAAGTGTTGGATCATAACAGCACTGATTACGTCGCGTTTAAATACAACAGCACTGACATTTGGTATCGTGTTAAGTATAGCCAGTGACGATCTGCATTCTTCGGCACCGCTCGCAATGTAAGCACCCTTCCACTTCTCCTCAGAAACAACACGAAGGTAGTCCTGGTAATTCCTTGCTTGAACTGTCCCGCAAGAATCAATTTGTTGAGAATCACAATAGCTCAACACCGCTTCACCAGATACCAACGGCGGCAGAACCACCTCCAGAAAGTCCGGATCACTTAGATCATCTGCTTCGGCAATCCAAACGCAGTCACCCCTTGCAAGTGAAACACCTTTTTGCCATTGCGCAAACACACTACCCGAGTTGGTTTGATTAATTACTACCCTTGCGTCAGTAAGGGTTGACGCCAGCCAACCGGAAATTTTAGAAATACTTTGATCAGTTGAGGCATCATCCAATATGATCAGCTCAAATACGGGAACAGACTGGTTACGGATACTGTTAAGCCGCTCTTCAATGTATTGAGCATAATTATAGTTGGGTATTATAACCGAAACTTTTGGCAAATTAATGCCCAGCATTCCACAGAGATCGAACAGATAAGGGCGAAAAGCGAAGTGCTCATCTACATGATTTTGTGCAGCTTCTCCCAAACAAACAGATAACTCCGAGTTATCGAGTAAATGACAAATCGCTGCCGAATATTTCGCCATATCAAGGGCTGGAACAACGAACCCACCCACCTTCGCCACAAGGTGCGCAGCACCGCCAGTGTCCGCAAATGCCACAACTGGAACGCCTGCATCAAAAGACTCAAGTACTACATTGGGGAATGGATCCTCCCGCGAGGTCAACGCATATACATCTGAAGCTGCATGAAACAAATCGGTTTGAGGATTATATCCGACGAAATGAATTTTATTGGCACATGGATTCTTCAGGAGTTTGTTTTCAATCTCCTTTTGCATTCCTTGTTCCCAATGACCCACCCATACAAAATCAGTATCATTTCGTGTCGCTAAAATGCTTAGAGCACATTCAACAAAAAGATCAACACCTTTCCTGTGGTCAGCATAGCCAACAGTAAGAACTATTTTTGTGTCCGGATTTAAGCCAAGCTGCTCACACAATTTCGATTTTGCTAAGAGCTTCTCAAATCGCCATTTATTCCTGCGATACAAACCCTGGGGGCGAATAACCTTCTTGGAACCATCCACAGCAGCAAATCCGGAGAACCCCTCAGCTACAACTTGTGCAGGAAATACCACCTTCTTGGCATATGTGGCGATTTGTTTAACATGATTTTCGAGGCGATAGCTTTGGATTACTCCGGGGAGTTCATGCACAAGACAGATACTTTCTATGCCGGCATCGCGGAACATCGGGATCACCTCACCAGAAACTGTCGTATTAACAATTGCCTTGGTGAAGCCTCGTTGAGCGAGTGAATTCGCAAGATTTCTTATTGCTTCATAGGCGTTTCGGGAAAACCTTACATTATGAACAGGAGCCAGCACCTCAAAATCAGGTGCAAGCCGTCCGCCACCGAGAAGGACCACCTCCACCGCCAGACGCAGATCTTGTTTTAGTGATCTCGCTATACCGAGGGCCAAAAATTGAGCGCCATGCGGGTGTGCATCATGAGAAACAATAATAATTTTTTGCTTCTTTTTCGAATCGGTTTCACCAGTCAATACCCTGCGAGTTGCCTCTAAATAAGCATAGCCATAATGCGTATCAGGCTCCAAATGCGCACCTTCCGCCCATTCATTCCAGGCATTAACAAAAACGAGACGCTCATCCGGATTTATAATCCTGTCACATGTTTCAGCAACTGCGTTTCCCAACCATTCTTGATAGCCTGAGGGAGTGCTGTTTAAAAAGATAGTCCCGGTGTTTTTTCTTCTCGCCGTGTTATCCCAGGACGGACAAACACTTCTGAATAACTTGTAAGCAGGCTTTTGATAGCTGCGTGATCGTTCCACAAAAACCCGCCAGTCATAAACTGTTCCACAAAAATTATTCAGAGGTTTAACTGTCTCTGTGATATCCGGCGGTGAAGAGTTGTTTGGCGGAAACTCGATAGCGGCATCAAAACCATATTTACTCGGATCAACTGTCTCAAATGACTGTGTGTAGGCAAGGTAAATCTCGCCAATACCATTTTTCAGACACCACTGTCTCCAACGTTTGGCCGTTTTTTTAGGAGAAGGCAACAAGCTTGGTCTATACACCAGCAATAATGGCTTGCCATCAATGCATATATAGCGTTGGTCTCTCATATATTGTGAAACATATTTAATGAATGCCAGGTCGTCTTCTGGAGAATGATTTTGAGCTATGAGAATCTCGCTCTCCAAGCCATCCCAGCGACGACTCCAGTTTTCATTAGCCCAGCAAAGGCAGAATGGCAAATCAAGGCTGTGATCATTCAGATAATTTTCAACTGGCTTTTCCAGCAACAGTTTGCCGCCAAACCAATACATATAGAAACAAAATCCGCCAATGCCATAGAGTTTTGCCAGCTCAATCTGCCGATATTGTGTCGTTCCGTCGAGTAAATTGTAATAACCCAACTCACCAGGTATGTGCGGTTGAAAGTGTCCCCCGAATTGGGGTAATGCAGGTTTGACGTTGGTCCATTCAGTAAATCCTTCACCCCACCACGTATTATTTTCAATTATAGGATGAAATTGAGGTAAATAGAACGCAATCAACCGAACAGGAACATCTTCAGTTGGGAGCACTTGAAGTAAAGGCACATATACATCGGATGCTACTCCAGACACAAGTGAGGCGCCCTGATTATTCATTAAATCAGGTGCTGTAGCACTTGGCACCTTCATGGCAGCCCAGCTGCGATACGCCCGACTCCAGCAAAATAGAAATGGAAAGTGGTCAAACAGTTTGTTCTTGAGCAATGACTTGTGTTGATAGGAAAGCGGCAATTTCAGCCATGCCCATCGCGCTCCATCAGAAATAATCTTTCGCATGAGACGAATTGGACTAAATACTGTACTGCGACGAACAGCCCGTAGGGGCATTGTTATTTTCCAGCTCGTCGAATCGAGAATGTGCTCTCGTTCCGCAATAAGGATGGCGATCTGACCATCCCGGTCGGCAATCCCCTGGTTTAGGCTTATGATCTCACTGTCCCGGTCGGATATCCCCTGCTTCAGGCCCATGATCTCACTGTCCCGGTCGGATATCCCCTGCTTCAGGCCCATGATCTCACTGTCCCGGTCGGATATCCCCTGCTTCAGGCCCATGATCTCACTGTCCCGGTCGGATATCTTTCTTTCTAGAAGCGTTATGTAATTAAATGCTGGGGCCAAGGACCGCAATCTAGCATTTAATTGCCCGAATATTTCCACGACCTCCGGTGCATCTATGTTGATTTCATCACGCGCAAGGCGATTCAACATCTCATATGCACTAATAACATCAAGAGGGACTGCAGGATCACTGCCTAAGTCTCCGATTTCAAACTGGGTGTGTCGCAACTTCGTATCCAGGAATTCACCGATATATTCTTTAAGTTTGGATGAATCGGAGTTGAAGGGCAAGTCCAAAGCTTGTGCCACTCGCTTCAGTTGTGCTTGAGGATCAGCCATCAGTAAATCAAAATCTACAACGACTCTGTTTGCACCTACTGTTTCCAGCATAGTTGGGATAATATGCTCTATCCAGAGGTAGTAACTCTTTTCATGATCGAAACCATCTCTTTTTTTCAGAGACCGGGCTACACTCATAGAATGACGGATAGCGATAAGATACGAGGGGCTTACATTCAGAGAATTGAATACTGCGTGCCAGAAGGGTAACAACCTCCCTATCCTAGGATCTTTCATTCCAAACGGCTGCTCCCCGATTCTGGTGCGCATCAACTCGATGGCGCGCAACTTAAGAGGCAGAAGGTTTTCTTGCTCGAACAAGGAGGAGGGGATAAACGACAAGGCATGCCAATCACTACCCAAAGCAGACAGTAACTGATTGTTAAAACTATTAATTTCAATATCTTCAAAAAAACCTTTCTCATTGTTATCGTCCGGGGGTATCAGACTGCTCCCGAGATTAACCCCAAGTGTTTGCAACCCACGTGTAATTGCGCTGGTACCACTCCGATGCATGCCCAACACAACAATTATTTTTTTTCTCACTTCATCCATGCCTATTTGTTGAGCCCATCTTGATAACAGGAAGGGAGTAAGCGCTTTATCATATCAAGATCCTGTTTAACTTTGTCTGTGGCATGATGGTCAGTTATTCCGGTTTACCTTACAACATGCTGGCGGCCTGATATGCCTAAAATATTTTCAGCTAATTCTATTTGAATTGAAGTCAGGTCAGTTCGCCATCGTCCCACACTTCGCGTATGCACCCTCTCTGTTGCGACAACCTTCGGGTCTTCTATTCCCCGACCTCGCGCGGTACTGTTGAAATTCAGGAGGACATGTGGTTCAAAATCCTCTCCAAGCCAGTGAAAGAGAGACTCAAGAGTGGTTGTTGGGGAGGTCACTAAGTCTTCGTATTGGACGCGAAAACTCATTTCTGGATGCAAAGCTTCATATTTTGAACCTGCATCTATATAAGTGCTGAGAAGCTTGATTTTGTCTTCAAAAGCGGCGGGAACGGCCTTGGGGAAACCAATCTCAAGTAACGAAGCAAGCGCATCCAGAGGGTTGCGTACAACATGGACAAACACAAATCCATCCGGCAATAAATGTCGCCATTCTTCAAGATAGAGCACGTTTTCCGGATTTTTATCGGCCCATCGAGGTTTACCGGCCTTGCCGGCAGCAATTTCATGTGCTTTGACGAAGGCTTTGCCGAAAATATCACGTATCTCGCCCATCTCCAATCCCAGAGAGGGAAGAGTAGAGAATAATCTGACATGGCTCAATGGGTCGTTTAGATAATCACCTCGCAAGTCCTTAAAGAATTTAACCTCCGGCCCACAATGGATGCGGCTGTGTGCGTCCAGCAGACGGCGTATCAGTGAAGTGCCGGAACGATAGAACCCGCCGACGATGATGGGGAGAGCTTTCACTTTTTCCATAACTCAGGAAAATTAGTTTCATAACCAAGATTGTGAAGCAGAGGTCCTGCCTCAGATTCGTAAAGCATCAGTTCTTCTCTGCTCATTTCTTTGCGCCAACGCCCTATGCGTCTTTTATCAGGAGGAGTTGAGGTTAAATCAAACATATTATGGATTCGCTCTTTTGCAATATATTCGCCTTTTGCACTGATACGAGATTGCATCTGAGAAATACGATCCTTTGCTGATAAATGATAATTAAGCATATCGTCGCAATAATTTAGCGCCAAGAGATCGCATATTTCTTTAAGAACTTTTTCGGGTTCTGCTACTAGACGTTCGTAACGTATTTCAAAGTATTTTCTGTTGAGATTCTTAGCTTGCATTCTGCCTTCATATATTCGATCTGACCACATTTTCGCATGCGCCAGTACACTATTCCCAGGTCCAAACCATAAACCACGATAAGATATTGCAGAATCGCGGCCATCTCGTATTATATGAATAAAAAATGATTCTGGTAATATACGTTGAATTTCCGTCATGTTTGACAGGTAGATTGGTGTTTTGTCGCCCCATAAAATTTTATTATTCTTTTCAGCATAACATGTATAAAATACACGTAAACCATCTGATATGGAAAATTCAGGTATTGTTATCAGCCTATTATATAATTCGGTTTCTTCAATGCCGAAATCCTTCCAGGTCCGAGTTGAAACAACAGTATTAAAAAAAAAATTTTCGTCGCATTGTGAATAGGAAGAATTTAATAATTTCCTGATGAAATGAGTTTCAGGAGGAATGCTGAGATGGGGATGCGAATCCAGCATAAGTCGGAGTAAAGTCGTACCTGAGCGTCCAACGCCTACAATAAAAGGAGCGCTTTGTATATGTTTGCTTTGACACATATTCCATCTTCATGTTTTGTGAACATTCAATTAAGCCACATTTTCCAGTTTGGCCCAATTCGACCATAGAGAAATACTGAATAGTTGACACATCTTAACCAACGGAAACAGGGAGCGATTCTCTTTTACAAAGGGATATCTCATTTCGATGTCCTGCTTGAAGATGGCCATAGCCTTTTTCAGAATATCTCTCTCCGTCTCTGTATCCTTCTTGCAGGAAGGTCAATGATCCAGGCGTGTTTTTACCGTAGCGTTCGGCTGAAAATCAAATTCTTGGCAGCCTTGTGCCGGAAAGAGCTTCACATGTAATTCGATTTCCGGCTTGAGTCCTCAATGGTGCAGGTTTATTCCATATCAGTTGTGAAACCAGAATGTTTCGTAAATGCCACATCAAACGCATCAAATATATTGATACCGTGCCGTTTGAATCTGCCGATAGATTCTGGAGGCTTAATCAAATTTGATAGTCTGTTCATTTGAGTTCCAGTAACATCAACATTAAGAAATTGTAGTAATTCTTTTACTCCTTTTTCTGAATGCAAGGTAAAGTCATCATAGTTAAGAAGAAGGAAATTCTCACCCATTGAATCGCAGATTTCAGAAATGCGTTGATGCACAATACGCCAATACATGAGTGAATAATAAGGTAACACAGGGACCTTGGAGCCGATAAAGTGTTCCCCCCATAACTTAAGTTGCCTCTGATTTGTACTATGAGCCATGTCCAAACCATTCCGCATTACATGAATGTATTTCATGTTTGGAATATTTTTTTTTAACCGGTCTATTACAATATGAGTATTTGGCTCCTTCCAACCCCATCTAACATTAGGTTTAATAATTTGCTTCTCAGACAAAAGAGATTTTGCTCTCTCTTTTAACCATGTTGCTGGATGTTGTTCTCTATCTAATGATGCTAATTCGTTTATTAAATGAATTTGTGTCGCGGTAAACTTCCTGCTTCCATTCATTCCTTTGAAAAATATATCAACTAGTTCCTTAAATTCATATTCAGTCGAATTTAAGATTTCAATTCTTTTGAATAGTAAAGTAAACCAGAGGTTATCGTATGCGCCATTTAGGTCAGATCCTATAAAAAATCCTGCTTCTCTTAAGCATTGAGCAACAAGACGAGTTCCACTTCCTCCGACTCCTCCTACAGCAACAGGGGGAAGGTATTCATCTGTCAACTCTGACATTACAAACCTCTTTTCAAAATTTAGCAGTTAATTTAATGACTTGATTGTTACCTGGAGATCCTTAGCCGCTTTTCTAAAACTCTTTTATATAAGATCATATCTTTTTCATGATAAGATTCAATTTTTTTCCTGAAATTTGAATCAGTAATGTAAATCTGGCCTTCTTTCTTCTCTTCATTGGCATTTATTTTATATATAGGAAGATGAATTCCAAGAACCTGCTCCGAGAAAAAGACAAAATCTTCTTCAAAATGCTCAGCAATACCTATAAAATCAAACCGTCTTATAGGAAAACCCCATAAAAACTGGTTATAAAAATTTCTAATTTCACAACTAAGGCAAAATCTCTCAAGGGACCAATTTTCTTCAATAACTCTTCTGAGGAGAGGCTGGGGGGTATTTGGTTCATACACTCTTTGCCAATGATAGTAGTGGGATGCAAGCCGTTCCACAGGATCACGTAGCCACGTAATAAATTTGACATTTGTTCTACTTCCTAAAAATAAATACTTAAGAGGAAGAAAATGACCATGCACACAATGTATGCCGTTGATGTTTCGGATAGCTCTATTCAGACAATCTTTTATGGCCCTTAAATTTCGTTTAATAATTGGTGTATTGATCGGATAATCTTCATAATCTTTGAGTAAATACTTGCCGAAGTGATTTTCGAGGGATTGTCCAAAACTAGTTCCAGCAGTTTTGGGAAGGTGGACTGAGATTAGCATAAATTGTCAGTGAGAAGTCATGCAATATCGTTATTCCCCAAAAAATGGGTGCTTAATAACGGGAGTGGAGCGGACCCAGCCTTCAACGTCAAGATTCCGCAAATTTTCTCTGAGCGGTAATTTCACTTTGTTTGGATCAAATCGTGCGCATGTTCCATGCCATTTGCGCTCCTCAACTTCCTTGGGGTTGTAGATGCGTTCTTGACCATATTTTCGAAGCAAATGGTTAAGGTTCAATGCAATATAGTGCCGCAGAATGAAGGAATCCGGACAAACATGACGATCGTTAAATAGTACTTGATGTCCCCCCCTTGTAACCAAATCGACTTGACCCGTTTGTTTCTTCCACGCATTGACTCTGTGCAAAGGACGAGGGCAAAAATAATAATAATCCCGAAACTCAAACACAAAATCTCGAGGCTCGTCATTTTCCCAAGCACTACCGGTAGGTAGAAATACGAATTCGTCAAAATTAACAGCATTATATCCAGCTCTTTCCACTTCTAACAGAGCATTTGATAATGTGGAGTACTGTACGGGGGCTTCCCGTATTTCATCGGCGTCATGGTGGATAAACCATTCCGCATTGATTTCCTCAGCCAGCCTTTCCTTCATGCTCAGCAACCCCACCCAATCAAAATAACCTGGATATGGATATCTTTCTATTCGAAACACTCCTTTGTTCTTGTATCCTCGCGCAATTTCAAGGCTGTCGTCGGTGGAGTCGTTGTCAATAATACAAGTCTCTACTCCTTGTTCATTCAAATGCTCGAGACAGCGGGGCAAATAAAGAGCCTCATTGCGCACTGCGAGTAATGCAACAACGCGTTTTTTTCCGGAGAGTAATGCCGGGACCGTAAAACTCGGCACTTGTCGGACGCCGATATCCACAGTTCCTAAGAATTCCGGCTCGTAAGGAGTTACCTTGAAGGACAAGGCCGCAGGCTGCTTATCCACTGGCATAAAGTTCTGGCCCATAAGACGGCTTTCCAGGCGCAAAGTGATAAAATAAGTTCCTGGCCTAAGGCGAGCCTCAAACTCCAAATCGATTTCAGCAACGTATTTCCCATTTTTTACTGTTTTTTCGCGTAAGAAAAAATACTTGCCGGCAATGTCAAGCATGCGCCGATCCAACAAGATCATACTTATGGCCGCACCCGGCAGATTTGGGTCGTACTCAGACTCGATGCGGATGCGAACCTTTTCACCACCACTGACAACCATATTCATACTCTCGTCCGGTAGAAAACAGGCGGAAACAATATGCCCCTGGGCCGTTCCGAACGCCGTCAGGTTACTTGCACCCAGGTTCTTTTTGCGAAACACCAAGCCCGCTCCCGTGCTCTGGCGGGATTGTTCGTCACGTAAGTCCAGGAAATATTGTTCGGCCACCACTTCCGGTTGGCCCTGCATTTTTTCCTGTCCATGTTCCAGATAAATCACATGATGACAAAAGCTTTTGACCATGCCAATATCGTGAGAAACAAACAACAGCGTCGTCCCGGACTTAGTAAGAAGTCTCATTCGTTCCAGGCACTTGAATTGGAACGCGGCATCACCGACAGCCAGGGCTTCGTCGATTACAAGAATATTTGGATCGACACAAACCGATACGGCAAAAGCCAGTCGTACGACCATGCCGCTTGAATAGATCTTGACTGGCTGTTCTATGAAATCGCCGATGCCGGCAAATGAGGCAATGTCATCAAATCGTGTATCCACCTCTTCCTTGCTCAAGCCCAGGACAGCAGCGTACATGTACACATTCTCACGCCCGGTGAATTCAATGTTAAATCCGGACCCTAGTTCTAGTAAGGCTGCAATGCGACCACACGTCTGTATACTGCCACTCGTGGGATTGAGCGTACCGCAAATCATTTGCAGAAGAGTCGATTTTCCACTTCCATTCCGTCCGATAACGCCTACCGTTTCGCCTTTCTTGATTTCAAAGGAGATGTCTTTGAGCGCCCAGAACTCCCGAAAATAGTTTTCTGACAATTGACCAACCATACTACGCATACGGGGAAGTATGAACTGCTTCAATCGATCCCGAGGTTGATCATAGATGTGATAGACCTTGCTCAGGTTTTCAACTTTAATGGCGATCTCAGAGGACATCGGCAAATCCTTTTCGTGTCTTCTGAAACCAGGCAAACCCGAGCCAGGCGACCAAAGTAGCTCCTAGCAAATATACTGCCAAGACATTAAAGTCAGGAACCTTTCCAAAAAATAACACCTCACGGGTCTGTTCGATTACTGGGAAAAGCGGGTTAATTACCAGCAAGCGGCGGTACATTTCCGGGAGCGCGCTTGCTGGATAAAAAATAGGCGAAAGAAACATCAGCACTGTGGTGACGATGCCGATAAATTGGGAGACATCGCGCAAATAAACGCCCAGTGAAGCCAGCCCCCAGGTCAGCCCCAGAATAAACACCAGCAACGAAAGAAGAACCAGCGGCAGCAGTAGCACCGTAACGTGTGGCAAACCAAAAAGAATGAGATAGGCAAGGAGCCATACGCCAAGACTGATCAGGGCATGGAACAGAGCTGCTCCTAAAGCTACCCAAGGGAATATCTCCAAAGGAAATACCACCTTTTTGACGTAGTTGACGTTGGAAAGAATCAAGTCTGGTGCCTGATTGACGCAATCTGCAAAGAGCCTGAACACAATCAGCCCGGCAAAAAGCAACATGGCGAATTCGATTTTCGAGTCACTGCCCGTTCCCCAGCGCGCCTTGAACACCACGCTGAAGACAAAGGTGTACACAGCCAGCATGAGCAGGGGATTGAAAAACGACCAGAGGATCCCCATGACTGAGCCGCGGTAGCGCCCCGCCACCTCGCGCACAACCATTGCTTTAATCAAATTCCGATTGCGCCAGAAACCGGCAATCATTTCAAGTGGAGAGATACTGAATTGTTGCATCAGGAAAAGTACTCCGCTTCAGCAAAAGAAAAGGCGGTGCGATCCTTATCCGACACCCGGGGTTCCCCGGCCAATGGCCATTGTATACCGAGTGCCGGATCATCCCAACGGATGCAACGTTCACACTCAGGGGCATAATATTCTGTCGTTTTATAAAGAAACTCGGCATAGTCGGAAAGGGTGACAAAGCCATGTGCAAATCCTACAGGTATCCAGAGCTGTTTTTTGTTTTCTGCCGTGAGTTTCTCACCCACCCATTGTCCAAACGTTGACGAACTTTTTCGGATATCGACCACGACGTCAAAGACTTCACCCAAGACGACCCGCACCAGCTTCCCCTGGGAACGCTTAATCTGATAATGCAGGCCGCGCAAGACATTTCTCGCCGATTTCGAGTGGTTATCCTGGACAAAATCAGGTTGAATGCCAGTTGCTTCCTTGAAAGCCCTGGCATTGAAGCTCTCAAAGAAAAAGCCCCGGTCATCACCGAAAATTTTCGGTTCGATGATCAGCACATCCGGAATTGCGGTCGGTATCACCTTCATATCCTCACCTTTCTTTGAGGATGCCCAATAAGTATTGCCCATACCCATTCTTAGCGAGCGACTGGGCGAGAGCTTCCAACTGCCGGGCGGTTATCCAGCCCAGACGGAAAGCGATTTCCTCCGGGCAGGCGACCTTCAATCCCTGACGTTTTTCAATGGTCTGGATAAATTGGCTGGCCTCCAGCATGGATTCATGGGTCCCCATATCCAGCCAGGCATAGCCACGCCCCATGATCTCGACGCGCAGCTGGTTGCGTTCAAGATACACCTGATTGACGTCGGTAATTTCCAGTTCGCCGCGCGCTGACGGTTTGATATTCTTGGCGATATCGACAACCTGGTTATCATAAAAATAGAGCCCGGTCACGGCAAATTTTGATCTCGGCTGTTTCGGCTTTTCTTCCAGACTGGTAGCCCGGCCTTGTTCATTAAAGGTCACGACGCCATAGCGCTCGGGATCTTGAACATAGTAGGCAAAAATACTGGCCCCCATTTTTTGGGCGCTGGCGTTAGCTAAAAGTTTTTGAAATCCATGTCCATAAAAGACGTTGTCGCCAAGCACGAGAGCAACCTCACCTCTGCCGATGAACTGTTCGCCGATCAGGAAGGCCTGCGCCAACCCATCCGGACTCCGCTGGACGGTGTAACTGAGATTGAGCCCCCACTGGCTGCCATCTCCCAGCAGTTGTTCAAAACGCGGCGTGTCCTGGGGGGTGGAGATGATCAACATATCACGTATACCCGCCAGCATCAGGGTCGTCAGGGGATAGTAAATCATCGGTTTATCGAAAATGGGCAGCAATTGTTTCGATACAGCCAGCGTGGCCGGGTAGAGCCGGGTGCCGGAGCCACCGGCAAGAATGATACCTTTACGCATATTGCTATAAAGCAAGCCCTCCATCCAATTGGGGATTTTTTTTAAACGGTTCACTACGATTTTTTTCTTCCAAATTATTGAGCATTAGGGTGGCCCTCTGAGCCGTGGTGCCTGGTAATCATCAATAAAGCTAAAAATCCGGAATCCATGTCTCTTCGTAACTTTACCAGCAGATGATGAAAAACCACATTTCGGTCTGCCAATCAACATCCCTATAAAATGGAGAGAATTTAACAAGATGATCGTTGGAAGGCTATACTTTTTTTCGATTGTCCGGCAAATACGTCTTCACGCAAAAAGGCCTCCGGAAAAACCGGAGGCCTTTTTGGGCAGTCCTGTGAATCTCAATAGGATCAAATAAGAAACTTGATCGTTTGAAAGGGATAGCTGGAGACCGGATTAACGCCATCCTCAGCGCCGCCGGGATGAATTTCAGGAGACTTGAGGTTCCTGGAAGGATTTTTACACCGGATTTTCTGTTGGCTCTTCTTTTTGTTTGGTGGGCCTATCCGGTGCAGTATTTGAGATTCAGGTTTTTCGGAATCGATTATCAATAAACGTTACACGGCACTAACCCTACAACGCAATATATAAAATTTTAATATTGATTTCGGCAAGCATTGTCTGCTATTCTGATCGAAACCTCAGAAAGGAGACAAGCCATGTTACCAGATATTCGACAAACTGACTATTTGTATGCAGTCCCAAAGTTTGAGTTAGACCGAAGCGATGTGTCCGCTTTACTCGTTGAACTTAAAGGGTTTCATGAGAACTTTACCGATTGCTTTCGCCGCAGTGAATTGCGGGACAATTTCTTCCGCTACATGGCAGGTCAGTTTAGCCAACTGGAGCGAAAGTCTATAGAGCCTATCGCGTTTGCCATAGAAGGCGGAAGGGTCAGAGCAATGCAGCGTTTTGTTTCCGATGCGACGTGGGACGATGAACGAATTATTGATAAGTATCGCAGTTTGGTAAATGACGATATCGGCCATCCTGATGGTGCTCTAATTTTCGACGAAAGCGGTTTCGTGAAAAAAGGAGGCGATTCCATAGGCGTGGCCAGGCAATATTGCGGCACCATCGGCAAAGTCGACAACTGCCAGGTTGGTGTTTTTGCTGCCTATACCTCTGCTCATGGTTATGCCCTCATTGACAAACGGCTTTATATTCCCGAGCAATGGTTCTCGGAAGATTACAGCGAAAAGCGAGAAAAATGCAAACTGCCAGCCGAGATCAAATTCCAAACCAAGCCTCAGTTGGCAGCGGAAATGCTCAAGGACCTTGCGGAGAAACAACAGATCCCGTTTCGTTATGTTCTTGCCGATTCCGTCTACACAACCAGTCCCGAATTCATTGAAGCGGTTGAATCCCTTGTGGGGGTGACCTACCTGGGGCAGGCACCGGAAAACACAACCTGTTGGCCGAAACAACCAGATGTTGTCGAAAAAAAATACAAGTATCGCGGGCAGACACAGACTAAAAAAATCCTGTCGGACAATGCCAAAGAACCAATGACATTCAAAGCACTCGCAAATAGAATCAATGACTTCTTCTGGTATAGACGAAAAGTCTCTGAGGGGACCAAGGGACCCATTGAGTACGAATTTACGAAACGGCGAGTTGTCCTTGCCCACCAAGGGCTCCCCCTCAAAACGGTTTGGTTGCTCATACGAAGAACCATAGAGAATGAGCCACAGTATTCATATTTCATTTCAAATGCACCGATCAGCACCAGGTTGGAAAAATTTGTGTGGCTGAGCGGTTTGCGGTGGTCCATAGAGCAATGTTTTGAAGAAACAAAAACGGAACTGGGGATGGATCAATACGAGGTGAGAAAATTTCTCGGCTGGAACCATCATGTTTTGACCTGTATGCTTGCACATTATTTTCTCTGGCACCTTAAAATCAGATTGGGGGGAAAAAGCACCAGCCATTACTCCATCGCAGCTTAGACTCCTGTTGAGAACGGTGCTGCCAATGAGAGAATTTGACATTGAAACGACTATTTGCCTTATCGAATGGATTCAACTTCGAAACCATCGTGCCTATCTGTCTCACAGGCGGAAACGAATATGGGGAGCTGATCAGATTCATTAAATTGCGTTGTAGGGCTAAGCGGCGATCAGAAAATCGGCAGCGGTCATAACCGGTTTGGTGGTAAGGGTGGCAAACTGGATAGCCGCTCCCCCGCCATTGCCGTCGGCATCATAGAGAAGTGCTCCTGAAGTGGTGTTGTAGAGGATATAGTCGCTGCCATCTGCTGCCGACCCGTTTGCACTCGCCCAGAAATTGGAAGAGGATAACGAACCCACACATAGAAGGGACGCAAAGAAACTTCTATCAAGCTCGATCTTGTCCTGTCCGGCCATGAAATCGGTAATTTTATCAATATTTAAAGAACTGAGGGCAGTGTCCATGACGAAGATGTCGCTGCCGAGGCCGCCCGTCATCGTATCGGCACCAAGGCCGCCGTCAAGAATATTTACGCCGCTGTTGCCAACAAGGATGTTATCAAGGGTATTGCCGGTTCCGTTAATATCAGCGGTACCGGTCAAGGTGAGATTTTCGACATTGGAGGGAAGAACGTAGCTGATACTTGACTGAACCGTGTCCGTCCCCTCATTGGCATATTCGACTACAATATCA
>CAIUQR010000029.1 GCA_903901335.1 uncultured delta proteobacterium | reverse complement strand
TCCCAAGGGAAACGCTCTGCGGGTTAAGCAGGTTTGCATTTTCGAATTGGTTATAGGTGGAATATATGACTGAATAATAATTTCATTTTCAATGAAAATAAAGAAATATTTTTTACCATGTGAGATTCCTCCCGTTCAGGGGCTGATCTCAAGTGGCGAAGGATTTGGGATCTCGGTAAGGCTTCTGGTCATGAAGCAATCAGGGGGATTGAAAACCTGCACGGATAATTAGGACCGCATGTTACGGGATATAGTAGTAGTCTTAACATATCGATATTATATTATAAATATACCTTAGGAATGGCAATATTAATGCTTGTCACCATCCGCAAGCTTTAACACTCAGTATAAAGTCAACTATTGTGGTGTTGACCTAAATGGAGGTTGGCAGAGCAAATCTCTTATGACAGAACGGACCTTTCCTCTCTGAAATTGGTCCAGCTCCAAAGGAAGCCATTGCTGACAGTTTTATTGTCCATTGAAACTTACCACCTCAAAAATCATGATTATCGACAAATTCGGGCAATAAGCTTTTTCAGATGGACATGGGCGGCATCGATATCGGCAAGACAGGCAAAGGCCTTCACCTCTTCAGCGTGGGCCGGATTAAAACCGCTGCATAAAGGGTGACGACCGAGTAGCGCGGTTACAAAGGCGCGTTCCAGCCGATCACCCGGCTCATCCGACTGGCTTGTCTCGGCCAGATCATACCAGGCACGAAACTGGGGTTTATCCAAGGACTGCCGCGCCTCCTGCTGAAGTCCCAGGGTCGCACCAAAACCGTGCCGGAACAGATCGGTAATGCTCCAGACTTCCAACAGATCGGACGCCTTAGCTGCTGCGTCGTCCAGCAGACAGTTTTCCTCTTGGACCAACAGTGAATCCATCCCTAAGGAAATTGTGTCCCGCACCCGCGCGGCAATATCTGTTATCTGTCTTATATCACGAGCATGCTCTCCATAGGCAATGATCGCGCTGTTGATGGCCCAAACGATTTCCTGCTCCAGACCTGACAACTGTTCCTTATCAGTAATCAGGGACAGGGCCTGCTGCAACAGGGAGGTTGCGATCAAAGGGCCGGCATACACGGACGGCAGCCGGGAGAGGACGCTGTCTGTCAGTTTTTGAGGCCGGGGTAAGGGCCGATGAATGGCCGGCCGGGAGAAGAGAACAGCAGCCTCCTCTGGTGGCACAAAGCCGATATCCTGCATGCGGCCGTTACGGAAGCGCAAGGCCTCTTCTTCGATCTGGGTCGGCAAATCCACACGGATATCGCTCAGCAGTCGATGGGATGCGGAAGGATCGTATTGGTACAGGGCGTCCAACAACGAAAAAGGATGGGTCTTCAGCGCCACTTCATTCTTAACATCGAGGAGAAAAAAGCCATCCGGAGTCGCGGCACGAGGGGTGTCTTTCTCTTTGTCCTCTTGAGGAACCTGATCGGTATCAGGATCATACACCGTGACGGTCTGGGCCAGATAAAGGAGCTGCACCACATAGTCCAGGGAGAAATAGGCCCTGGCCAGGGCCTCGGGACCGGCCAGCGCAAAGGCCGTCAGCCATTCATCAAGACTGTCGACGGCAAAGTCGTATCGATTCCAGCAATCCAAATCGACACAGGCCTCCAGTTGTTCTTGACTCAATTTGAGGAGGATGGGCAGGGACTGATCCAGACCGAGTTCTCTGACAATATAATACGCCTCCAAAGGTTCAAGGGCTGCAACTTCACCGGCCAGATCGGTCGCAGCCAGAATTCGCTCGCCCCTGCGGGACAGGGAATGGATCAGATCGGCACGGAACGGGGTTAATTCAACAATCTTATTATCGGTCATGTTGTTCTTGTCAGTCAGAAATGGTTAAAGTTCTTTGCCGCAGAGCACGGGGGGGAATCATCGGAAATTGAACAAAGGGGATCAGGTCAGGCGAGACAAATGAATGTTCCCTGGTAAAGCGAGACAGCCCTTTGCCATAGACTATCTCTTCTTAATACTCTATGTTCCATTTAAATGCCAACAACCGAAATGGAGTTGCCTCCTGCAACCGTTTACCGATACCCGGGCCACTGGCCAGGTTTACTGATAAATGAGTGGTTGGCACCATCGTCACAATGTAGATGAGATCAAGATATCAAACTAACCTGGTTCCTCCTTGTCTTTTCTGGCTTCATATAGACCCGAATACGGGAAAGACCAAAATCGTTCGCCGTCCACTATAGTTTTTTTCTGGTAAGCCCCCAATTGCGGGCATGAAATAAGGTTCTGCAATATGCAGATACCGCGCAAAGTAATGAGGTGGTCATAAGAAATGAAAGCTGAAGTGAAACACCTGGAAGATGAGCAACTGGCAAACGGCGTTGTGGTACGGTTTTATGATGAATCCCGCAGGGTGGCCGGTGATCGCTGGCAGGTTACAGTACGCTACGATGCCGTGGTCTCGGTTTCTGAAACCTTTTGGGGTCTGGTGAGTGGAGAGCCCGAATTGATTGAGGAGATTCGTGCCGCCTTAGGGGCAGAGATTGTTCTTACCAATGTCAATGAACGGAATTTTATTTCAGAGGAGGAAAAGGAAGCGTTGGTTGCCGAAATGGTTAGCCGGGCTCGGAAAAATATATTCGGCTATCTCGCTGATCCTGGTTTCCCTGAGCGTTATTTTAAAAGCTGTTTTAAGGGGGCGCGCGAGGAAATTGAGCGAAAAAAGAGAGAAGTGTGGGTTCCGGATAACGAAGATATTGAAGAGCCCATTGATTTTTCCCACCTTTTTTCAGATGTGAAAAAGAGCCAATAACGAAAATCTGTTCAGGAAGAAGGTCAATTCCTAAATTTCATTCTTGATTTGGGCTTGCCAGTGGACATCTTCTTGCCACTGGAATATTCTGCTGTCGTCGAAGATAATCTGGAAACATCTCTCACTTCACCCCCGGGATAAATTTGGCTCAGCATCGACTATCATGTAAGAAGACATATTCGGACCCTTATCTCATTTATCTTGCTATGAAAAAGCTTACTCAAAAAGAGACTACCTATGCAATCTTCACCTATGCTTGATTTCGTCACCACACAGGCCCAGCTGATCCTCGATACTTTCTACGAAGCCGTTGTGGCTTGTGGTCGCAAGCCACCGTTCAAGCCGTCAGTCATCGTCGCAACGACACCCGACGCGACACGCTACGACCCTGCAAACCATGCCATCATCCTCGTCCCCTATGAGGTGCTTCAACCACCGCGACGCGCTGCTATGGATCGCTTTGCCGCCATCGGCACGCTCAGCTTGTCCGGGCGAGAACAATACATCAAAGTCTTCAATAACCTGCTGGTGGCGCACGAACTCGGTCACTGGCTGCAAGAGATGGCGCAACAGACCTTGAACCGCTGGCAGGCCGAATATCAGGCGAACCAGATCATGGTCGCTTTTTGGCGCGAATATCCCGCAGCCCCACCCGCTGCTGCTACGGAACGGCGCTTGGCTAACTTTGTCGCGCAATCGCCAAACATGCCAACCCGATTCCAGATAATCCAGGCATGAGCATCAAAGCATACTTCAACGCGAATATTGGCGAAATAGAGAGTAGCCCGATGACATATGCCGGTTTTCAAAAGATTATGGTGGGTCAAGCGATCATCGAACAGCCGACTCCCAACTTCTGCCAACTGGTAACGACGATGTGGCCCAAATAAATAGGTATTTGGGGGTAGAAGAAATTGCGGTAAACGGAATTTTGGATTGGATATATGGCATAAATTAGAAATCGAGGTCTAACTGGCATTCAATCCCCATCTAATAGTAGTTATTGTTGATATTTTTTATGAAAAAAAACATAGCGTTACTTGTACTTTCGATTCTGTGGTTTTTGCCTGGGTATGGATTTTCAGCAGACAAATACGATGAAGCGGCAGGGGTGTTAAAGCCTTACATCCCAGCGATGAAAAGATACCTCAACGTTGTAGAAAATACGGATAATCCTCAGGAGTTAGCTATCGCTATGAATC